>CAXBJY010000016.1:0-82939 GCA_963976285.1 uncultured Gammaproteobacteria bacterium
CCGATCGCCGTTTCATTCAGACCGATCCTGAAATCACCACCGATCCCCACCCGGTAGTCGGCACACAGCAACAGGAATGCGCCGAGCGCGACAGCGTGGCCCGTGGCGCCGACGACGACCGGTTGCGGATGGCCGTAAACGCGCATCATCAAGCGCGCGCCCGCCGTCACGAGCCGTGTGATCGCCGCTTCGTCGCCGGATTTGATCACGTCGAGGTCGAAGCCGCCGGACAGTAATCCCGGACGGCCGAAGATCGCGAGGGCGCGGGCCTCGTCGACGGCGCGGTCGAGCGCGTGATTGAAGTGTTCGATGAAATCGAAACCGAATGCGTTCGCCTTGCCGTCGTCGAGCTTCAGTACCGCAACCGGCCCGTCGAGCGCGTACGTTATCGGGTCGGCCATGACCGTTCAGATATCGAAGCGGTAGGTCTTGCCGTCACGCACGATGCGGCCGCCGACGGGGTTCGCGAAGTGGGTACCGAACACGAGCACCGGTTTGTCGGCATAGCGCTCGAGGAAGCGCTTGCGCGTCGCGATCGCCGCGGCATTGTCCGCATCAAACGGCGTCGCCCATTCAGGGCGCGCGATCTGACACGGGTGGTGCATCATGTCGCCGCTGATAATCGCCTCTTCGCCCTGCGATGCGATGTGCACACTGACGTGTCCCGGGGTGTGTCCGGGGGTGGATTCGAACCAGACGTGGTCGCTGACTTTATGGTCGGGTTCAACGAAATCCGCCTGGCCGGCATCGACGACCGGCGCGACGGATTCACCGAACACGTCTCCGAACGAATCGTCTTCCATGTCACGCCAGAATTCGAACTCGTTCTCGACCATGACGTAACGCGCGTTCGGGAAAGTCGGCACCCACTTGCCCTCGACCTTGCGCGTATTCCAGCCAACATGATCGACGTGTAGATGCGTGCAGATCACCTTGTCGACGGAAGCGGGATCGTGACCGAGGCTTTTCAGGTCGTCGAGGAACGGCAGTTGCAGGTTCGCCCAGCCTTCCATGTTCAGCGCCTTGTCGTTCCCGATGCACGTATCGACAACCATTTTTTGCTCGGGAGTCTCGATGATCATCATCTGAATGTTCAGGATCAGATTGCCTTCCGGGGTAACGAAATTCGGCTTGAGCCAGGGAATCTGCGCGAGATTCTCCGGCGTTGCGTCGGGCAGGATCGGTACGGACCCGCTGCCGTCGGTAATTTCGATCAATTGAGTAACGGTGACGTCGCCGATTTTCCACTGCAGCATGCCGGTGTTCCTTGGTTTTTCTGGTAGGGCGGGGAAACTTAACACGCCCGCGAGACCGCTGTATAGCCGTGGTTTTCGCTGCTGCGCCGCACGCTGATTCGCGTCGATCGCGGAACCGGTCGTGCGCATGATGGCATTGCCGCGCGCCACGGTTTACTGGTAGCGTTCGCCGATGCCGGCAGGTCGCGAGCACCGCGCCCGGGTGACCATTAATCCGTAACGAGGAGCAAGACGCATGAGTACACCGGTCAGAGCAGCCGACACGCCGTTTGCCGTTGACGTCGAAAGTGGAAAATCCTATTTCTGGTGTTCCTGTGGCCGGAGCGCGAAGCAGCCGTTTTGCGACGGTTCACACGCCGGCACGGAGTTCACACCGCTGAAGTTCGAACCGACGGAAGCGAAAAAGGTATTTTTCTGCGGTTGCAAGGCGACGCAGAATTCGCCCCTGTGTGACGGTTCACACAGCAAATAGCGACCATCACCCGGGCAACCCGGTGCGCTTGCCGAGCCTGTACATTCCGCACGGCGGCGGTCCGTGCTTTTTCATGGAGTGGTCGATGGGGCCGCCCGACACGTGGGAACGCATGGGTGCCTGGTTGCGTCGCTTGGGTCCCGCCGGCGCCGCGCGACCGCGCGCGATCGTGGTCATCTCGGCGCACTGGGAGGCGCCGGTGGTTACGGTTACGAGCGGGACGGCGCCCGCGCTGATCTACGATTACTACGGATTCCCGCCACATACCTACGCGTTGCGCTACCCGGCGCCCGGTGATCCGGTACTCGCCGCGGATTTATGCTCGCGCCTGCAATCGGCCGGTATCGAAGCGGCCGCAGATCCGGACCGCGGTTTCGATCACGGCGTATTCATTCCGTTCAAACTGATCTACCCGGACGCGGACATTCCGATCGTGCAACTGTCGCTGCATGATTCCCTCGATCCGGATTTGCACCTGCGAATCGGCCGTGCGCTCGCGCCATTGCGGGACGACCGCGTGCTGATTGTCGGCAGCGGCATGAGCTATCACAACATGGCCGGATTCATGCGCGGGAACGGCGAGATCCCCGCTTCGGACCGCTTCGATCGATGGCTCGGGGACGCGTGCGCGCAGACCGGCGAAGCGAGGACGGAAGCGTTGATCGACTGGCTTGCGGCGCCCGCGGCACGCGACGTACATCCGCGCGAAGAGCATCTGTTGCCGCTCATGGTTGCGGCCGGTGCCGGCGCGGACGATCCCGGTCGTTGCGATTTCACGGATCGCGTCATGGGCGCGACCGTTTCCGCGTTTGCATTTGGGTGATCCTTGCGCGCGGCCTGCCCGCGCGGCCGACGTTACAATCGTCCGTGGGTAGCTTATGCTGTCCGACGAGGCTTCATCGGTGACGCAAACTACCGCTAAATCCCTGGGGAGGGTTTCGTTATGAGTGTAAGTGCTGTTTGTCTTTTTGGCCTGATCGGCTGGACCATCGTGTTGACGTTTCTCTTGATCGGCGTGCGTCTGAAACCGATTTTCGGCGGTACGGTTCTGTTCGATCAGGACGGCGTCGATTTGCCGGGATTCGCGCAACGGGTGACCCGCGCGCACGGTAACAGTCTCGAGTGGCTGACGATCCCGGCGGCGCTGATCGTCTACGGGGTCGCGACGGGCCAAAGCGCGGTGACCGATGGCCTCGCCATGGTCGTACTCGGGGCGCGTCTCGGACAATCGATCGTCCATATGATCTCCGTATCCGTGCCCGCCGTACTCGTGCGCGCAACCCTGTTCACGGTGCAGGTCGTGATCTGGATTATCTGGACGCTCGGGTTTTACGGCGCCTAGCAGTCTGTCGGACAGGTTTGACGAAACACCGCACCCGGATCGCGTCCGGTAACTACGCGTGAAGGGTGCGGATCTATAAATCCCGCCAGCGGCTGAACGTCGCGGCCTGGCCGTAATAACGACCGTCGTCGTCGACGACGTTCCAGACGGTCGCACCCTCGATCATGAACCGGCGCCCGCCGGCCGCAACCCGCACCCCGGTGTAGTCCTCGATAAATCCCCGGGCCCTGACCTGTTGCATCAACTGTTCACGTTTCGCCTGATTCTCCGCTGCGGCGGATTCACGCGCGGGAGTCGCGAGCAGCCGTGGCCAGTCGAGTTCGAACAGGTCGAGGGCCGTGCGGTTCGCATAGTTGAACAGCGGATCCGCTTCGAGACCGGACGAGAGCACGGCAAAGTCCGCGTTGAACACGGCCTCTGCGCGGGCCGCGCCGGACAACGGCGTGTCGATCAGCGCGCGACCGAGCAGGCGCGCGTGGCTGGAACACAGGCGGTCGATGTGTTCGGCAAGAAAGCGGTTCGCCGGTCCCGGTGCGCCGTTCACAGCCCTTTCGCGACGGCTCGCTCGATCGACAGCGCGATCGTTTCCGGCGACTGCGCGCCGGAGAACAGGAAACGGTCGTTGAAGATGAATGCCGGCACGCCCTGGATACCCGCGCGGTGCGCCTGCTTCGCGGCCTGTGAGACGATGTCGAGTCCTTCGTCGCCGGCCAGCAGGTTCGCGACCGCATCGGAGTCGATGCCCGCGGCAACGGCAATCTCCGCGAGCACGTCGTTGTCCTCGATGTTGCGACCCTCGACGAAATAGGCACGGAACAGACCATCGACGACCGCGTCCTGGCAATCCGTCCGTTCCGCATACCAGATCAGGCGGTGCGCCGCGATCGTGTTCGGTACGCGGGCGATGCGCGAGTAATCCATTTCCAGTCCGTCTTCGTGCGCGTTCGCCGTTACGTTTGCGATCAGGTTCGCCGCGCCCGCTTCGGAACCGAATTTCGCGGTGTAATACGCGCTGCGTTCGAGCCCGCCGGGCGGCATCGCCGGATTCAATTCGTAGGGTTGCCAGCGGATGCTCAGTTCAATCGCCGGATCGAGTCGATCGAGTGCCCGTCGTAACCGTTGCTTACCGATATAGCACCATGGGCACACGACATCGGAAACGATATCGAGCGTTGCGCCGGTCGGGTTCGAATTCATGCTGTGCCCCGGCTCAGCCGGCCGCGGTGATTCCGCCGTCCAGCGGAATCACCGTCCCGGTCATATACGCGGCCGCGCGCGAGGCGAGGAATACCGCGAGTCCCGCGGCATCTTCGGCGCCACCGAAACGGTGCAATGGCACGGACTCGAGTATTTCCTCGCCCATTTTTTCGATCATCGGCGCCATCATCGCGGTATGAAACGGCCCCGGCGCAATCGCGTTGACCGTGATGTTGCGGGCGGCGAGGCGCACCGCGCTCATGCGGGTCAGGTGGTGGACCGCGGCTTTCGAGGCGCTGTAGGAAAAGTTCTCGAACGCGGACAGCCGCATGCCGTCGATCGAACCGATATTGATCACGCGGGCCGGGTCCGCCGCGCTCGCGGACGCATCGAGCAGGCCGAGACAGCGCTGGGTGAGGAAAAAGATCGACTTCACGTTCAGATCCATCACCTTGTCCCAGCCCTGTTCCGGAAACTCGTCGATCGTGGCGCCCCACGTCGCGCCGGCATTATTGACGAGAATATCGAGCTGCGATTCGCGCGCGCCGAGTTCGTTCACGACCCGATCGATTTCGCTCATTTTCGACAGGTCGGCCGGCAACGAGACACACGTGCCGAGCGCGGATAACTCCGCGGCCGTCGCGTCGCAGACTTCCGCCTTGCGCGAGCAGATATAAACGCGCGCACCGTGCTCGACATAGCCGCGCGCGATCATCGCGCCGATGCCGCGCGAGCCGCCGGTGACGAGTGCCGTCTTGCCTGCGATGGAAAAAAGATTCTGCACCGTAGCGGATCCCGCTGTTGTTCGAAGTTATGCAGATTAGCGAAAACCCGCCATGAACGCGACCTCGAGGCTCGGTCGCGGTTCACACGACGACGCGTTGCCACGTGCCGCGACGGAACACGACGTACGCCATTACCGCCATCAGTGACTCGCTGATAAAAACCGCGATGAACACGCCGTCCGTACCGTCGAAGATCGCGTGCGCAAGCCAGTAAGCGAGAGGAATCTGCACACACCAGAACGTGACGAGATTGATTTTCATTGGCGTTACGGTATCGCCGGCGCCATTGAATGCCTGGTTCAGCACGAGTCCGATCACGAACGGGCCGAGCGCGCAACTCAGCAGGCGCAGCCCGTTGACCGCGTGACGCGTGATTTCCGGGTCATCCGTGAAGATACCGACGATGGGACCGGGCGACGTGACGAACACGGCCGCGACGCCGAGCATGAACGCGAAGTTGTACGTGGCAACGTAGCGCACGAATCGCACCGCGCGTCGTGGCCGCCCCGCGCCAAGGTTCTGGCCGACGAGCGTCGCCGCGGCATTGCTGAGCCCCCACGCCGGCAAAATGAAAAAGTCGAGGATCCGGATCGTGATCGTATAGCCGGCGACGGCCGCGCTGCCGTAGGTCGCGATAATCTTCACGAGCAGCACCCAGCTCGAGGTGGCGATGAAATACTGCATGATGCCGCCGCTGGAGATGTGCGCGATCTGGCGGATATCCACGAACCGCGGGACGAGATGCCGGAGCGACAGGGCAATCCGGGTGTTGTGCCCGAACAGGTAATACAGCTGCAGCGCGACCCCGAGCGAACGGCCGGTTGTCGTCGCGACCGCCGCGCCGGTGAGGCCGAGTTCCGGAAACGGTCCGAGCCCGAAGATGAAGCACGGGTCGAGCACGATATTGATCCCGTTCGCGGCCCACAACACCCGCATCGCGATACTCGCATCGCCGGCGCCGCGAAAAACGCCGTTGAGCAAAAACAGGAACAGGATGCTGCCGCAACCGCCGAAAATTACGCGCGTATAACCCGCGTGCGCTTCGATCGCGCGCTCACTCGCACCCATGAGGCGCAGGATTTCCTCGGCGTACATGCAGCCGGCCACGCTGATGACGGCCGACAGCACGAAACCGACGAGCAGGGCCTGTCCGGCAAGCTGTGCCGCGCCCTCCGGGTCCTGCTCGCCGATCCGCCGTGCCACGAGCGCGGTGACGGCCATGCTGAGACCGATCGCGACGGCGTACAGCAGCGTCACGACGGCTTCGGTCATACCCAGCGTCGCAATCGCGTCGGCGCCGAGGCGCGCGACGAAAAAGATGTCGACGATCGCGAACACCGACTCCATCAGCATCTCGAGCATCATCGGGATCGCGAGCAGGATGATCGCGCGCTGATAGGACCCGCGGGTGAAATCCTGCGTCGTGCCGACGAGTGATTCGCGGATGATCACGTAACTCGCGACGACGTGGCTGAGCAGTTTTTTCACAACGGCTTGCATGATCACCGTTCCCTGTGGATCAGGGGTTCAGGCGCGGGCGGAACCGCCGTGCGCCGTTGAACAGCGGACCCAGGTGCTGGCCGAATTCGTAGATCAACAATCCGGTCAGAATGCACCCTGCACCAATCATGATTCCGCTGCTGACGGCCTCGTTGTTAAACAGACTCCCGAGCAGCAGCGCGATCACGGGCGTGATCAGCGCGATCAGCGACAGGCGCGACACGTCCATGCGTCGCAGCACGTAGTAATAGAGCGTGAAGCCAATCGCCGAAGCGATGATCCCGAGGTAGACGATCGACAGCGCGGCGCGCAGCGGCACTATCGCGGGTATGCCGCCATCAACCCACCACCACGTCAGCAACAGCAGCGGCGCGGCGAACGCGAGTGAGCCCGCGGTGCTCGCGAAGCCACCGATTTCCGCATTGATGCGTTTGATCGCCACCGCGCTCATGGCGTGAAACGCGGTGCCGGCGAACACGGCTGCCGCACCGAACAGAAACGTCGTGCCGAGCGTCGCACCGTGGCCGAAGATGACGACGAGGCCGACGATGCCGAGCATGATCCCGATCAGCTTGTAGCGCGACAGGGCATCTTCCCCGAGGACCATCGCGGCCATGGCACCGGTGACTATCGGCGACAAGCCGAACACGACGGAAACCCAGCCGGACGGAATGAATTGCGCGCCCCAGTAGACGCTGCCCATCGCGAAATAGATACCGAGTCCCCCGGCGAGATAGGTTTGCGTCGCGCGCCGGTGCCACGGCATTGGTGCGCGGATCGCGACGAGGATCACGCCGGCAACGACGAGGCCGAGCAGCATACGACCCGCGATTCCGAACAGATAACCGGATCCTTCCGTGCTCCACTTGATCGCGAGTGGCGTGGTGCCCCAGATCGCGATGAGGACCACATAGGCGAGTTTCGTCTTCATATCGGGCTACTCGAACAGGCAAAAAAAAGGCCGCAGGTGGGATCCAGCTGCGGCCTTCGTGGAAATTCCTTGACTCGGTCTGAACTCAGATCCTGGGAGAAATCCTCCGGGCACGCACGCGCGATCGCGACAGTCGATTATCGCGACGCGGAAGATCGGGTATCTGCTTGAGCGTGATCAGCATGGCGGCGGATTCTCCAAAAGCGACGTCACGAAGTCAAGCACGTACCCGCGGCTTGCCGCGACGCTGCGTCCGCTCAGGCTGCCCGGTGCTTAGTGACCAACTCGTAGGCGGCCTTGATCTCCTGTGTTTTCGAGGTCGCGAGTTTGACCATTTCTTCCGGCAGACCTTTCGCGATCAGCTTGTCCGGATGATGCTGACTCATGAGGCGGCGGTACGCTTTCTTCACATCCGCGTCGCTGGCATCCCTGCTCACACCGAGCAGGGCGTAGGCGTCTTTCAGCAGATCCGTGCGTGGTTTACCCGATGGTGGCTGTTCACCGGTAAACAGGCGCTGCGCCCGCACCATCGCGTCGAGCTGCTGGAACTGCGCCGCCGAAAACCCGAGCGCGGTGCTGATCCGTCTCAGGGTCGCCGCTTCGTTGCGATGCAAGACGCCGTCCGCGTACGCGGCGTGCAGGAGGATTTCGATGAACATCTGTAACAGCGTGCTGCGGCGATGGCATTCGGACTTGAATTGCGCGATCACGCCGTCGAGATCGAAGTTGTCGCGTTTGCCCTGGTTGAACAAATCCATGGCGACGCGTGCCTGCGCCGGGTCGAGCGACATCTCCGCCATGACGGAGCGCGCCATCGCAATCTCGTCTTCACTGACCCGACCGTCGGCCTTCGCGATGTGTCCCATGACGGAAAACGTCGCGGTAAAAAATGCGGTCTGGATGCGCTCCTTGTCCGGTCCTCCGCCGAACGGGTCATGCGTGGCGGAGGTATTCAGGCCCTTGTCGAAATTGTGGCCAACGGCCGCGCCGAGCATCGCCCCGAGCGGGCCTCCGAGCAGAAAACCGAATGCTCCGCCGACAATTTTCCCCCACCAACTCATAGTTTCTCCCGCAATAACCCAGGCGCGACCGCCGCGGACGTCAGCGCCACGACGTCAGCCAGGGACAGAAAATCAGTAATGCGGTCACCGCGAGCATGATAATCGTAAACGGCAGGGCGCCGCGGAAAATGTCGTTCAGCGTAATCGTGTCATCGTCCAGCGACGCCTTGATCGCGTACACGCTCAGGCCGAGCGGCGGGGTAAGCAGGCCGATCTCGACGCCGATCACCGTGATGATGCCGAACCACACGAGGTCGCCGCCGAGCAGACGCACGGCCGGCAGGGCGAGCGGCACCATGATCAACAGGATCGACGTCGAATCGAGCACCATGCCGAGAATGATGAGTACGACGAGGTAGCAGAACGCGTAGGCCGTGATGCCGAGATTCGCTCCCGCGATCGAGGCACTCAGAGATTCCGGGATACCGGACAGGGTCAGCATGATCGCGAATGCGCTGGCGGCGATGATCAGGAACAGGATCGAAGCCGCGCTCGCCGCGGCGGCCTGCAGCAATTGTCCGAGCGTACCAAGCGTCGTGCGTCGCATCACGAGCGCGAGTGCCATGGCCGCGAGCGAGCCGCTGGCGCCGGCTTCCGTCGGGGTGAAAATGCCGCCGTAAATACCGCCGAGCACGGCGACGACGAGCAGCCCCACCGGGATCATTTTCACGACTGCGGTGCGGCCGTTGATCGTCACGCCGTCGTGCACGCCGAATGCCTTGGTAACCGCGAAACGCGGTCGCAGTGTCGCCACCGCGACAACCCCGATGGCGAACGCGAGTGTCAGTATGAGTCCCGGAACGATCGCGGCGATGAACAAGCGGTTGATCGAGACTTCGGCCACGAGACCGTAGACGATCAGCAACAGGCTTGGCGGGATCAGCATCCCGAGTACGGACGAGCCGGCGACAAGTCCGACGGCGAAGCGTCGGGTGAAACCGTGGTCGATCAGCGGCGGTACGGCGATCCGGCTGAAGATTGCGGCCGAGGCAATCGAAATGCCGGTGATCGCCGCGAATACGGCGTTCGCACCGACGGTGGCAACCCCGAGACCGCCCTGGAGTCGGCGCAGCAGCCAGTGCGCCGCCGCGAGCGAATCGCGGCCGATATCCGCTGCTCCAACGATGAGTCCCATCAGTACGAACAGCGGCACGGCGGCGAACACATAGTCCGACACGGCGCTGTCGGCGACGAGCGCGAGCGTGTTCAGCGCGACGATCGGGTCGGGTTTGATCGCAACGAGACCGAGCGCGGCAGTGCCCGCGAGCGCGAACGCAACCGGCATGCCGGTGTAGATCAACGCGAACATCAGCGCGATGGCACCGCCGCCGGCGGCGGCACGTTCGTCCTGTGTACCGATGAGTATCGCGATCACCGCGACGATCGCGAGTGCGACGACGACAAGACGATTACCGCGTGCGTGACGCACCGCGGCACCGGCGGCGGCGATCCCGAGTAATGCGGAACCTGTCGTGATCGCGAGTTTCGCCGGCCATACCGGCACCGTGAAATCTCCTTCGACCCCGATGAATTCCAGCGTGCGTATCGCGGCGACAAGATCGGCGCCGGTCAGCGCGGCGATGGCCAGTGCGATCGCCGCGCCGGTGGCGGCGTAGATAAATCGCAGCGCGGCGGCCGCGGCATGATTACGGCGCGCGAGCGCGCTGAGCAGGACATCGGATGTGATCAGCCTGTCGTGCGTCCCGAGATACGGCAGGGCGAGAAATACGATCGCGGGGATCAGCACGGAGACGAGCTCGGGTACACCGCGCAACGGCGTATCGAACAGCGTGCGACCGGTGATGTCCACCGCGATCAGGCCGACGATTACCATGATCAATAACGCGCTGAGCTGCAGCAGCGGACCGGACAGTACCGCGACGGCGCGCTCCGCGATCGACGCGGACTCAGTTCGGAACCCGGAATTCAATCGTAACGATCCCAGTCTCGCAGTGGTGCGACCCCCGCGTCGCGCAGGCCGGCCATCAACATCGCGAGCATTGCCGCCGCCGGCAGCTCACGCGCTTCGAGGCGTTCCACCCAGTCGCGTCCGTACTCCGGCAGGCCGGTAATCCATCGTGCTTTCTCCGCCGCGGGCAACTGCGTGATCGTGGCGCCTTCGGCCGCCATCAGCTCACGTGCGGCGGCGGAGCGGCGCGCGATCTCCGCGGCCGTGCGCGCACTGTACTCCTCGCCGAGTTGCATGAGGATCTCGCGCTCGACCGGTGAAAAGCGAGCCCACATGTCGAGGTTTACCGTGATCGCGCCGGTGATCTGTGCGCCGATACCAACGAGCGTTATGTACGGCGCGACCTCGTGAATACGGTACGGATGAGCGCCGCTGAGAATCGACAGTACACCGTCCGCGACCCCGGTTTTCAACTGCGTGTAATACGTACTCAGGGCGCCGTTAACCGGAACGGCGCCGGTACCGTTCAGCCACACCGCGGACGGACCCGGCGCGAGAATTTTCTTGCCCCGCAGGTCCGCAAGAGTCTGTACGGGGAAGTTCGTCAGCAAGTGGTAAGTATCGATACCGGTGGCGCCGAGGTAGACCTGGTTATGCTGCCGCCAGGCCGCGGCGGCGGCGGGCAGTTCACGATGGATGCGGTTGAAGATCTCGACGAGCAGTGCGAGGTCGTCGGTTAAAAACGGCAGTTGATAGGTGATGTTCTGCAGCGGCAGTTTCGCCGGTTCCCACAGCGCGCCAACCCAGCCAATTTCCGCGAGCCCGGTGGCGACGGTTTCGAGCGAAATTTTCCACTTCGACAACGCGCCGCCGTAAACCTCGATAAACCGGTAATTATTCGCACCGGTGCGTGCTTCGAGCCGACGGCCGAACTCGGGTACGAAAAATGTTTCCAGGACATGAACCCACGGTGTGTTCGTCGTGTGTGTCGTGGCGATGGTCAGCTCGAACGGCGCCGCGTGCGCGGTGCCGAACCACAGACACGCGCCGGTCACGACGGCGGCGAAGCCGCGGCCAATCCTGGTATTGATGTCAGCGATGTTCATGCCTGAACCCGATCGGGTAAGGGGTCCGGACGTCGCGCAGGCGCTCGCAGCCTGCCCGGGTAGGGGGATCGAATACCTTGTTCATCACTCGCAGACTATTGCCGTCGCCGCGTGCATCATAGCAGCGCGCTGTGTCACCCGGCGCACCGGTCGGGTCACGGCTCGGAATCCGGGAAGAACCGCTCGTTCGCGATAATGAACGAGTGAATCCAGCGTTCGAGAAACGATTCAGTGCCGGCCGTGCTCAGATAGCCGAATCCGAGTATCGCGATAACGGCGGCGCCGATACCGTCCACGATCAGATCGGACATCGTATCGACGAGGCCGCTCTTCTGCATGTTCGTCCCGAACGTCTGGTCGATAGTAAACTCGAATATTTCCCACAGGCAGCCCATGCCGAGCGCAAACATAAACGCGAACAGCGCCACGAACGCGGGTTTCATCGACAAATGCACATCGGCTTTCTCGTTCATCACGTACACGAGCAGAAAGCCGAACACGCCGAGGATGAGGCCCGAACCCGCGTGCAACAGAATATCCCACCACCAGTAACGCGCGTAAAATCCGTGCACTTCGCCCAGGAACAGCGACGCATACACGAACACGATCGCGAGTAGTTCGAATTCCGGCGGAATGCGCACATCGAAGCGCGCGCCGAGCGCGACCGGCAGTGAAGCAACGAGTACGACCCCGAACGTCGCGAGCGCCGCGAGCCAGTTACCCTGCAGTATTTCGAGCGCGGCGCCGGCCACGAGCACGAGCTTCAGATACAGGGTCAGTCGCCGATTGAAGCGGTCGGAAACGCGGATCGATTTTTCCGTCGAACCGGCCGGAAATTTTTGCGTGTCGATCATTTTGCGGAACCATCGTGCCTTGACGCAGCCGGACTAGCTTACCCGATTAGCTTAGTATGGCCGCCAGCGGCACCGAAGAGCCGGCCGCGAAACGAGAGGTTGCGAAGCAATGATGGACGAACGCGTAAGAACACTGCTCAACGAGATCTCGGAACTCGAAGACGAGTTGCGATCCGCTCTGCACGAGCAACAAACGCGGATGTTCTATCGCATCGAGGGCAGGCGGATCGAATTCGAACAGGGGATACGCGAAGCGCAGGCGAAACTCCGTCACGGCGTGTTCAAATGGCTGGCGGAAAGCCAGTTGCGCAATGTCGTCACGGCACCGGTGATTTATTCGATGATCGTGCCGCTCGCGTTTCTGGATTTGGCGCTCACCGTTTTCCAGGCTGTCTGCTTCCCCCTGTATCGCGCACCGACGGTGAAACGCGCGGACTACATACTCCTCGATCGCTTTCATCTTTCGTACCTGAACTCGCTCGAAAAGCTGAATTGCGTGTACTGCGCCTATGCCGCGGGTGTGCTCGCTTATGCGCGGGAAATCGCCGCCCGCACGGAGCAATACTGGTGCCCGATCAAGCACGCCCGTAAAGTCATCGATCCGCATCACCGCTACGCCCGCTATGCGGATTTTGCCGACGCCGAGCATTATCATGACGCGCTGGAAACGATGCGCGAGGAACTGGCGGCCGAAAGGGCGGGCGCAGCCTGACAGCAAGGGTCCGGGTACACGGGCACGGCGGATCCGGTACCCGGCAAACAGCAGTGCCGAATCATGCGCCACCGGATCTAACAGCAAGGTTCCGGGCCCCTCAGTGTGCCGCGACGGGACTGCGGACCAGAGACGAGCCATGATCCCGACCCGACCCCCGATGGCGGCAGGATTTCGAACGCGTATTTAGAAAGCGATGCAATTCAGGCTGATTACTTACAATATCCACAAGGGGATCGGGGGGGTAGACCGACGTTACGATTTGCAGCGGATCGTCGATACGCTCGTGCGTTACGATCCCGATGTCGTCTTTCTTCAGGAAGTGGATGACGGCGTACCGCGCTCGCGTCACGACCGCCAGGTGGAACTGCTCGGCGAGGCGCTCGAACTGCCCCATTACGTTTTTCAGCGTAACGTGAGCCTGACCCAGGGGCATTACGGCAACGCGATCCTGAGCCGCTACCCGCTGCACGATCCGGCCGATCTCGACCTCACCGTCCGTTACAAAAAGCGCCGCCGCGCCCTGATCGCGAGTTGCATCGTACGCGAATCCCGTCAGCGTACGGTGCACCTGATCAATTGCCATCTCGGACTCGCCGGTTTCGAGCGCGTCGTGCAGGTGAAGAAGATCCTCGGCGGCGATGCCCTGCGTTATCTGCACCACGACACCCCGGTGATCATCGGCGGCGATTTTAACGACGTCTGGGGTACGCTCGGCAAGCGTTTGCTCGAGCCGGCAGGATTTCAGGCCGCGAACAAGGCCGCGCTCACGTTCCCCGCGATCATGCCGATGCGTTCACTCGACAAAATCTTCTTCCGCGGTGCGTTGCGTTTCGACCACTGCTTTCCCGGCCGCAGCGACGTCGCGCGCCAGGCGTCGGATCATCTGCCCGTCGTGGCCGATTTCACCCTGAGCATCTGAAGCGGGCGACGATGCCGACACTCCATGCATTGATCCACGACGAGGTCTTTGTGTTCTGGGTGGTCGTCGCCGCGGCGATCATGTTCGTCGCGACGCTCGTGCTCGTGCCGATGATTCTGATCCGTCTGCCGCGTGACTACTTCAACCGACCACACCGCGATCGCAAGCTCGATGTGACGGGACATCCGGCCGTGCGTCTCGGCTTTATCATCGTGAAAAACCTGTTTGGCGCGATTTTCGTGTTGCTCGGGATTGCCATGCTCGTGTTGCCGGGGCAGGGGCTGCTGACGATAGTCGTCGGGCTGATGCTGCTCGATTTCCCGGGCAAGTACGAGGTGGAGCTGTGGGCGCTACGCCGCCGCTCCGTGCGCCGGGCTATCAACTGGATCCGCGCGAAAGCACACCGGCCGCCGCTGGACGTGGCGCCCGAATAGGCCGGCATCGCGAGCGCGGGCTACCGGCTCGCGGCGCTACAGTATTTCTTTCGCGAGTCCGTCGAGTTCGCGCCTGATCGCATCGACGGTCGATGCGTTGAGCCAGACCGTGTAGTCGTCGATATCGGCGGCGGCAAAAGCGTCGCGCGCGGCGCGTGTTCGCCACTGCCCCTGGGCACCGAACACGCGAATGCGGATGTCCGCCGGGTCGCGCCCCGCCGCGATGGCAAGATCGTGCAGTTGCGTGCGCCCGTCGATCACCTGGTCGACGTTTGCCACAACGGGAATCCAGCCGTCGCCCCATTTCACGATGCGGTGAAACACGCGTTTCGCCCACTTGCCGTCGAACATGATGCCGCCGAGATAGATCGGCGGGTGTGGTCGCTGTACCGGTTTCGGGTAACAGCGCACCGGCGGGAAATCGTAGTAGTGCCCGTGATGTTCCGAGTCGTGTTCCGTCCAGCACGCCTTCATCGCCGCGATCGCTTCGCGCACCTGGGTCCAGCGATGTTCGAAATCACCGCCGAGCAGTTCGCTTTCTTCCTGGTTCCAGCCGGCGCCGATACCGAAATGAAAGCGCCCGCCGCTGAAATGGTCGAGCGAGGCGATTTCCTTTGCCAGATGCAGCGGGTGCCGTTCCGGTACGAGCAGCACGCCCGTGCCGACCTCGATCGTCTTCGTTGCGGTCGCCGCGCGCATCAGCGCGATCAGCGGATCCGGCATGCGCCAGAGATACTCGGGATCGGGGCCGTCCCCCGTATTGCCCGGGTACCGGGATCGGTAGTTCACCGGGAGGATCGTGTGATCGGGCACCCAGTACGAGGTAAAACCGAGATCTTCCGCGTGCCTGGCGACGACCGCCGGATCGGCGTCGGCGTCCGGTTGAATCGAAAAAACCCCTATGCGCATCGAACTCCCTCCTGCCTGGAACCGTACCGGGTATGCATGATACACGCGATGAACTTTGCGGCGGAATGCCCGCGGCTTGGTGGTGCCGGCGGATGCGTTTATCGTGTCCGGAAGTTTTCAGCGAGCCGGGGGAGGATGACGCGTGATCCGAATCGACGGAATAGCCGCCTTGTGCATGTGCATCGTAGTCGTCTGGTCCGGTGCCGCCGAGGCGCAGGCGTGCGCGGAAGACGTACTGCGCAACCTGTTCGCCGAACTCGAGGCGATCGACGTGGCCGGTGAAGAACGTCTACGGCAGTCGCTCGATCGACTCGCGGCACAGGAGTCGTGGTCGGCAGCGCAACTCGGCGATTACACCGCCACGATCGCCGAGGGTCCGCGGGTCGATGCGGCCGAGGCGGAACGCGGGCGCTTGATTGCCGAACTGTACGGCCTCGTGCAGCGAGGCGATGTCGATTGCGCGAAGATCGAGGCCCTGCACGCGGACGTTCTGGCGCTCGAACGGGCGCAGTGGAACACGGCGGTAAAGCAGGTGGAGCAGCGCATTTTTCACTAGCAGCGGTCGCCGGCCGCCGGGCCGGGTCGCTCGCGAACGGCTTGCTCAGGCCAGGATTCGGTCGAGCGCGTCAATCAGGCTGTCGAGTTCGGCCTCCGTGCCGATCGTGATCCGGAGGTAATCCGACGTTCGCGGGTGACTGAAATGCCGCACGATGATTGCGCGCGCCCGCAGCGCGGCACCGAGCCCCGCGGCGTCATGCGAACGGTGGTGCACGAACAGGAAGTTCGCCGCGGACGGCAGCACGTCGAAACCGCGTTCCGCGAGCGCCGCGGCGAGGCGTTCGCGCGATGCAATCACTCTTGCCCGCGTCTGTTCATAATGATCCCGATCCCTGACCGCGGCCACCGCGCCGGCGATCGCGAGGCGGTCGAGCGGGTAGGAATTGAAGCTGTTCTTCACGCGTAACAGGCCATCGATCAGGCGCGCGTCGCCGAACGCGGCGCCGACCCGTAAACCGGCGAGGCCGTGCGATTTCGACAGGGTCTGGACCACGAGCAGGTTGTCGTAGCGGTCGATCAGGGGCACGGCGGATTCGCCGCCAAACGCGATATACGCCTCATCGATCACGACCACGGAATCGGGGGTTGCCTGCACGAGTGCTTCGATGGCGGCGAGCGGCAAGGCGCGGCCGGTCGGTGCATTCGGATTCGGGAAAATAATTCCGCCGTTCGGTCTCACGTAGTCCCCGGGCACGAGTTCGAACCGCTCGCTGAGCGCGATGGTCTCGAAGTCGATGCCGTACAGCGCGCAATAGACGGGGTAGAAGCTGTAGGTGATGTCGGGGAACAGAACCGGCGCCGTATGATTCAGCAGCGCGTGGAACACGTGCGCGAGAACTTCATCGGAACCGTTGCCGACGAATACCTGAGCAGCCTCGATACCGTGAAACTCCGCAAGCGCGGTGCGCAGCGCGTTCGATTCCGGATCCGGGTACAGGCGCAGATCATCCGAGGTGGCGCCGCGTATGGCCTCGAGTACGGCCGGCGAGGGGCCGTAGGGATTTTCGTTCGTGTTCAGTTTGATCACCGTCCCGGCCGGGGGCTGCTCGCCCGGTACGTACGGCGTCAGTTCGCGTACAAACGCGCTCCAGTATTTACTCATCGGTTTAATCGCGGGGCGGGATCAGGAGCCCGGCCTGGACGGCGGGACGTTCGTTGAGGGCATGGAACCAACGTTGTACGTGCGGATACGCGGCGAGGTCGATCTCCTGCCAGTCGTAGCGTGCAACCCACGGAAAAATCGCGATGTCGGCTATCGTATACGTCTGCGCGGCAACGTAGTCGCGCCCGTCGAGGCGTGCGTCGAGCACGCTGTACAGCCGCGCGCATTCCTTCGAATACCGCTCGAGCGCGTAAGGCACGGTTTCTTTTGCCGCCCGCCTGAAGTGATGCACCTGGCCGAAGATCGGTCCGACCCCGCTCATCTGCCACATGAGCCACTGCAGTGTTTCGTATTCGCCGTGCGGATCACGCGGCAGCAGGCGCCCGGTCTTGCGCGCGAGATAGAGCAGAATAGCGCCGGATTCGAAGATCGTAATCGGTTCGCCGGCGGGACCGTCCGTGTCGATGATCGCCGGAATTTTCTGGTTCGGGTTCAACGCCGTGAACTGCGGCGAAAATTGTTCGTCCGCGCCAATATTGACCGGGTGTACGGTGTACTCGAGCGCTAGTTCCTCGAGCGCGATCGACACTTTGCGACCGTTCGACGTCTGCCATGAGTACAGTTCGATCATGAATGCCTACTCGTCTTCCGCGATCACGATCGGACCCGCGGCGCCGTCGTCGACCGGTCCGGGCGGGGCATCCGTGAACTGTACCGGCGGTGTCGCGGACCGGTTCAGCAGCAGCCGGGTCACGTCCGGTCGTGCATAGTGACCGACCGGATCGGCGAAACATTTCGCGATCGAAATTGCCCCGAGGTCGATGTCCGCGTACAGGATGCCTTCCTCGTTCTCCGCCAGCGGTTCGCACAAGGCATTGCCGTCGGGCCCGAAAATCCGTGAGTGGCCGCCGCCGGATTCGATCAGTTCGTGATGCTCGGGCGTTTCGGCGAGCATCGCCACCATGTCGTCGGAGATCAGTGCGCACGACGCGAGCACGAAGCACTGGCCTTCCGCCGCGTAAACCCGTGACACCGAGGTATTCAATTCCGCGCCGAGGCTGTAGGCCTGACGGTAGCAGCTGAACGACGGCCAGGCCCCGATATGGATCTGTTCATGCAGGCTGAACATCGCGTACTTCGTCAGCGGTTGCAGGTGTTCCCAGCAGTTCAATTGCCCGATCCGGCCGATCGCTGTCCCCGACACCGCGAGATCACTGCCGTCGCCTTCGCCGAACACGGTGCGTTCGACGAACGTCGGTTTGAGTTTGCGCCGCGCCTGGATGAGTTCGCCGCTGTCGCTGAACAGGAACTGTGCCATGTACAGCGAGCCGTGGTCGCGTTCACTCGCACCCATCGAAACAAAGATCCCGTTCGCGCGCGCGGCTTCGGCGAGGCGTTCGCACGCGGGACTGTCCACGCTGAGACTGTTTGCGTGATAGGCACCGAAATATTTCAGATTATGTGCCGGTGCCGACAGCCATGCCCACCACGGGTAACCGGGTACCCAGCATTCCGGGAACGCGATCAAACGCGCACCGCGTGCCGCGGCTTCCTCGATCATCGCAATGCCCTTGTCGACGGTCGCGTCGAGCTGCATGAATACCGGCGCGGCCTGCACGACGGCTACGGTGTACGGTTCGATCGTCATGGCGGCTGGCGTGCTCCCGTCGCTAAAGTCGAAAGCGTATATTCTATGGCCGAAACCGATCGCTGTCGTCAGCGGCGGGTGACTACAGAACGATGAAGGAGCAGCGGCAATGAGGGAAGCTTGCGCAGCCAGCGCGACCGCGGATTGCGCGATTTACCTACGGCGCCGCTGTCGGTCGTTGTGGAAATAGCCCGCGCGAATTTGTGATGGGACGCTGGCGGCCACCGATCGAACAGGGATCTCCGTACATCACGGCGGCCGGCTACGCCGCGCTCGAAGCGGAACTCGAACTCACGTGGAAACGCCGGCGCGACGTCGTGAAGCATCTTGCGGCGGCGGCCGCCGAAGGCGATCGCTCGGAGAACGCCGAGTATATCTACCGCAAGAAGGAGCTCGCCGGCATCGATCGCCGGATCCGCGACCTGCAACGGCGCATGCCGAAGCTGAAGATTGTCGCGGACGTACCGACCGACACCACACAGATATTTTTCGGCGCGAGCGTCGAACTCGAAGACGAGCAGGGCAACAGTGCGTGTTACCGTATCGTCGGCCCCGACGAGATCGACGGGGCTAAAGGCTGGATCAGCATTGATTCACCGATGGCGAAAGCGCTGATGAAGCGCACCATCGATGACGAGGTGCTCGTCAGCGCCGGCGAGCGCGAACGGTGCTATGTCGTTATCGGTGTGACGTACGCTGCCGGCGACGGGAGTCAAGATTCGTCTTGAGCAAATCGAGGCGATCGTTACCGAAATACATGTCGTCGCCGTCGAGAAACATCGTCGGTGAACCGAAACCGCCACGGCGCATCAATTCGTCCGTCGTTTCGCGCAGACGGTCCTTGTATTCCTGCGACGCGATCGCGCTGGCGAATGCATCCCAGTCGAGCCCCGTGCCGGTGACGATACCGCGCAGTTCCTCGTCCCGGGAAATATCCGCGAGTTCGCCCCAGTAGCGCCGGAACACGGCCCTTGCATAGGGCACGAGCCGGTCGTGCTCGAGCGCGAAGAACGCGCCGCGCATGGCCTTGACGCTGTTCACCGGAAATACCGGCGGCTGCCCGATCGTGAGTCCCGCCACGCGGGCCCAGTCCTGCAGGTCCTTTTGCTGATACGCGAGTTTTTCCGGCACCGGGTTTGCTCGGGTCGCATAAACCCCCGGATTGATCGCATTGAATACGCCGCCAACGATGATCGGGCGCCAGATGATCTCGACATCGCTGTCCGCGAACAGCGCGAGCGCGCGTTCGAAGCCGAGATACGTCCACGGGCTCGAGCAGTCGAAAAAGAATTCGAGTTTGTGCATCGGCGCAATCATAACAGCAGCAGCGAGCGTTATCGCTTGCCCCGCGGCCGGCGTCGGGCGGGAGTTGGCGGCGCGGCGTGCGCGCAAGGAAAACGCGCGTCGCGAATCCGGCGGCCCCGCCCGTGCGGTACTTGCGGGGCGCCTGTGTCGACACCCGGCGCCGCACCGGACCTCAGAGTTCGCGCTGTGCCATTTTCAGGGCCAGCAGGTCTGCCTGGCGCAGGGCAAGTGCAACGATCGTCAGGGTCGGGTTGACCGCGGCGCTCGTCGTGAACTGGCTGCCGTCGGAAATGAACAGGTTCGGAATATCGTGGGCCTGTCCCCACTTGTTGACGACGCCACGCAGCGGGTCCTCGCTCATGCGGCACGTACCGAGATTGTGGGTCGACGGATACGGCGGTGTCTCGATCACGCGTTTCGCGCCGATTGACTCGTAAAGCGCCCGACCCTGTGCATACGCGTGTTTGCGCATCGCGATGTCGTTCGCGTGGTCATCGTAGTGGACATTCGCCACCGGCAAGCCGAGTGCATCCGTCGTGTCGCGGTTCAGCGTGACCCGGTTTGTCGACTGCGGCAGGTCTTCACCGACGATCCATAAACCGGCCATGTTCGCGTAGTCATCGATGATCGAGGTGAAACTCTCGCCCCACCCGCCGGGGTCGACGAACGACGCGAGCAAGGGCAGCCCGAGCGCAACGGTTTCGAGTTCGTAACCGCCGGCGAAGCCGCGCTCCGGCTGGTGGCCGGATTCTTCGGTAATGATGCCGGCCATCGTCGTGCCGCGGTACATATGGATCGGATCGTCGAACGCCGCGAACACGCTGCCGGTCGTGTGGCGCTGGTAATTGCGGCCGACTTCGCCGGATGAATTCGCGAGTCCGTCGGGAAAGCGGCTCGATTCGGACAGCAGCAGCAGGCGCGGTGTTTCGATCGCGTTGCCCGCGACGCAGACGATGCGTGCACGCTGCCGCTGCTCGTTGCCGTCGCTGTCGAAATAGACGACGCCGGTCGCGCGTCCCTGCGGGTCGTGCTCGATGCGCGCGGCATGGCATTCGCGCCGCAGTTCCAGCTTTCCGGTTGCCGCGGCGGCCGGGATCTCGGTATACAGCGTCGACCACTTCGCGCCCATCTTGCAGCCCTGAAAGCAAAATCCGAGTTGCCGACAACTCGCGCGGCCATCGCGTGGTTCGCTGTTGATCGCCATGCGTCCCGTATGGCAATCGCGGTAGCCGATCCGCTTCGCGCCGTTATAAAACACCCGGAAGTTGTTGTTGCCGGGGAGGCCGGGAATGTCGTTCGTGCGGGTCACCCCCATTCGATCCTCGGCGCGGCGATAAAACGGTTCGAGTTCGGCCAGATTCAACGGCCAGTCGAGCATCTCGGCGCCGTCGATATCCCCGTAGACGGTTCGCGCCATGAATTCGTGCGCGCGCAAGCGCAACGACGCGCCGGCCCAGTGCGTTGTCGTGCCGCCGACGGTTTTGCACGTCCATGCCGGCAGGTTCGGGAAGTCGCGCGCGATCCGCCATGAACCGGACGTCGTGCGTTTGTCGCGCCAGGCGAGTTGTTCGAACGACGACCACTCGTCGTTGACGAACGATCCGATCGATTCCTGTTTGCCGGCTTCGAGCAGGACGACGTCGATGCCTTTTTGACACAGGGCGTTTGCGAGCGTGCCGCCGCCGGCACCGGATCCGATAATCACGACAACGGAATCGTCGGAATGTTCGTAAGGCATGGGTCGGCGCTCCGTCAGCGTGGGCTCACGTGGGGCGGTGGCGGTGGCAGCCAGTTCAGATCGTTGAACCCGCGTTCGAGATAACCACCGTGCTCGAACGCACTGCCGGCATAACCGAAATGCGCGAAAGCAAGTTCGTTGTTGTAGAGCGAGACAACGGCGCGGGCACGAACCGTTACGAAAAACCCGGACCCGGCTATCGATTCGACGACGTCGAGCCGGCCTTCGGGTGCAACGCCGAGCCAGTCGCCCTGTGCCGCGTTGTCGAGCGTGGCGAGCCCGCCGGCCAGTAAGCTTGCAAGTGCGCCGTCGGCGACCGCGGCGCGATCGAGATCTTTCACCGCCAGCGCATAGACGGCGTCGTCGAGATCGCGGTGAGGAAAGATCACGCGAATCAACTGCAACAGCGCACGGCCGGACGCGGTATCGAAGTGCGTGAGTTCCAGCGCCCAGGCCGGGCCCGGCGCCAGCGCGGCAATCGCGCTCGAGCTGAGCCACAGTACGCCGCTCAGCTGCCCGCTCGTGGTCAGAAAGTCTCGTCGTGTGGCCATATCGGTTCTCCGCTTCACCAGCCCGCTGCCGTCATCAGTCCGCCGCGGGCGACGGTGCGGACACGAGCGCTGTCACCGTGCTCGGGTAATGTGCCAACGGCCGGTCTCGACACCGGCACGGACAGGTCCGTGACGGGCTTACACCGCCGCTCGTGCATAACGGGCGCGTCGCCTGGAGGTCTTGCGGTGTCGCTCAAAGCCGGGTGATGCTCGCGGTTCGTGATTCGAAGCGGCATTATGGCCGAACTTGGCGGTGCGTGTGGTGCTCGCGCGCCGAACGGCCAGCGCGGGAAATACCGGCGATGCGGTGGAGCGGGTATGCGTAACACGATGAAGCGATACCGGGAACGGCGCGGGGCACGCGTATGTGGGCCATTGTTCACGGCGGCGCTCGTCGTCGCCACGCTTGCCTGTTCCGAAGAATCGATCGCACCCGCGGCGACGCACTATCGCGACGACGAACCGCGGGTTTGCGTCGCGCTGCCCGGCGCCGCGGGACGCCACGACGAAGAACACACTCCGG
Organism: uncultured Gammaproteobacteria bacterium; assembly: GCA_963976285.1. Taxonomy (GTDB): domain Bacteria; phylum Pseudomonadota; class Gammaproteobacteria; genus UBA11873. The sequence goes on from CAXBJY010000016.1 coordinate 22,816, forward strand.
GCGGGATCCGCTATCGTGTGCGTACGCCGGCGAACTACGATGCCGCTGTCGCACATCCCCTGTTACTCGTTTACCCCGGTGCCGGGCACAGCAGCGCCGCGAGTGAACGCCACACCGGACTCACCCCCGCCGCTACCGCAGCGGGATTCATCGTCGCCTATGCGGATCACCGACGCTTGTCGCTCCCGGTACTCGATGATCTCGCAACGATACCCGCGGCCATCGCCGCGCGATGGTGTGTCGATCCCGGGCGCATGTATATCACGGGACATTCGGATGGCGGCACCGCGGCGGCGGCGATGGCATTTCGTGCTGACGATGGCTTTACGCCGTCGGGGATTGCGCCGAGTGCCGCAGGAATAAACGCCGACGATCTCGCTGCTTACGATTGTCCGCAACCACTGCCGGTGATCATCCTGCACAGTGCCGACGACAAACTGTTTCCCGGCTTTGGTCGCAGTGCGGCGCAATGGTGGGCCGGGTGTAATCGTTGCGCGACGACGACGCATGCAACGCACGATGACTGCGTCGAATTCGATCGCTGTCCCGAGCATGCACCCGTGCGCTATTGTGAAGGCGAGGGCAGTCATCGACGCTGGCCTGCACGCAATGCAGCATTGCTGCAGTTCCTGCGCGACGTTGCGGACGCAGACGATTGATATAGCGTTTTACGCAATCGTTTTCATGCGAACAGCACGGCAGATGAACAGTCAAACAAGGTCGCTTGCAGTCACGAAAAAATTATCGCACTGCAGCATGAAATTCGATTGAACTTGATCATCGAATGGCAGGAACATACTATCCGAACCGATCTCCTAATTTCATAACGGCCGAGATGCCGAAGACCCAGATGCGAGGGGCGCACCATATGCATATCAAGAAATACGACTTTGACTACAGCCGCCGTTTTTTCATGGAAAAAACAGCGCTGGGGCTCGGCGGAGCCGGCGTGCTCACGTCGCTCTGGCCAGAGATTTGCAAATCCGGCGACATCAGCAAGGCCTACCCTGAAGAACTCTACAACATCGAGGCCTACACGAAGGGCAAGGTAAAAGTTGGCGACACGATCAACGCCGACAACATCGACCTCGTCCAGGATCTCGTCGATCCCATTCTCTATCAGGAAGTCAAACAGGACGGCCGCGAATTTTTCATCCAGGAGACGGAGACAGACATCACGCGGATGTATCCTCCCTACTACCTCGACGCAACGCTGTCGAATCAGGGTATGGCCGCATTCGACTCGAACGGCAATGTCGTGGTGAAAGACACCGGTGCGAACTGGATTGGCGGTCATCCGTTTCCGATCCCGAACGACGGCAACGAATGTATTGCGAATCTGACACTCAGCTGGGGCCGCCACGATCAGACGATTTACGCCATTCCGACGATTTCGCTGAACCCGGAAGGTGACATCAGCTACGAATACGACTTCGTCTGGGCCGAACAACAGTGCTGCGGTCTGACGAACCCGAACATCAGCCCGGTCCGGCCCTACTTGCCGGGCAACGAAGACAAGACGCGTTACCAGTCCGTCTGGTTCACGAATCCGAACGACGTGAAAGGCACGGCGTTCCTGAACGTCTGGGCATATGATCAGCGCGAATTCCCGGATTTGTTCGGGTACCTGCCAGCATTTAAACGTGTGCGCCGCTTCCCGACGAACCAGCGCTTCGAACCACTCGTTGCCGGCATGAACCTGTTCCTGTCCGACGCGTGGGCCGCGGGCGACCCGATGTTGACGTGGGGCAACTACAAGATCATCGAACGCAAGCCGATGCTTGGATCGATGCACCATCAGTGGCTCGGGGCGAATGAAAACTGGGATCACCCGCTCGTTGGCGGACCGAAAGGCAACACCTACCTGAAGGTTGGCAAGCAGCTGATTCCGGAGGTGATCGTGATGGAAGGTGAGCCAACGGGATTCCCGCGCGCACCGTTGAGCAAACGTCGCATCTATCTCGATGCCCGTAACACGATATTCCCGCAGTCTATCTCTTATGACCGTCGTGGCGACGTATGGAAATCGTTCGAACCTGGTTTCGGCTACCAGGAAACGCCGGATGGTTCCAAGAAACGTACGGCTGCCGACGGACGCACGGAATGGACGTGGTCGTGGGTTATCAGTAACGACATCCAGTCCGGCCGTGTTACGCGCTTCCACCAGGCGGAACAAATCACCGGCGGTTGGAAATCCGAAATCGACCCGGGCCGCGATTTCCTTGAGGAGTACATGACCGTTCAGGCCATGCGCCGTCTCGGCACGTAATCGAACGACCCCTTACAGCATCAGCCGCGGCAGCACTTGCCGCGGCTTTTTTTTGCCTGCGATTAATCCACAGGCAACGAGGAACCGCACCCGTTGACGCGCAGCGCCGGCCAGCGAGCGTGGTTTGAACCCGGGCCGTGACAGCCGCCGCGCGAGCGTGGTCAGCCCGGATGCTGCATCGCTTCGACAGTGGCGCGGTGATCGGGGAAATTGCGAATAATCTTTTCGCAGTAGCGCCGGATCTCGGCGGGATCGTGGGCGTTGATTTTCCGCTTCAGCTTCTTCGGCTTGCGTGGAAACTGACCCATGCCGGCGAGGATGCAAAACCATGACGTCGGGCTGTAGGCGAGACGCGGACCCTGGCGTCGCAACTCCCCTAGCAGGTCGCCGCCGCCGTACCAGATATCAAGGATCTGTCTTACGGACTCCGAGGCGTGTTCGTTTTCACGGCATTCGATCCAGTAGTCGGTGTCGTTGCGCGAATTCAACTTGAAATGCATGAAGACGTAATCCCTGATGCTGTCGAATATCAGGTTGATCTTCGTATTGAATTCGTCGCGATACTGCGGGGTAAAACCGCCGGCTTCGAAGCGTTCGATAAAATTCTCGACCGTTTCCTGCACGATCATCAGTGCCGTCGCTTCGAGCGGTTCTATGAATCCTTGCGACAAACCAACGGCCAGTGTGTTGCGGTTCCAGGAACTCGCCGCGCGCCCGATGCGCATTTTCAGGTGGCGCGCTTCGACGTCCGCGTCGACAAGGCCAAGGTGTTCGCGTAATTCGAGTTCCGCGTCGTCTTCACTGACGAACCGTGACGAAAAGACGTAACCATTGCCAAACCGGTTTGTCAGCGGGATCTTCCAGGCCCAGCCATATTTCAGCGCGCCGGAAATTGTCTGTGACGGCAGCGCGCCCTCGTCGAGCGGGGTCGGCATCGCCACCGCGCGATCATTGAACAGGCTGTCGGCATACGACAGGAACGGTACGCCGAGCGTTTTCGACGTGAGTACGGCCGCGAAGCCGGTGCAGTCGACGAACAAGTCCGCCTCGAGCAAGCCAAATTTTTCCGTGCGCACGCCGGCGACATCACCGTTTTCATGCCGGCTGACTTCCGTCACTGTATCAACGAGGTGTTTCACCCCGAGCGCGAGGCATTTCTCCTTGAGAAACCGGCCGATCATGCCGGAGTCAAAGTGGTAGGCGTAGTCCGTCTGATACTCGAAGGCGGGGTCCGGTGTCGGCGCGCGCTTTTGTTGCGCGAGGTAATTCGAGACGAAAAACGCATCAGGGTGGGCGTGGACGTCGTAGTTTTCGCGCCGCACCGCGACATTCTCCGCGAACGCGCGGATCGTGGCATCGTCGCTGATCGAAAAAAACGGGTGGTAATAACTCCGGTAACCCTTGCGCGTGGACCACGCGGGAAATCGAATGCCGCATTTATACGTTGCGTTGCACGCCGGCATCCATTCGGACTCCGGGACCCCGATGCGATCGAAGAACTTGTGCATTTTCGGGGTCGAGCCCTCGCCGACCCCAATGATGCCGATATCGCTCGATTCGAGCAGTGAAATTTCACTGCCGCGATCGCCCCAGGCGTGGGCCATCAGGATCGCGCTCATCCAGCCGGCGGTACCGCCACCGACGATGAGGATACGACCCGGTCCGGTTTTCTTGTCGTTCATTTGCTGCTCCGTGGGTTCCGGGAGTGCGTGCAGCGTTGTCAACGCGGCACAAAGCCTGCCCGATTCTATCGTTTATTGATGCCACCTGCGCTTCACGGTTCCGCGACGACAGGGCGTGAATCAATCCGGCAGCAGATTTTCCAGCAGTCGTATCGCGTTGCCGCCGGCAACGGCTGCGATGTCCGATTCCGTCAGGCCAAGCTGCAACAGCGCAGGCCACAATTGCGGCAAGCCGGTCACATCGAACGGGGTCGTGACCGCGCCGTCAAAATCGCTGCCGAGCGCAACGTGGTCAAACCCGATCAGATCGCCGGTGTAGCGAATTGCGCGGGCAATCGCGGCCGCATCCGTGCCGCACACGGCTTCGGGAAAATACGCGATCCCCACGAGCCCGCCGTTCGCGGCGATCGCGCGCAGGTGGGCATCGCTCAGGTTGCGCGTGCGGTTACACGTGCCTTTCACGCCTGTATGTGACACGACGACAGGACGCACCGCGATCGCCAGTACGTCATCGATCAATCGGGGTGCGGCATGTGCGAGGTCGATGATGATGCCGTTACGTTCCATCTCGGCGACGAGGTCGCGACCCAGCGGCGTCAGCCCGCCCTTCGCCTCACCGTGGGCGGAACCTCCGAGCGCGTTATCGAAAAAGTGCGTCAGTCCCATCATCCGGTAGCCGGCGTCGTACAAACGCGCGAGGTTTTCCGGTTGGCCCGCGAGGGCATGCATACCTTCAATCGCGAGCACGCCACCAACACGTGCGCCGCGATTCGATAACAGTGACGCCAGGTTTTCACGATTCGTGATGACGACAAATTTGCCCGCGGATTCCGCCTCGAGTCGGTGCAGTCTTTGCGCCTGGTAGAGCGCGCGTTCGGTCAAATCGTTCCACGTTCTGAGCGGCCAGCGCTGGGCGATGACCAGCGCGGTAATATTGTCGCTGTCCGGCGCGTTGTGTTCGAAATTCAAACCGCGCGGGGTTTTCGTCACGGCACTGAACACCTGCAGTTTCACCCCCGCGCTCAGCAGGCGCGGCAAATCGACATGGCCGGTGCGTGCGCGCCGGCCCGGGTCGCGTCCCCACAGCAAAGTGTCGGCGTGCAAATCGACAATCGCGAGTTTGCCGTGCAGTGCTTGCGCCGCCTCGTCGATGCGATAAGGCGCGCGCTCCCGCACGCCGTTCATGAACGTCGAAACCGTATACGGAGCGACGAAAAAGAACCCGCACAGGATCAGCCCCGCAACGCAGAACAATGCAATTGCCGTGATTCGGCGCGCGCGCGAAATCATCGCTCCCGCGCCTTCGAACCGGGTTCGATGCTGCAGCGCAGGTGCGTTACACGAACTTGTTTTGCCGCTGCGTTCGGGGCTACGCTAGCGCTGACTGCAGGCCCGGGTCGTCGGTGACGAACCATGACAACACTCCCTGGATAAGGCGAAGATGTGTTATGTCGAGAATGAAGAATAAGATCTTATTGGTTGGCAGCATACCGGGTGAGAATGCCGTCGAGGCGATGCGGACTTGCGCAACCGGGTTTGGCGATTACCTCGATTGCCTGCCCGATGGGGAAACGGGTAACCGCCGGATCTGGATCAATTACCTCGCCGCGACGACGTACCACGGTAACCCGGCGCTCGAGACGATCAACCGCCCGGCCCGCGTCGACCCTGATCACCCGGAAGAATGGCGGCGGCCCGGCGAAGACTGGGCGCCGCGCGGCTACACCGATCACTGGCAATTCAAGCTGCGCGAAGGCGTCACGGACGTCGTATTCGAGGATCTCGGTTACGCGCGTGCCGCGAAAGCGTCGTACCCGGATTTCTGTGATTTGCGCGACGCCGGGATCATCGGCAAGGAAGCGCGCTTCATGGTTGCAATTCCGCTCATCGAAAGCGGCATCCGACCGTTCCTGACGAATGCCGCCGATTTCGAGCCGATGTGGGCGGCGTACAGGGAAGCCCTGTTACGCGAAGTACAGGATCTGACGGACTGTATACCGGCGAACGATCTCGTCGTGCAGTGGGACATCTGCATGGAAGTGCTTGCGATCGAAGTTGATGACCACCACGAGGGCCTGTTTCCCTGGCAGCCATCGCGCGATCCGATGACACGCTTTCTCGACGCGATCCGTGTTGCCGCGAGTCTCGTACCTCCCCGCACCCTGATGGGATTGCACTTGTGCTACGGCGATCTCGGGCACCGTCATTTGATCGAACCGCCGAGCCTCGCCGTCGTAACGAACATGGCGAGCGCAGCCGCGAATGCGATTGCGCGTCCGATCGACTACTACCACATGCCGGTTCCCCGCGATCGCGCCGACGACGCCTATTTCGAGCCGCTCGATGCGTTCGACCCCGGTGATGCGAAACTGTACCTCGGACTCATACACGTAACCGGCGGTGTCGATACGTCCCTCGCGCTACTGGAGACGGCCAGGCGCCACGCCGAGGGGTTCGGCATCGCGACGGAGTGCGGGTTCGGCAGACGCGCACCGGAGACGCTGCCGGAACTGATCGATATCCACCGCCAGGTTGCTGCATTACTCTGAACCAAACCGTCCGGAGGAGTATTTCGATGAAATCGTTTTTCCTGAATACCGCCTCGATACTTGTCATGCTCGGCGTCGCTTTCGCGGCGAACGCGGAATCGTGCAAGTACAGTGACGCCATGGCACCCGTGGTCGTGTACACGGAAGCGATGAAGGCCTATCGCTTCGACGACGCGTATCGGGTTCTCACCACCGCAATGACCGATGGCCTCGACGTCGACGAGTGGTCGGCGGGGCAACGTCGCATGTTCGAACTCGGGCAGGTTGTGATACGCAAATCCGACGTGCGATGGCCGCAACATATCGATCCGTCCTCGTGCGCGAAGCGGGCCCTCGTGCCGAATGTTCTGCACGCAAAAGATCGGTTCAACAATCAGGGCAGTGTCGAGTTCGAAGTGTATACCGTCGTACGGAATCCCGATGGCTGGCGCATAGAATCGCAGGAAACCCTGATCGACGAAGCGACAATCCACCGGTATTTCCCCGGCGATGAAATCCCGGAATTCAAAGGACAACTATTGCCCGGTGATCCCCTGCCCGGCGACGAAACGTTTTAGCTGGCGGCCCGCCGGGCGATTTCGCGGCGATCATTGATCGAAGTTCGCACTCGCACGAGATCGACTCGGAGACCCATTTCGTAACGTTGTCCGGCGCGATGGATCCCGACGCCGCAAAGGCAATGTTGCGCTTACTGTGGAAGGATCCGGATTACCGGCAGTCAGTTGCGGTAGTCTATGATGCCGGAGGCCTCGACGCGCTCCCGGATCTGAATGCTATGCTCGGGCTCAGTCGTTACGTTGTAACGCACAAGCGTCGGCGCGGCCCCGAGGTCATCGTATTCGTCGTTCCCGGGTTCAGGTCCGCAGGAATAAAAAACGTGTTTGCGGGGTTCGCGAAAGTCGTTGGCCTGTCGTTAAACTTCTGCGCCAGCGAAGCTCACGCTTGTGCATTGATCGCGGCGGCAACCCCCGAGAAATAATGCCGCCCCCGCCGATGGCAATGTTATGCCGGCGTCGCGGCGTAACAATCCAGAGAATCCAGTCATGTCTGTTGAAGCTATAGTTTGGGATTTTGGCGGCGTGTTCACGACGTCGCCGTTCGATGCGTTCAATCTTTTTGAAGAACAACAGGGTCTGCCGCGGGATTTCATCCGCAGCGTCAACGCCGTTAACCCGACGACGAATGCCTGGGCCCGGTTCGAATCGAATCAAATATCGCTCGATGAATTCGACGTCGCTTTCGCGCGTGAATCCGCGGCGCGTGGTCATGCCATACCCGGCAAGGCCGTGATTGCGCTGCTCGCCGGCGACGTAAGGCCGCGCATGGTCGATGTGCTCAAGCGTTGCCGGGCCGATTATCGCGTTGCCTGTATCACGAACAACGTGAAAGCGGGGCAGGGACCGACGATGGCCGATACGCCGGAACGGGCAGCGGCGGTGCTCGAGGTCATGGCGCTGTTCGAACACGTAATCGAGTCGAGCGAGGTCGGGATCCGCAAACCCGATCCGCGGATTTACGAACTCGCCTGCGAGCGGCTCGGTGTCGCGCCGGACAAAACGGTGTATCTCGATGATCTCGGCATCAACCTGAAGCCCGCCCGGGCGCTTGGTATGCAAACCATCAAGGTTGTATCCGAGAGCCAGGCGATTGCCGATCTCGAAGCGATCCTCGGGATTCATTTTTAGTGCGCCGCCGCATTTACCCGCGGCCCGGTGGCGCGGCATTTCGGTAGAATGGGGCCTGGCGCAACGCAACCGCCTGGCCACAATCACATCAGCCCAGCCAGACAGGAGATTATCGATGAAGCACACCGAGCAGATCCCACGCAAGCCCGTTTCCCGTACGGACATGATGAAGCGTGTCGCGCGATTCTCGAAACTGAAGGGCTCCGATGGTGGCCTCCCGGACAGCCACATGCCCGGCTCGGAACGCCTGCTGTATAACGTGATCGGTTTTCAGCCGCCCGCCAGTGAACAGGACGGCATCGTGTCTCCGGTCGGCGAAGCCGCGGCGCGCATGGCGGCGATCAAGATCTCCGAGGGATTCAACCTCGGATATTGCCGCGCGCTGCCGGGCAAAGGCCCGATGATGCACAACCACGACACGAACGAAACGTTCATTGGTATTTCCGGAATGTGGCGTGCGAGCTGGGAGAACGAGGACGGAAAGGTCGAACACGTGGATCTGAAGCCGCTTGATGTCATTTCGTTTCCGCCCGGCGTGGTCCGGCGGTTTGAGAACGTCACGAAAGGCCCGGCCGACGAATACTCGATTCTCATGTTCGTCATCGCGGGCGACGCGCCGGCGGCCGAGTTCACCACCGAGGCGCTCGAACAACTCGACGCTGCCGGTTTGCTGGGGGCGGATGGAGCGCCCGCGGCGGTGAAGTCGACGCGCGGTAAAACCGGGGTACCTTCACGCTCGCGCGGGAAAGTGGCGAAGAAGGCGGCTAAACGCGGCGCCTGAATACTTCCTGCGCGGCAGCGGTCAGGCGGAACGCCAGTTGCGCAGGATTTCGATACCTCGTGGACCGCTCGCCTTCGCGTCGGACCAGAGCTGGCGGACGGCCACGAGGGTTCCGGGACTCGAGCAGGCGCGGTAGCCGGCATCGGCCGGCAACTCGGCCAGCAGGCGGCGGTGCGCAATACCGAGCGAGTGATACGGCAACGACGGCAAAAGATGATGCAGCGCGTGGTAACGCAGGCCGACGGGGTACAGCCATTCGGTCAGTAATGCAGGCCCTTCGATGTTGATCGAATCGAGTACCTGCGCATTGTGGGTCGATTCCGTCCCGTCATTGCGATAGCGATGCGCAGCGAGCGTGCGCAACCAGTTCATCGCAAGCACGAACACGACAACCAGATAGAGCTTGCCGAGTGTCAGCAGCGATACGTCGCCGCGCACGGCGAGCACGAGCCATGTCACCGCGTAAGCGAAACACGCGAAGTCGCACAGGAGCCACAGCGGATCCGTCGTTGACGGTACGTTCCGCCGTCTGTAGGTCGGACTGATTACCGCCGCGGAGGCGTACTCGAGTAACCAGCGGCGCACTCGCGGAATCGCGAACGACAGGGGCACGAGCACGAGCGCACGCAGGACCGCGAGCACGGGCACTATCGGGATCATTGCCACGAAGCGCACGATTTCCGCTACCGGCGCCTGGCCAAACGGCAGGTACTCGCCGTCGGCCGGCGTGCCGTAGTAGCGGTTACTGTGGTGGTCCGCGTGGGTTGTATAGAACAGCGACGGCGTGAGCAGCGGGATACCAACGAATACGTTCCAGGCGATCTTGAACCCGCGCATGTGGCCGCGTCGCATGTGGACGATCTCATGCATGAAAATCGCGATCCGAAACAGGCCGAAAGCCGCAAGCACGAAGGCAATACAAGCGGTGACCGAAAACGCTTCGGACGTAACGTAGACGATCAATCCCGCATAGGTGAGTACCGTACCGGCGAGAAAATCGAGCCAGTAGACGACCGGTTTCAGCTCGAACAGGTCGTCCACGATCCGTTTAGCCTCGCGTGCGTTTACGCGCGGCAAGGCATCCGCGGCACGGGGATCGGTTTCGGCGATGCTCATTGCGCCTGCCTTACCGGAACGCGCCGGCCCGGTACAGGCGCCAGACGGTCGGCCAGCAGGCCAGCAAGGGGTGGCGACGTAACATCGGCGTTGCTTCCACTTTTACCCCCGAGTGGCGTTCGATCTTCCACAGCACATAGTCGACACCACCATCGAAAGTGAACGCCGCTTTCATGATCCGCAACAGGTTGATGAGCTTGCCTTGCGGACGTCTAAGCAGCCACGCGAACCGGCCGCGACGCCGTTGCCATACGCTGAGGTTCGAGCGGAAAACCGGTTCCGATGCGTTCGTCGCGTCGCGCGTTAACTGTGGCACCGAATCAGCGAGCAGCGTCGTCAGCTGCGTGTAGCGTGCTGCGTTGGCCGCGACGAGCCGCGCGGCGGCGCCGGGGGCCTCCGGCCGCAGCTCCGTGCGATAACTCGCGCGTAATGCGTTCGTCCACAGGGTGGCGGACGAAAACGTTTCCGCTTGCAGTGCGAGCGAGCGTCCGATGAACGTGTCGGCGGCGCCGGCGAGCGCGGTGGCGACGCGGCGACGTATGCCTGCATCGCGTGCGTACGTCAGGGCGCAGGGCTGGGCGAAGCGGGCCCAGAAAAACGTATGGAAACAGCGCGCGGACGTTCGGTGTTCGAATTGCTGCAGCGAAATTACCGCGTACTTCGTGCGCAAGGTCTTGCCATCGATTTCCATCTCGGCATAAAACACGTTCGGCGGCAATAACCGGTTTGCGAACGCAAGAAGGCGGCGATCGTAAATCGAGGCGTAATCATCAACGATTAAAAAGATGTCGAGGATTCCGTCTGCTTCCGTTCCGGTGCGGAAGCACGATCCGTAGTAAAGCACGCCGAGTACCGCATCGCCGTAGCGTGAGCGCAGGCGCTCACCGAGTTCCCGCGATGCAGCAGATACCGGGGTCGTGAGTTCCCGTTCGATCAAATCGATCACCGGGCCATCGGTTCCGTTCGCCGGTGCGCTAGTGACGCGTGATTGCACTAGCTTGCCAGCACTTTTTCGTACATGCGGTAACGCTTGGCCACGACGCCTCCAATAGCCTCGATGATGCTGCGCATGGATTTGTTATGTTCCAGTATCCATCCCATCTCGACCTCTGTTGCGTCGTGGCGAAGGACCGCGTCCTTGATGGAATGGATCAGTCCGAGCGAGATTCCGCTTCCGGTCAGGCCGCGCTGAAACTCTTTGCGAATTCCCATCAGCGGTACGCGAACCGACCGGGGGTGCGAGGTTTTCAGGCGCATGAGCAGTTTTGCCCAACCGAATGGCAGCAGTCGCCCGTTCAGATCCGCGATGAATTCGTTGATATTCGGAAGACACACAATGAACGCGATCGCTTCGCCGTCGATTTCACCGATTTTAATGAAATCGACGTCGACGATCGATTTCAACAGTGTGCCGAGTTCGCGAAACTCGGCTTCGGTGAACGGAACGAAGCCCCAGTTCTCATCCCACGCTTCATTGAAGATATCGCGCAGCACCTCGATATCGCGATTGATGTCGTCGCGTCGCAATGATCGAATTGCGAACGCCCCTTTGCGAACCCGATTCGATCGGTCGATGATTTTCTTCATCGCCTCGGTCATGGGAAAGTCGGGGTGCATGCGATAGGCGAAAACGTCGACGGCTTTCTCATAACCGCAGGCTTCCACATGTTCGCGGTAATACTTCGCTGCGTGCCCCATCATGATCGACGGGGCGGTGTCGAATCCATCGACGAGCAGCCCGCATTCATCATTGATCGAAAGATTGAAGGGGCCGCGTACGCGCTCCATTCCCTGCTCGCGAAGCCATTGTTCCGCGGTTTCGAACAGGCGCGCGAACGTCTCGCGATTGTTGTCTGCTTCTATCAAGCCGAACGAGCCGGTAGCGTCCGCATGGCGTTCGAGCGAGAGGCGATCCACCTGGGCGCTGATGCGCCCGACCGGCTGCGTTCCCCGGTACGCGATCCAGGCAGCCCAGACCGCATGCTCGAAATACGGGTTGTGACGGGAAAAGTGCAGGCGACGCTCGAGTTTCAGTGGCGGCACCCAGTGCGGGTCGTCGGCGTAGACGGACCAGGGAACATGAATAAACCGACCGAGATCGTGGTACCCTTCAACTCGCTCGATACGCAGCACTCATGGCTCCTGTCGTGAAATGGCCGAACAGGGTAGCGATGTCGAACAAAAAAAACCACAGCCTGGAGCTTGTGTGTCGCGACTTTCTCCCCTAAAATCCGGCGGTTGGGTGATAGCGTTAAACGTACAGCTTCAAATCGAACGAAGGATTGACGTAATATTACCCCAACGTTACGAAATGGTCGGGTAATGTTGCGTTTTCGATACTATCACCCTGAGACAGCGGGACCCCGAATGAACTTAGTCGGTATGGTTCAGGTCTTCTGTCATGCGTAAGCCGGCGACGTCCGCAGCCTTCGGGAAGACAGGAATACAACGATAATCTGGTGGATCGCTTAACTGACGATTCAAACAAACTTTTAGCTGAACTTAACTTATACGAGTTCGACGGTGCGCCACGCTGGCACGAGAAGCGGCGCGGAAGGCCTTCAAACCGGCGAACGTCGAATCGGGGGAACTGAAGCAGTGAGCGTAAAACCGACGCCGACTGAACACAACCTAACACGCAGACACGCTGACTTTTCCACACTGGCGGAAGCCTTGGACTACGCAGCTCAGGGCGAGACCGGATGTAACTTCTACACCGGCAAAGGCGAGCTGTTTGCCGTGTTACCGTATCGCGAACTGCGCAAACAGGCGCTCGAGATCGCGTACCGACTGCACGGCCTGGGCCTCAAGCGTGGCGACCGTGTCGCGCTCGTCGCCGAAACGAATCCGAATTTTCAACGCTTCTTCTTTGGTTGCCAGTATGCCGGCCTCGTCCCGGTGCCCGTGCCACCACCGTTGCAGCTTGGCGGCGGGCATGAATACACGGGGCATCTGCGGCGCTTGCTGTCGGACTCCCAGGCCCGGGTCTGCATCGGCCCAACGGAATACGGCGCTTTCCTGGCCGAGGCCTCGGAGGGTCTGCACCTCCAGTTTATCGGTTCGGCGGAAGCGTTTTCGCACTTTCCCGCCAATCCGGTCGAACTGCGTCCGCTCGAAGCCGATGAGCTGGCGCATCTGCAATACACCTCGGGCAGCACGCGGTTCCCGCGCGGCGTCATGATTACCCAAAGTGCGGTGATGAGTAACCTGTCCTGCACCGTCCAGCACCTGCAGATGCAACCGAACGATCGTGCCGTTTCCTGGTTGCCTTACTACCACGACATGGGGCTCGTCGGCCTCGTGCTCGCACCGGTCGTGTCGCAAATGTCGGTCGACTACCTCGGCACGCGCGAATTCGCGATGCGCCCGCGGCAGTGGCTCGTGCGCATGTCCGAGAGCAAGGCCACGATCTCGTTCGGTCCGCCGTTCGGTTATGAATTGTGCGCGCGACGCCTGCGCCGCGAAGATACGGAAATGCTCGACTTGAGCGCATGGCGCGTCGCTGGGATAGGCGCCGAAACGATACGCCCCGAACCGCTGCTCAAGTTCGCCGAAGCGCTGGCGCCCGCGGGCTTCAACAAGAACGCGTTTTTGCCCTGCTACGGACTCGCGGAATCCTCGCTCGCCGTGAGCTTTGCGCCACTCCATGAAGGGCTGAGCTCCGAGTGGGTGGATGGCAAGCACCTGAGCGAATCCCAGCGCGCGGTGCCGATCGAACATAACGGCACGGAAGCGAAGATTGCCCGTGGCAACCAGTTCGTCAATTGCGGCAAGCCGCTGTCGGGACACGAAGTCGTGATTCGCGGCGAAGACGGTAATGAATTACCCGAGCGTCACTGCGGGAGCGTTTTCGTCCGTGGTCCGAGCGTCATGTCGGGTTATTTCGGTGACAGCAGCAACCACCCGGACGTGCTGTCCGAAGATGGCTGGCTGGACACGGGCGACATCGGCTACCGCGCGAACGGCGACATCATGATCACGGGCCGCAAGAAAGACCTGATCATCATCAACGGGCGCAATATCTGGCCGCAGGATCTCGAGTATCTGGCCGAGCAGCAACCGGAAGTCCGCCCGGGCGACGCCTCGGCGTTCGCCGTGCCCAAGCCGGATGGCGAAGAGCAGGCGGTCGTTGTAATCCAGTGTCGGGAGGCAGACGTCGAGAAGCGCCAAAACCTCGTCGACCGCATGGATCGGGCGATCCGCGCCGAATTGGGCGTGGACTGCATCGTCGATCTCGTTCCGTTGCACACGCTGATCAGAACGTCGTCGGGTAAACTTTCGCGATTCCGCACCCGTGAAGATTTCATTGAACGCACGAATTGGGGCAAACCCTCACAAATGCTGGCCGCCGGTTAGCAACATTTCTTCCGTGCCGCGCTCGCACAGGCGGCAACGGCTATCGCTTCCAACATCATTTCGCCGCCGCCGGCTCAATAGCCTGTAATGCCCGTGCGACCACGAAACCTGGTCGCGGTGACAGGCGCAACAGGGTTTATCGGCAGTGCGTTGTGTCGTGAACTGCTGCGGGCGAACTACCACGTACGCGCGCTCGTGCGTCCGGGCTCGGCGCACAAGCCATTACCGGCGGGGGTCGAGCCGATCCACGGCGAACTGAACGACGCACACAGCCTCACCCGTGTCCTGGATCGAGCCGCCGCCGTCATTCATTGTGCCGGCGCCGTGCGCGGCGCGAGCCGGGGGGCGTTCATGCAAACGAACGTGGCGCCTGTTGACGCCCTCGTGCAGGCCGCCAAGCGCAGTGGTACGGGCCGATTCATTCTGATTTCCTCGCTCGCGGCGAGCCAGCCGGCGTTGTCGCCTTACGCTGCGAGTAAACGGGCCGGCGAAGCTGCACTGCTCGCCGCGGCCGGCGAGCTCGAATGTCTCATTGTGCGGCCGCCCGCGGTGTACGGACCGGGCGATCGCGAGATGTTGCCACTGTTCAGACTGATGCGGAGTGGTTTCGCGCCCGTGTTGACGAGCCCCGGGGCACGGTTTTCGTTGATTTACATTGCGGACCTCGTGCGCGCGATTATTTCAGGTCTGACGTGTCCGGCGGCGCAAAACGACGAACCGGTGTTCGAACTCGATGACGGGCACCCGGACGGCTACGCGCTCGATGAGCTGATCGAGGCGTTTGAAAGTACCGGCACTGTGCGGGTGCGGCGCATCCCGGTGCCGGCACGCGTGCTCGATTTTGCCGCCGCTGCGAATCTGCGCCTGGCCCGCATGTTCGATTACGCGCCGATGTTCACCCCGTGGAAGTTACGTGAGCTGAGGCATCCGCGCTGGGTATGTGATAATGCGGCTTTCAGCGCGCTGTCCGGCTGGCGACCTGCGACCGGATTTCCCCGGGGCCTGTCGCTCACGCTGGGCGAAAACAGCGGCGCGAACGAATCACCGGCCGAGGACACCGATGAACTCTCATGATGAAAACCTGACGAAGCTCTGTGGCGTACTGCAGCGGAATACAAAAGCCGATGTCGTCGTGGGGCCGGAAACGCAACTCGCGAGCGATCTCGAAATCGATTCCGCGCAATTAATGGAAGTGTTGCTCGAGGTCGAGGACGAGTTCGACGTCTCGATTCCCCTGAACGTGCTGCCGAATGTATACAGCGTCGAGGATCTGACGTTTGAGATCGATAAATTACTGGGGGCCAGCGGATGAGCTTATTCAGTAAATTCGATGCCCTGGCCGACCGTCGCGCGGCCCTCGCCGAAACCGGAGCTCAGCCATTCAGCGTTGTCGTAGAACGTTTATTGTCGCCGACGGAAGCGATAGTGAACGGAAAGCCGACGATACTCGCGGGAACAAACAACTACCTCGGCCTGACGTTCGATCCGGAATGTATTGCCGCGGCGCGTGACGCGGTAACCGCCGAAGGCACCGGTACCACCGGGTCACGTATGGCGAACGGGACATTCGCGAGTCACATCGGACTCGAACAGGATATCGCGCAATTTTTCGGCCGGCGCGGTGCCATCGTGTTTTCGACCGGGTATCTCGCGAATCTCGGCATCCTGTCCGCGCTGACAAATCGCGACGACGTCATCGTGATCGACGGTGACTGCCACGCAAGCATCTACGACGGCTGTCAGATGGGCGGCGCCGAAGTCATTCGTTTTCGACACAATGACGCCGACGACCTCGCGAAGAGACTGCGTCGCCTCGGCGATCGTGCGGCGAATGCCCTGATCGTGATCGAAGGGATTTACAGCATGCTGGGCGACCGCGCGCCAATGGCCGAGATCGCCGCGGCAAAACGTGAGTATGGCGGCTATCTGCTCGTCGACGAAGCACATTCGCTTGGGGTGCTCGGAGAACGCGGCCTCGTGGAAGTCGCAAACGAGCACGACAGTGTCGATTTCATTACCGGTACGTTCAGCAAGAGCCTCGGGGCCACGGGCGGGTTTTGCGTCAGTGATCTCCCCGAACTCGAACTGATCAGGGTGTCGTCGCGGCCTTACGTATTCACTGCATCGATGTGCCCGTCCGTCATCGCGTCGACCCGCACTGCGCTCGCGGTGCTGCAGCGCCGTCCGGAACTGCGCGACACCCTGTGGAAGAACGCGAATCGGCTGTACGACAAGCTCGCCGCACTCGGTTTCGAGCTTGGGCCCGAGCCAAGTCCCGTGATCGCGGCGATGGTGCCCGATATTCACCACGCGCTCGCGATATGGAGTGGATTGCTCGAGCGTGGTGTCTACGTAAACCTTGTGTTCCCGCCCGCGACGCCGAATGGCAGCTACCTGCTCCGTTGCAGCGTCAGTGCTGCGCATACGAGCGCGCAAATCGATCAGATCTGTGAAGCATTCGAAGATGCTGAGCGCGCGTTCGTAACCTCATCGGCGGCGTAATGCACTCGTGGACCGTGGTGGCCGGCGGATGGATCGTATGCTGACCCTCGACCAGATCCGTCAATCGCTCGCGGACCGCGATCACGAACCGGTTCCGTTCGAAGCGAGCCCGATGCAGGCCGCGGTTGCCATGATACTTGCCGAGGGGCGCGATGATCTCGACGTTTGTTTCATCCGGCGTGCGGAACGCGCGGGTGATCCGTGGTCCGGCCAGGTTGCGTTCCCGGGCGGGCGCGCCGAAGCGCGCGATCCGAACGCGAACGCGGTCGCCGAACGCGAGACGTATGAGGAGATCGGACTGAAACTCGACCCTGTTCACCTGATCGCGCCATTGCCGGTGCGGCCAATCGAGCGCCAGCACCTGAACCATCTGTCGCCGTTCGTCTACTACGTCGATGAGCACACGCGCAACAGCGCGCGTGTTGTCGAACGTCACGAAGTCGCGAGCGTGTTCTGGGTGCCGCTACATCATTTATTCGAACCGAGTGCGGCGACCGATCTCGAATATCCGCTTGCCGGCACCGCGCAACGCTTCCCCGGGATCCGCTATGAGGATCATGTTATCTGGGGCCTAACGTTGCGTATCCTCGAAAGCTTCGCCGACATCATGCAGCGCGAACTCGCGGCGCGAAATTAGACCCCATCGGGAAAACCGGCGCGGGTCTGCCGCGAACCGTGCAAAAACCCCGCTTTACCGCATGTGGCGAAAGCAGGTGCGTACCTCGTCTACGAACGATTCCGGCTGCTCGAACGCGGCGAAATGCCCGCCTTTTTCCAGGATATTGAAATGCACGAGATTCGTGTAGCGCTCCTCGACCCAGCGACGCGAGGCGCGAAAAATTTCATGCGGAAAAATACTCGCGCCAGCCGGCATCGTAATCGGTTTTTGTGGCTGGCCGATAAGGCTGAAACTCTCCCAGTACAGGCGCGCGGATGACGCGGCCGCGGCCGGCAGCCAGTACATCATGATGTTGTCGAGCAGTTCGTCGCGGGTCAGAACGTTTTCGGGATGTCCGTCGCTGTCGGTCCATGACCAGAATTTCTCGAGGATCCAGGCCATCTGTCCGACCGGCGAATCCACGAGTCCGTAGCCGACGGTTTGCGGGCGCGTGCTCTGTTCCTTCGAATATCCCGAATCCCAATCCCAGTAGTACTGGTGACCCGCGAGCGCGTCCTGCTCGAAATCCGTCAAATCCTGCATCACCGACTCGCTCGGACTCAATATCGGCATATTGACGTGAATGCCGGCGCAATGCTTCGTTTCCGACAACCCGATAGCCGATGTGACGGCCGCACCCCAGTCGCCGCCCTGGGCCACGTAGCGTTCGTAGCCGAGCCTCGCCATCAGTTGCCCCCAGGCACGGCCGATGTGTTCGATGCTCCAGCCGGGTGCCGTCGGTTTGCCGGAAAAGCCGAAACCGGGCAGGGTTGGCAACACGAGATGAAACGCATCCTTGTTATCGCCGCCGTGCGCACCCGGGTCCGTCAGTGGTCCGATAACTTTCGAGAATTCGATCACCGAGCCGGGCCAGCCATGCGTCATGACCATTGGCAGGGCGTCCGCATGCGGCGAGCGAATGTGCAGCACGTGAAAATCGAGTCCGTCGATATTCGTCATGAACTGGGGGAACTCGTTCAGCCATCCCTCGCGGCGACGCCAGTCATACTCATTCAGCCAGTAAGCGCACACGTCTTTCACGTAAGCGAGCGGCACACCCTGGCTCCAGTCGTCCGGCGTTTCGCGCTCCGGCCAGCGCGTTGCCGCGAGGCGACGACGGAGGTCGTCGAGTTCGTGCTCGGGAATTTCAATACGGTACGGTGTCATCGTTGTCACAGTGGGCCCCCCGGATAGTCGTTGCCGCTGGCAGGCAGTATACAAAGCAAACGCGGGCGCTGCGGAAATTAAGTCCCGGCCGGGTGTCGGCGGCAAACTGCTATGATCGCCGCGCACGTCAACCCGCCAAGCGATCAATGAGCACGACAGCGCAGACGCAGCCCCCGAACGCGACGACCAGGCTCGTCCTGCTGCGTCACGGGCAGAGTGAGTGGAATCGACAGCATCGGCTCACCGGATGGTCCGACGTCGGCCTGACGGCGAAAGGCGAGCGCGAAGCCAGGGTTGCCGGTCGCCTGCTGGCGGACGCAGGGTTTCAGTTCGATCTTGCGTTCACGTCGAGTCTGCGTCGCGCCGCCGACAGTCTCGACATCGTGCTCGAGACACTGGGCGCAGACGTCGAAGTCCAGCGTTGCTGGCAGCTGAACGAACGCCATTACGGCGCGCTCGAAGGCCTGGGTCCGATCCGGGGCGTGTTGCGGTTTGGCTTCTCGCGTGTGGTGGCCTGCCAGCGGCGCTTCGACGTAGCGCCACCGCCGGTCAGTGAGAGCGATCCGCGCTACCCGGCGAACCAGGCGGCCTACCGTGATGTCCCGCGTGATCTCCTGCCGCGCGCGGAAACCATGGCCGACGCAATGGCGCGTATGGCGCCGCTGTGGCACGAACGGATCGCCCCGGCGATCCAGCAGGGGCGGCGCGTACTCATCGTCGGCCACAAGAATATCCTGCGCGCGATGGTCAAACAGATTGGGGATCTCGAATCTGCGGACGTGGAGCGTCTCGGCATTCGTACCGGTCAGCCGTGGGTCTTTGAACTCGACCGGGCGCTGAAACCGGTCCGTCGCTACGTTATCGAGGATCCGCGCTAGGGGTTCCGAACAGGCGGCGTGCGTTGTCGAGATCCTGGACGAAATCAACTTCACCCCATTTCATCCCGGCGATCGATTGCGTGTACACGAGATCTTGCTCGGCGAGGATTCCGATCGCTTTCAGATACCACCAGCTCAGACTGTTCGGCGTGCGCATGATCTGTTCCAGGGTGTCGACGAATCGCCGTGCCCCCTCACTGCTGAAGCGCATCATTCCGATCGATTCCCCATCGATGTTGTCCGGTTCGAGTGACTTGCCAACCTCGCGTAAGCGCTTGCCGTCGAGCCTCACCTTCATATCATCGGAGTCGTAGGCCGTCTTATGGTCGATCGCGAGCGTAATCGGGGCCGGCTCGGAGCTCAGCAGGGTCTCGCAGATACGGGCCTCGAACAGCGTGTCGCCGTTCAACAGAACGAACTCGCCCGTCATTTCCGCGCGCGCCATCCAGCAACTCGCCAGGTTGTCGGCGACATTGAAAAACGGGTTGTAGATCGAACGCGGGCTCGGATTCAGGCCGGCGAGTGCGCTTTCCACGGCTCCGGCGGCGAACCCTGTTACGACCGCGACGTCCGTGATACCGCATGCCCGCAGATTGTCGATTTGATGTTCGATGATGGTCTTTTCGCCGAGTGACAACAGGCACTTCGGCAGCGTTTCGGTCAATGGCAGCAGACGCCCGCCCTGACCGGCGCTCAGTATGATCGCTTTCATGAGGTCCTCGGATGATTCGCGCCGGCCGGTTTCAGCCGGTCCGCGATGGGACCGCGATGTTCCCCGTTAACGGCCCGTGGTGCAAGTCTGCGCTGCATCCGCGAGCCGCGGGTTCAGGCCTGCAGCCATGACGTAACCGCGCGACCCCGCGCGCGCCACAGCGCCGCCTGGACGAGGCGAACAAGATGAAACAGCAGCGATACGATGGTCCACACTGCGATCGCGACGAGCCCTGCATCGGGGCGGCCGGCGATTGTGGCGACGGTGAGAATCGCGAGATTCGGATTCCGCCGCGCGGTGATCGTGCGAAAAAAATAGTCCACGGGCCGCCAGATATGCGTCTCGATCCCGAAAAACAGCACGAACAGGCCTTCGAACAGGCGTCCCACGACGTATCCGCCGAGCACGACGAGCAGCGCCGGAGCGAGCAGCGGCTCGATCCCGGGGCTGGCCAGTGGCAGTGCACCGACGTACCAGGCCCACCACCAGAACGGCGGATGGATCAGATCGATGCCATGGTCGTAGATATTGCCCCACGCGGAATACGTCAGCGTCACGCGGGCGAGTTTGCCATCCACCGTGTCGAGAAACGTCATCGCCCAGGCGATCGGAATCGCCGCGAGGAAATACCCGGCGGCGAACATCCAGGTCGCGAGCAGAACGAGTCCCAGGCTCACCGTCGTGACAGTATTCGGGGTAATCCCGCGTGCCGCCGCCCAGCGTGTTGCCCAGCGCGCCGGTTTCGGCCACAGCCATTTCGTAACAAAGTCCGTCGCACCCTTGTACGCCGCGCCAAACGTCGCGAGTTCGAGTTCCTCTACCGTATTCGTCCGGTAAGACATTAAAACGGGTTGCGCGCGCTTCCTCAGCGCATTGTCGTAATTCGATCCGAGAGCTTCAGGACCGAGTGTTTCGAGTTCCACCCGCAGTGCCTCGGTACCGTCCCGGGTTTCGCCGCCGAGGAGACGTTCCGCAAGCGCGATGCTCGTGTTTCCATGCAGGGCCACTGCTTCGCCCCCATCGGCGGTTACGAGCAAGGTACCCGGTCTTGCAACGAGCGCGGCGACGAGATCCTGGCCGAGCAAATAGTCCGCCCGCACCGCGATCAACGTCGTCTCGTGGGAGTCATCGAGACCCTCCGCAAGCGCGACCCCGGCGCGCCCGAATGCCCGTTGCAGGCGCTCCGCCGCGGTCATGCTCCACAATTCGGCCGTGCAATCGCCCACGATAACGAGCTGCGGCCGCGCCGGCGATGGCGTTTGTTCGGGCTTGTTCAATGGTCAATGGACCTCTTTGCGTTGCGGCAGCGCCGGGTTCGTTTGTTGCTGCGCGGGCGCCGGTGGCGAGCCGGATTTTGATAGGATAGACGCGTTGTTCCAGACAACCGCGCATGAACCACATGAAATCGGCACGCCGATCGTCGCGGCCATCGTTCACGGCACGCCACCGCTACCATTGCCCGGGGCTGGCAGCTCGCAACCACTCGATTCCGGCAAAACGACAGCAATACAGGCGAGGCACAGTGGGTCAGGCGTGATTATAGACGGATACATTGCCCGGGAAGTACTCAAGCCGCTCGCCGCGATCGCGGCCGCGCTGATCGTGATTTTTGTCGGTTACAGCTCCGGGCGCTACCTTTCCTATGCCGTCGATGGGCTGCTGCAGGTAGAAACGCTCGCCTCGTTCATCGTCATCAAGATGATTATCGCGCTCGAAGTGCTGCTGCCGATCGCGTTGTATCTGTCGATCGTCCTCGCCCTGGGACGACTCGAAACGCGCGGCGAGATTACCGCCGTGCGCGCGAGCGGGATTGGCAACGGACGCGTGCTGCGGGTCGTGATCGGAATCGCGGTGCTGCTGGCAATCGTCGTGGCATGTCTGTCCATAGTCGGGCGACCGCTCGCGTATCAGAAAAGCTACCAGATCAAGGCGCAGGCCGAAGCCGAGCTCGAACTCGACAAGCTCGCAAGCGGCAATTTCTACGACAGCGAGAATCGCTCCCGCACGTTTTTCGTCGAGCGCGTCGACAAGGCGGGCGGACGTCTCGAACGCGTCTTCATCCGCGGTGAGCGCGGCGGCATTATCCATATCATTTCCGCCGAATCCGGTCGGCACCGCATCGATCCCGAATCCGGGCGCCGCATGCTGACTTTGTCGAACGTCCATGTCTATTTCCTGGCACCGAACGGTGGAGTCGACAAAGGCGTCGGCCGCTTCAAGAAAATGGAGCTCTACCTCGGTACGAGTGAGCCGATCGAAGTGGGTTACAAACGCAAGGCCGCACCGATCGCGGAACTCGCGGGCTCCGATTCGCCACTGGACATCGCCGAGCTGCAATGGCGCCTGTCGACGCCCGTATCGACCGTGCTACTGGCCGTTCTCGGCGTCATCCTGAGCCGTGCCGCGCCGCGCAGCAGCCGGTATACGAAGACGATCGGCGCGTTGCTCGTATACGCGGTTTACTACAACCTCGCGGTGATGGCGAAAACCTGGGTCGAGTCGCAGGTCGTGGCGCCGTTTCCGGGTATCTGGTGGGTACAGGTATTGCTACTGCTGCTGATCTGCGTGTTCTTGTGGTGGCCCGGCTGGCAGTTCCGGCGGGCGGCCCGCCGTGGGCCCGACGCCGTGGCCGGGCTCCGCGCATGACGATCTTCGATCGCTATATTCGCGCGCAACTCGCGAAAGGTTTTTTGATCGTCTTCATTATTCTCGTCAGCGTATTCAGTTTCCTCGATTTCGTCGAAGAACTCGATGACACGACGCTCGGCAACTACGATGTCGTCGACGCCGTCGTCTTCGTCGTCCTGACCGTTCCGGAACGCGCCCTGTGGCTCATACCGATCTGCGCCTTGCTCGGCTGTCTCGTCGGATTGAGCCTGCTCGATAACGGTAATGAGCTGACGGCCATGCGCGCCGCCGGCGTTTCCGGACGCCGTATCGTGTGGTCCGTCGTCAGCTCGACCGGCCTGTTACTCGTGATCGTCGCGCTCGTCGCGCAGTTCGTGATCCCGAAACTCGGCGAACGCGCGTGGCGCGATCGCGCGCTTGCGATTGCCGGGGACATCGTCCTGCGCAAGGAAAGCGGCACGAATTTCTGGTTTCGCGACGGTCGCCGCTTTATCAGTATCCGGGACATGGCGTATGGTCGCATTCCAACCGGTATCGAGATTTATGAATTTGATGACGACGCGTCGCTGCGTGTATTCACCGAGGCACGGGAAGCGAAGCGCGACGCAAGCGGCGTGTGGATCCTGCAGGATGTCACGCGCAAACGTTCCCGCGGCATGAAACTCGAACTCGAGCGTTTGCCAACCCTCGCCTGGGACGGGTTTCTCAGTCCAAAGCAGGGCGCCGTGATCGAACTCGACGCGGAAAGCCTGGCGCCGACGGATCTGTACTACTACGCGCGGGACCTGCGTGAGCGCGGGCAGAATGCGAACCGCTATGAACTCGCGTTCTGGCGCAAGTTGAACATACCGATTGCGACGCTGGCGATGGTCTTGATCGCCTTACCGTTCGCGTTTGCACCGTACGAGCGTGGCGGCATCGGCAAGCGGGTGCTCTCGGGAGGGGCAATCGGGGTCGTGTTTTATCTGACCGATCAGGTGATCGCGCAGATCGGTTTGTTGACCACATTCAACCCCGCGCTGACCGCGCTCGGGCCCGCGTGCATATTGCTGCTCATCGGCCTTGCCGCGCTGCGCACGGTACGCTGATGGTGTCCGGTACCGAAGCCGTGCCTGCGCGACGCTACACCGCGATCATCATGGCCGGGAGCCGTCGCGGGCTCGATCCGATGGCCGCCGCGGCCGGGGTGTCGCACAAATGCCTCGTCGAGATCGCAGGTCATACGATGCTTGAACGCGTACTCCGCACGCTCGAAGCGAGCCCCTGGGTCGCGCACTGCGTCCTGTGTGTCGAGGAATCGTTCGAGGCGCCGGCGTACGTGCGTGAGCGCATCGAGCGCGGCGAACTGACGCGGCTCGACGCGGCGGGTTCTCCGGCCGCGAGTGCGACGCGCGCGTGCGAGCAGTTCGCGAACGACATGCCGCTGCTCGTGGTGACCGCTGATCACCCGCTGCTCAATGACGCGATGCTGGATTATTTCTGCGCGCGCGCGGGTTCCGGCGGCGACGTCGCCGTCGCGGTGGCCCCGGCCGCGATCGTCCTCGGGCGCTATCCGGACGCGACCCGAACCTTGCTCAGGTTCGCCGATGGCCCGTATTGCGGTTGCAATCTGTTCAGTTTGAACTCGCCCCGGGCGGCGACGGTCACACGGTTCTGGATGAAAATCGAGGCGCAGCGGAAAAAACCGTGGCGTATCGTACGCCTGCTCGGGGTGTGGCCGCTCTTGATGTATGTCGCGGGGCGGCTTCGGCTCTCGCGCGCGCTGGACGTCATATCGGCGAAACTCGGCGTGCGCGCCGCGGCGGTTTCGCTGCCATTCGCCGACGCGGCGGTCGACGTGGACAAACCCGCCGATCTCGCGCTCGTGCGCTCGATCCTCGAACGCGGGGCCGATCCGTCGTAGCGGCCGGAACAGCGCCGGCGAGCGGACAGCCGGTTTGACCGCCCCCGGCGATTAATCGACAATACCGGCGCCTGCCCCGTCCTGCCGCCGAAGCCGTCATCCATCGACCGCGGCCGTTCGTATTGTAATTACCAGCGCTGAACAAGCCGGAGCTTCCGATCCTGACGATGATCTCGCCGAGCACGAACCTGCACCGCCTGCCATGAAGCAGGATTTCACCCACCTCGATGGTCGCCCGGTGCACTTTTACCGTGGCCGCGAGATATTGAAGGCGCATCCGGAAATCCGCGAACTCATGGTGAAAAATCCGTGGACCGCCGGCTGCGCCGCGCTCGTGGTCGGCGCGCAGTGGCTGATCGCGGCGAATGTCGAGTCGCTCGCCTGGTACTGGATCCTCGCGCTCGCCTACCTCGTCGGCGCGTTCGCGAATCACTCGCTGTACGTACTGATCCACGAATGCACGCACAACCTCGTGTTCAAACGGCCGGCACTCAACAACGTGCTGGGAATTTTCTGCGATTTCGCGCTTGTCATACCGAGCGCGATGGGGTTTCGCAAATACCATTTGATGCACCACAAGTTTCTCGGCCAGTACCTGCGTGATCCGGATATCGTGCGGCATGAAGAGGCTCGCCTGATCGGAAATTCCGCGTGGCGCAAGGCGCTGTGGCTGTTCTTTTTCTCGATCTCGCAGGCGCTGCGGCCGATGCAAATCAAGGAAACGGAATTCTGGGATCGCTGGATCGTGGCGAATCTCGTCGCGGTGATCGCGATCGACATCGTAATCCTCGTCGTCTTCGGACCGGCCGCGCTTGTCTATCTGGCCCTGTCTACCCTGTTTGCGCTCGGCCTGCACCCGCTCGGCGGGCGCTGGATCCAGGAGCACTACCTCACGCGCGAGGGACAGGAGACTTATTCTTACTACGGCCCGCTGAACAAAACCTGCTTCAACATGGGCTACCACAATGAGCACCACGATTTCGCCACCGTGCCGTGGAACAATTTGCCGCGGCTGACCCGGATTGCGCCGGAATACTATGCGAGTCTCGCGTCCTATCGATCATGGACCGCGGTACTGCTGAATTACGTTTTCAATCCGAATATGTCCTCTTACAGCCGCATCGTGCGCCCGGCGGTAGCGACGGAAGACTGACGTGCTGACCGGCTTGCGCTTGCTTGCCGGGCACGGCCTGGTTCGGGGGTTGCGGTGAAGATCGGCGTACTCGCGAATCCGCTGAGCCGCCGCAACCGCAAACTGCTGCCGGCCATCGAAGCGCTGCTGGGCAGATACAACGATGTTGTTTACGCCCGGCTCGACCGCTTCGACGAGCTCGGCAGGGTGTTGCAGCGATTCGCCGAGGCGCGGATCAAGGTGCTGATCATCAGCGGCGGCGACGGCACGATAGCCGCGACCCTGACGCAGATTTTCGAGCACGAGGTCTTTGCCGAGCGTCCGCAACTCGCGATCCTTGCCGGTGGCACGTCGAATACGATCGCCGGTGATGTCGGATTACGCGGCCGGCCCCTCGACGCACTGGAGCGTTGTCTGCACGCATTTGCGCACGCGCCGGGATCCTGTGAAGTCGTCGAGCGCAATTTGATCAGGGTCGACTATGATCGCGAAAAACCCGCCCTGTCCGGTATGTTTTTCGGTACCGCGGCGGTATGCGATGGCATCATCCTGCGCCGCCGCCTGTTCCCGCAGACGTGGCTGCCGGACGCGATAGCGGCGGCGATGACGCTGGCCGTCGTACTTGGCACCGCGGCCCTGGGCCGCCACGGAGTGCTGTCCGGACAGTCGATCGCGGTCAACCTCGACGGCGTCCCCACCGCCCCGCGGCAGTATACGATCGCGATCGCGACGACCCTCGACCGGATCCTGCTCGGTGGCGATCCGTTCTGGGGAGAAGGGCCGGGCGCGATAAGATTTACGACGATCGGCTCACCGCCGCGCGGGCTCGTACGCCACGCCTACCGCCTGCTCTACGGGGGTGACCGCAAACGTCTGCCGCCGGCAACGTACGCGAGCGTGACCGCGGACCGGATAACGCTGAACATGGACTGCCCGTTCAATCTCGATGGCGAGTTCTATGAGCCCGGCCCCGGCGGCGAGGTGATTTTGAGCCGGACACCGCCGGCACGCTTCGTGCGGTGCTGAGCGGCGCGCACAAGGATTTCAGGATTCAACGATGAGTGTTGCCGAATCGAGCGTAACGGGAAATTCCGCGGCGGTGCCGAAAGCGCCGGTATTGCCGGACGGCCCACTCGAATTCTGTCTGCGCTATGTCGCGGTATACCGCCTCAGTGTCATCGTGATGGTCGTGCTCGAGGCCGGGCAGGCAGCGTGTTCGATGATGCTGCCGTTCGCAATCAAGCAGATCATGGATGCCGTCGAGCAGGCTAACGCCGCGGGCACCCCGCCCTGGGACAGTGTCGATGGTCCGCTGTGGCTGTTCGGTTTGCTCAATCTGGGGATCGTGCTGTTTTCGCGCGGCAGTGGCGCGATCCTCGTCATGCTCGGCCCCTCCCTGCGCCGCCGGATTCGTCGCGAATTGTTCGCCTACCTGCAACATCATTCGCAACGCTACTTCCTCAGTAATTTCGCCGGGTCGCTCGCGAACCGGATCGCCGAAGTCTCGATGAGCGTTGCCCATACCCTGTGGACGGTGCTGTTCGATTTCTGGCCGCTCATGATCGCGTTCACGGTATCGCTCGTGTTGCTGTTCGGCGTGAATCTGGAGCTCGCGTTTGCGCTCGGTGCATGGATCACGGCCTACGTCGGCATTTCCTACGTACTCGCGGTGCGTTGCCGGCGGTACGCACGCGAGTATGCGGCTGCGCGCAGCCTCGTCAGCGGCAAGATCGTCGATTCCGTCACGAACATCATGAACGCAAAGCTGTTCGCCCGGCGCGACTTCGAGCGCTCCTATCTCGAAGGTTATCTGAACATCGAAGTCAAACGTGCCCGCGATACGTTCTGGTACATGGAGCGGATTCGCTGGTTCCAGTTTCTGGCCGCGATGACGCTGATGATTGGCATCATCACTTACGCGCTGAAGATCTGGAGTAGCGGCGGGATGACGGTCGGCGAATTCGCCATGGCCTCGAGCCTGTCGCTGTTGTTGATCGAACAGGCGCGCGGGCTCAGCCGCCGCTTCCTCGATTTTTTCGAGTACGTCGGCAATATCAACGACGGGGTCAGCATCATCGTGCGACCTCACGAAGTAACGGATCGCGACGACGCCGAACGGCTTACCGTGACTCACGGGAAAATCGAGTTCCGTCACGTCGATTTCAGTTACGCCGAGGGGCGGCCCGTATTCAGCGATCTGAATGTCACGATCCGGCCGGGCGAGAAAGTCGGCCTCGTCGGGTTTTCGGGCAGTGGCAAGAGCACGATGCTGAATGTCGTACTGCGCCTGTTCGAAGCACAATCCGGCAGTATCCTGATCGACGGCCAGGATATTCAGCGTGTGTCGCAGGAAAGTCTGCGCGCGAGTATCGCGATGATCCCCCAGGATCCGATGCTTTTTCACCGCACGCTCAAGGAGAACATCCGCTACGGCCGGCTCGACGCGAGCGACGAGGAAGTGCTCGAAGCCGCGCAACGGGCACACGCGCACGAATTCATCATGGAAACCGAAGACGGGTACGATTCGCTCGTCGGGGAACGCGGGGTGAAACTTTCCGGCGGTCAGCGCCAGCGCATCGCGCTCGCGCGCGCGGTGCTGAAAGACGCACGGATCCTGCTGCTCGATGAGGCGACGAGTGCGCTCGATTCCGTTACCGAGCGCCATATCCAGGAAAGCCTGTCGTACCTGATGGAAGGCAAGACTGTCATGGTGATTGCCCACCGTCTGTCGACGCTCGCGCACCTCGACCGGATCCTCGTATTCGACAACGGCGCGATCATCGAGGACGGTACCCACGCGGAACTGCTTGCGGCCGAAGGGCATTATGCAAAACTGTGGTCGATGCAGGCGGGCGGGTTCCTGCCCGAAGTGGCGGGGGCCACGGTGTCAGACGGGGAGGAAATGACATGAGCGAAACGGCGAGCAAGGTTGAATGTCCGAACTGCGGCTACGTGATCGATGTCAACGCGCTGCTGTACGCGCAGGTCGACGAGCAGCTGAAGAAAAAATATCACGATGAGCTCGCGCGCGAACGTTCGAAATACGAGCAACAGGCAGGCGCGCTCGCAACGGAACGCGAACAGGTCGCGCTCGAGAGAGCAGAGCTCGAAACAAAAATTTCCGCGGCCGTAAAAGCCGGGATGCAGGCGGAGAAGCAGCGATTGCGAGATGCGATCAGGGCGGAAATGGCCGCCGAGCAGTCGGACCGCGATCGCCTGTTGCAGGAGGAACTCGACGAGAAGACGAAGCAGCTGAAAGATTTCAACCGGACGAAGGCCGAGTTTGCGCGGCTGCAGCGGGAAAAAGACGAGCTGAAAGAGTCGCTCGAAGCCGAAGCCGAGAAACGGTTCAGCGAGCGCCTTGCCGAGGATCGTCAGAAGATCCGTAAAGCAGAGGAAGAACGTGCGCGACTCAATCTCGCCGAGCGGGACAAGGTCATCGACCAGCTGAACCAGCAGCTGAAAGACGCGCAACGCAAGGCCGAACAGGGTTCGACGCAACTGCAGGGTGAAGTGCAGGAACTCGCGGTGGAGGAATGGCTGGCCGCGACGTTCCCGCTCGATACGATCGAAGAAATCAAAAAGGGCGCCCGCGGGGCGGACTGCGTGCAGATTGTGCATACGCGGAATCGGCAGAACTGCGGCACGATCTACTACGAAAGCAAGCGTACGAAAGGGTTTCAGCCGAGCTGGATCGAGAAATTCAAACACGACATCCGCGAGCGCGGCGCCGACATCGGCGTGCTCGTTACGGAGTCGATGCCGGCCGACATGGAGCGACTGGGCCTGCGTGACGGGGTGTGGATATGTACGTTTGATGAGTTCAAGAGTCTGTGCCATGTATTGCGCGAATCGGTCATTCGCCTGAGCGAGGCGCTCACGGCTCAGGACAACAAGGGTGACAAGATGGGCATGCTGTACGATTTCCTTACCGGCAACGAGTTTCGCCTGCAGGTGGAAGCGATCGTCGAGGGCTTCACGCAGATGCAAACGGATCTCGAAAGCGAGAAACGTTCAATGGCGACGATCTGGAAAAAGCGCGAGAAGCAAATCCAGAAAGTGTTGCTGAACACGACAAATATGTACGGCTCCGTGAAGGGCATCGCGGGCAACGCGATTCAGAATGTATCGTTGCTCGAACCACCGGAGGAAGCGGGGTTCGAACTCGAATCGCCGGAGGATTGACGATGGCAAAATCACTGCAGGAGCAATTGCTCGAAGCCGGCGCCGTGGACAAGAACCGCGCGCTGAAAATCAAGAAGCAGAAGCACAAACAGGGCAAACAGCGCGCCCGGGGCGCGGCAGCCGATGACGTCGTGAAACAATCCGCGCGCGAAGCACAGGCGGCGAAGGCGGCGAAGGACCGGGCCCTGTCGCGCGAACGCCAGGCGGCGGCGGAACAGCGGGCAATCGCGGCCCAGGTGCGCCAGCTCGTCGAAACGAACGCAATCGATCGCGAGGGCGGTGACGTCACCTACAATTTCGCGGACGCCGACATCGTCAAGAAAATCACGATCACCGCGGATCAACAACAACACCTCGCGAGCGGGCGGATAGCGATCGCCCGCCTCGATACGGGCTACGCGCTGATTCCGGCGAAAGTCGCCGGTAAGATCGCCGAGCGCGACCCTGCGGCGATCGTCGTATTCAACACGGCGACGAACACGCAGCCGGTCGAGGACGACGAATACGCGGATTACGAGATCCCGGATGACCTGATGTGGTAGCCGGCGGCAGACACAGCGAGGACTGAGAGATGGACGCGGAATTCTGGCGGCAGCGATGGGCTGCGAACAATATTGCGTTTCACGAAGATGCGCATCACCCGATGCTGCTCGCGCACTGGGCAACGCTGGGAATCGATACGGACGCCGCGGTGTTCGTGCCGTTGTGCGGCAAATCGCACGATATGCACTGGCTGCGCGAGCGCGGGCACCCGGTTATCGGGGTCGAATTGAGTGAAATCGCGGTTGAAGCGTTTTTCGCCGAGGCGGGGATCGACAGCGTCAGGGACACCGTCGGACCGTTCGTGCGTTACACCGGCGGCGGCTACACGCTGCTGTGCGGCGACCTGTTCGCGCTGACCCCGCGGATCACCGGGCCATTCGCGGCCGTGTACGACCGCGCCTCGTTGATCGCGTTGCCGCCACCGATGCGGGTACGCTATGCCGCGAGCCTCGAGACGCTGTGCAAATCCGGCACCGGGGGGTTGCTCGTCACCGTGCATTATCCGGCCGACGCGCTGACCCCGCCGCCGCACGATGTGCCGGATGATGAGGTCGAAGCCCTGTTTTCCCCGTGGAGCACGTTGCGCCTGATCGGAACCGGCGCGACCGAAGTGAAGGGCGTCGCCGGGTCGGAATCCGCGTTTCACTGGCAGGCGCGCTAGCCCGGGCCGGTCCGGTGCAGCTGCATACCCGGCTTGCACGCGATACCCGTGTGCTCGGACATTTCGACGACACTCGCGTGCTGCTTCATCGCAACGCCGCGGTACCGTGGTTCATCCTCGTCCCGGCGACGGACGCGACGGAATTTCTCGCCCTGTCGGAAGTCCTGCGCAACCGTGTACTCGGAGAAGCCGCGCGCACCGGGGCGTTCGTGCAGCAGTATTTCGGTTCGCCGAAAATCAATTTTGCCGCGATCGGTAATCTCGTGCCGCAGCTGCATCTGCACGTCGTGGGCCGCGATCCCGAGGACTGTTGCTGGCCGAATCCCGTGTGGGGTCATCTGCACGAACACGCCGAGTACACGCCCGCCGAGGTCGCGGCGATTACCCGGGCGATGACAACGCGCTGTGCGCTGCAACCGGCCACCTGAGGCCGCACTGTTGCCGGGAAAGCGGCACCGGATTGCCGTCGCCGTATGTGGCCGGGGCCGGTACCGTATCCTGCGCCGAAACCCGCGATGTGGCACGCGAATTGCCTTGTACTCAAGCGACGATCACGCGACCACCCGGGCAAGTCTTGATTCAAATCCAGTTACAACAACACGACCCGCGCCTGGCGATGGAAGCCGGCAACCCGCGCAGCGGGCCCGGCTTCAAACCGTTCGGCGATGACGGACTGACGTTCGCCGACGTCATCGATATCGTCAATCCCCTGCAGCATATCCCGATCCTCAGCACGTTCTACCGCAAGCTGACCGGCGACACGATCGATCCGGCGATACGCATCGCCGGCGGTGCGTTGTTCGGCGGACCGCTCGGCGCGCTCGCATCGACGCTAGCCGTGGCCGTCAACGAGGTCGGTCGGGTTCCCGTCGACGAGGTGATCGAAGTCGACGGACAACTGGCGGCACACACGCCGCCGCCCGGTAAGCCGGAGCGCGATGCGCGGGCGCACGATGCGCAAACAGCGATAAGACGGAAAGTTGAACTGCAGGGTGTTCGTTCACCCGCCGCCAACGTGAGCGCGGAACGTCAACCACGCCGTGGTGGCTGGATGGTGGCGCAGGCCTATGGCGAGACGCTCGGCCGGTTCGCGGAACTCGCACCGGACAAGCCCCGCAACGCGATCGACGAAACCGTTTGAAGGTGCCGCGAAGGCCCCGTCGCCGGGCGCTATACTGACGACGGACCTGTCATCGTTCGGGGGAGCTTGCATGAGTACACAAGTCGCGGATCACTACACGCACGGCGCATTAATCACGGCAATTGAACGCGGGATCACCGCACTCGGTAAAACGACGGATTCGATTACGCCGGACGACCTCGCGCCAGTCGACGAATTTCATATCGGCGGACGCCGCGCATCGATCGCCTTCCTCGATCAACTCGGACTTGGCGAGAACGTCGCGACCCTCGACGTGGGCTGCGGCATTGGCGGCGCCTCGCGCTTCGCCGCGATCCATTACGGCGCCGCGGTTACCGGAATCGACCTGACCGCGGAGTATGTTGCGACCGGGCGCGTGTTGTGCGAGTGGCTCGGGCTCGGCGAGCGGGTACAGCTGCGCGAGGGCAGTGCAACAGCATTACCGTTCGACGACGCGAGTTTCGAGTGCGCGTTCATGATGCATGTCGGTATGAACATCCCGGACAAGGCCGCGGTGTGCCGTGAAGTCGCGCGCGTGCTGAAGCCCGGTGGCTGTTTCGGTATTTACGACGTCATGCGCATCGGCCCGGGAGAGCTTACCTATCCCGTACCGTGGGCGACGACGGCAGCGACGAGCGCGGTTGCGGGTCCCGAGCATTACCGCGCCGCGCTGACCGGCGCCGGACTCGCTATCGAGGCCGAACGCAACCGCCACGAGTTCGCGCTCGGATTCTTCGAAGAATTGAAAGCAAAGGCCGCCGGCGCGAACGGCCCGCCGCCGCTCGGTCTGCACATACTCATGGGTGCAACGGCACCGAAGAAAGTCCAGAACATGATCGAAAATATAGCGGCCGGACGCATCGCCCCGGTTGAAATAATCGGCCGCAAACCGGCCTGAACGAAATCAGGCGGGCGATCCGGGGCCTGGGCGACAACAGGGCCGAAGTGCATTTCGCATGGCGCGGGTTGCGCGCGGAGGTACACCGGGCCCGGTAATCATCGCAGCGGGTGTTGTGCAGGGCCTGGAAGCGCCTGCGAGCTGTCGGCCGGCAGAACGCACGATGCCGGAACATCATGCCGAACCGGAGCCGACCGGGAACCGTATGCGCCGACTCAGCCAAATACCGCGAAAAGTTCGTTGAAGGCCTGCAATTGCCCGCCGCGCGTGGAGCTCGGAACGAGAATCGGTGTCGTGATCCCGGCGTCGAACCATTTCCCGACTTCGTCACGGACGCGCGACGCAGGGCCGGCAATCGTTGTGTCGTCGAGCCAGCGATCCGTCAGGCATGCGGCGACCCCGTCGGGGTTGTTGGCCGCGATGCACGCTTCGACCGCGTTCATTTCATCAGCGTAACCGCTCGCTTTCCAGTAGTTACGATAATTCGGCAACAGTGCGTAACGTGTCAGCGTTTTGCGGTTGACGGCACGCGCGGCGTCGAGATCGTCATCGATGCACGTGGGGATCATATTGCCGATGAAAAACGCCGGATCGGAGCGGGTTGCATC
This sequence comes from uncultured Gammaproteobacteria bacterium, assembly GCA_963976285.1. Classification (GTDB taxonomy): domain Bacteria; phylum Pseudomonadota; class Gammaproteobacteria; genus UBA11873. The sequence continues at coordinate 56,870 of CAXBJY010000016.1, forward strand.
CGGCAATGCCGCGAGCGACTGCGACATATGCGAGCGTGCGCCATTCGCGAAGATCATACCGTCGCCGATTTCCGCGGCGAGACGGATCATTTTCTCGCGCAAGGTCGCGAGAATCACGGGCGGGAGTTCGCCAACGCGCGGCGTGGCGCGCAGCTGCGCCACGAACGCCCGTGTGTCGGCCAGCGGTTTGCCACCGTCGAGACCACGTGGTGCCAGCGCGGGACGGTGCGATACGCCGATGCCGAAGCGGAAGCGGCCGCCGGAGATTTCATGGATGAACGCGACGGTTTGCGCGTACTCGGCCGCCTGCCGAAAATAAATCGGCGAAATCGCGGTGGCGATTTCGATGCGTTCCGTGACGAGCGCAATCGCTTCGCTGAGCGCGAGGCCATCGCCGATGCTCGGGCAGTAGATGCCCGGGTATCCACGGCGTTCGATGTCCCGCGCCAGATCGATCATCGCGCGCCGTTTGCCCGGGACCGCGGCGAGGCTCACGGCAGGTTTTTGTTCCATCGATTGTTCCGCCCGAAACGACTACGCGGGTATTGTAGCGATTCCGGTCGCGACGCGTCGCGGTCGCGGAGCCGTTTCGGCGCTAGAATACGTGGTGAAACAGACTCGGTGCGTATTGGGAGAGGGCGGATGATTCCGACGGCGACAATAAACGCGGCGCTCGCGCAGCTCGACGAACACGGCTACGCCATTGTCGAAAACGCGCTCGATCCCGCCGCGGTACGCGACGTTCGCGAACGACTGTTCCGGGCCGCCGACCGCAGCGAGCAGGTCGGGGTGCCGACAACGGGTTACGCGTTCGACCCGGATCGGCACAACCGCCGGGTGTTCCACCTGTTCAACCTCGATGCCGTTTTCGTCGAACTGATCGAGCGGCCCGACGCGCTTGCATTCGTGCAGCATGTTCTCGGCGAGACCTACCTGATCTCGAACTTCAGCGCGAATATAACGAGCTGCGGTAACGCGCCGATGCAACTGCACGCCGACCAGGGCTATGTGCCGGCACCGTGGCCCGCGCAGCCGCTCGCGGTCAATGTCGCCTGGTTGCTGGATGATTTCACGGCGGAGAACGGCGGCACCCGGTATGTTCCGGGGTCCCATCTGCGCGGACACGGTCCCGACCCGTCCGTGGCGACCGCTGCCGTCCCCATCACCGCCCCGGCCGGCAGCCTGCTCGTTATGGATGGCCGCCTGTGGCATCAGACCGGCGAGAACCGGGCCCCGGGGGTCGAGCGCGCCGCGTTGTTCGGCTACTACGTCGCGCGCTGGCTCAGACCGCAGATCAACTGGAACGTCGTATTGTGGCCGGAAGTCGCGGCAACACTCGATCCGGCCTTTCTCGATCGTCTCGGTTACTACACGGGCAACGTCGAGGGTCTCGTCCCGGCCGGCGACCGCGCGGCCGTCCGGGTTCCCGCGGCGATCGAGGCGGCCGGTGGCGCGCCGTTCCCGCTCGCCTCGGGAGCACAAGCGTGAACAGCCATCGTATCGCCGTAATTCCAGGCGACGGTATCGGTACGGAAGTCGTCCCGGAAGGGGTGCGGGTACTCGATGCGGTTGCGTCCCGTTTCGACATTGACCTGCAGTGGGAATGGTTCGATTTTTCGAGCGCCGCATACCATGCGAAGCACGGCTCGATGCTGCCGCCGGACTGGTTCGAGGTGTTGCGCGAATTCGATGCGATCTACTTCGGCGCGGTCGGCTGGCCGGCCATGATTCCGGATCACGTATCGCTGTGGGGCTCGCTGCTGCTGTTTCGCCGCGCTTTCGATCAGTATGTCAACCTGCGCCCTGTACGGTTGTTGCCCGGGATCAAGAGCCCGCTCGCCGGCCGCAATCCCGGCGATATCGATTTTCTCGTCGTGCGCGAGAATACCGAAGGTGAATATACGAACGTTGGTGGCCGCCTGTTCGAGGGTACCGAGCGTGAAATCGTGCTGCAGGAAACGGTGATGTCACGCACGGGCGTCGATCGAATTCTGCGTTTCGCGTTCGAACTCGCGCGCCGGCGTCCCCGTCACCATCTCACTTCGGCAACGAAGTCGAACGGTCTTTTTATCAGCATGCCGTACTGGGACGAGCGCGTTGCCGAGATGGCGGCGCAGTATCCGGATGTCACGTGCGACAAGTTTCACATTGATATCCTGTGCGCAAACTTCGTACTGCACCCGGACTGGTTCGATGTCGTCGTAGCGAGCAACCTGTTCGGTGACATACTGTCCGACCTCGGGCCCGCGTGTACGGGCACGATCGGGGTCGCGCCATCGGCGAACATCAACCCCGAACGTGAATTTCCGAGCCTGTTCGAACCCGTGCACGGATCGGCACCGGATATCGCCGGGCGCGGGATCGCGAATCCGATCGGCCAAATCTGGTGCGGAGGCATGATGCTCGAACATCTCGGCTACATGGCAGCGGGCGCCGCGGTGCTCGCCGCGATCGAAAGCGTCCTCGCCGCGGGCCCGGCGAATGCGCCGCTGACGCCGGACATCGGCGGCACCGCGGGCACGACCGAACTCGGCAAAGCCATCGCCGCCGCCGTCGCTTGATGCACCGACCCGGCGATCACGGCGGCGAAACGTCACTAACCGGCGCGGATACGCTCGTCGTGCTCGATTTCGAAACCACCGGCCTGTCGCCCGATCTCGGCGATCGCGCGATCGAAATCGGCGCCGTTCTGATCCGCGAGGGTGAACTCGCCGAGCGCTTCCAGGCGCTCATGAACCCGGGCTTTGCGGTCAGCAACTTCATTGCCGATTACACCGGAATTACGAACGACATGCTCGCCGACGCTCCGCCGTGTCAGGACGTGATGCGCGCGTTCGCGCGATTTCTCGGTAACCATGCGGTCGTCGCGCACAATGCGTCGTTCGATCGACGCTTTCTCGCGGCGGAATTCGCCCGCATCGGGAAACCCGTCGCGAACCGGTTCGCCTGCTCCATGCTGATCGCACGGCGGCTGTACCAGGACGCGCCAAACCACAAGCTGGGAACGCTCGTGCGTTATCGCGGAATCCGGCACGACGGCACGTTTCACCGCGCCCTGGCGGATGCCGAGATGACCGCACGCCTGTGGCTGGCCATGCTCGACGACATCCGCGACGGCTACGCGCTCGGCGCGCCCTCGTTCACTTTGATGCAGCAACTCGCGCGCGCGCCGAAATCCGCGGTTGCGACGCTGCTCGGCAGGACTCCGCCACGGCCGCGCCGCCGGCGGTCAGCTATGAGGTAAGCAGGGCATGAAACTGACCCAGTTCGTTACGACGGCAGAGGGTGGCTCGCATTTCTCAACGATCGACATTCCGATCACGATAGAACGTGAAGGCGCCGGTGGTTTCATCCTGACGACATCGGACCCGTTCGAATCCGGCGCGGTAACGTTCGTTTCGCTGCCCGCCGATCTGGATCAGGACTGGCATCCCGCGCCGACCAGGCAGTTCGTACAGGTACTGTCCGGCAGCGTCGAGGTTACGACGAGCGATATGGAAACGCGCCGCTTCGGGGCCGGTGATTTATTCATTGCCGGTGATACGACCGGACAAGGTCATCGTACGCGTGTGATCGACGGTCCCGCGCTCGTCATTTTCATTCCCGTCCCGGCGCGGGCGTTTCCCGAACAAGCCGGCTGAGCGGCGTGATTCCGGCCATGGACTTGACCGCAGGTTCGTTGGATACTGACCGCGGTGCAATTATTTGAAAGGAGGTGATCCAAATGTCTAGTGAGATTCTATCGATATCTGTTCAGCCTTTGGATCTCAATCGTTCGGCGGGGGAAACCTCGTAGGACCGAAAGGGATACGCGGATCGGGCAACCGGTCCAGGAGGTTGAAGAGTATCAATCTCACGGAGGGCCGCGAAATGCGGCCCTTCTTATTTCTGCCGCGTGATCATGCGACGCCGACACGACAGACCGGAGCCGAGCGATGCCGTCAACAGAGATCGAAGGACTGGGGATCCACTACGAACACCTGACCCCACCGGCGCAAACGCACGGCCAGCGCGTCGTCTACATCCATGGCACGGGCTGTAATGCACGGGTATTCGCCGCGCACATGCGCGCGATGGCGTCGACACACGAAGTGGTTGCGATCGATTTGCCCGGACACGGGCGCTCCGGCGGCAACGGGTTTCGCGGCGCCGCCGACCACGCGTTTTTTGTCGCTGCACTGATCGAACACCTCGGCTGGGATCGTTGCGTCGTTGCCGGCCATTCGCTCGGTGGCGGCATCGCCTTGTCGGTGGCGATTTACTTTCCGCGCCTCGTCGCCGCACTCATGTTGATCGATACCGGCGCACGCCTGCGGGTGAATCCGAAAATCCTCGCACTCGCGCGCAAAGCCGCGCTCGAAGGCCGTGACTTCGGTAGTGATTCCCGCGCCGGATTTGCCGCCGGCACGCCACAGGCCATCGTCGATGAGGTCACCGGGTTGACGGCAGGTGCCGACCCCGCGGTGAAATACCGCGACTGGATCGCCGATGACACGTTCGATGTGATGGGGCGTCTCGCGCAGATCACGGTGCCCGTGCTCGCGATCTGCGGCGCCGAAGATCCACTCACGCCGTTGAAGTACCACGAATACCTGCGCGACCATTTGCCGAACTGCCGGCTCGATGTGATCGACGGTGCGGGCCACTGGCCGTTTGCCGAGCAGGCACCGGCGTTCAACTCGAGCGTAGACGGGTTTCTTCGGTCACTGTAGCGAAATCCGCGCGCTGCACGGATGCGGTGCCTGCGAAAGCCTCGAGCGTTGGTACGAGGCATTCCTTGTAGGGCCACATGATCCCGAGTTCGGCTTCGAATTCGGTGCGCTCCTGCCGGTCACGCCCGGAATAAATGCCGACGAGCGACAACGGTGCCTTGTCGCCGTTGTGCGCGGGCCCCTTGACCATGACCGGTGACCCCGACATGCCGGTTTTCGTTTTACCGTCGATGTAGATCCGGGGTTCCGAATCGAACACGCCCGGTTCCGAGGCGATCGTGCCGCTCTTGTAGATAGGCAGCGAATTTGGCGTTGTCGACGCGCTCAGCGGGTAGCCGGTGACAAAAGCCTGGTCCATGACGGACAGCTTGATGTCGCGCGCGAGTTCGGTTGCGAGATCGAGGCGGTAGAGGCGGTTGCAGCGCGGGATCCGCGAATCCAGTTCAATCGCGATGACATCGACACTGTGTCCGTACAGCGGGTGTTCCAGCCAGCACGGGCGGCCTTCGTTGTCGAACAGCGAAATCCGGAAGCTCGTCGACGATGACGGCGCGGCGACCGGCACCACGCTGCTGGCAATATGCGCGTGAATGACGAGCGTGCCCGGTAAGGCCCGTGAGCGGTGCAACGGCCGGTTCGTCTGATAATGGCGACCGGCGACGACGTGCCAGTTTGTAACGAGGAACGTGCGGCCGTGAAATTCGCAGAAGAACCCGGTCGCGTCAGCGAGCGATGCAGCGGTGTGCTCGGCGAGGACTTCGAGTCTCGCGATCCTGAACGAGTGCAGTTGCGGCGGGTTCACGGCAACTCCCTGGCAGCGGGCAGCCAATTTAATCGTTCTCGGGTCACAGGCACCATTCTGCCCGCGCTTCGGGGGCGAGGCGAGCGCAATTTCCTGCTTTTCGCGTCGCTGCCGCGGCGGAGCGCGCGCCGGCGCCGGCGACGCGACGCGATCGCCACGAGGCTGCAGCCCGTTTGCCGGGTCATTTCCCGGCGTTAAGGCGGGCGGGTACGGGCGGAAACGGGGTCCGCGGGACCCGCCGTCGGCGGGCAAATTGCCGTTGCGTGCACCCTGATCCGGGGTGGACGGACCTCGCGTGGCTCGGTGTCGACGCATTCCGCGGCCGCGGAATTCCGGTTTTTGCCCGATTTTCCGTAATTTATTCGCAAAAACTATTCCGATCCGCGCGGCAGACGATTAAGATGCGCCCCTGCCAAACAGGCAATCCGGATACGAGCCGCAGGCCGCGGCCGCAAACGCACGCTCAAAAGCTGTCCCCTGTGCGATTTCGCGGGGCGGGCTCCGGGCTGCCGAATACTCAGAGAGACAACATGAAAGACCTGACGCTATACCGAAACATTGGCATCTTCGCCCACGTCGACGCGGGTAAAACCACGACGACCGAGCGGATCCTGAAATTGACCGGCAAGATCCACAAAATTGGTGAAGTGCACGACGGTGCAGCGACGACCGACTTCATGGAGCAGGAGCAGGAGCGCGGGATCACGATCCAGTCCGCCGCCACCACGTGCTTCTGGAACAATCACCGACTGAACATCATCGACACGCCCGGACACGTCGATTTCACGATCGAGGTGTATCGCTCGCTGAAAGTGCTCGACGGCGGGGTTGGCGTGTTCTGCGGTTCCGGTGGGGTTGAACCGCAATCGGAAACGAACTGGCGCTATGCGAATGATTCCGAAGTTTCGCGAATCATTTACGTCAACAAGCTCGACCGCACCGGCGCTGACTTCTACCGCGTCGTGAAACAGGTCAAAACCGTCCTCGGCGCGAATCCCCTGGTGATGACGCTGCCAATAGGTATCGAGGACAAATTCACCGGGGTCGTCGACGTGCTCACGCGCAAGGCGTGGATCTGGGACGATTCCGGCGATCCTTTGAACTACACGCTCGAAGACGTGCCGGCGGACATGGTCGATCTCGTCGAGAAATATCGCGAAGAAATGATCGAAACCGCGGTCGAGCAGGACGACGCGGTCATGGAGAAGTATCTCGAAGGCGAAGAACCGGATGAAGCAACGCTGAAACGCTGCATTCGTCTCGGCACGATCAACCTGTCGTTTTTCCCGACGTACTGTGGTTCCTCGTTCAAGAACAAGGGCGTGCAGCTCGTGCTCGACGCGGTGGTCGATTACCTGCCGAACCCGACGGAAGTGAAACCGCAGCCGGAAGTCGACCTCGAAGGCAACGAAACCGGTGAAGTGGCCACGGTCTCCATCGACGAACCGCTGCGCGCGCTCGCATTCAAGATCATGGACGACCGCTACGGCGCGCTCACGTTCATCCGGATTTATTCCGGCAAGATCGAAAAAGGCTCAACGGTGCTGAATACGTTTACGGGCAAGACCGAGCGCATCGGCCGCATCGTCGAAATGCATGCGGACTCGCGCGAAGACGTCGACAGCGCCCAGGCCGGCGATATCGTCGCCGTGCTCGGCATGAAAAACGTGCAGACCGGACACACGCTGTGTGACCCGAAGGATCCGGCAACGCTGGAACCGATGGTCTTCCCGGACCCGGTTATCTCCGTCGCCATCGCGCCGAAAGACAAGGCCGGCGCCGAGAAAATGGGTATCGCGCTGGGCAAGATGATCCAGGAAGATCCGTCGTTCCGCATCGAGACGGACGAGGACAGCGGCGAAACCATCATGAAGGGCATGGGCGAGCTGCACCTGGACATCAAGGTCGACATCCTCAAGCGCACGCACGGTTGCGAAGTGGAAGTCGGCAAACCGCAGGTCGCGTATCGCGAAACGATCACGAAACGCATCGAAGATACGTACACGCACAAGAAACAGACCGGTGGTTCCGGGCAGTTTGCGAAGATCGATTACATCATCGAGCCGGGCGAGATCGGCAGCGGCTTTGAATTCGAATCGAAGGTTACCGGCGGTAACGTCCCGCGCGAATTCTGGCCGGCCGTGCAGAAAGGGTTCCAGACGAGCCTTGAGCGCGGCGTGCTGGCGGGGTTTCCGTGTCTCGATTTCAAGGTGACGCTGAGTGACGGTGCGTTCCACGCCGTGGACTCCTCCGCGGTTGCGTTTGAAACCGCGGCGCGTGCCGCTTATCGGCAATCGATTCCGAAGGCCGGACCGCAATTGCTCGAACCGATCATGAAGGTCGATGTATTTACGCCGGACGATCATGTCGGTGACGTGATCGGCGACCTGAACCGTCGCCGCGGCATGATCAAGGACCAGGAAGCGGGGGTCACCGGCGTGCGAGTGAAAGCCGATGTTCCGCTGAGTGAAATGTTCGGTTATATCGGTGATCTGCGCACGATGACGTCGGGTCGCGGGCAGTTCTCGATGGAGTTTTCGCATTACGCACCGTGCCCGGCGAGCGTTGCCGAGGATGTGATCAAGGAAGTGCGCGAACGCGAAGCGTCCTGAGCCATGCGGCCCGTGCGCAGGCGCGGGCCGTGAATCAACGTGACCACGAATGCCGCAGCGATCGATCACCGCTGCGGCATTTTTGTTTTCGCTAGAACGTTGCGGCGAGTTCTTTCGCGGCCGTAATGGCTTCTGCTTCGGCTTTCGCGACGTCGTCCGGCGCGCCGAGCATGGGCGCGCAAACAACGCGCGAGACGTCACTGATACCGATGAACGCGAGCCACGCCTCGAAATAGGGCTTTTGCTGATCGAATGCTTCCGCCCCGCTGCCTTCGTGGTAGACACCCGCGCTCGAGTAGATTGCCGCCACACGCCCGTCGACGAGCCCGCTATAGCCGGTTTCCGGTGAGAAACTCCAGGCGAGCCCGGGTTGCGTGATCACATCAATATAATGTTTCAGCACGTAGGGGATACTGAAATTCCACATCGGCACGCTGAACAGGTATTTATCCGCTGCTTCGAAACGGCGGAAAATCCCGGTGACTTCCGCCCATGCCGTTTGTTCATCACCGGATGGGCTCCCCCCGTGCATCAGTGAGTATTTCGCGTTGATCATTTCGCCGTCGAAAGCCGGGAGGGTTTCCGACCACAGATCGAGCGTATCCACCGTGTCGCCGGGATTCTCCGTGGTGTAAGATTCGAGGAACGCCTGCGCCGTCCTGATCGAGTGTGAGCGGTCTTTGCGGGGCGATGCCTCGATATACAAAAGTGTTGCCATGCGTAGCCTCTGGTACGGTGATTTAAAGGGCGAATGATAAAAATGATCCGCGGTCGCGCCACATTATCCCCGGCGCGGCAGGGCAGGGTCCAGCCCGTGCTCCGCTGACCGCCCAAAAGCTCCAATCCGATAATTTTACGACCCTATGACGCTCAAGTATTTCAGCGTAATCGATGACGCAACCGCGACCGGACGCCACGAACTGGCGCGGATCGGGGTGGCGATGATTTTCATCGTCCTGATTATGTTGTTTCTTGGCATTCGCTTCGGTGACGTGAGCTATATCCTCGTCGTCGCCGGCATCATTGGCGCCTACATGGCGATGAATATCGGCGCGAACGATGTCGCGAACAATGTCGGCCCCGCCGTCGGCGCGCGCGCGTTGACGATGGTCGGCGCGATCGTGATCGCGGTCATATTCGAAGCCTCCGGTGCCATGCTTGCCGGTGGCGATGTCGTCGCTACCGTCAAAAAGGGCATCATCGAACCCGGCACCACGATCGGTCCGGAGCCTTTTGTATGGCTCATGCTCGCGGCGATGCTGGCGGCGGCGCTGTGGCTCAATATTGCCACGGCACTCGGCGCGCCGATCTCGACGACGCACTCGATCATCGGTGGTGTCCTTGGCAGCGGCGTGGCCGCCGGCGGCTGGCAGGTCGTGAACTGGTCGACGGTAGGTTCGATCGCCGCGAGCTGGGTGATTTCACCGCTCATCGGCGGGGCTATCGCGGCGACGTTTTTGCTGCTGATCAAGCGCACGATTACGTATCAAAGCGATCGCATACTCGCGGCGAAGCGCGTGGTCCCGCTACTCGTCGGGTTGATGGCCTGGGCGTTCGCGACTTATCTCGCGCTGAAAGGACTGAAGAACGTCTGGAACGTGGACTTTGCCACCGCGGCCGGACTCGGTCTCGTCGTCGCGGCAACGATCTATTTTCCCGCACGTCGGGCGGTCCACCGGGCCGCCGCGGACATCCCTAACGACAAGCATGGCGTGAACCGGCTGTTCACGGTGCCGCTCATATTCGCCGCGGCACTGCTCAGTTTTTCCCACGGCGCAAATGATGTCGCGAATGCGGTGGGGCCGCTGGCTGCGATCGCCGATTCCGTACTGTCCGGGACGGTAGCTTCGAAAGCGACGATCCCGGTATGGGTCATGGCGATCGGGGCGCTCGGGATCGCGGTTGGCCTCGCGTTGTTCGGACCGAAGTTGATCCGCACGGTCGGCTCGGAAATAACCGATATGGATCAGATGCGTGCGTTCAGTATCGCGATGGCCGCGGCGCTGACGGTTATCGCAGCGTCGCAGCTGGGCTTGCCGGTCAGTTCCACCCATATCGCCGTCGGCGGCGTTTTCGGGGTCGGGTTTCTGCGCGAGTACATCAAATCGACGCACGCGCGCATGCTGGATGAAATCCGCCTTCACCACCAGGGCAGCGACAAGACCGTCGTCGAAAATTTCCTCATCGAGTACGAAAGCGGCACGCTCGAACGCAAGGGCGAGATGCTGCGCCTGCTCAAGTCGGGTTCATCAGTGCCGCACCTGACGCGCAAGGAACGCAAACGGCTGAAGAAGCTGTATCGCAAGGCGCTCGTCAAACGCGCGGCGCTGCTGAAAATTGTCGCCGCCTGGTTCGTTACGTTGCCGGCTTCGGCATCGATGGCGGCCGGCCTGTATTTGCTGATCCGCGGAATCATGCTGCCCTAGTCGGTGCTTCGGCACGCGCGGCGGGCGAACAACGACGCATCGAGGGAGAACGCCATGAACTCAGCAGCCAGACGCCGGGTGTTCGCGACGACCGCCGTGGTCGGCGTGTTCGTCACCTGGTATTTCAATATCCAGTTCATGCTCGAGACCGGCGGCTTTTCACTGACCGGGTTTGTCATGGCGAGTTATGCCAACCACGCCTCGACCTCAATCAGCAACGATCTGCTCGTCGCCGTTTTCACGTTTCTGTTCTGGTCCTGCGCCGAAGCGAGGCGACTCGGGATGAAACACTGGTGGCTGTACGTCGTCGCGACGTTCACGATTGCCGTTGCTTTTGCGTTTCCGCTGTTCATGTACATGCGCGAGCGGGCGCTCGCGTCGGCACCGCAGGACCAGCGCGGCCAGGCTGCCCGACGATGACGAAAAGCGCGCAGCCATTCATTCCCGAACGCCACGAACTGGCGCCGACGCGCTGGTTCGAGGATTTCACGCTCGGTGAGCGTTTCCCGTTACCGTCGCGCACGATGACGGATGCCCTGTTCGCGGCGTTTCAGCTCGCCTCGGGTGACAACCATCCGATCCACTACGACGCTCACTATTGCGCCCGGCACGGCCACCCCGGACTGCTCGCGCACGGTATGCAGGTGTTTATCCAGACGGCTGCCGGTGCCGGAATGTTTCCGCACTGTACCGGCGACAGTCTCGTTGCGTTCACGGAAGCGTCGTGCCGCTTTCTCGCACCGGTTTATGCCGGCGATACGGTTTATCCGGATCTGGAGATCGTCGCGCTCGAACCGCAAACGAGCACCGGGGTCGTGACGTTGAAGGCAACGGTCAACAAACACGACGGTACTCTCGTCATGGAGGGACAGCACAAGTACGTGATCAGGAAACGTCCCCCGCCGGCAGCCTAGCGGCGCCGTCGTGTACGCGGAAAGTGCGGCCCGCAGGACCGGGCGATCCGCGAACCGCCACGCGTAACCGTGGCGGAATTCGCCGGCCCGGGCGTGCTTGTCCCGGCAACGTCAATTCTCTTTACGTAATCCTTGGGCTGGCCGGTCGCCCGCCAGCGCCGGAAATCATGTCGCGGGCTTCATCGGACGGCGGCAGGCTCGGTTTCAGCCGGGCCTTGAAATTGAACGGGTCCGTATCGATGTCTTCGAGTTTGATGGCGCCTGTCAGCACATCCTGTTTCCATGCGGCGTGCTCCGCTTCGCGCGCGACAAACTCGGGCATCACTTCGTGGGCGAACAATTCGAGCGATGCGCAGATGTCCTCATGCGTGTTCTTGCCGGCCTGGTTCAGCAGTATGACCTGGTCGACCCCGGTATCCGCCAGGTCGCGCAGCCGTTGCCGGATCGTATCGGGAGATCCGATCAACTCGGAGCCGGAACGAACCTGGCCTTCGGGTGTTTCGCGCCAGGCCGCGTACTTTTCCCAGATACTCACTTCCCCCGGTTTGAACGGACCTTCCTTGTTGTACAGCTGCAGCGCAAACTGGAAAAACGTCCAGCCGGCCGCTTTGGTCCAGGCTTCCTCGTCCGTCTCGCAACACATGAATCCCGCGACAACGGCGATATTCGGATTTGCCGCGTAATCCGCGAGCTTCTCCTGATCGTGGATGAAGGTGTTGTAGTAGGCATTCACCCAGGCGCGCGCGGCGGCGAGGTCGACGAACTTGAAACACAGCGCGCCCATACCGCGATGCGCCGCGTAGCGGATCGTGTCGAGTTGCGAGCATGCGACCCACAACGGCGGATGCGGTTTCTGCATCGGTTTCGGCAGTACGGCGCGCAACGGAAACTTGAAGAACGGTCCGTCGTATTCCCAGCCATGATTCCAGAACATCGGCAGTGCGCATTTCACCGCGTCCTCCCACACGACCCGCTTGTCGCGGAAACGCAGGTTGAACGGATGTAATTCCGTCACGGATGCGCCTTCGCCAAGGCCGAGTTCGACCCGTCCGTCAGACAACAGATCGAGTGTCGAGACCTTTTCCACGACCCGCGCCGGGTGGTTCGTGGTCAACTGTACGATGCCGTGCCCGAGGCGGATTTGTTTCGTGCGCTGACTTGCGGCGGCGAGAAACACTTCGGGCGCGGAGGAATGCGAATACTCCTCGAGAAAGTGGTGCTCCACCTCCCACGCGTAGTGGTAACCGAGCCGATCCGCGAGTTCAATCTGGTCCAGTGACTGCTGCAGGAGCTGACGCTCGCTGTCCTCGGTCCACGGCCGCGGCAGCTGGTGTTCGTAGAAGATGCCGAATTTCACGCTTACTCTCCCGTCCCGGCCGCCCGGGCGGCGGCGGTGCCAGTATGTCGGATCCCGGCGCGGCTTGTGAACCGGGGCCGACCGTCTGTGTCGCGCGGGCAGCTGATCGCGCCGGTCCGACCGATCCGGGGGGGCGGGTATCGGCCTCGGGGTGCCGCGCATTCGTTGTATGATCGCAGCCGGTTGATTTTGCCAACCCGGTAACGGCCGATTGCGGCCACGCTGATCACGAGCCGATCGTGCCGTCGCCCGTCCTTTCACAAGCACTACAGGAGCACACAGTCATGACGACGAAGACAGCGCTGATTACCGGTTCGACGAGCGGGATCGGACTCGGTATTGCGCGCGCGTTTGCCGGGCAGGGAATGAATATCGTGATGAACGGTTTCGGCGACGCGGCAGAGATCGAAGCGCTGCGCGGTTCGCTCGCAACCGAGTTCGGCATCACGGTCACCTACGACGGCGCCGACATGACGAAGCCGCAGGAAATCGAACAGATGATGCAGACCGCGATCGGGGAGTTCGGGCGTATCGATGTTCTCGTGAACAACGCGGGCATCCAGCACGTTGCGCCGATAGAGGAGTTCCCGGTTGAAAAGTGGGACGCCATCATCGCGATCAACCTCGTTTCCGCGTTTCACACGATCCGTCACGGACTGCCGGGAATGAAAACAGGCGGCTGGGGCAGAATCATCAATATTGCATCCGCGCATGCCCTGATCGCCTCACCGTTCAAATCGGCGTATGTCACTGCGAAGCACGGCATCGCCGGATTGACGAAAACCGTTGCGCTGGAAGCCGCCGAGAGTGGCGTTACCGTGAATGCGATTTGTCCCGGCTACGTCCTCACGCCGCTCGTCGAAAAGCAGATCCCGGATACGGCGAAGGCACGCGGGCTGACCCAGGAGCAGGTCATCAACGACGTGCTGTTGGCCGCGCAGCCGACGAAAAAATTCGTCACGGTCGACCAGGTAGCGTCGCTCGCGACCTACCTGGCGAGCGACGCGGCGGCGTCCATCACCGGCGCAATGTTATCGATCGACGGCGGCTGGGCGGCGCACTAGGGAGCCCCTAGATCAGGGCGACTCCGAACAGGGCGCCATGGGCCCAGAAAACAAACACGGCGTAGAGCCCGAGCCCGAGCGCGATCGCGATGGCATCGCTGTAAGGCGTCGTGAGCCCGGGTATCGGGCGCTGGGTGCGCGTTTTCATCGAGATACGGTCAACGATCGCCCACACGAGAAACGATCCGAACAGCAGCAGATCGGCGAGTGTGCCGTTCACGAGCAGGTGCGCCAAGGCCCAGATTTTCGTCGCCGCGAGCAGTGGCTGTTTCGCCGCGGCGCGGATTTTCCCCGGCAGATTCGCGGCCAGAAACAACGGAAAGACGAACAACATCAGCAGCATTGTGATGTGACGCATCCACGCCGGCGGTGAATACAGCACCACGGGGTCCTGGCGCGCGATGCCGTAGCCGTAACAGATCATGATGAAACCGGCGAGTGCGATCACGCTGTAAACGCCTTTCCAGGTCTTCAGGCCAACCCGTTCGACGATACCGTCGCGCCAGCTTTCGTTAATGATGGACACGGAATGCACCGTAAAGAACAGGATGATGCCAAGTACGAGGACGGTCATAATCGGGTTGCTCCGCGCGGTTGCTCAAGCCTCAGCCGGCTGTTGGTTTTGCGGCTGCCGGCGGTCCGAACTATAAACCTGAACCCGGACAAATACATAACTGCGCGCGGCGTTCGTTCCGCAGTGCATCAAATTTACGCGCGTTCACAGCCGCCGCCGCGGCCAGGGATTATTCGCTAATCCATAATCCTTGGACTATACTGCCAGAGGCTCCCCGCTCGAGATTTCCTGCAAATACCGGCGATTCTGTCGCTTCTCCATGTTCATTCCCTGCCGCCTGGCGGTCGGGGACAGGTGGTGCGTCGCGAATTCCAGGCATCGGGTTGGACGGTACGGGAGAGTGCTGGCGATAGGTATTCGCTCAAAACAAATAGAACTTGGAGTAGACATGCAACAGAACAAATTATATGTCGGAAATTTTCCGTACTCGGTTGACGAGGAGCAGTTGCGCGGACTTTTTTCGCCTTACGGGGAGATTGAGGAACTCGCGCTGATCATGGATCGCGAGACGGGACGTTCGAAAGGTTTTGCCTTCATCACGTTTGTCACGCAACAGGCGGCAGAAACTGCGCTCGAGAAAAACGGTCACGACCTCGCCGGTCGGGCACTGCGCGTGAACATGGCGCAGGAAAAAGGTGGTGGTCGCGGTGGCCGACGCGGTGGCGGCGGCGGTGGCGGCGGCCGCTGGTAGTCGCACGAAACGCAAATTTCGCAACCCGCCAGGGCGAATACCCTGGCGGGTTTTTTTTTGCCTCGGGGAATGTTTCCCGGCGACGCATGCGCACCGCCACGGGTCGTTTCAGTAGTGCGGGGGAACGTCGTCGGCGGGGTTGCCGGGATCCGCGGGCGGCGCCAGCGCGGCGACCCGCTCGAGTAACGAGTCGCAGCGCGCCTCGAGATTTTCGATCCGTCGTTGCTGCGCCAGGATCGTGTCGCTCAACGTGTCCACGACGTGCTCGTGGTAGGCAATCTTCGTTTCGATCGCGATGAATCGTTCTTCGTCTGACACCGTTGGGCCCTCCACACAGACTTCTGCTTGTATGATCGCAAATTGCACGGCAGAAAGCTCATCGGCGGCGAACGCTCAACAGTATTGAGAGGGACACGAACATGGTCGACAGGTTGAAAGACAAAACTGCGCTCATCACCGGCGCAAGCCGCGGCATCGGCTACGCGATCGCGGCGGCGTATGCCGCCGAGGGCGCACGTCTTGCACTGAATGCACGCGAACCCCGACGTCTCGACGCAGTCGCACAGACGCTCGCGACGACGTACGGCGTTGATGTCGACGTCCACGCATGCGATGTCTCCGAGCGCGCTGCGGTCGACGCGATGATCGCCGCGTTCGAGCGCACCTCGCCGCTCGATATCGTGGTTAACAATGCAGGCATCCACAAATCGGCGGCGTTTCTCGATTACACGCCTGAGGATTTCCGGAAGATTCTCGACGTGAATATCTACAGCGTATTCCACGTCACGCAGGCGGCATTGCCGCACCTGATCGCACGCGGCACCGGACGGGTGATCAATATCGCGTCGTCGGCCGGCAAATGGGGCTCACGTAACCAAAGCGCCTATAACGCGTCGAAGCATGCCGTCGTTGGACTCACGCGCTGCCTCGCGCTCGAGATGGCTCCGCACAACGTTCTCGTCAATGCAATCTGCCCCTGGATCGTCGATACGGACCTGGCCGACAGCTTCATGCGCGAGCACGCCGCAGCCGCCGGGGTACCGCAGGCGGAATTCGAACAGGCCATCAAGAATTCCGTACCGCTGAAGCGGTGGATCAAACCGGAGGAGGTGGCGAGTCTCGCGGTGTTTTTGGGTTCCGATGAATCGAGCTACATCAACGGACAGTCGTGGAGCGTGGATGGCGGCTACACGATGACGTGAGTGCGATTGTCGCGACGACCCGCCGCGATGGTAATTTCACCGGCGCCTGCGTAGGCTGGTAGCGGAACGGCCGTGGGGTGCCACGGCGCCCGTACCGCCATGAGGAGGACCGTCATGCCCACGAAGTCGAATTCAGGTGCCGGGTTTCCGGTCGAGGAAGCCAGCATCGCGCAGGCGCAGGCCGCGCTGCGTAACGGCGATGCGACGGCGCGCAGCATTACCGAAGCCTATCTTGCGAGAATCGGCGCCTATGATCAGAGCGGGCCGACCCTGAACGCGGTGGTGACGACGAACCCGCAGGCACTCGAACGCGCTGATGAACTCGATGCGAGCATGCGCGACACCGGCGGCTTCGTCGGCCCCCTGCACGGCATGCCGATTCTCGTGAAAGACAACGTCGAGACGACCGCGATGCCGACGACGCAGGGCACGATTGGCATGGCCGGGTATCAGCCCCGCGAGGACGCGACCGTGATCCAGCATCTCGAATCCGCCGGCGCGATTATTCTCGGCAAAACGACCCTGCCCGATTTCGCGACATCGTGGTGGTCGTATTCCTCGCTCAGTGGCGAGACGCGCAATCCCTACGCACTCGATCGCGATCCGGGCGGTTCCAGCTCCGGCAGCGGCGCCGCTGCCGCCGCGAGTTTCGCCATGGCGGCTATCGGCACGGATTGCGGCGGGTCGATTCGTGTGCCGAGTTCCTTCGACAATCTTGTCGGCGTGCGCTCGACTCCGGGGATGATCAGCCGCAAGGGCTCCGGGCCGCTCGTGTTCTTCCAGGACACGATCGGCCCGATGGCGCGTACCGTTACCGACGCGGCCGTCGTATTCGACGCGCTCGTCGGTTATGACGCCGGGGACACGCTGACCGCGCATTACCTCACCGCACGCGCACCCGAAACCTACACCGACGCGCTCGACCCCGACGGCCTGCGCGGCGCCCGGATTGGCCTCGTGAGGAACGCACTCGGCGCGGACGACGATCCGTTTGCCGCACCCGTGAACGCGCTCGTGCGTGAAGCCGTCGCGGCGATGGCGGCTGCCGGGGCGCACGTCGTGGAACTCGAAATCCCGGATCTGTTGGCGCATGTGCTCGCGACGTCGATGTACGTGAATTGCTCGAAATACGAGATCAATGAATTTCTGCGCGCACGGCCCGAGGCCGGGATCCGTTCACTGCAGCAGATGTTCGAGCAGCGGAAATATCACCCCATGCTCGACCTGATCGAAGCGTGTGTTCGCGGGCCCGAAATGCCCGAGTACGATCCGCAGTATTACCGACGTCTCGCGGCGCGCGAGGAGTTCGCCCGGGTCGTGATCAATTGCATGGGCGGCGACGCGCTCGATGCGCTCGTGTTCCCGAGCGTTCAGGTCGTGCCGCCGAGCCGCACGCAGCTGAACGACCGCGTGTGGACGACGCTGACGTTTCCGACGAATACATTGATTGCCTCGCAGACCTGGATGCCGGCGATCACCGTGCCGGCGGGGTTCAGCGCCGACGGGCTGCCCGTCGGCCTCGAGTTTCTCGGCAAACCCTATGCCGAACCGACCCTGTTCAGACTCGCCTATGCGTTTGAACAGGCCACCGGTCACCGGCGTGCGCCGGGCGCGACCCCGCCGTTATAACAGCGGGGACAGACCGGGGAAACCTCGCCCGGCACGGGCCGCGAATGCGGCGGCAGCCTAATCGGCGGCGATCGAACGAATGATGTAACCGCCGGAGCGTTCGTCGAGTTCGAGTTCGAGGAATCCGCGGGATTGCGCTTCCTCGAGCAGCTTGTTGAACGAGCGCACGCCGTAATAACCCTCGTTGAACCCCGGGCGTCGCCGCTTCAGCGCCTGTTTCACCATCGAGCCCCACAGATCCTGATCACCGCGTTCATTGTGCAGGGCATCGGCGGTCTCGACGACGAGGTCGATTGCCTGTTGCAGGGGCTCTTCGCTCGTCGATTCTTCGGCGGTCGCTTCCTCGCTCGCAGGTTTTGCTTTTGTCGACGTGGTTTTCTTTTTCGATTGCTGTCGCTGGCGGGCCCGCTTGTTCGCTTCATCCTCGCGGACGAGATCGTCGTAAAAGATGAACTCGTCGCAATTGCTCATGAGCAAATCGGACGTGGAGTTCTTGACCCCGACCCCGATGACGATTTTCGCGTTCTCCCGCAGCTTGCTCACGAGCGGGGAAAAGTCCGAATCGCCACTGATGATCACGAACGTATCGACATGGGATTTCGTGTAACAGAGGTCGAGTGCATCGACCACCATGCGGATGTCGGCCGAGTTCTTGCCGGACTGGCGCACATGCGGGATATCGATCAGCTCGAACGCCGCTTCGTGCATTGCTTCCTTGAACGCCTTGTAGCGATCCCAGTCGCAATACGCCTTCTTGACCACGATGCTGCCCTTGACGAGCAGGCGTTCCAGGACGCGTTTGATGTCGAATTTCGCATACTTCGCGTCCCGTACGCCGAGCGCGATGTTTTCAAAATCGCAGAACAGTGCGAGGTTCAGGTTTTGCGGATCGGTCGCCATCGGTGCAGTTCCTTCGTGCGCGAAGGCCGCACTATACCGAAGTACCACGGCACTGTATCGGCTTTCGGCAAATGGCAATCGCGAATGATTCGCGCTATGTTCCGACCGACGGTCGGCGGCGAACAGGCAGGGGAGAAACACCGATGGATACCGAACTGAAGGGCGTAATCGACGACACGCAGGCGATGTACCGACAGGATCCGGACAAGGCCAGGCTCGTGTTCAAAACCTCATCGAATCTCGGCGGACGCTTTCGCTCCGATGTCCGGATCCGCGAGCACTCGCTGGTCATCGACGAACCGAAAGGGATCGGCGGCAGCGACATGGGGCCGAGTCCGGTCGAAGTGATCCTCGCGGCGCTCGGCAGTTGTCAGGAGATCACGTACCGCGCTTACGCCACGGCGATGGGTATCGAACTCGACAGTGTCTCGGTGGAACTCGAGGGTGACATCGACTTCCGCGGTTTTTTCGCCGTGGACGACACGGTCAGAGCCGGCTTTGAAAATATCCGCGCCGTCGTGACGATCGAATCGAAAGCGTCGGCGGACGAACTCGCGAAATTGCGCGATGTCGTCAACGCCCACTGTCCGGTTCTCGATATCCTGCAGAACCCCGTGCCGGTGACGCTCGACTTCGTTAGTGGCGGGTCGGACTGACGTCGTCCCTTTCGCCGGGTGACGCGGGCCCGCTTTCGGGTTCGTCGTCTTCCCAGCTGTAGTGTTTCTCCGCCGGCGGCGGATCGCGGTGACGGCAGATGAACGCGAGCGCGATTCCGATCAGTGCGCCGGCGAGGTGGCTTTCGTAGGAGATCGCCGGATCGATTGGAAACACACCCCAGATCATGCTGCCGTAGAGAAAGAACACAATCAGGGCCAGCGCGATCGCACGGCGATCCCAGCGCAGCGTTCCGATCGTGAACACGAAGAACATCATGCCGAACGTAAGACCGCTGGCGCCGATGTGGTAACTCGGCCGTGCGAACAGCCACACCGCGATTCCCGCGCCGAAATAGACCGCGGGAATAACGAGTCGCGCACTCAGCGGATAGCCGTAGATCAGCGCCGTACCGAGCACGATGAGCGGCGCGGTATTACCGATGAGGTGTGACCACGAACCGTGGATCAGCGGACCCGTGAGAATGCCCGCCAGTCCGCGCATGCTGCCGGGGTAGTTCCCGTAGACGCCGAGATCGAGACCGAGCAGCGACTCGATAATTTTGATCAGCCACAAGACGAGCGTAAATCCGACCGCGAGGTGCACGGCCCGCCGGAAGCGGGCGGCGTCGGCGTGGGCGTTCACCGACCGGCCGCATTCGCGTCGGTATGGCGGGTCCGCGCATCGAGCGCGTGAGGCATTCTCACCCTAACGGTGGATTGCGCGGAAAGCGGGGCAGGCTGTCGTCGATCGCCACCCAGTCCTGCGCCGTTTCGCACCACATGTTCATCTCGGGTTTCAGCCACGAGGTGTCATCGAGCGTCCCGGCCTTGAGGAAGATCATGCCGGGCATTACCTCCGGGGCGGAATACAGCGGCGAGCCGCACGCGCCGCAGAAGTAGCGATTCACCGCCTGGCCCGTTTCCTTGCCCTGCGTCGCGTACAGCGTCATGTCGCCACTGAATTCGATGGCGTCAGACGGGACGGCAACGACGATCGACAACGCTGAACCGGATTGTTTCTGGCAGTCGGTGCAATGGCACACGGCCGTCATCGCCGGTTGTGCATCGCTTGCGTAGCGGACTTTGCCGCACAGGCAGCCACCATTCATTTTCGACATTTGCTGTGTTCTCCAGTGTGTGGTGCGCATACCCGCCGGATCTGGGTCGCGCGAATCGTCACCGGCGCAACGAGTCCGGCTGCGCGCGTATTAAAGTGAGCGTGATTATGAGAAGCGGTCTCAAAAATAAATCGCGTCGCGCCGGGAGTCATTGTTGCGCAATCCAGGGCGCGAAGAGCGTAGTTTAGCCGGGCTAACTAAGCGATGAGTAACGCCGGCGTGCGCAAAAATGGCCCCGGCCCGGAGGGCTTGCCCTGAAATCGGCGCTGACCGCGTTGCCGTGCTTGAAAATGGAACCACCATTCCCTGCGCACGGCGCCTTGTCACCACCGATTTCAGGACTCAACGCAACGCTACTTATTTTTGAGACCGCTTCGAGTTAAATTAACCCGCGAACACGAGGAATGCACCGTATGAAACTCGCAATGAACATCCGCAACTGGGGACCGACCGCCACGCCGGAGTTCCTGCGCGCCTGCGCCGAAGCCGCGGATCAATCCGGACTCGATGCGATCTGGTTCAATGATCACCTCGGATTTCCGCCGAAAATCGAGAACAACGAGTACGGCATTCCGGACGACATGGGGACGATCCTCGACCCGCTCGGCTTCGCGACGTACCTCGCGGCGTGCACGCAGCGGATCAAATTCGGTACTGCGGTGCTGATCCTGCCGTACCGACCACCCATCGTGACGGCGAAGTTGCTCGCGACGATTCAGCTGCTGTCGCACGGGCGCTTTTTGCTCGGCGTGGGTCCCGGTTACCTCGAAGAAGAATTTCGTGCGCTCGGCGTTTCGCGCAAGCGGCGGGGCCGTGATACGGACGACATGATCGACTTTCTGCATGCCTGCGCCGAATCCGAATTGATCGAAGCAAACGGACAGCCATTCGTGTTGTCGCCGAAACTCGACCGGCCGCCGATTTACATCGGCGGGAGTCCGAAAGTCGCCATCCCGCGTACGGTTCGCTGCGGTGACGGCTGGATGCCCGTGGGATTCCTGCCGGACGAACTCGCGCCGCATATCGCGGAACTGAATCAGCGCGGCGCGGAAGCCGGCCGCGGCCCGCTCGAGGTGGTTGCGATGAAGACCTTACCGCTGAACGATCGCGCGGCGGCAATCGATCTCGCCGCGGCTTATCGCGATGCCGGGGTTTCCCACCTCGTGCACACGCAGGGATACGACAGTCCGGCACAATACGCTGAAATCGTTCAGCAAATTGACGGTGAAATCCGCACGGCACTGTAATTCGGCGCAACGATATACCGCAGCGATCGCCACACAGACCAGGTAACAGGGTGGGGTTTATGAACAAACAGGAATTCTATGCGGATGCGCGCGACGATGTCGCCGGGCCACTCGATGGCATTACGGTCGTCGAAGCGACAACGACCTGGGCGGGACCGATGGCCGGCTGCGTGCTCGCGGATTTCGGTGCGACGGTGATCAAGGTCGAGCATCCGGAAGGCGAGGTCGCGCGACGCCTGCCGCCGTTTCTGCCCGATTCGAAGCTGACGATCTTCAACGAAACGGTAAACCGCAACAAGCAAAGCCTGTCACTCGACCTGCGCCAGGAACCGGGCAGAAAAGTGTTCCTCGACCTGTGCGCTGGCGCCGACATCGTGATCGAGAATTTCAGGCCCGGCACGATGGTGAAATGGGGCGTCGGTTACCGCGATGTCGCGGCCGTGAAGGCAGACATTATTTACGTCTCGATCAGCGGCTTCGGCCAGTTCGGCGAGTTGTCCGACCGGGTGGGCTACGATCCGCTCGCGCAGAACTACTGCGGCTGGACGTCGCTGAACGGGGAACCCGACGGCGGGCCGGTCAAGGCACCGACATTCCTTGGCGACGACCTCGGCGGACTCAACGGTGCCCTGGGCGCACTCGCGGCGCTGCAACACCGGCACCGGACCGGCGAAGGCCAGCACATCGATGTTGCGCTCGTCGATGGTCTCGTGTTCCAGAGCAACGGCAACCTCACGGCCGGCGCGCTCGGGGTGCCGATCCCGCGCATGGGCAACGAGTTTTCACTCGCCGCGCCGACGAACCGGTTCGCGTGCGCTGACGGCTATGTTTACGCTGGCGTCCTGCTCGATTCGCACTGGAAATCGCTCGCCGGATTGCTCGGCAAACCGGATCTCGCAAACCTTGCCGCCGCCGATCGCATCCGTCAGCGCGATTTGATGAATGGTCTCGTCGCCGGTTATTGCGCGGCGCGCACGACGGACGAAGTCGTCGCCGCGTTCAGCGACCTCGGATTACCGGCAACCCGGGTGAACACGTACGAAGAGTGCGCAAAACTCGGGCACATCGCCGACCGTGACATGTTGCAGGCGACGACGCTGAGTGACGGTTCATCGGTCCCGTTGACCGGGCCGGCGGCGAAATTCTCGCGCACCCCGACCCGGGTCCGTACCGGCGCCCCCACGCTCGGCGCGGATACGCAGGCGATCCTGCAACGCCTGGGCTACGACGATGAGGCGATCGCGCAACTGCGCACTGACGGGATTTGCTGATCCGGTGGCATCATCCGCGGAATCCGTGCAGACGATGAGCGCATCGTGGACGGTCTATATCGTCCGCTGCAGCGACGCGAGCCTGTACACGGGGGTAGCGAAGGACCTCGCGCGACGAATCGAACAACACAACGCCGGTACCGGTGCGAAATACACCCGATCGCGCCTGCCGGTGACGCTCGTTTACAGCGAAGCGGCCGCGGATCGCAGCGCCGCGCTGCGACGCGAAATCGAGATCAAGCGTTTGTCGGCAGCATCGAAACGGCGGCTCGCCGAAGCCACGTAGCGCGTTTCGCGACCGCCGAAGCGATTACTCCCGTGGCGCGCCTGGCGCTGAATCGCGCGAGCGTTGCAGTCCGTCGCGCGTTGCCGTGGCAATGTGCTTGAACGCGGCAAACCCGGTATCGAGTTCGTCACCGCTAACGCGAGGACGGCAAGCGACAAGGATCCCCAGCGGCTTGCCGTTGATGTGCAGCGAGTAGAGAAACGCGGGTTTGCCGCCAAGCAGCTTCAGCGGCAGACCCGCGAGCGCGCGCGCGTGCTTGTCCGCTTGCCAGTGAAATGCCGCCGGCTTTGCCATCAGTTTTTCGAGCAGCGGATTGTCGTCAAGCGGGATCGCGTGTTGTCGGAACGGCGCCGGCACGTCGAGTCCGCGATGCGCCCGCAGCCACAGATCCGGCGAGGTCCTGTCGCGCATCAACAATAGCGCGAGACCCATGCCCGTCACGTCGCAGATCGCCTGCAGCGCGAGCGGCAGCAACGACGCGGCCGGCTCGCCGGCGGCGGCACTACGGCTGATTTTCTCGAGACTGTCCTTCAGCGCACGTCGCGTTTGCTGCCGTGCGTCGGCTCCGGTCTCCGCAACGGTCGTTCGTTCCGGGGTGACGCTTGCAACCCGGGTAACGGGTGGTGGTGATGGCGGTGGCGGCGGCGGCGCGTCTATCGTCACCGCGCGCGACGACGCGGTTTTCGCGCCGTTCGCACGGCGTGCAGTGTCACCCGGCGACATCAGATTCAGCGCCGGTGCATAGCTTGGGTAGTGGGCGCCGGCGCGCGCGGCTTCAACGGTGGTCCGGCGCAGGCTCAGCGCAACGTCATGCGCGCTGCGGCCGGTGAAATCCTCGATTTCCGTGTACAGCTCGTCGAGCACCAGTTCGTCCCAGTTTTGCGCTGTGGCGTCGGCAAAGCGCGCCGCGAGGTCGAGGCATTTCGCGGTCGTCACGCAGGCATCGTGGCTATCCGGTGGTGCCGGCAGGAAGTCGTCGAACGTCGCCCGATCGAGTTTGCTGCCCGGTTCACGGGCGAGTCGCTCGAGATACGGCAGGCCTTCCCGGGCGAGCGCGGCGGCGAGCAGTTCGTCGCCGTTCAGACCACCGGCGAGCGCACCGATCGCGCGTGCCTGCCGCGACGCGTGGTGAGCGCGGCACAGCGTCCGGGTGAGTTCCTCACCGAGATCGGGGTCGACAACGTCCTCGAGTATGCTCGCCTGGCTGATGCGGCCGGGGAGTTCGGCCATGCCCATGAATAATATCGCGCGCGGGATATCGCCGACGGGTGGGCGCCCCGCGCGTTTCAGGTCGGCATTGGCCTGCGCAAACAGATTGAGCGCGACCGCGGGGTCGCCTTCCGCGACTTGTCTTATGTGCACCAGCGATGTACCGCGACGTGTGCCGAGCTCACGGATTCGTGCGTTACTTGCCCGCAGGATAGGGACGAGCTGCAGGCCGCGCCCGGTGCGCGGGCAAGCCGGTTCAGCGGCTGCGGCGGCGGAGTTCATGCTTATCTCGACGTGTGTTCGGATCGGTCCACCCCCTACAGCGGCCGCGCGCGCGCGCGCTTTAGCGGGCTGACAGCGCGCGCACCGGAACTGCCAGAAGCGGTCTCAGAAATGACTCCCGGCGCGACGCGACTTATTTTTGAGACCGCTTCTAGTCGGGATCGGGCATGGCGAGCGCGAAGTGCAGGGAGCGGCGCACCGTCGGCCACTCGGAATCGAGGATCGAGAACACGACGGTGTCGCGATAGGAACCATCGGGCGCACGTTGATGCTGCCTGAGTACGCCGTCCTGTTTCGCGCCGAGGCGGGCAATCGCGGCGCGCGAGGCGCGATTGTGCCAGTGCGTGCGGAATTCGACCGCGATCGCACCGAGCGTTTCGAACGCGTGCCGCAGCAGCAGCAGTTTACATTCGCTGTTCAGCGCGGTGCGCTGTACGTGCCGCGCATACCACGTGTAGCCGATTTCGAGCCGGTGGTTGATCGCATCGACGTTCAGGTAACGGGTGGTCCCGACGACGACACCGCTGTCGTTGTGCCGGACCGCGAACGGCATCGCCCCGGCGTGTTCACGTGCTGCGAGTGCGTCGTCGATGTAGCTGCCGACAGCTTCCGGTGCCGGGATCAGCGTGTACCACAACTTCCACAGCTCCCCGTCACGCGTGGCCGCCGCGAGTTCGTCGGCGTGCGCGTGTGCGAGTGGTTCGAGCGTGACATGGCGACCGCTGAGCACGACAGGATCGATCCAGCGACTCATCCGCGTGCGTCCGGATGCCTAGTTCTCATTCAGCGCCTGCCGGCGGGCCGCGGAATATTCATCGTAACTCAGGTCTTCGTGACCCTGCAGCGCGGTGCATTGCAGATCCTCGGCCGACTCGTAGACGTGCGCCTCGTTTGCGGCCAGGCAGGCGTGTTGAGCGCCAACGGCATAGCCGAACCGTTTCAGCGATTCACCGCTGCAGGCGGTGCCGGCGAGCACGATGACGCACGCGAGCAAAAGGATTGTAACTCGTTGCATATCTAGAAGCGGTCTCAAAAATAGATGATATCGCGCCGGGCGTCATTTTTGCGCAATCCAAGGCACGAAGAGCGTAGTTTAGCCGGGCTAAATGAGCGATGAG
>CAXBJY010000017.1:0-82124 GCA_963976285.1 uncultured Gammaproteobacteria bacterium
ACTTCGCCGAACACGCGATCGGGGTGATGGCACCCTACGATCAGATCGTGCTCGTCGGCGCGGCAACGCCGGTTGCGTTTTTCGCGTATCCCGATACACCGAGCGTGCTCGTGCGCGAGGACGCGGTGGTCGCAACGCTCGCGACGTTCGAGGACGCCGTGCAGCCGGCGCTCGCGGCGCTGGCCGATGCCCTCGGGGCGCCGGCAGGCAGCGAGAAACTGCAGGAACGCATGACACCGCCACCGCCACGCGGCACGCTGACCGTGGCGGCCATCGGCGATACGCTGGCCGCGCTGCTGCCCGATGACGCCATCGTATCCGACGAAGGGATCTCGTGCGGCGCCGAGGTTTACGCCCGCACGGCCGGCGCGGCGCGGCACGACTGGCTCGCGATAACCGGCGGCGCGATCGGTCAGGGACTGCCGGTCAGCTTCGGCGCCGCCGTTGCGTGTCCCGAGCGCAAAGTCGTCGCACTGCAGGCGGATGGCAGCGGGATGTACACGGTGCAAACGCTGTGGAGTATGGCGCGCGAGAATGCGGACGTCGTCGTCGTGCTGCTGAACAACGACAGCTATGCGATCCTGAATATCGAACTCGCGCGACTCAATGCCGGGCAGCCCAACGACAAAACCGTCTCGATGCTCGATCTCGGTAATCCGTCCATCGACTGGCAGACCGTGGCGCGGGGGCTGGGCGTTTCAAGCAGTCGCGCGAATACGGCCGAGGAGTTTTACGCGCAGTTCGATGCCGCGATGCAACGTCCGGGACCACACCTGATTGAAGCCATGGTGCAGCAGGACATCGGCAAGGTTTTTACGAAAGACTGATCACGCGCCGGCGACGCCCGGACCGCAAGCTGATCGCATTATCAACGTACCGGGATCCGATCGACGAGCGGCCTCCGGTCACGCGTGGATTCCTGCGCGTGACCGGGGGCCGCTCGTCGCCGCTAGCCGTTCCTTATCCGCATCCGCGACCGCAGCCCCCCGGGACCCATTCCGGGAAAAGCGCCTGTTTGCACTGCAGTCCCGATCGCGCGGACCCGCGGGAGGGCAGGCGCGCACGCGGCCTCTTTGTGGAGGCCGGGAAGCACGACAGGAACTTGAATGTGATTGGGGGTGCAGGTGGTGAGATTAGGCGGGAGAAACGTTTTCGGCTTGCGGACCTTTCTGACCCTGGGTGACTTCCATCGTCACCGACTGGCCTTCGTGCAGCGTTTTACGGCCTTCGCCGTTAATTGCACTGTGATGAACGAACACGTCCTTGCCGTTTTCCTGTTCAATGAATCCATAACCTTTGTCATCGCTGAACCATTTGACGGTTCCGGTTACTCGCTCTGCCATATCAAACACTCACTTATTTCAGTTTCAAATCGTACTGACGCCAATAAAATCAGCGTTACTTGCGCCGACGAACTTGTCGACTTGGAAGCATAGTACGCCTCTTTGCAACCACATGCCACGAAAACTGACGACGGCTTTTGCGGCGTTTCGCCGGTTAAAACAGGGGTTTTTTTGACGCAGTGCAATGCAAACGGCGGGCTCAGTGATCGTCGACCACCCGACCGCGCAGGGTTTTGACATGCGCGCGGCGCGTCTTCTGGTCCAGCCGCCGCTGGCGCGCCGCCCGCGACGGACGCGTTGGCTTGCGGGGCTTTTGTGTAAACCCGGCGGACGCGATCAGGTTCGCAAGCCGTTCCAGAGCTTCGAGACGGTTCGTCTCGAAACTGCGCGAGCGTTGCGCCTTGATATTGATCACCCCGTCGGCGGTAATCCGGCTGTCGCGCAATGCGAGCAGACGATCCTTGTAGTCCTGTGGCAGCGAGGAGCGTTCGATGTCGAAGCGGACGTGAACCGCGGAAGAAACCTTGTTGACGTTTTGACCGCCAGGGCCGCTCGCGCGAATCCCGCGTATGCTCAGTTCGGCCTCGGGGATGCTGATTTGATCATTGATTTTCAGCATCGTGCCACGGAGACGTTCGCGGGATCGGGACGGAACGTCATATTCCCATCCCGCTCAGCGTCACCATCAGATCGTTCAGCACCCCGGTGATCCGCGGATGTTCAACTTCGAACTGCTCGATCAATTCCGTGACCGAACCCTCGAGTACGTCCGGCGTAGCCTCTTCACCGGCGTCGATCTGCTCCTGCAGATCGCGGACGAGTTGGTCGAGGCGGTCGCGAGAGACGGAGTCGTCGGCGTCCAGTTTGCTGATTTCGGCGCGCAAGGCTTCGATTGCGGCGTGAATTTTCTCGTGACTCATTGGCTCGTCACTCCATCATTTTTATCAGGCATAGTGCTTGGGTTCCGGGTTGATTCATGCATCCGCGTCATGCGCGTGCAGGCAGGTGCGACGCGCACCCCGTTAGTATTGCTCAGCGTTCCGAGTCTGTCGCGCACCCGATGCACAGCAACACGGCCGGATCGAAATCGAGTCGCGCGTCGCTGATCGGTTCACCGCAACGCACGCAGTCACCGTAAGTGCCCTGTTCAATCCGTTCCAGCGCGGATTCGATCCGGGTTAACTGCAACTCGGCCCGGCGCCGGGTTGCGAGCGACATCTCCTGGGCCTGCATTGCATCCATGCGCGACAGGCGTCCGACCCGGGCCTGGTCGAGCTCGACGGGTTGCGCCGCGGCACTGCTCGTTGCGTCGAGCGCACGCAAGGCGTCGCGCGCGGCGACGAGCTGGGCGCGACGGGCGGCGTCGCCGGCAGTCACAGCGAACGCTCCGGGTACGGAAAGCCGGACACGCGCATCCAGTTCGCGTAGAAACGGTATGCGTCGCGGTTGAACTGCGCGAGATGACGCGCGACTTCGTTTTCGAATCGCGGCAGCGCGCCCGCACCGAGCGCGACATCGAGGGCTTGTGCGTAGGCCGGAATCGCGCCCCATTCGGCCACCGTGTCGGCGGTCGCTTCGATGTGAAACTGTGCGCTGACGGCGTGCCCGGAGACCGCAAGGGCCTGCACCGCGCAGGCTTCGGAACGCGCGAGGATGCGTGCGCCCGGCGGCGGCACGTTCACTTCAGCGCCGTGCCATTGCAAGGTCGTCAGCGTTTGCGGCAGCCCCGCAAAAACCTCGCTGTCACGCCCGGCCGCAGTCAGTTCGACCGGCATGACCCCAACCTCCGCGCGCCCCGGACCCACCGTGCCACCGAGAGCCGCGGCCAGGAGTTGATGTCCGAGACAAATGCCGAGGAACGGCATCCGTAATTCGACGACGGCGCGGCGGATGGCCGCGAGTTCAAGCGCAAGCCAGGGATATTCGGACACCTGCCAGACATCCATCGGCCCCCCCATGACCCAGAGTCCGGCATAACGCTCGAGATCCGGAATCGCCGCGCCGGCGTCGAGTTCGATCACATCCCAGGGGATCCCGTCGGCGGCGAGAAAATCGCGGAACACGCCCGGATGCTCGACCTCGAGATGCTGGAATACGAGCAGCCGCGGTGACTCACTCATGCGCGGCGGGCGGCCGTGGCGCGAGTCCGAGAAAATTCACGATCCAGGTCATGATCGCAGTGTTGTCGGGGTCGCGTGACAGCGAAGCGCGCGCGGCTGCGGAAGTTTCCGCGGCGAGGTGCTCCTCACGCTGATCCACGAGTACGCCGATGTAGGCGGGCGTAAACTCGGGATGTCCCTGGATTCCCATCGTCGTGTCGTTGAACTGGACGAGAAAATTCTCGCAATGATCACTGCTCGCGAGGCGATCGGCACCGCCCGGAAGCCCCACGACCTGATCCTGATGACACACCGGTACCGTGAACCGGGGCAGCACCGGTCGCATCCACGGCGCGGCCCTGTCGGTGTCGTACGTGTGTACACCGATGCCCCAACCGCGCGGAGATTTTTCCACCGTGCCGCCGAGTGCCTGCGCGATCAGTTGATGACCAAAGCAGATCCCGACGAGCGGCACGCGCTCTCGGACGAGATCGCGGACGAAGGATTCGAGTGCGGCGATCCAGGGCTCGCCATCATACGTGCCGGCGCGCGAACCCGTGATGAGGTAGGCGTCGCAGGCTTTCGTCCCGGCGGGCAGTTCGCCGGCATACGCGCGATAAATCTGCCATTCGACGTCAACCCCGGTACTCGCGATCGCGGCGGCGAACATCACCGGATAATCCTCGAAACGATCGCGCAACTGATCCGGCACGAAGTCGCAGGCAAGCAAGCCGAGCTTCAGCATCGCGCTAACCCGGCTCCCTGCGGATGTCCGCGACCGTCGCCATCGGGATCATTTGCACGAACGGAATCCAGATCAGGACGCCCGGGTCCAGCTTCGCTTTTTCGCAGATGAGCTTCAGGCAGTAGCTCATGAAGATAAAAAAACCGACCGCGATCACAAACCCGAAAAATCCCATCCCCTGTTCTGCTTCCATCGACTTAACCTCGTGTTGTGACTGCGGCGTGCGTCAGGCCTTGCGCGCCACGGCGCGCGGCCGGCTAGTTCGGATCGTTCGGTGTGACCCAGCGAAAACGCGTGTAACCGACTACCTTCGCCGAGATCAGGAAATGACCGTCGTCGCGGTCCGGCAGGGGATGCAGGGGCGCGAGGTTCATCGGTACGGACTCTCCCGGGGTGAGTTCGACCGGCAGCGTGTAGGTTGTCGACCAGCCCGGCGAGGTGTCCGGTACGTTCGAATTTTTCGCCCAGATCCAGGCATATTCGACCAGCACTTCGACATCGCCAATCTTGCGTCCGGTGTTGTTGCGCAGCGTGCCTTCGATCGCGCCGTCGTCGGTCACGGTGATGGAGAGCGGTACCGCGACATTCATGTCGTCACTGCGGACCACCTGAGGCGGGCGGCGTTCCGACGCCGCGAGCGGTTGCGCCAGCACAAGGACGACCACGACGGCAATGCCCCGCGCGAGTAACGTGAGATGGCGCTTGAGAGGATCGGAAAACGGCGGTTTCATGCTGCGTCGATTGTAGAACCTTAGCCCGTCCCAGACCACCGCACGCCCGCGACAGGATCCGACACCGCGCGATCGCGCGCACCCGGTTTGCCGTGGCCTGGCGATTCGCTATGCTGGTTCGCCATCCCGCGAGCGAAAAATATCATGGGCAGCGAGACTACACCGACAAGCAAGCTCATCGCCGAACTCACCCGCATCCTCGGCACTGACCACGTCGTCATCGATGAAGTCGCGGTTAAGTTGCTGTCAACCGATTTGAGCTACCAGCCGGGAGAAATCGCCGACGTCGTCGTGGTCCCGGGCGATGCAACGGAACTTTCCCGCTGTGTCGCCGTGGCGGCGGCGGCAGGCCGGCCGGTGGTCGCGCGCGGTGGCGGCATGTCGTATACCCAGGGCTACCAGCCGGAACAGCCGGGCAGCGTGCTCGTGGACATGCGCCGCATGGATCAGATCCTCGAAATCAACACCGAGGACATGTATGTGACGGTGCAAACAGGGTGCACCTGGAAAAAGCTGTACGAGGCCTTGCTCGAAGCGGACGTTCGTACACCGTACTTCGGACCCCTGTCCGGCATGTATGCGACGGTCGGTGGCGCGCTGTCGCAGAACAGCCTGTTTCTCGGCTCGGGTCTCTACAACACGACGGCTGAAAGCGCGCTCGGACTCAAGGTCGTGCTCGCCGATGGCTCCGTGTTGCAAACCGGTTCGGCGGCACACGTGAACGGACAAGCATTCTACCGTCACTTCGGACCGGATCTGACCGGGATTTTCACTGCCGATACCGGTGCGTTCGGGATCAAGGCCGAAGCCACGCTGCGCCTGATTGAAGCGCCGGCCGTGACCCTGTTCATGTCGTTCGGCTTCGACACGCTCGAGGACATGATCCGCACGCAGACCCTGTTGTCGCGCAAGCGGATCTGCGCGGAGTGTTACGGTTTCGATCCGTACTACAACAAGAGCTTCGAAAACCAGGGCTTCACGTTCGGCGAGGGTCTTGCGGTGTTGAAAGATGTCGCAACCCGCGAGGGCGGGATCAAGGGTTTGTGGTCGTCGTTCAGGGTGGCCGCGTCCGGCAAGACGTTCCTGCGCGAAGTGAACTATTCGCTGCACATGACGTTCGACAGCTACGATCGCGATGTCGCGCACCGCGCGCTGGAAACCGCGCGCGCTGTGTGCCGCGCGAACGGCGGTTTCGAAATCGACAATACACTGCCCACCGTCTTTCGCGCGCACCCGTTCGGCGGTGTGCGCACGGTATTGCTCGGCAAAGACGGCGAGATCTGGCTGCCGGTGCACGGCTTCATGCCGCTGTCAAAAGCCGTCGAAGTGGGTAACGCGACGGAAGCGTTTTTCGCCGAGCACCGCGAAGTGATGGAACAGCACGACATCAAGAGTTCCTACCTGACGTGCTTCTCGGGCACGGAGTTCGTGATCGAGCCGAGTCTTTACTGGCGCGATGAACTCGGCGAGTTTCGTTTGAGTCTGATCGAGGAAGAGTTTCAGCAACAATGGAAAACGATCGCGCCCGAGCCGGAGAAGCGCCGGGTCGCGCTCAAACTGCGCGCCAAACTGCGCGATCTGTACGACAGCCACGGCTGCTGTCACCTGCAGATCGGCAAGTACTACCCCTACCAGGAACTGATCGCGAACGAACCGCTGAAACAGCTGCTGAACGGGGTCAAGGATTTACTCGATCCGGAACGCAGCATGAATCCGGGGTCGCTCGGCTTACGGTGATTTTCCCGCGCGACCACGCGGAGCGGTCTCCGGTCGCCATCGGGTATACGCCGCGATGACGTTCGACCGCTTCTGGGCCGAGACCGTCAGCGCGCTGTGGGGCCTGCCGCTCGTGTTCATGCTGTTCGCGGCCGGTGCGTATTTCACGCTGGTGAGCCGATTGATTCCGCTGCGCCGCGCCGGACACGCTTTCGCGGTTTTGACCGGGCGCTACGATCGCTCGGAAGACCCCGGCGAAATCTCGCACTTCCAGGCCCTGAGCACGGCGCTGTCGGCAACGATCGGCATGGGCAATATCGCCGGAGTCGCGGTAGCGATCGTGATGGGCGGTTCCGGCGCCGTGTTCTGGATGTGGGTGGCCGGTGCGCTCGGTATGGCGACGAAATACTTCAGTTGCACGCTGTCATGCCTGTATCGCAAGCGCGATGCCGACGGCGTGTGGCAGGGCGGGCCGATGTACTACATCGAACTCGGCATGGGCGCCCGCTACAAACCTCTGGCGATCATGTTCGCGCTGTGCGGCATGATCGGCTGTCTCGGGATCTTCCAGGCGAACCAGCTCGCGAACCTCGTCGAGAACGAATGGGACGTCGACCACTGGGTGACGGGGATTACCGCGATGTGCGTCGTCGGCGTCATTGTCATCGGCGGGGTGGGCCGGATCGGGCGGGTCACTCGCTTCGTCGTACCCGCTATGTGTGCGCTGTATATCGCCGGCGGTCTCGTCGTGATCATCGACCATGCGGAACACGTACCGGCGGTGCTCCACGGGATTATTTTTGGCGCGTTCGACCCGAGCGCCGTTATCGGCGGTGGCGCCGGCCTCGCGTTCAAGGAAATTCTCGTAACCGGGGTCAAGCGGGCGGTGTTCTCGAATGAAGCCGGGGTTGGCACCGCGGCGCTCGCGCACGGCGCGGCGCGCACGGCCGAGCCGGTGCGCGAAGGTCTGGTCGCGATGCTCGGCCCGTTCATCGACACACATCTCATTTGCACCCTCACCGCACTTGTCATACTCACGAGCGGCGTCGCCGGACACGAAGCCGGCGTGGTCATGACAGCGCATGCGTTCGAAGCGAGCATGCCCGGCTTCGGCGCGATCCTGCTGTCGATCGTGTTCGCGCTGTTTGCGCTTTCAACGATGATCAGCTACGCCTACTATGCACAGAAATGCGCGCGTTACATACTCGGCAAGCAATACGGCGGCCGGTATATCTACGTCTATCTCCTGCTGCTGCCGTGCGGCGCCGTGTGGCATCCAACGACCGCGATCAATATCGTCGATTCCGCGTTCGCGCTTATGGTGATCCCGAACCTGATCGCGTGCGTCGCGCTTGCGCCGCAAGTACTCGGCGCGACGGCGGATTATTTCCGGCGTTACGGGTGAGCCGGGCCCCGATCGTGGTTATGTGGTGGCGCCAAACGACGGCTCGATCGCGCTGCCGTCCGTAATGCGATAGTCAGTGTTCGGGTTCGGCGACCGCGGTCGACCATTCGGGCACGAACTCCACGACCGTCGCCGGGCCGGTCAGGTTCGGATTGAACAGCACGTTGTGCGAGAACGTCGCGGCGTACACGGGATCACCCGGCGGGCGGCGAACGGTGGCGCAGATCAGGCTGAAACGCTGTCGCCCTTGCGAGAAAACCGCGTTGCAATGTGTGGCCGCCAGCAACGCCCCGGCGATCGCTGAGTCGGCCGCGAACAATGCCGTCGGCCGGTCCGAGAACTCGCGGGGGTTCTGGTAATAGACTGTCTGCAACATCTTGATCGCCGATTCGTAGCGTTCCACCGGGTCGAACGTCGTTTTCGCGATATGCTGAAACTGCTGCGTGGCCGCGGACGGGTCGGCTTTGATGATCAGCGTAACCAGCGGTCCGAGCGTGCGTCCGTCAGGCAGCGTCACAGCGGCAAACATACCGGAGCTCGGCCCACCGTCGCCCCGGCGCACGGAGTGCTGACGCAGGCGGCACTGCCAGCCGACGAATCTCAACGCAATATCATCGAGCGGTTCGCTGGTCACCGTTCTTCAAATCTGATTTGCATGCATCGAACCGGGGTAGGCAGGCAAGTGCTTGCCGAGTGTTTCATAGGCAGCGCAATCCGCAACGTAGACGTGGCACAGCGGTTCGACTTCCGGCCCGTGATCGATCGAACCCGCGGCGACGCAGACGTAATCGTGCGCGGACGGAACCCAAAACAGGCTGCTGCCGCAAGTACCGCAAAACCCGCGCCGCGCGCGCGGCGATGCTTCGAACCACGTCACCTTGTCTGCTTGCGCGATCGTGAAAGTCGCCTTCGCCGTCGCACTGTAAGCCGCGCACGTGCCGTGCGCGCGTCGGCATTGCGAGCAATGACAGAAAACGATACCGCGCAATCCCGTGCCGGAGAAACGCACCGCGCCGCACAGACACGAGCCATCAAAAGTGCCGCATTCGGCCGGACTCGCCATTGCTGCCTCATGCCCCTCGGGCTGGTTGGGTTTCGTGAAATCAAAGTACAATAATGCCATGAGCGGATTTGATTTGTCTGCAGAGCAAATTGCGTGTTTCCACCGCGACGGCTTCATCGTTGTCGATCGGATCATCGATGCGCCGGCGATCGCGTGCGCTAAAGCACGCTACGCGGCGTTGTTCGCCGGCGAATTCGAATCCGGACTCATTCCTGACGAAGTGAACTGGCGAGCCGGCGTCAGTGCACCCGAGGCGACACGACAAATTTGCAACGGCTGGAAAGGCGATCGCTACATTGCCTCGATTGTGCTCGAGGCGGCGATTGGACGCGCCTGTGCCCAACTCGGCAACTGGCCCGGCGCACGCATCAACCAGGACAATCTGTTCTGGAAACCGCCCGGCGGCTCGGCGGTGGGTTTTCATCAGGATTCGGCCTACGAAGACTGGGTCGTACCGGCTGATATGGTCACCTGCTGGATAGCGCTCGACGACACGACGGCCGCGGGCGGCACGGTTGAATACATTCGCGGCTCGCATCGTTGGGGTAGTGCCGACATGATCGAGGAATTCCACGGACCGGCGGACCCGACGCGGGAAATGCGTTCAGCGGCCGCGCGCGCCGGCGTTGCATCACCGGAGCACGTGCCGGTAGTTGTGCCCGCCGGCGGCGGGACCTTCCATCATGGCCGCGTGTGGCACGGCTCGCAGGTAAACCGGAGCGAAAAGGATCGACGGTCGCTCGTGGCGCACTGCATGTCGTCGGAGGCTCGCTTCCATCCGCACCGGGTCGGACCCATTTACAGTCGCTACAAGCGCTTCGGCGACGACACGATCGATGAGTCGTACTTCCCGATCCTGTGGCGCGAGGACGGTTATCGTTCGCCGTTTCTCGACGCTTACACGAGCCGCGTGATCGGATGGGGCGGCAGCGCCTGAGTTCGCGACGGATGCGATCGAATCGCGGCTGAATTGCGTGAACACCATGTCCTGCAAAAGCGGGAACGTTTTCCCCGGGTCCTTTTGCAGCGCTGAAATGTCACGCTGGCCGGCGCCCGGCGCGGTGACGTTTTTTAGCGTGCCACTTTTTTCTTCACGACTTTCTTTTTGCCGGCTTTTTTCCTGCTTGCCGATCCGGCAGTTCCGGTGACGGCCGTCTTGCCGGTGGGCTTGCGCTTGGTCGCCTTCGGCTTTGGCGATTGCGCCTCGCGCAAG
This sequence comes from uncultured Gammaproteobacteria bacterium, assembly GCA_963976285.1. Taxonomy (GTDB): domain Bacteria; phylum Pseudomonadota; class Gammaproteobacteria; genus UBA11873. The sequence continues at coordinate 10,316 of CAXBJY010000017.1, forward strand.
GACGCGAGGTCGCGTTCGCGCATGCGCTCCGCGGCCCGTTGGGCGGATTGCGGCTTTTTGTAGACCCGCTGGTCGAACACCTTGAGCGGCTTCGCGCGATCCGCGCACAGTTGTCCGACGCACCATTCCTTGCCCGGCGTCACTTCGATCGCGACGTAGAACCCGGGCATCGGTCCGATCCGGTAGTTGTTCAGTGCAAACAACACCTCGGCGAGATCGCTGAGTTTCTCGAGGTCAAGACCGCCGAGCAGGCGTCCTTCCATCTCGGACATCGCCGCGGCGCTCGTCGGCATCTGGTGCTTGCCGGGCGGCGGCCCGATCAGCGGCATGCGCGAACTGCGGGACTTGTCGCGGGTGTTCATGCGCGAACTCCGTTACGTGGTGACGGGCCTGGGACTATCACGCCGGTACGCGCTACGGCAGCTTGCCCGGCTTGAGAAACCCTTTGATCACGTTCTCCATGAGTTTCGACACGTTGTTGCGGTAGTTGTTGTGCGACAGGCTGCCGCACCAGGCGAGCGAACCCGGCGCAAACACCGCGCCCTCGTTCGGTGTCTTGTAGTAGATCATATCCGCGCGCACCATCGGATTTTCGTCGCCGCCGCCGTAGTAACCGCGCACGATGAAATGGATTTCCTCGTTCACCTGCATCATCAGATCGGTATGTCCTTCGGACCGTGCGAGCAGGAACGCGTTATGCGGGGTACCGAATTCGAGGTCGTAACGGTCGAGCTCGAGGCCGGCGGCACCGCCGCCGACGAGACCGAAGTCGCCGATTACCTCGTCGTCCTTGATCCCCTTGAACATCCACTTGCATTCGGGCCGCAGTGAATCCGGTTCGCGCTTGTAGTAGGACGATACGTCGAAGCCATACGCAGTGAACGTGAGTCCGCAGGTCTTGCTCGGGATGCGGCCGCGGGCGCGCCACATACCACCGTACTTGCCGTCGAACGCATTGTTGTATTCACCCGGGTTCGCCGTCCATGCCCGCGTACCCGCCTCGCCCTTGCGCACTTCGATGATGTTGCCGTTGTCCGGATGGTACTGGCTCGCCCAGTAGAAACCGTCGGCGCCGAGGTAGAGCCAGCGTCCGCCCGCCTGCTGATACGCCTCGTAGGCGTCGATGATATTTTCCGACGAATATTCCGGGTGCGAACCCGTGAGTACGACGGGGTAGCGGTTCAGCAGGTCGACGCCTTCGCGATCGAGGTCCTCGTCCGTATGCACGTCATACGTGAAGTTCTTCTGCTCGAGCCAGTCCGTCAAATGCAGGTCCGCGTTCAGCTGCCACAGCGACGGCGACAGCCAGTGGCGGTATTTCGGGCGCATGTTCAGAATCGGCCGCAGGCGCGAGGAAATGCTTACGCCGTGGCCGTCCGAATGGCACGAATAGGTGGACAGACCGTATTCGCGATGTTCGTTCAGGTACAAATCGGACGCCTGCATCAACGGCACCTTGCCGGCGAGCAGCTCGGCGACGACGGAATTCGTCGCGAGGTTATCGTTCGAGTAGGCCATGTAACTGTTCGTCGGAATGATCAAACAGATATCCGCGGTCGTCTTGCCGCGCGGCGGCCGCACGAAAAACGGCACATAGTCTTCCGTTTCCGCGGATTCCTTGCCGCCGATCCGCAGCCGCGCCGCGTACACACCGCTTTTCAGATTTTTCGGAATCGTGTAGGTGAAATCGACGTCCCAGCGCGCATCGTCAATGTCGTCGTCATGGAAATGGATCGCGCCGTATTCATCGGCGATGTGGTGATAGACGATGTCGTCACCGGTCCAGTTGTAGCCGGTCATACCGCGGTTCGGCAGGTTTATGGCGAAGCCGTGCTGCACGTTTGGCGACGTGTCGATTATGTGCGTCGACGCAATATTGTCCGTGATGTTCGCGTGGAAATCCCACGCACCGACAACCGCTCGGCGCAGACCCGCCTCGCAGCCCTTGAAGCCGCGCGCGAGTGCGTCGATCTCGTCCTTGCCCAATGCGCGGTTCGCGACCCGCGGCCGGTCGATCTTGCCGTTGTAAGTGAGGCACTGTTCCGGCAGTTCAACCGGTTCGATCGCTTCCTTGTAGTGGGCGCCACAGATCGTGCGGCCGGATCCGGCGACTTTCGTCGCGGCGGCGAACAACAGCGGCGCGTTATTTTTCGCCGGTTTCGTCCTGCACGCCTTCGAGACGCTCGCTGTTGTTTCGGATGCCGGATGCAGCAGGCTCATGCCGAGTCCGCCGTTCGCCGAGGTGACGACCGGTTGCTGGTACAAACGCACGCGTCCGGCTTTTGCATCGAACGTTGCAGCGACCAGGTACCAGACTTTGCGCAGGAGCGGTTTACCGCTCGATACCTCGCTGATTTTGCCCTTGCCGTCGCCGATACGCAGCGCAAGACAACCGTCAGCATCGACAAACAGGCCGTAACCACTGCCCTTGCCTTCGAGCCACTTCGTCACGATCCCCTGCACGCCTTTGTCGGGGGTGGTCGGAAAAATGAATGCCTGCAGCGTGAAGCTCCCGACATCCATGCGCTCATCCGCCGGGATGACGACGTAGGAGCCACCGTGGATCTTCTGGTTACGACCCTTGTAGCGCTTGTTGCATGGCGCGCGGACGAGCTTCTCCTTGAAGCCCGGGCCTTCCGGATTCGTGTCTCCGTGGATCAGGCGGACGATGTCGGCGTTGTATGTTTCGTTCTTTTCGGAGTTGACGTAGAAGCGAATATCTTCACCCGGACAAACCGAATATTTGTCGCTGTAACCGGTGATCCTCAACATTGACTCTCTCCCCTTGTGCAGACGGACCCGGCCGCGCCGGTTCAATCCTGATTAGATTCCGTTGGACTACGCGCTGATTTCGTAATGCGCCATCAGATCCTTCATCCGTTTGAGGAAGATCCCGTGTTCACAGGCCTCCTGACTCGGAAATGATTTCGGCAACATCTTCACCGGCTTGCCACGCACACCCGATGCGATCCCGATGCGGTAGTCCTTATGCGCCTCGACCTGCACGAGGACGTATTTGCCGGTCATCGGTGCACGCCTGAACTTGTCGAGCACGCGACGCAAATCTTCGCTGTGGCCTATCCCGGCGTGCCCGGAGAGACCCGGCGTGCCGATGGGATTAGCGCGGTGTTCCTCGACGATAGCTTTACGCCGCTTTGGATCGGCGAGTATCGGCAGGATATAGGTGCGCGTGATGAAATCGTCGGTGGACGTGTGTCCCCGGTTTTCCTGAACACCGGTCGGTTGCGGCATCGTTCGCTCCTCCTTATGTGGCGGGTGGGCGCGCTGCCGGGGCGGTGGCTCCGACGAGGCGGCGCGGTCGCGCGTGTTCGTAACCACAGAGTCTGGCAGACGGGACGAGCGCCGGCTATCGCTCCATGGACAGCATGCTGTTCGCGCTTACGCACGCTGCTGATTTTTTAGTGCGACGGCACGATCGCGCGCCGCGGTTTCGGTATCAAACACGAGGTCGTCAAAAATCTGCACGGGGGTGACCGGGTCCGCGCGCAGCTGACCCACGGCCCAGCGTTTTTCGGCTTCGACGCAAATCACCACATACCAGTTCGTTACCGGTCCCGGTTTGCAGTCATTCATCTTGAACAGCAACTGGGCAAACTCGCGGAATTTACCCTGGCCGATCGGGATACCTTCGGCGACCGGGTCGGGCGCGACGACGCTGTTGTCGAACGATACCCATTTGAACGCGTCCGCGGCACTCGCCCCCAAATCTTCGAGCTTCAGCGCCTGACGTCCCTTGAACGCGGGGTGCAGCCACCAGTAGGGATCCTTGCGGCCGCCCGCGGGCCGTGGTTGCGCGTGGTTCGACTGCCCGCTCACGGCAACGGCCCCGGCTTCAGAAAGCCGTCGATCGTGTTCTGCATGATCCGCGAGACGTTGTTGTCGTAATTGTTATGCGACAGTGATCCGCACCAGGACATCGAGCCGACGGAAAACACCGCGCCGTCGTTCGGCGTCTTGTAGTAAACCAAATCCGCACGGATCTGCGGATTCGTCTCGCCGGTGCCCGCAGCGTAGTAACCCCGCGCGTTGAACGTGGATTCTTCCGACACGGTGACGAACATATCGGAATGGCCTTCGGAGTTCGCCAGCAGGAACGCCCGGTGCGGGGTGCCGAGTTCGAGATCGTAGCGATCGAGCTCGAGGCCGGCGGCGCCATCGCCGATCAAACCGAAGTCGCCGATCGGCGCATCGCGGTCGATCCCTTCCATGATCCAGGCGGCCTCGGGATGGTCAGCGTCCGGAGCCGGACGGTAATAAGAGGAATACGTCAGGCCGAAAGATGTGAACGACACCCCGAGCAGCTTCGCCATCGCGCGCCCGCGCACGCGCCACAGTCCGCCGTGCTTGCCGTCGAATGCATTGCAGTATTCTCCCGGGTTGATCGTCCAGGCGCGCGCGCCATTGTCGCCCTTGCGCACCTCGATGATGTTCGGGTTGTCGGGATGCGCGACGGTCACCCAGTAGAATCCGTTCGCCGCGAGATACATCCAGCGCCCGCCCTGCATCTGGTAGTCATGATAGGCGTCCATCATGTCTTCCGTGATGTATTCGGGATGGTGGCCGGTCAGGACCACCGGGTATTGCTTGAGCAGGCCGACGCCCTCGCGCTGCAGGTCCTCGTCCGTGTGGATATCAACGTCGTAATTCATCTGCTCGAGCCAGTCGACGAGATGCAGATCCGCATTCAGCTGCCACAGCGACGGCGACAGGACGTGAATGTATTTCGGCCGCATGTTCAGAATCGGGCGCAGGCGCGAGGAGATGTTCACACCCCAGCCGTCGCGGTATGACGTGTACGTGCCGAGGCCGTAACCGCGTTCCTTGTTCAGCAGCAGGTCGCCCGGTTGCAGCAAGGGCACCTGGCCCGTGAGCAATTGCGCGATCACGGAATTCACACTCAGGTTGTCGTTCGCGTAAGCCATGTAACTGTTCGTCGACATGATCAGCGCGATTTTCGCGGTCGGTCCCGAGGCCGGCGGACGCACGAAAAACGGAATGTAGTCCTCCATCTCGGCGGTCGCTTCACCGTTCACGCGCAAGCGCACGGCGTAGCAGCCGCTCCTGAAACTCTGCGGGATTTGCAGTTCCAGCGAGACTTTCCAGCGCGCATCATCGACAGACTCATCGTGGAAATGAATCGCGCCATACTCCTGCGGTCCGTGCAGGAAACTCATGTAGTCCGCGGTCCAGTTGAATCCCGGCACCCCGCGGACAGGCAAGTTGATGCCGTGCCCGTTCAGGCGGCACGGACTCATGTCGTAGACCGTCGGGCTCGCCGCATTGCGCTCCATATTCGCGCTGAAGTCCCACGCGCCGACGAGGCAGGCACGCAACTCGTTCGGAACGTGCTCGACCCCGGCGCTCGCGAACATGAGTTCAATTTGTGCCAGCGACGCGGCGCAATTGAGAAACTTCGGGCGTTCAATCTTGCCGTTGTAGTTGTACGTGTTGACCGGCAGTTCGATCGGTTCGACCACTTCCCTGAAATGCGCACCGCAGATTTGCCGTCCGGAATGCACGTCGGCCGTACTCGCAGCCATCAGGAACGGCGCATCGTTGTGTATCGGGCCGCCGCTTGCTTGCGCCGTGATGCTGTCGTTCGTGTCTGCGAGGGGATGCAGCATACTCATGCCGTGACCACCGTTCGTGTTCGTCACGTGCGCCTGCTGGTAAAGCTGCACCGCGCCGGTTGCGGCATCATAACTGGCCGCGACCTTGTACCAGACCTTGCGGAACAAGGGCCGGCCGGTGGAGAACGTTTGCACCTGCCCTTTACCGTTGCCGATCCGCAAAGTGAGTTCGCCATCATCGTTGATATAAAGCCCGAATCCCGTACCGCTTGCTTCGTCGAATTTCGTCAACAGTCCCTGCAGGCCGACATTGACACCCTCGGTGTCCGTTACCGGGGTGGTCGGATAGATCAGTGCGCACAAGGTAAAACTTTCAATGTTCATTTCGCGCGCGTGCGGCACGACGATGTAGCTGCCTGCATGCAGCGGCTGGTGTTCACCCTCGTGCATGCCGTCGAGATCCGTTGCGATTTCCTCTTCCTTGTAACCCGGGCCATCGGGATTCGTGTCGCCGTGGATGAGACGCACAATTTTCGCCTCGTAGCGTTCGTTCAGCTCGGCGTTGATATGGAAGCGGACGGTTTCACCCGGGCGCGCTGAAAAGCGATCGGAGTAGCCCGTGATCCGCAGCATGAGGTCTTGTGTCGTCATCGTAATGTTCCTGTCGAATTCGGGGTCGTTTAATCCTTGATGCCGTACTGATCCATCAACGCCCGCAAGCGTTTCAGAAAAATGGCGTGTTCCGCGTCCTCACGGGTCGGGTACCGCTCATCAGAGATTTCGACGACCCCGCCGCGACGCCCGGGCAATACGCCGATCGCATACTCTTCCCACGGTTTCGTTTCGATGATCGTGTGCTTGCCGGCCTGGGGGGTGACCCGCAGCTTGTCGATGAGGCGTTTCAGACCGAGGCTGTGCAGCGGCGCGCCTTCGTTCGGACGCGTGCCCGCGCCGCGTGGCGCTTCGCGATGTTCCGCGATCAAGGCTTCGCGTTTCGATTTGTCGGCAATGAATTCGAGGATATACATGCGGGTGTCGAAATCATCGACCGCGGTGAAGCTGTAATTTCGCTGCAGCGCCGTGTCAGGTTTCTGGTGACGACCGGTCATGGGATTACCTCCGATTCCATTGGGCAGCGATTGATACGCAGGGATGAGTCGCGGCGACGAATTCAGCGCGGACAGAGCAGGGTTTGATGCGAGGTTTATCGAGTTGCATTAGAGTAACTAATGTTGCATCCGGTAAAACTATCCGGTAGCGTAACTTGAGAAGTCCGGCATGCCAACCGCGAGCGTAACTCCCTGTCACCAATCAGGTTTTTTCCGTGGCCGCCGTTGCCTCATGCGCCTTGCGGCTGCCCGGCGCGGGATGCGCTCGCACACGGGGCGAACTTTACGCCGGTGATCGCGTGGTGGCCGTCAGCGGCACCCATGCGACCACGACGCGCCACGCGTTTACTTCCACGGGCCGGATGTTGCACCGCCGCCCGGACTGGTATGCGGCCGCTGTGAACGGGTGCACCGCACTGTTCACAGACACTTTCGGGATCGTGTGATCGACGCACGCTTAACGCGCCCCGGTGGTAACCGGGATTGAATTCAGGTTAGCTTGAGCGTGAATCCGTATCAGCTCGGATCGGCCACGCGGCAGAAAAATCCCACTCAGCAGGAGATATTGATGGCGCCCGGGAAACCCAGGAAGCAGTTGCACTTCACGCTCTTTACGTTCCCGCCCTTCGTCCATCATTACCCCGACGGCTGGCGTCACCCGCAGGAAATGCTCGGTGGCCTCTACGATCCGCTGCAACCGGATATCTGGGCCCGCGTCGCGAAAACCCTCGAATCGATGAAAATCGACGCGTTCTTTGTCGGCGACGGGGGTGCCATCTACAACAGCAACGAAAACAGTCCGGCGACTTCGCTGCGCTACGGCAGCCAGACGCTCGAGTTCTTTGCACCGCAATTCGTTTCCATGGTGGCAGCGATGGCACCCGAGCTTGGCGCCGTCTCAACGATCAACACGGAGGAACTAAAGCCGTGGACGTTCGCCCGCATGGCCTCGACCATGGATCACCTGACGCAGGGGCGCGTCGGCTTTAACATCGTGACGGGACTTAACCCGGGCGGGCTCGCGGACAATCTCGGTACCGAGGTGCGCGAGCATGACGCACGCTATGAGCGTGCCGAAGAGTTCATGCAGGTCTGTTATTCCTTGTGGCAGAGCTGGGACAAGGACGCGCTCGTGCGTGACCCGGAGCAACCCCTGTTCGCCGATCCCGACAAGGTTCACGAAATCAATTTCGAAGGGGAGTTCTTCCGCTGTCGTGGTCCGGCCCAGCTGCCGCGATCCCCGCAGGAGATCCCGGTGCTGTTCCAGGCAGGCCAGTCTTCGCGGGGCCGGCAGTTCGCTGCCCGGCATGCCGAGGGCGTGTTCACGATCAGTCCTGATCTGCCGGCCATGCAGGCCTATTACTGTGACGTGAAAGACCGGGTTGCGAACGAGGGTCGGCGCGAGTCGGATCTCGCGATCCTGTCCGGGATATTCCCGATCGTCGGCAGCTCGGAGGCCGCGGCCAGAGAAAAGTACGAGCAGTTGATCGAGCTGGCGACGGCCGAGGCCGGCTTGGCGTGGTGCTCGGGCTATGCCTGCTTCAACTTCGCGAAGGTGCCGTTCGAGACAAAACTTTCCGATCTCGATCCGAAGGATTTCGCCGGGATCCAGTCAATCTTCGAACTGACGATGGCGAGCTCGGCGGACGCCGCAAGCCTTACCCCGTATTTACACGCCTACCCGCACGTCGCAGAACCGACGGTGCGCGATCTGTGCATTGCGAACGCGCAATCGATCGTGCCGAAAGTCGTCGGCACGGTGCAACAGGTCGCCGATCAACTCGAACAAATCGTGGATGCAGAAGGCTGCGACGGCTTCATGTTCTCCACCGTGCACATGCCCGGTTCGATCGATGAGTTCGCGCCGGTTATCGCCGAGTTGCAGCGCCGCGGTCGCTTCCGCACGGAGTTCGAGGGGCCGACCCTGCGCTCGCGCCTCGGCACACGCCCGTTCCCGTGGGCGGACCGACCGTAGATGGACGCAACAGGCCCGCGCACGTTGCCGCACGCCGCCCGGTGACCGCCCCGGCTACGCAGCGGCGGATCGTGATCGGCGCAGGGATAGTCGGTGTCCATGTCGCCCGGGCGTTGCAACGGCGCGGAGTCGATGTCACGTTGATCGATCAAGGGCAACCCGGGATGGGCACGTCATACGGCAATGCCGGATTCCTCGCGACGGATGAAATCTTTCCACTCGCCCATGGCCGCGTGCTGCGCGCCTTGCCGCGCATGCTGCTCGACCCGCTCGGTCCGCTGTCGATTCGCTGGCAGGAATTTCCGCGCTTGTTACCGTGGTACGTCCGCTACGTCGCGGCGTGTTCGAGCGCCCGGGTCAACCGCAGCATCGACGCGCTCGCCGCGATCCAGCGTGAGGCAGGATCAAGCTGGCGACAATTTGCGAAACGCGAATCGTTGACGCATCTGCTGCGCGAAAGCGGCGCGTGGAAATTGTTCGAAACCGATCGGGGACTGCGCGAAACTGCTGGCGAGCGCAGCGTACAGTCGGCGCACGGGATCCGCTGGGAGTTGTATTCGCGCGCCGAACTCGTGGCAAGGATCCCCGAGCTAGCCGCGAGTGTGCGTCATGGTGTGTTCTATCCCGACGGCATGAGCACGGTGAATTCCCTCGCGGTGACCTCCGCGATATTCGACCGCTTTGTCGCCGACGGCGGCACGTTTTTGCAAACCCGGGTCGACTCCTTGCGTAGTGCAGGCGGACGCATCAGGTCGTTGGAAACGACGAGCGGCGATCTGCCCGCTGATCAGATTGTGATCGCCGCGGGTCATCTGTCCGGCCGGCTACTGAAACCGCTCGGCGTGCGCGTGCCCATCGTCGCCGAGCGCGGCTATCACATCGAGATGCAGCACGACGAGATCAGTTTCGATATGCCGATCGGTGCGTATGAGCGCGGGTTTTACATGACCCCGATGACGAGCGGGCTCCGGCTCGCGGGCACGTCCGAATTTTCTTCCGCCGACCATGACGAACCGCCGAACTGGGCGCGCGCGGACATCCTCGAACGGCACGTGCGGGAACTGCTGCCCGGAGTAACGAAAGCGGAAACCGGACGCTGGATGGGGCATCGGCCAACGCTGGCGGACTTCCTCCCGGCGCTCGGTCCGGTACCGGGTTTCGACAACCTGCACGCCGCGTTCGGGCACCATCACCTCGGCCTGACACTGTCCGCGGTCACCGGCGAAATCCTCGCCGAACTGCTCGGCGGCGGCACGCCACCGATCGACCTTGCGCCGTTTTCGCTTGCGCGTTTTCAGTAGCGACCCGAGAGCAAATCACCTGCCCGCGGTACGTGCGTCGGCAGCTTGAGCGCGCGGAGTATTTCGAACACCGTTGCCGCGGCACTCGACAGCACCGGCACATCGAACGACTTTTGTACCCGCTCCAGCGCGCCGAGTGACGGCATCTGGACGCAGGCGGACAACACGACCGCGTCGACATTACGCGTATCGAGACGTTGGACGATTTCGAGCAGGTTCATCGAATCCTGCGCGGCCACATCGAGGTTGTCCGGGATTTCCAGCGACACCGTATCGACAACCTCGATGCCTTCGGCCTCGATGTAGTCCGCGACGAGGCGGGTCAGGTTTTTCATATACGGGGCGATGAAGGAAATCCGCTGCGCCCCGGTTGCCTTCAGCGCCGAGATCAACGCACCGGCGCTCGAGATGATCGGTGTGGCCGTACCTTCGCGCATGCAGACGTCGCGCAACGACGCTTCCGTTTCCCGATGAAAGCCGCGCCCCTGACACATGATCGCGACGAGGCAGGCCGATGCGATCACGTCCATGCGCGCATGCGCGAGCTCGCTCGCGCAACGCTGCATGTGTCCGTTCATGGCTGTCAGTTCTTCCTGCGACACGGTTTTCATCGGTGCGCGCGAGGAATGGAATGTAAACGTGACGCCGTCCGGCACGACGGCGCGCGACAACATCGCCGGGACTTCCGTTTCCATCGTGACATTCGAACTCGGCACGATCTGGCCGATGCGGTAGTTGCGCGCGCTCACGCTTCGATCTCGATCCAGACGGTGTCGTCGACGATGCGTACCGGATAACTGTTCAGCGCCTGCACGCAGGGCGGCACGGTGGCCTCGCCGGTGCGGATATTGAAAGCACCCATATGAAACGGACAGTAGACTTCGTCACCTTCGATATCACCTTCAGCCAGGGACGCTTCGCCGTGCGTGCACGTATCGTCGGTGGCGAAGTAATCGTCGCCGAGTTTGTACACCGCGATCGGTGGCAAACCGTCGGGCTCGATCCGGCGAATTTCCTGGTCTGCGATTTCATCGCACTTCATCAGTTCGATCAGCGCCATCGCCAGCTCATTCCGGTATGTTTACGGGTTGAAATTCGCGCGTGATTTCCGCGCCGACGGCCATCAGATCGGCATCGGCATGGCGGCGTCCGATCAGTTGCAAACCCAGCGGTAATCCCCGTGGCCCGGTCCCCATTGGCAGGTTCAGACAGGGCACGCCGAGCAGGGTCCAGCTCACCTGGAACACCGGATCGCCGGTCGCGGTGCCGGCCGGCGCCTCGCCCGGGGCACTCGGGCACAGCAGCGCGTCGCAATCGCCGAAGCAGTCGTTCACCGTTGCGCGATACTGATCGGCGCTTGCGCGGTCCTCCGCGTATTGCTGATCGGTGCACGCCCGCCCCTCGGCAATGACCTCGCGCAAGCCGGCGCTCATTTGCGCCGATGCACGCGCGAAGTCGTCGCTCAGGGAGTCGGCAATGCCGCGGTACAGGATCCGTCGATGCAGGCCCACGAGTTCGGCGTACTGCGGGGGCAGCGTAAACGTCTCGACCGCAAACCCGAGATCGGACAGCTGGTTCCCTGCCTGCGCCAGCAGAGCGCGGGTTTCCGGCGCGGCAAATTCCCATTGATGCGTCATGCAGATCCCGATCCTCGGGCGACGCTCGGGCTGCCAGGTTTCCGCTTCGTCTTCCCCCCGGATAATGCTGTAGAAATCCTGCAGGTCGCCGATCCCGCGCGCCATATACCCGAGCGTATCGAAGTACGGTTGCAGTGGCAGGATCCCGGCGCCATCGGTCGTTCCGTGGGTCGGTTTCAAACCATAGACGCCACAGAACGCGGCCGGGCGGATTAACGATCCGGCGGTCTGGTTACCGAACGCGACCGGAACCATACGATCGGCAACCGCCGCGGCGGTGCCACTCGAAGAGCCGCCGGGCGTATGCGCCGGGTTCAGCGGGTGGCGCGTCGCGTTCGGCGTGAACATCGCGTATTCCGTCGTCACGACTTTCCCCAGCAGCACCCCGCCCGCCTCGCGCATACGCGCGACACAACGCGCGTCGTGCGCGGGACGGCGGCCGCGATGAATCGATGTGCCGCACTCCGTTGGAAAATCGCCCGTATCGATCACATCCTTGACCGCGAACGGAATCCCGTGGAGTGGCGAGCGCGCCGGGCTACTGTCGGCAAGGCGCGCCTGCCCGAGCGAGAATTCCGGATCGTAGTGTACGAACGCGTGCACGGTGTCGTTGCGGGCGGCGATCCGATCCAGGCAGGCGCGGGTCAGTTCGACGGATGAGATTTCCCGGTCGCTGATCAGTTGCGCGGCCTCGCGCGCGTTCAGATTGATGAGGTCCATACTTACTCCGAGAGCAATGCGCGGATTTGCGCGTCGATGAACGCCGTGTCATCGGCATTGCGGCCGGAACCGGCCCAGTGTCCCCAGCGGGAGCGGATCGGTCGCAGTTGCGCATTAGGGATCGCTGCCGTCTCGATTTCGCTGTCTTCGGGCGGAAAGTAAGCGTCGCTGACGCATGGCATGATGACCGTACGTGCGCTGATCGACCGTAATGCAGCCTGGAAATCACCGCCGTGTGCGGGCAAGGCGCCGATGTCGGCGGATTGCCACGTGTTGATCTGCGCGATGACGTTGTTCGCATCCATGCCGGTGTACGTGGTCTCCCAATAGCGTTCGAGATAATCCTCTACGGACGTGTAGCCGAGAGTCGTGTAATCGGCGTGACGGTAGAATCCCGCCGACGGCGGCCACGCCGCCCACGCGCGCGCCATCGTGCGCAGGCCCGAGCGCGGCGGTTCGGTGTAATGACCGCCGTTGAACGCGGGATCGGCGACGAGGATCCCGCGCATGCCTTCGAGGAAAACGTGATTGTGCACCGAGATGCGCGCGGCACCGCATATCGGCGCGGCGCGTTCGACGAAATCGGGAAACAGCGCCGCCCAGTGAAACACCGTGACCGCGCCCATTGAATGACCGGCGGCAAGCGCGAGCTTGTTCACCCCGAGCGATTCCGTCAGCAGTTCGTGTTGCAGCCTCACGTTGTCGGCAATGCTCACGCGCGGGAAATCCGCGCCCAGGCCGTGGCTCGGCGACGACGAAACGCCGTTACCCGCCAGGTTCACCACGATGACGAAATAACGCGCCGGGTCGATCGCGAATCCGTTGCCGATCAGGTACTGGCTGTTCTCGTGGGTGCCACCGAAGTGCGTCGGTATGAGGATGGCGTTGTCGCGCGCGGCGTTCAGTTCGCCGAACGTGACATACGCGATCCGCGCATCGACGAGCACCGCGCCGCAATCGAGCACGGCATCGCCGGCACAATAGACTTCGCATTCCTGTGGATTCATAGCGCTGATGTCATGCGGGTTATCGTCGCGCCGGCAGCTTAGCCGTAAACCGGTTGTAACGCCGCGGCCGCGGCGGCGAGATCGGGCGGCGCGACGATATTGCCGGCGTCAATAATTTGCGTATCGCCGATCCAGAACGACTGATCACGCATGACACAATCCGGATGGTTTTCGCCGCCACCTTCCACCCATTGCGGCAGGCCGAGGCCCACCGCATTGCAACCGATGACCCGCTGATCTTCGATGAATGATTTCCCGGTAAAGCGCGCGGCGGGATGATAGCCGCACGTAAAATGCACGATGTTGCCGTACTCACCGTTGCCGGCGCGTTTCAGTGAACGCTGGATGGCGCGCAGTTCCGTACCGCCCCCCGTGACCGATCGGATCTTGCCGTCAACCTCGAAGCGGTAAGGCGCTTCGAGCGTCGTATAGTATTCGTGAAACGTCGATTCCGTGATCACCGTGCCCTTCACCGTTTCGAGTTCGGGGATCACCATAACGGTGCCGGGTACGAAGTAACCGCCGGGCTTTGTCGCACGCTCGATCGCGAGTCCTTCCGGCGCGGCCAGCGTAAACGAAACGTCGGTACCGATCGGGGTCGTGAAACGGCAGGTCTTTCCGGCCGACTCCGCGAGCAGGGCATTGAACAAATCGGAAACGACAAACACCTGGTCGAGATCGGCTTTCGAAAAAATGCGGATCATGCCGTCCGCACCGAGATCCGCGGCGAGAAAATACCGCGTGCGATTGTTTTTCATCGCGGTGTCGTAAACCTCGGCGCCCGCGATGTACGGCATGCACAGATCCACCCACGCGTCACACGCCTTGGCGGCCGCAACGACCGGGTCCGGCATGAACGGATTTGCCAGCCCGCCCTGAAACGGCAGCGGCGGCGCCAGCGTCATGGTCGCGATCCGCGCACCGAGGCTGTACGCCGCACCGGCCAGTGCCTCGGCCGCGCGCCGTTCGGTATTGATGTCCGCGGTGATCAGCACGTGCTCGCCTTCGACCACGCACATCATGTCGCGCATGAGGATGAGTGCCGCGCGGGTCAGGTCGGGACCGATTTCCGTCATCGTGTTCATGAATTTCTCCGCCATCCGCGCTAGTCGTGACCGATATCGTCGACGCTGTGCTTGATCGTGCCGAGCACACCCGCCTCGAACGGGGAAGCGGGGCCCGGCTCGTAGTAACGCGATTTCATGCCCTTTTGCAGCGCGTCGATCATTTCCGTGTCTTCTTCCATGAACGCCTTGTAGAAATCGACGTACTGCTGTGCTTTCTCTTTGAAGTCCGGCTGGTCGAAATGCTCGGCCGGAAACAACTGGTAGGTGATCGACAGGCTCGTATCCGCGGTCAATGGCCAGTTCGCATTGACGGAGACGTAATCAAAGCGCGGGAACCAGGCAACATTCGGCGGCAGGTGACTGGAGAATCCACCGCTGTGCAATTCTTCCGGCAACCAGGGTATCGGGCCGAACAGGGATTTCCCTTCCGGCGCGAGCGTACCGCCGATGAAACGGCCATGGTAACCGCCGTCGAACACCTGATAGCGATACCCCTCGAGCGGCTGGTACGGTCCGAACGTCGCGGAGTGCAATACCGCGATATGGTAAATGTCCGTCAGGTTTTCATTCAGAAACTTCCAGTTGCAACCTATCTTCATCTCGAACTTGTTCGCGAGCTTCAACCGTTCCATTTGATACGGTTCGTAGATCCGCGGGAAATCCCATTTTTCGAGGCTGTCCATCAGCGGCGCGGAATCGTCATCGAAATTGATGAACACGAAACCGGCCCAGATTTCCGTTTTTATTCGCGGCAACGAGCAGTTTTCCTTGCGGAAGTTTTTCGCTTTCTCGAGATATTGTGCATCGACGAGCTTACCGCTCGTGTCGTAAACCCAGCCGTGATAAGGGCACGAGAAATACTTCGTGTTGCCCGCGTTCCAGGCCACCTGCACGCCACGATGACGGCAGACGTTCGCGAACGCCTGGATATTGCCGTCCTTTTCCCGGACCACGACGACCGGTTCGTCGGCGATCTTCTGGGTGAAATAATCACCGGGCTTCTCGACTTCCTCGATCCGCCCGACCAGCAGCCACTCCTTCATGAAAATCTTTTCGATTTCTTCCGCCATCATTTCTTCGGAGTAATAAACTTCGCCGCGCTTGTGGTTGGCAGCGATTTCGGGCGCCTCGTTGACCACGCTGTAACCAAACGTCGCCGGGTCGTAACTGATCTTCGCCTTCGTTTCCTTCGGGTTTGCGGCCATTGCGGGAACCTCCGTTGCCATATGTTTTCGGCGCCGTCCCGCGAATGCAGGCTCCACAACGCGCCATTGACGACTATTTAGGCATTGTTCGTTCGCCGCCAACACCTCCCACCGGGGGTATCGGCGATTACTCTTTCGGGTAGGTCGGGCGCTTACAGCGTGATGAAACCGCGCTGAATGGCGATCGTCACCGCGTGGGTACGATCGTGCGCGCCGAGTTTCGACATGCAGTTTTTGACGTGCATTTTCACCGTGTCTTCCGTGATCGAAAGGACGTTCGCGACGGATTTGTTGCGGTGGCCGGCGGCAATCAAACGCAGTACTTCCGTTTCACGTTCGCTCAGCGGTTTGTCGGCCATGTGCTCAGCGATGTGGGTTGCCACCACCCCGGGGATACTCGTTTTTCCGGCGGCGACGGCGCGGATGACGGCCAGCAATTCCGTCATGGGCATGCCTTTCAGGAGGTACCCCATGGCGCCGGCGGCCAGCGCGCGCTGGATGTGCGCATCACCGATTTCGGTTGTCAGGACGATAATTCGAGCGTTCGGAAATTCCGCGCGGATCTGATTGATCACCTCCACACCGTGCAAATCGGGGAGACGCAGATCCATCAGTGTCACGTCGGGCCGCGCGAGCCGGAACACCTCGATCGCCCGGGTTCCGTTCTCGGCTTCGGCGACGAGTTTCATTTCGCGCCCGTTCGCGATCACCGCGGATAAACCCTGGCGGAAAATCGGGTGGTCGTCGACGCACATGACGCGAATCGTATCCTCCACGGCGTCGGTCATGGCGTGGATTCCGCGTGCCAGTCGCCGTAGCGAACCGATGGAGACGACTCGAACGCGAGGCGCTGGCGCAAACTGAGGGTAACCGCCGTGCCGCCTTGCGGCGGCGCCTCGATGTGAAGATCCGCACCGACCGCGGCCGCACGCTCGCGCATGCCGGTCAAGCCGTAATGTCCGGCACGTCCCTCGCTGAGCAGGCAATCCTCAATGCCGCGCCCGTCGTCGCTGATCCGGATCGTTACCGGGTCGTTAAAGTGGATCACAATCGATACCTGGTTTGCATCCGCGTGCCGGACGACGTTCGTCACCGCTTCCCGGCAAATACCGAGCAGTTCGCCGAAGACTTCCTGTCGAAACTCGCGGTCGGGGCCGTGCAGTTCGATCTCGAACGTGATCGCCGTACCCGCGGTGATGTCCGTGCAAATCGCGGCTAAAGCCGCGGAAAACGAGTCGCTGCGATTGCCGGTGGAGCGCAGCAGCGACAACACTTCGCGTCCCTCGTTAATTGCCTGGTCGGCGGCCTTCAATGCGTTCACGAACAATTCCCGCGCGGACTCGTCACCGCCGTCGTCGCGTTCGATCCCCGCTTCGAGCAGGAAACGCAGCCCCTGGATACTCTGCAGCAGCGTATCGTGAAGATCACGCGCGATGCGCAATCGTTCCGCCTCCTGGGCGTACCGCGCGCGGCGCTGGAATTCGCGCAGTCTTTCTTCTTCCTGCTCGTGGGTGAACGCGCTGGCCAGCGAGCGCGTCACCTGGTCGGCGACGAGGCGGAAAAACGATTCATGCTCCGCGTCGAACGCCTTGTACGGGTTCAGACCTGCGAGCATCAGGCCGCGCGGCGCGGAATCCTGGTACGGAACGAACGCCAACCCGAGTATCAGGCTTGCCGGAATTGTCCACGCACCGTTCGGAACCGGCGCATCGTGCTCGCCGAGCGTTGCCAGTGCGTGGCCGTTCTGACAGGCCTGGGCAACGAGATTCGTCCACCTGTCATCGCCCTCGAAGCGGATTTGTCGCGGACTCAGGAACGTATCGCGCTGAATGTTAGCCGCGGCGATTAACTTCGCTGCAGGATCGTCTTCGCGCCACAGGTACAACGAAGCGAACGGCACATCGCGGGCATTTTGCGCGAACACGGCGGCCGCGATTTCCAGCGCTTCTTCGGGGTGCCGCGCTTCGCGGATATCGGCGCCGAGCTTTTGCAGCGTGCGCAATCGCCGTTCGCCGATGACGCGTTGCGAGGTCTCCGGCAGCGTGGCGAAGACCGCCTCGATGCGACCGGCGGCATTAAAGATTGGCGAATAACTGAATGAGCAGTAAAACTCCTCGACGTAGCCCGCGCGGTCGAGAAAGATCGCGACATCATCACCACCGGTCGTCTCGCCCGTCGCGAGCGTCCGCTGCATCAGCGGTCCGATAACATCGATAATTTCCGGCCACACCTCGGTGACTGTTCGTCCCAGGGCCCATGGGTGTTTCGTACCGAGTATCGAAGCGTAAGCGTCGTTATAGAGAATGACCGCTTCGGCGCCCCAGTAGATGCAACTGCAAAGGCGTGAGCGCAAACACAAGTCGACTGCGGTGGTCATTTGCGGCGACCACGAATCGATTGCACGAAGTTGCGTGCCCGCCCAGTCGTAGCGGCGTATACGCTCGCGCATGCTGTCGGCCCCGGCCCCGGCGCCGGGAGCGGATTCATACGGCGTTTCAGCCGCGTTTGATGGTTTGATTTCCACAGTGAGTTTCTCTGGAGACACGCCGTCTTTCACTTACCGACCGGACTGCAGAATCGCACAAACCGGCGGGCGGATCGCGCTGCTTGTCTTGCTCGGGGCGGATTTACCCCAGCGCGTGCACGTCTGCCGCTGGCAAACGCACGGCAGCGCGATGCCCCGGCCGCTCTGGCCGCGCACGTTAGCTGGCAGTAGTATGAAAGTTTAGGTCAGCTTCCACGACTAGGGCCATGACACGCGCCAGCAGGACCGATCCGCTACCGCGACTTTCCCGGGCGGACGAAATTCCCGATGATCAGCGGCTTGCTGAAGCGATCGGCAGCCAGATCCGCAGGTTTCGCCAGCAGCTTCGCATGACCATCATCGACGTCTCGCGCCAGGCCGGGATTTCGTCCGGCATGCTCTCGAAGATCGAACGCGGCAAGACTTCCCCGTCGCTGGGCACGCTGTCTGCGATCGCACGCGCGTTGAACGTCCCGGTGACGGCGTTCTTCCGCAAATACGAAGAACAGCGGGACTGCACGTTCGTGCCGGCCGGCGCCGGACTCGTGATCGAACGCCACGGTTCGCGCGCGGGCCACGAGTACCGCTTGCTCGGACATAACATTGGCAGCCGCGTGGCCGTCGAACCGTACCTCGTCGTACTGTCGGACAAATCCGAAGTCTTTCCGATTTTCCAGCATGCCGGGGTCGAGTTGGTCTACGTACTCGAAGGACAAATGGTCTACCGCCATGCGAACCGCACCTATCCGCTCGGCCCCGGCGATTCGCTGTTCTTCGATGCGGATGCGCCACACGGACCCGAAGAACTTGTCGCGCTGCCGGTGAAAATGTTGTCGGTGATCTCGAAGCCTCGCGACGACGATTAACCGCGGGCGGCGCCACCCCGCGGACAGCAAGCGCGACGAACCCGACAACACGCCTCGCCGGTGGCTCGATCCGCGCTGACGGGACGCTTGCACAATATTTCAACATAGGATAATTTTGTTCCTCCTGTGCAAAATCAATACCCTTACACGCGCGGAAGCATGCCCGGAACATCGTCCAATACGTCCCGAAATATCGAATAAAATTCTTCAATCCATTGATTAATAAATAGAAAAATATGAGCGAATACAATGTTCATTAAAGTAACATTTGGCCGCGCCGGGCCCCGTTGACCATGTGCGGGATCGTTGGACTGTTCGCAAAAACTCCCGCCGTCGAACAATCACTCGGCGCGCACTTCGCGGCGATGCTCGTGGAAATGACGGACCGCGGACCGGACAGCGCCGGATTTGCCGTCTACCGCCACCCGGCCGGTGCCGGCGCGGCGAAACTGACCGTGCGCGCCGGCAGCGACGAGTACGACTGGGCGCTGCTGCAAACACGCCTCGACGCAGAGGCCACCGTGCACGTTTATGCGAATCATGCCGTCGTCACGGCACCCGGCGACGCCGACGAACTGCGCCAGCGCGTGCTGGGTCACGATCCCGCGCTCGCCATCAACAGCTCCGGTGACACGATCGAGATCTTCAAGGAAGCCGGTCTGCCGGCCCAGGTCATTGAACGCTTCGGGGTCAGGAGCCTCACGGGTACGCATGCGCTCGGACATACGCGGATGGCCACGGAGAGCGCCGTCACCACCGGCCATTCGCATCCGTTTTCTACCGGCGAAGATCTTTGCCTCGTCCACAACGGGTCGCTGAGCAACCACAACCGCTTGCGCAACACTTTGCGCAAGCGCGGGATCGAGTTCGCGACCGACAACGACAGCGAGGTCGCCGCCGGTTACCTCGCCTGGCGCCTGCGTAACGGCGATACGCTGGAGCAGGCGATCGAACACTCGTTTACGGATCTCGACGGCTTTTTTACGTTCGCGATCGGCACCCGCGACGGATTTGCCGTCGTGCGCGATCCGATTGCCTGCAAACCGGCGGTAATCGCGGAATGTGACGACTGGGTAGCGATGGCGTCCGAATACCGGGCGATTGCGGTCCTGCCTGGCTCCGCGCACGCGCAGTGCTGGGAACCGGAGCCCGCCCGTGTCTACAGCTGGAGTCACTGACATGGGTGCCACGTTCGACCTGGCCGAGCGCACGGTACGCGAACTCAATGCGTATATACACGAGTGTCACGACCACGAGGCCCTGCGTGTCACGAACACCCGCGGTTTGCACAACATTGCCGTCGGCGCCGACGCGCCGCTGAACATCAGCGTTGACGGTCACGTCGGCTACTACTGCGCCGGCATGAACCAGCAGGCAACGATCACAGTCGACGGTAATGCCGGACCCGGCGTCGCGGAGAACATGATGTCGGGGCAAGTCCGGATCACGGGCAACGCGTCGCAATATGCCGGCGCCACCGCGCACGGCGGTTTACTCCTTATCGATGGCGACGCGAGTTCGCGCTGCGGGATCTCGATGAAGGGCGTTGATATCGTCGTACGCGGTAACGCCGGTCACATGAGCGCGTTCATGGCGCAGAAAGGACGCCTCGTGATCTGCGGCGATGCGGGTGACGCATTGGGCGATTCGCTCTACGAGGCGCGGCTGTACGTGCGCGGCAAGGTGGCGAGCCTCGGCGCGGATTGCATCGAGAAACCGATGCGTTATGAACACCTCGATGAACTTACCGCCCTGTTGCAACAGGCGGGCATCAGCGACATTCGGGCCGACGAATTCCGGCGCTACGGCTCGGCGCGCACGCTGTATCACTTCCAGGCGGACAACCTCGATGCCTACTGAACGCGACGACCTCACCATTGCGGAACTAGCCGAGCTGCACTCAAGGCTGCGCGATTCGGCAACGTTCACCCGCCCCGTTATCGCGGAAATACAGCGCGCCGCGAGCACCGGCCTGTATGACATTCGCGGTTTCGGCGCGAAACGCCGGATCCCAACGTTCGACGATCTCGTTTTCCTTGGCGCGAGTATGTCGCGCTACCCGCTCGAGGGTTACCGGGAACGCTGCGCGACGAACGTCACGCTCGGCACCCGCTACGCGAAGAAGCCGGTCGAACTCAAAATTCCGATCACGGTTGCCGGCATGAGTTTTGGCGCGTTGTCGGCGCCGGCGAAGGAAGCGCTCGGGCGCGGCGCGAGCGAAGTCGGCACGAGCACCACGACCGGCGACGGCGGCATGACCCCGGAAGAACGCGAACACTCGGACATTCTCGTCTACCAGTTGCTGCCGTCGCGTTACGGCATGAACCCGAACGACCTGCGCAAGGCGGACGCGATTGAAGTGGTCGTGGGCCAGGGCGCGAAACCCGGCGGCGGCGGGATGCTGCTGGGGCAGAAAATCAGCGCACGCGTCGCGGGTATGCGCGACCTGCCGCAGGGCATTGATCAGCGCAGTGCCTGCCGGCACCCCGACTGGACCGGGCCGGACGATCTCGCGATCAAAATCCAGGAACTGCGTGAAATCACCGACTGGCAGATCCCCGTCTACATCAAGGTCGGCGCGGCGCGCACGTATTTCGACACGATGCTCGCGGTGAAGGCCGGCGCAGACGTCGTCGTAGTCGACGGCATGCAGGGCGGAACGGCGGCGACGCAGGATGTATTCATCGAACACGTTGGCATTCCCACCCTGCCGGCCGTCCGCCAGGCAGTCGAAGCCCTGCAGGAAATGGACATGCATCGCGAGGTCCAGTTAATCGTGTCCGGCGGCATCCGCACGGGCGCGGACGTTGCAAAGGCGCTGGCCATGGGCGCCGATGCGGTGTCGGTTGGCAGCGCGGCGCTCATCGCGCTCGGCGACAACAGCCCGCAATACGAATCCGAATACAACGCGCTCGGCAGCTCGGCCGGTTACTACGATGACTGGCAGGACGGCCAGGACCCGGTCGGGATCTCGACCCAGCGCGACGATCTTGCCGCCCGGTTCGACGCCATCCGCGGCGGCCGCCGGCTCGCGAATTACCTGCGCGTGCTCACGCTCGAGACGCAAACACTCGCGCGTGCGTGCGGCAAGAGCCACGTGCACAACCTCGAACCGGAAGACCTGGCCGCCTTGACGATCGAGGCGGCGGCGATGGCGAAAGTGCCACTGGCCGGGACGGACTGGATACCCGGCGGCGGGCGTTTCTGATCGCGCCGCGGCGCGAGGCTTACAGCACACTCAAGGAGCACGGCATGGCAATCGATTTGCAAGAAATCGCGAAGAACAAAGGCATCAAGTATTTCCTCGTAAGCTTCGTCGATATGTTCGGAACGCTGCGCGCGAAACTCGTTCCGGCAACCGCGATCAAGGGGATGCAGAAAGACGGCGCCGGATTCGCCGGCTTTGCCGCCTGGCTCGATATGACGCCGGCCGACCCGGACATGTTCGGTGTGCCCGATCCGGAGAGCCTCATTCAGCTGCCGTGGAACAAGGAAATCGGCTGGGTGGCGTCAGACCTGTGGATGAACGGCAAGGAAGTGGAAGCTTCGCCGCGTATCATTCTCAAGCGCCAGTTGGCGGCAGCGGAGAAGGCCGGTTACCGGATGAAAACCGGCGTCGAGTGCGAGTTTTTCCTGATCACACCCGAAGGCGGTGAGATCTCCGATCCGTTCGACCGGCAAATCAAACCCTGCTACGACCAGCAGGCCCTGATGCGACGGTTTCCGGTTATCCGCGAGATTTGTGACGCGATGCTGGAACTCGGCTGGGGTCCGTATCAGAACGACCATGAAGACGCGAACGGTCAGTTCGAGATGAACTGGGATTACGACGACGCACTGAAAACCGCCGACCGCCACGTGTTCTTCAAGTTCATGACGAAAACAATCGCGGAAAACCATGGCTTTCGCGCGACGTTCATGCCGAAGCCATTCGCCCATCTCACCGGTAACGGCTGCCACACGCATGTGTCGTTGTGGGATCGCGCAGGCGGGAAAAATCTTTTTCTGAATTCGCGCGACGACCTCGGCCTGTCGCAAAAAGCGTACAACTTTCTCGGTGGCGTGATGCACAGCGCCACGGCCCTGTGTGCGATATTCAATCCGACGGTGAACAGCTACAAACGCATCGATGCCCCGATCACTTCGTCGGGTTCGACATGGTCACCCAATTCCGTGACCTACGCCGGTAATAACCGGACCCACATGATCAGGGTGCCTGATGCGGGTCGGTTCGAACTGCGCTTGATGGACGGCTCGACGAACCCTTACCTTTCGCAGGCGGGCATCCTCGCGGCGGGACTCGACGGGATCAACAACGAGCGCGACCCGGGCAAACCGCTGCACGTAAACATGTACGAAGAGGGGCACAAAATCCGCTCGGCGAAGAAGCTGCCCGTAACGCTGCTGGATGCTTTGCGGCTGCTCGAAAAAAACCGGGTACTGCGCGATGCACTTGGCGACGAAGCCATCAATGCCTACATCAATCTGAAAATGCAGGAGTGGCGGAGTTACACCGCGCACCTGAGCGAATGGGAACGATCGACGACGCTGGACTGTTGAGCAGGCACGAGTTCCGGTAACGCCGGGCTACATCGACCCGGCCGTGCGGGCCGACACCCGCGTCGTTGATGCACGCGGGTGAACTTTTCAAACCGATATCCGGGGGTATGAACGCATGACAAAAAAAAACGAGGTAACGCCGGAGTTCCTGGCGACGTTCACGCAGGCATGGAACGACAAGGACGTGGATAAGTTGATGGAACACATGGCGGACGACGAGAACTGCACGTTCATGGCATCGGTCGGCACCGAAGTTGAAGGTTCACTGTGGGTCGGTCGCGAGCAGGTTCGCAAGGGTTTCTCATCGCTGTGGGATGGTTATCCCGATGCCCACTTCGAACCGGTCGGCGAGGACATTATCGTCGGCGATCGCGGGTGCAGCGAGTGGATCTTCACCGGCACCAGGGCGAGCGACGGCAAGAAGGTGAAGGCGCGCGGGTGCGATGTGTATACGTTCAAGGACGGCAAAATTCTGATCAAGAATTCGATGCGCAAGCAAGCACCCTGATCCGTGGTGTCGCGGAATTCACAGCGAGGCTCTCCATGGGGATAAGCAGACCGAACGCCGATCAAATACGGCGGGCAGCCGACGCCGTCCATATGGACATCAACGATGCCGAAGCGCGCGAACTTGCCGCTCTCATGGACGGCAACCTCGCAATTTACGAAGTCCTCGACGATCTGCCCGATGACCTGCCGCCGGTAAAATACCGGCGGGCGTCTGTGCCGCGCGCGCGTTAGCACACGAAGGGTAAACGGCGCGTGTTTTCGCGCGGCTCATGTGCCCGCATCGGCAAGAGCCTGCGGTCGCGGACTCGCCGGGCGCGCAGAACCGCTCAGCTACCGGGATCGTTGTAGTGCGTGATCGACAGGAATTTGATCGGCAGCTCGATCAGGCGATCGGGCCCGTGCGGAATATTGCCCTTGAACGTGAGTGAATCGCCGGGTTCGAGCACGAACGAGTTCTTGCCAATCCGGTAATCGATACGCCCGTCGAGCATGTAAATGAATTCCGTACCGTCGTGCTGGAAACGCGGGAACGTTTCCGACTCGTCGTCGAGCGTGATCAGGAATGGTTCGAACAGTTTTACCGGGCCCTGATCGTAGGACAACAACTCATAGGTATGTCCGCGCTTCGTCCCGCGCCGGGCGACGTCCATGCCCTGCCCGCGCGGAACGTATTTCGCGCCGCCGTCCGGGATGTCGAAATCCTTGAACAGGTTAGACATCGATAAACCCAGGGCCTGGCAGATCCGTTGCAGCGCGTCGAGGCTCGGCGTCGCCTGGCCATTCTCGATCCGGCTCAGCATGCCGCGGCTGACGCCTGACAGCGCCGACACGTCCTGGATCGTCAGATGCTGATGCAGACGGTGCTGCTTCAGCGCCGTACCGACGAAGGCCGTCAGATCCTGTTGGCCAGCGGGCGGGTATGGTGCGATCGCAAGCGCTTCGATTTTGTCATCCGAACCTGTCATGCGTGGGTGTTTTCCGGCAGCGGTCTCAAGGGTGAGTCGTCCCGCACCGGGCGGTGCTGGCTCCCGGGTAATGTTCCGGGCAAACGCCGCCGGGTGTCAACGTGCGGTGTTTGGATAAACCGCTTAACCGCAGGTGCGCGGGGTTCCGGGCGAGCCTCGCGCCGTGTCACGGGCCGGAGATCAGCGCTCCCGCGCTAACCATTCCCGGTAGTCGTCGAGACCAATGACGGCACCGTCGCGCGCACGGCTTACTTCGCCGAGGACACCGAACAGGAACCTCGCATCGGCGACGGAGCACGTAATCCGGTAATGCAGCGGATGCTCCGCGCGGCGGATCACGACCTCGCAATGGCCTAGCCGGGTGGCATTCCACAGCGTGGCGGGGGCCGAATCGAACGGCGCCGGACACAACTCGGCCATGAGCGCGCCGACGTCCGGGCCGCCACAGGCGAATTCCGCGACTTCGTACGGCAACACGAGAATCTCACCGTGCCGTCCTTCATCGAGTTCGAACAGCGACGCCGCCGGGCCGGGGGTAAAACCGTCGATCAGCAGGTATTGATCGCCGTGGACCCGCGCCAGCACGGCACCACCCTCGAGTTCAACAACCTCAAGCAATCCGGGCGTACAGTCGAGGCCCTGCGCGGACAGCCAGGACGCAACCGACCGACCGACAAACAGCCGCCGTCTGAGCGCGCTCAGATCGGCGAGAATGTTTGGTTTGCTGCTGGCGTGTTTCGCGCGCAGTGCCGTGCGCATACCGGATTCTATTCCTATCTCGTACGCGCCGGGATCGAACGCGGCAATTACGGGACTGTAACGTTCGAAACTCATCTCAGGCTCTGTGACCGGTTGGGGATTCAGCGAGCACCTGGCGCGCATTGTCGGGGTCGTAGAACGGGGTGGCACTGATGCTCGCCACGATGATCGTGCCATCGGACACCCGGATGCTGATGTTGCGGTCGACGTCGGCGAGCGCCATGTCGACCATCGCGAGCCCGATCACCGCTTGCCGGTGCGGGCTGTGGGCGACACTCGTGACCCGGCCGGCGATGTTGCCGCGTTCGATGATGAGATGACATTCCTTGATCGAACGTCCCGGGTCGTCTTCCGTGATGAAGCCGACGAGCCGGCGCGCCTTACGCGGTTTCAGCAAGGCCAGGCTGTGTTTACCGACGAAGCGGTCTTTCGTGAGGCTTACGGCCCAGGCCAGATTCGCCTCGAACGGATTCGTCGTGCCATCCGTATCCTGACCAACGATTAGATGGCCCTTTTCGAGCCGCAGCAGGCGCTGTGCCTCGACCCCGAACGGTGCAATGCCGTGGGGTTCGCCGGCCGCCATCAGCGCCTGCCAGATCCCGGGTCCGGCGCCGGCCGGAAAGTGAATCTCGTAGCCGAGTTCGCCGACGAAACCCACCCGCATGATCCGAGCGGCGACGCCGGCAACCCGGCCCTCGCGCAAGGCCAGGTAGGGAAATGCGTCGGGCGACAGATCGAGATCCGTCAGCCCGCGCAGAACGTCGCGCGATGCCGGACCGGCGAGATTCACGGCACCGACCTGAAACGTCCGGTCGACGATCGCGACATCGAGACGCAGTTGCGTCGCGTAGAGCTGCAGCTGGCGGACCACGACCTGTGCGTGTGAGCTCGTCGCGGTGATGTAGAAATGGTCGTCGGCAAAGCGCCCGGCCACGCCATCGTCGACGAGCGTGCCGCTGCCATCGGTCATGATGATGTAGCGGGTCATGCCCGGCTGCAGCTTTTCGAAGCTGCACGTATAGGCGTAATCGAGCAGCGCTTCGGCATCGGCGCCGAAAATTTCGATCTTGCCGAGCGTCGACACATCGATCAGACCGACCGCTTCGCGCACCGTACGGTATTCCTGTTCGATCGCGGCCGGCGGCGATCCGTTGGCATAACTCATCGGCCGCAACCACGTCCCCGCCTCACCCATGTCCGCGCCGTGCGCGCGGTGGAGTTCGTCCATCGGCGTATGCCACTGTCGCCGCAGGCGCCGGCCGGCGAGGATCCCCATCGGCACGGGATAGGTAAACGGTCGCGTCGTCGTCACGCCAATCGCGTTCACGTCGCTGCCGCGCAAGTGGGCGAGGATGCGC
Organism: uncultured Gammaproteobacteria bacterium; assembly: GCA_963976285.1. Classification (GTDB taxonomy): domain Bacteria; phylum Pseudomonadota; class Gammaproteobacteria; genus UBA11873. The sequence continues at coordinate 37,470 of CAXBJY010000017.1, forward strand.
ACGCCGTTCATGTTCGACAACTTGCCCTGGCTCGGTCCCATGCCGATCGTCGAATAACGCTTCATCAGTTCGACGGAATCGAAGCCCTCGCGAAACGCGGTGCGCAGATCGCCGATCGTCAGATCCTCGTCGAAATCAACAAACTCCTTGCCGCTCGCGTGTGCGACGATCGGGTACGGGTGTGAATGCGGCGCGTTGGCGCGCGGCGGCGGCGCGCTGGCCTCGACCTGCAAACCGAGCGCCACGAGCGCGGCATTTGCAGCAGCCGTTCCATCGGCCATCTGGTCGGCGATATCGAACACACCATTGAGGCGACCGGCGACGTGCAGATCCGGCGGTAAGGTGCGTGGCACGACCTGGCCCAGCGCCGGATCGTATTCAAGCGTCGCGCCGGCCTGATATAACAGACCGGCGGCAGGCGCCCAGCCGACGCTCATGAACAGGCCGTCGCATTCGATGGTTTGCGTCGCCGAGCCGTTCGCCGACCGCACCACCACCGCCGACAGGCGTCCGCCGCGGCCGCGCGCTTCGTCGATGACGGCCTGCGAAATCACCTGAATGCCGGCCGCCATCGCGGCGGCCACGAGGTCACCACGCACGGTGCTGTCGTCGAGGTCGACGATCGCGATGATACTCACGCCGGCGGCATGCAGGTCGAGCGCCGCGGTGTACGCTTCGTCGTTCCCGGCCAGGATCACCGCCTGCGCACACGGCGCGATCGCAAACCGGTGCACGAGGCGCTGCGCGGCGGTCACGAGCATTACGCCGGGCAAATCGTTGTTGCGGAACACGGCCGGCTGCTCGTACAGACCCGTGGCGACAATCACCTGCTTAGCGCGCACGTGAACGAGACCGTCACGGCCGACCAGCGGCACGCTCTGGTCGGCGTAGAAACCGGCGGCGTAATGGCCGGTGAGGATTTCACACTTCGCGCTGCCCTCGAGTTCCGCGACAGTTGCGGCCCGATCGGCCTGCGCCGCCGGGTCGCGGGCGTGGAGGTAATCGAACGTGCCGCCGAGGTGCGGATTCTCATCGGCGATAAGCACATCGACCCCCGCCGCGGCACACGCACGCGCCGTGGCGAGACCCGCGACCCCACCGCCGACGACGAGCACGTCGCAGAAACGATTACGCCGCGGCGAACGGACACAGGGAGCGCTCGGGTCGATCCTGCCGAGGCCCGCCATTTCGCGGACCAGGCGTTCCCACCACGGGAACAGCACGCGCGGGCGGTAGAACGCTTTGTAATAGAACCCCACCGGCAGCACGCGGCTGAAAAGCTGCAGCACTTGCGCGAGGTCGAAACGCAGACCGCCGAAAGTATTCACCGCGCGATAGCTCCGACCTTCCGCCACCGGCTCGACATCGGCGCGGATATTCGTGCGCCGGGTCGTCGTCAGCATTACATTCGCGTCGTGATTCGCCGACGAGACGATCCCGCGCGGGCGATGATATTTGAAACTGCGGGCCATCATCGCCACGTCGTTGGCGAGCAAGGCACTGCTTACGGTGTCACCGTCAAAGGCGTCGAAACGCTTGCCCTCGAACACGAAACTGCGCGGCCGATCACGGTCGATCCATTCGTTTGCTTGCGCTGGCAGACGTCTAGCACCCATGACGATCATCGGCAAACTTTACCGCGAGCACGCGATCGCTCGCGGTATCACGGGTCACGAGAAACCACACCTGGCTCGGCGTGTGGTACCACCATTCCGTGCGCTCGCGCGGGACGCTCGTGCGGTTGAATACCCATGCGCCGGCAGTAATGCCGTCGAGTTCCGCGGGTTCCGGATCGAGCAGTCCGGCAACAACGAACTCCGTCGCCGGGCGAAGGCCGAGTTTTGGCACGTCGATAAATTTCATCGTCAGTGACCCACCGACGCGGCGCCTTTCTCGCCGACGAGGTCGTAGTTGTCGAAGCGGGCGAGATTGAAGCCGGTGATTAATTCGTGATCGCGTTTGCTCGCAACGGTTGCCGCCATCGTCTTGCCGCTGACCGGCGTCGCCTTGAAACCCCAGGTACCCCAGCCGGCATCGACGTAGAAATTCTCGACCGGGGTCGTACCCATGACCGGCGCGAAATCGGGCGTCATGTCGGCCATACCGGCCCACTGGCGATTGACCTTCACATCGCTGAGGAACGGAAACATATCGAGCATCATGTCTGACAGGCTGGCAACGAACTCGAACGTCGAACGTCGCGAGTGCAGTTCCATCGGATCGAGCGACGCGCCCATGACGAGTTCACCGCGCGAACTCTGGGACACGTACAGGTGCAGGCTGCCGGAGACGATGATCGTATCGAGCCAGGGCTTGATCGGCTCGGTCACACAGGCCTGCAACGGGAAGATTTCGATCGGGCTCGTGAGACCGACCATGGCGAGCACCGTCGGGGTAAAGCCGGCGACCGCCGAGACCACGGCATTCGCGCCGATCCGGCCGCGCGGCGTCGTCACACCAACGGCGCGACCGCCGTCGAGTTCGATACCGATAACCGGCGTGTGCTGATGAATCTCGACCCCGGCCTCGCTGGCGCGACGCGCGTATCCCCAGGCGACCGCATCGTGGCGGGCCACCGCGCCGGGCGCATGGTAGAGCGCACCGAGGATTTCATGGTTGCCGCCGCAATCGAGCGCGATCTGGGGGCATTGCCGTAGCACTTCGTCCGGCCCGACGACTTCGCTGTCGATACCGTAATGCTTGTTCACTTCCGCGCGCCAGCGCGCCGTGCGCAGCGTTGCGTCGCTGTGCGCCAGCGTGAAATGACCGCGTTCGGAATAAAAAATATTCAGATCGAGTTCTGCCGACAGATCCCGGAACAGGCGCACGCTTTGATCGTAGAATTTGACGCCTTCCTCGGTAAGGTAATTCGAGCGCACGATCGTCGTATTGCGCCCGGTATTGCCGCCACCGATATAACTCTGATCGACAACGGCGACGTTCGTGATGCCGTGGTCACGCGCGAGGTAGTAGGCGGTGGCAAGACCATGACCACCGGCGCCGATGATCACGACATCGTAGTGGCTTTTCAGATCGGCGGGCGTATTGAAAAAGCGTGGTTCGGCGTGATCCTCAATATACGCATACTTCAGCAGGCGTAACGACATCAGCAGTCCACCTCTTTCGCGGGACGAGCCCGAACCGTGAAACGGCGATCGACGAGTACGCGCGGCAGCGAACTCATGCGCATTGCCTGCCGGGAACGCGTGCCGGCGTAACGAGTATGCGCTGCACGCCACCAGGCTTACCGACATAACGCCCGCACAGTTGTTCAATCTCGGTGCACGCCAGCTCGACGTCGCCGGCCGGGACCGCCGCATTACCCTGCACGATGACGACCACGTCACGCGTGCTTGCGGTCACCGCGCTGTGTGCTGCCTGGCGGCATTCGAGACGGCACACTATCCGTTCGTTACCGTCCACGTATGCATATTCGCCGGTTGGTACGATTTGCGCTTTCTTTGCACCGAGCGGGGTAAACGACTCGCCGCCTTGCGTGGTGCGCAAGCGTATCGCACCGTTCAGCTCGGTGAGGGCATGCGCGCCGCACGACAACCGCCGTTCGAGCGCCACGAGGTTATAGACGTCGACGATCGGGTTGATCGCGCGCAGACCGCCGTAGCGGCACAAGGCATGGAACAGACTCTCGGGCGACGGCACGAGATTGGCCGCGGCGACACCGAAGTGCGCATGCAGATCGCGGTAAGCGGTGAGCGTTGGGTGCGCACACAATGCCGCGAGAGATTCACGTTTGAGAATTTCGTCCAGCCGCGCCTGTCGGAATACTTCGAACGCCGGGTCGACGGCCCGGTTGTCGATGTCGCGGATCACGATCACGCCGACGGTCACGCCGGCATCGAGCAACGCATCGTCAACCTCGAATTTAAACTCGCGCGCGTGGCTCATTTGAGATCGAGAAAATTCGTGATCCAGTGCATGATCGCGACATTGTCTGCGCTGCGATCCAGCGAGGCCCGCGCAGCGGCCAGCGTTGCGGGCGTGAGTAATTGTTCGCGCAGGTCGATCAGCACGTCGACATAGGCGCTTGTGAATTCCGGGTGTCCCTGGATCCCCATCATCGTCTCGTTGAACTGCAGGAGGAAATTTTCACAATGCGCGCTGCTTGCGAGCCGGCGCGTACCCTCGGGCAATCGTACTACCTGATCCTGGTGGCACACCGGCACCGTGAACTGCGTCATCGCGGGCGTCATCCACGCCGCGGCCTCGTTCGCATCGTAAGTGTGGATCCCGATCCCCCACCCGCGAGGGGATTTTTCCACCGTGCCGCCGAGCGCCTGGGCGACCACCTGGTGACCGAAGCACACCCCGACGAGCCGCCGGTCGCTCGCGGCGAGTTCGCGGATAAACGCCTCGAGCGCCGCAATCCAGGCCTCTCCGTCGTATGCGCCGGCACGCGAACCGCTGATGATATAGGCGTCGCACTCATCCGCGCGCCAGGGCAATTCACCCTGGTAGACGCGGTAAGTCCGCCACTCCACATTCGATCCGGTGCACGCGACTGCCTCGGCAAACATAACCGGATAATCTTCAAACCGGTCGCGCAGCTCGTCCGGTACGAAATCACACGCCAGCAAGCCGAGTCGCGCCACGGAGCCGTCCGGCTATTCGAATTTGCCATAGGCGTTGCGAAGTTCGACGAGCGGGTGCTTCGGCGACATCTGGAATTTCACGAGCAGCTCGCGCGCGATCATGTCTCGATCCTGCTGATTGTCCGGCAGCGTGATGTCTTCCGGTACCGTAACCCAGCCATTGATGTTGCGGTCGAATACCGCGGCCCGCCCCTCCTCGTAACCCATGTGCACGTCTTCGAGCCAGTTCAGATCCTGCCAGCCCATGTGCTCGATGTAGCGTTTCAGGTAAGTCGTGAGACGCGCGTAGTCCGGCACGAGATTGACGTCATACCGATAGCCGATCGTCTGACCGATCATTTTTTCGCGGTCGGTGTCGATACCGTCCGACGTCAGGTAATGATTGATATCGCTCTTGTCGCTCATAACGGGTTGTCTCCTGGTCGCCGGGCCTCAAAAACGGGTCATGTCTGGACGGCCGACGGTATGTTGGGAACCTGCCAGCGGCACCTGCGCCATGGCCGAGGCCTCCATCGTCAACGCGGCGAGGTCTTCGGGTTCGAGCGAATGAACGTTCGTCTTGCCACAGGCACGCGCCATCATCTGGCATTCGATCGTCAGGCAGTGGAGGAAGTTGTAAACCCGTTCGGCCGCTTCGTCCGGGTTCAGGCGTTTGCGCAGCGCGGGATCCTGGGTGGCAACCCCGACCGGGCAGCGGCCGGTGTGGCAGTGGTAGCAAAAACCGGCCTTCACCCCAATCTCCTTTTCAAAATTCGCTTCCGGAATATCCTTGTTGCAGTTCAGCGCCATTAACGAGGAGTGGCCGATCGCGACCGCGTCCGCGCCGAGCGCAAGCGCCTTGGCGACATCACCGCCGTTGCGGATCCCGCCGGCATAGATCAACGTGACGTCGCCGGATTTGCCGACATCATCGAGCGCCTGGCGCGCCTGGCGGATCGCGGCGATCCCGGGAACCCCGGTTTCTTCCGCCGCAAGGTGCGGACCCGCGCCCGTGCCGCCTTCCATGCCATCGATATATATCGCGTCGGGGTCGCATTTCGCTGCCATGCGCACGTCGTCGTACACGCGCGCCGCTCCAAGCTTCAGCTGGATCGGTATTTCCCAGTTCGTCGCTTCGCGGACTTCTTCGATTTTCAGCGCGAGATCGTCGGGTCCGAGCCAGTCGGGGTGACGCGCCGGCGAACGCTGATCGATACCGGCCGGCAGGGAGCGCATTTCCGCGACCTGGTCGGTGACTTTCTGACCCATCAGGTGGCCGCCGAGACCAACCTTGCAGCCCTGGCCGATAAAGAATTCAACCGCGTCGGCGAGCCGCAGATGCTGCGGGTTGAAACCGTAACGCGACTGGATGCACTGGTAATACCATTTCTCCGAGTAGCGGCGCTCGTCGGGGATCATGCCGCCTTCGCCGGAACACGTGGCGGTACCGGCCATCGTCGCGCCACGCGCGAGCGCGGTCTTCGCTTCATAGGACAGCGCGCCGAAGCTCATGCCGGTGATGTAGATCGGAATGTCGAGCACGAGCGGCCGCTTGCAGCGCGGTCCGATCACGGTCTTCGTTTCACACTTCTCGCGATAACCCTCGATGACAAAGCGCGTGAGCGTGCCCGGGAGGAACGTGAGGTCGTCCCAGCTCGGGATTTTCTTGAACATCGAAAACCCGCGCATGCGGTAGCGCCCGAGTTCCGATTTCACGTGAATGTCGTTGATCACCTCGGGGGTGAAGATGGGACTCTTGCCGAGGATGTATTTGTCGTCGTCTGACTGGGACATGCTAATTCCTTGTGACGGTTACAGGACGAGCTTCTTCTCGCTCGGCTCGAGGTTGTCGTAGTTCCACAGCTGTTTACCGGACACGATTTTCGTCATGTTGCGGATCCCGTTTGGTGCCGCCATGCCGTACAGCGACAGCTTTTGTTCCAGCCATTGCACGTCGAGATCCGTCATCGGCGCCTCTACGGCGTCAACGCCGAGGTCGGTGATCAGGCCGCCGACATAGATCGTGCCGTCGTACATCGAGTCGCCGAGATTTTTCCCGGCATTACCGAGCACGACCATACGGCCACGCTGCATCATGAAACCGCTGAACGCGCCCGTATCGCCACCGACGATAATCGTGCCACCCTTCTGGTCGATGCCCGTGCGCGCGCCCACGTTGCCCTTGCACACGAGATCGCCGCCGCGGATCGCAGCACCGAACGTCGAGCCAGCGTTCTTCTCGATGACCACTGTACCGGCCATCATGTTTTCCGCGCACGACCAGCCAACCCGGCCGGTGATCCGTACGTTCGGCCCGTCGAGCAGACCGCAGCCGAAATAACCGAGACTGCCGTCGAGCACGAGGTTCAGGCGGTTCAGAATGCCCACGGCAACGCTGTGTTTCGCGCCGGGGTTTCTCACCGTGATCGATCCGTGCCCTGCTTTCATCAGCTTGCGGATCCGCACGTTGATCTCGCGCGGCGCCATGTCCTGAGCATCGAATTCGGCGTGTTTGTCGAAATCGACTTCGTAGGTGAACGGCTGCGTCAGGTTGTCGGCTTCTTCAACGGAGAAAAACCGCTGCTGCGTTCTGCCTTCGAGCTGTTCCGTATGCATCCCCATGTCGTGGGATGCGTGTTCGGTCAGGTTTGCCATACGCGGACCTCTCCTTCGTAAGGGTCGAACGTGTCGATTTCGTGCGGAAAAATGCTGCGGATCGCGACTTCTTCGGACGCGAGTCCGACGAATTCCTCGCTTTCGTACAGGACCATCGGTTTTGCGGACATCACGTCCTTGGCCATGCCAAGTTGATCTGAGGTCGCGATCAGGTAGGTAAACACGCCGTCGAGTTCATCGATAGAGCGGCGCATCGCGGACTCGAGGTCTTCGCCGTTCTCGATAGCGTCGGCGATGTATACGGCGATCAATTCCGAATCACAGTCGGAATGAAAGCGATGGCCGCGGCGTTCCATCGCGCGGCGCTTCGACCAGTAGTTCGTGAGCTGCCCATTGTGCACGACCGAAACGTCGGAAAACGGATAAGCCCAGTACGGGTGCGCCGAGCGAATATCGACATCGGATTCCGTCGCCATCCGCGTGTGGCCGATGGCGTGCGTACCCTTGAATTTTTTCAGGTCGTACTGCTCCGCCACGACCGTTGCATCGCCGAGGTCCTTCACGAGTTCGAGCGCGTGCCCGATCGACAGGATCTCGACGTTTTCGATATCTTCGAGGTAGTTTGCGACTTTGCGCAGATCGTCGTCGAACGTGAACTCGTAGCGGTATGAGTATTCCGTCGCCTGTTTGCGTTTCGTGACCTCCACGTCCAGCTCTTTCAGCCGCTTGTCGACGGCTTTCTTGCGCACCGCCATTTGTTCGTGGATGGCAAAGCCACCGCGCGCTTCCGCGCCTTCGGCGACTTTGAAGCGCATGACGAATTTGTTTTTCGTCCTTGGCTTGCCGTACAGGGCGTAACCTGTCGAGTCCGGTCCGCGGTGTTTCATCGCCTGCAGCATCGACGTCATTTCCGCGCCGATGCGATCGGTGCCGCCACGATGAATGAGTCCGGCTATTCCACACATGGTAGTGATTCCTCTGCTGCTGCCACGATCATCACGGCAGGCAGTCGATGTAGGTTTCGATATCCCAGTCGGTAACGGTGGCCATGAACTTTTCCCATTCGTCGTTCTTGTACCACTTGTAAACCTTGTACATTTCGTCCGGCATGGCGGATTTGATGACTTCGTCTTCGTCAAGACGCGCGAGCGCTTCGCCGAGCGACATCGGCAGGCGCTTCACCTGTTTGCCGGCTTCCATCGCCTCGTAAATATTCCGGTTCTCGGGCACGCCCGGATCGATATCGTTGTCGATGCCGTCTTCGAACGCTTTCAGCAGCGCAGATCCCATCAGATAGGGATTCACCATCGAATCGACCGCGCGGTATTCGAAACGCCCGGGCGCGGAGATCCGCAAACCGGTCGTTCGGTTCTGAAATCCCCAGTCGGCGAACACGGGCGCCCAGAATCCCGTGTCCCACAGACGCCGGTAGGAGTTCACGGTCGAACAGCCGATGGCCGTCAGCGCCCCGAGATGCGTGACGATGCCGCCGACCGCCTGCAGGCCGATCTTGCCGGGCAGCTGGGGATCGTCCGTATCCGGCATGAATGTGTTTTCCCCGCCCTCGCGGTATGTGAACACGTCGGCCATGCCCGGCATCGGTTCGTTGTGCAGCGGGTTCACGCGTTCGTGTCCGCCGCGCCAGAGCGAGATATTCGTATGGCACCCGGAGGCCGATACGCCCATGAACGGTTTTGACATGAAACAAGCGATCAGGTTGTTCTCGCGCGCCACCTGCGCGCAGATCTGCCGGTACGTCGACAGGCGATCCGCGTTGCGCACGACGTCGTCGAACATCCAGTTCAGTTCGAGCTGACCCGGCGCGTCTTCATGGTCGCCCTGGATCATGTCGAGCCCCATCGCCTGGGCGTATTCAATGACCTGCATGAAAACGGGCCGCAGCGATTCGAACTGATCGATGTGGTAGCAGTACGGTTTCGTGAAACCGCCGTCAGGCCGGCCGTCTTCGCCACGTTTCAGCCACATCATTTCGGGTTCCGTACCTACCCGGAAATCGAGCTGGTACTTGTCTTTGAACTGCGCGTGGAAGCGCTTCAAATTACCGCGGCAATCCGAAGTCAGGAACGCCCCCGGGTTTTCGCGTTCTTCGCGATTACGGAAACACACGCAAAACACGCGCGCGACCCGCTTGTCCCACGGCAGCTGGCAAAACGTCTCGGGATCAGGGATACCCACGAGTTCCATCGCTTCCGGGCCGTAACCGATATAGTGACCGTGACGATCGACGAACAGGTTCGCCGTCGACCCGTAAACGAGCTGAAAACCGCGTTCGGCCGTGCGTTCCCAGTGATCGGCGGGAATACCCTTGCCAACGATACGCCCGGTGACGGAAATGAACTGGTAGTAGATGTAGCGGATGCCGAGCTCGTTGATTTTCTCGCGCACCTCGCGCGCGAGTTCGTCTCGGCCCGGCGTCTGTACGTACATTTCCAGATCAGTTTCTTTGGCCATCGTTTGCTCCCGTTATTCGCGTTTTTCGAGCAGCCCCTGCGAACGCCGGCCCGATCCATCTCGAGCCGTGCTTGCGTGAGCAACTTAGGTGTTCCCCATTTTCTACCCGTCGCGCCGAGTCAGCTCCACGGAAAGGGGCTGTTCGATACCGGGTGCAAACGCCCTTCGGCGTAGCGCGAAAACCTGAAAGGTTCGAGCAGACGCGATTTCGCGCCGAGTATTTCTGAGGCGACGAGCTTGCCGACGCCGAGCATTTTGTAGCCGTGATTGGAATCGGCGATGACGTAGCAGTTCTCCCGAAACACGTCGAATACGGGGAAACTGTCCGGCGCGAGGCAGCCGATGCCGCCGGATGGTTCGTCCTTGTACTGCGCGAGCATGCCTTCGAAACGCTTCTGGCAGTGCGCGAGCGCGGACACCCACCTGTGCGCGAACTCCGGACCCATGACGTAATCCGGTGATTCGTGACCGTACGGATCGATGGCAACTTTCTCGGGGTCCGTTTCGATCCAGTCCGGTGCGGCGCCGCCCTGAACGCCGCCAAAATTGAAATCCGGTTTGTAATAGATGCCCCACATCTTGTCGGTGAGCAGCGATCCGTCTTCGGTCGAAAACAAGGGCGCGTCCGTGTCGACGTGGATAACCGGCGGCATCTTGCCGTCGTTCGTTTTCAGGTAATTCGGATCCACGCCGAGTGTGCCTTCCTGCAACGACAGAAACCGCCACATCGCGACATCGTCGTGCAAGGTGCCGTCGGGGCCTTTCACCGTGATGGCCATCGGCAGTTCCAGCCAGTCCCAGAACTTGCGCACCCATGGACCGACGGCGACGACGAGATATTCAAATTCAATCGGTTTACCGGTAGTGAGCACTTGCTTCAAGGCGCCGCCGGCGCTTGCGGCCTCGATCCCGGTAACGGTAACCCCGCAGCGGATCGTGACGCCTTCCGCTTCCGCCTTTGCGGCCAACCCCATCATGCTCGGCCGGTTGTTCGCGTAACCGCCGCGTTTCTCGTGCAGCACCGAGGTGATGTTCTGCGCCTGCCAGTCGTCAAACATGCCGCGCATGTAGCGCATGCAGTCGTCCGCCCCTTCGACGAACGTGGACTCGTAGCCGATTTCTTTTTGCTGCGCCGCAATCGACGCGACGTTCTCGTGCATCACCTCGGGCGAGATCTGCATGTAACCAACGGGGTGATAGTGGTAGGCCTGCGGATCGCTTTCCCACACCGCGACGCTGTGGGCCATCAGCTCGCGCATGGCGGGCTGGAAGTAATTGTTACGCACCACGCCGCACGCTATGCCAGAGGCACCCGCCGCGATGCTCGTCTTGTCGATCACGGTAATGTCGGCGCCACTGCCGAGCCCGCGCGCTTTCAGCTCGAGGGCAAGATGGTAGGCCGTGGACAAGCCATGAATGCCCGCGCCGACAATCAGGTATTTCGCTCGTGAACCCGATGACATCGATTTCTCCCCCGAAGCGACCGAACTGCGTTGACGTTAGCCCGGATGCAAATTCCACCGGCGTTCCGGACGTTTCCGCAGGGCGCGGGAAAGTTGCATCACATGAATCTTTGTTTCATACGATAAAACCGGACCTGAGTCCGGTCAAGCGCTTTTCGAGCACCGCGGGTAGCGCCCGCGGCAACCGTTACGCCCGATCCCGGAAAAACCTGTCGGGGGGACTAGTCCTGCTTGCTGACGAGCACGCCGGCGCTGCGCAGCGCGTCGATCCGCGCGCTGTCATAGCCGAGTACGCGATCGAGAATCTCCGCGTTGTGCTCGCCGAGATTCGGTACCGCGCCCGGCGTATATTCCGGCTGTTCGGAGAACCTCAAGGGGAAGCCCGGCAGGTCGAGCTTGCCGACGACCGGGTCGTGGATCGTGCGAACAGCGCCGCGGCCGCGGTAATACTCATGGTCGATCGCATCCTGCGGCGCGAGCACCGGTCCGCTTGGTACCCGGTGTTCCTCGAGGCAGGCCCAGGCGGCCGCATCCGTTGGAAACGTCTGCAACCAGGATTCGATCAGCGGGATCAGTTCGGCCTGGTTCTTTGCCCGTGCATCCTGGTTCGCGAAGCGCGGATCGTTCGCGAGTTCGCCTTGACCCATCGCGTCGCACAAGCCCTGCCACTGATTCTGCAATACGAGCAACACCATATAACCCTCGGCCGACTTGAACACGCCGCACGGGCATACGAGCGGATGATGCTCGCCGCTGCGCTTGGGCACATACGCGCCGTCAGAAGCCCCGAAAGCCTGCAGCGTGATCTCGTTCATATGGAACAGCGCGTCGACCATGGAGATGTCGAGGTGCTGGCCCTTGCCGGTTTTCTCGCGGTAGTACAGCGCATAACCGATCGCGGAGAACGCGTGCACGCCGGCGTTCGTGTCCGCGATGGCCACCCCGACCGGGTGCGGCTTGCCGTCTTTCGGACCGGTCATATGCATGACCCCGGTGAAGCCCTGCGCGATCCAGTCATAACCGGTCTTGTTCGCGTACGGACTGTTGCGCCCGAACGCGGAAACGGACGCGACGATGATCCGCGGATTGATCTTCTTCAGCGACGCGTAATCGAGTCCGCGTTTGTTCGCGACCCGGGTACTGAAATTTTCGACGACGACGTCCACCTCGGCGACGAGTTCGTCGATGATGCCCTGCGACTCGGGTTTCGATAAATCGAGGCAGATACTTTTCTTGCCGAGGCTTTGCTGCACGAAATAGGCGCTGCGGCCGTTTTTCATCATCGGCAGGGTGCGCGTCGGATCGCCGTGCGGCGCCTGTTCGACCTTGATGATGTCTGCGCCCATCTCCGCCATCAGCCGGGTGACGACCGGGCCGGCGAGGTACTGTGTGAAATCGAGAACCTTGATGCCTTCGAGGATCATATGCGCCGCGCCCCTGCTGCCGAGTGGTTGAACGGCCTAGCCTGTACCGGCCCGGAATGCGCTGTCAACAATGCTGCCCCCGCGGTGAGCGCGCTTGTTGCCCGCGCGGCGGCGATTCGGATCGCGCAGTACTTATATGTGTGTTTGCTCACAATGCCGACGTTCGTCGCGTGAAGACCCGGCGCGACTCGACTAGAGTCAGACGCAGTTTCAGTCACGGATGAAAAGACGATGAAGTTGCGACCATACCACCTGTGCTGCGTCGCGGTACTGCTGCTCGCCAGCGCCCCGATCGTGGCGGAAGATCTGACGGTTGATGCGGCTATTGGCGGCGCTGTCGGCGGCGCAATCGGTGGCGCAGTCGGTGCTGAACTCGGCGGGCGCGAGGGCGCCATCGTCGGCGCCGGGGTTGGCGCCGCTACCGGCGCCGCGATTAACACCCGCGACCACGCCGAAACCGGACAGCAACCGCGCCACGACCATTCGCATGACGATCACTCACACGCTCATCCGCACGGCAGTACGTTCTGCCCGCCCGGCCAGGCGAAGAAAGGCCGCTGCTAGTGCGCTGCCCGGCGGCAAACGTCGCCAGGTCGCGCCGACGGGCAACGCAGCCAGGACCGGAGCAGACCAGCGCATGACGGATGTTTAACGTCGGACACCACACCGCACACAAGCACGGACCGCTGCGCTTTGTGCCGGAATATCGGAACGCGAAACGACTCGCATCTGCGTGCGTACTGCTCCTGCTGTGCTGCGGGGCGGGTTTCGCGACAGCCGATGACAGTACCTACGAACAGGGTAGCGTGCTGAAGGAAGCGGGTGATTTTCTCGGCGCCGGTGCCGAAGGTGTGGCCGAGGTGATCGAGAAGTTGTTCCAGGATCTCGGCCGCCCCACCGGCTTCATCAAGGGCAACGAGGCGAGCGGGGCGCTCGGGATTGGCGCGCGTTACGGCAACGGCACGCTGAGCCTGAAAAGCGGCACGCAGCAAACCGTGCACTGGACCGGCCCGTCCATAGGATTCGACGCCGGCGCGAATGCCTCGAAGGTGTTCGTGCTCGTTTATCACCTGCACCGGGTCGACGACCTGTTCCAGCGCTTCCCGGCGCTCGACGGCAGCTTTTATTTCGTCGGCGGGGTCAGCGCGAATTATCATCAGTCCGGCGATATCATTCTCGCACCGATCCGGCTTGGCGGCGGTCTGCGTGCCGGGGTCAATATCGGCTACATGAAGTACACGCGCAAGAAAACCTGGAACCCGCTCTAGAACGCTGTCGCCGCGCCACACGCGGCCAACATGCGGCGCCGATTTTGCTTAGAATTCCCGCTTTACCGTCCGCGGGAACCGATCCCATGTACTGCCCATCTCATTTCGTCGAAAACGATCCGGCCGCGCTCGGCGCCCTGATCGACGCGAATAACTTCGCGGTGCTCGTGTCGTCGGTAGACGGGCAGGCTTTCGCCACCCATCTGCCGTTTCTGTATCGTCCGCAATCCGCACTCCTGTGTGCGCACATGGCGCGCGCGAATCCGCACTGGCAGGCGCTCGTGGAACAGTCCGATGACGTCCTCGTGATCTTCCAGGGTCCGCACGAATACGTATCACCCACGTGGTACGGGGAACCCGGGGTGCCGACGTGGAATTATGCCGCGGCGCACGTTTACGGTTCGTTTGAACTGATCGGGGATCCGGCTGCACACCGCGAGGTTCTCGAGGCGCTGACTGCGCACCACGAAGCGGGCAATTCACCGCCATGGCAGGCGGATTTTCAGGCGCCACTGATCGCCGGCATGCTGCACGCCACGGTCGCGTTCAACATCCGGATCCGTTCCATCGAGGGCAAGTTCAAACTGAGCCAGAACCGCCCCCTGGCGGATCGCACGCGGGTCGTCGAAGCACTCGAGGCACGCGGCGGTGACAACGCGCTCGGGGTCGCCCGCCTGATGCGCGAGCGGCAATGATCAACACGGCACTGACGGAACTGCTCGGCATCGAACACCCGCTGCTCGCGGCGCCGATGGCCGGGGTTGCCGGCGGCGCCCTCGCCGCGGCCGTGTCCGGCGCCGGCGGTTTCGGTCTGATCGGCGGCGGTTACGGCGATCGGAACTGGCTCGCGGAACAGACCGCGACGCTCGACTGCAGCCGGCTCGGCATCGGTTTCATCACCTGGCGTCTGGCCGAGGAACCGGCGCTGCTCGACGTCGCGCTCGCGGCGAAACCGCGCGCGATCCTGCTGTCGTTCGGCGACGTGCAGCCGTTCGCCGCGAAGATACGTGCGAGCGACGCATTGTTCATCGCCCAGGTACAGACACTCGGTGCCGCGTGCGCCGCGCGGGATGCCGGCGCCGACATCATCGTCGCCCAGGGCACCGAGGCCGGCGGCCACGGCGGCGCGCGTGCAACACTGCCGCTGGTGCCGGCAGTCGTCGATGCCGTTGCGCCCTTGCCCGTCGTTGCCGCGGGCGGCATTGCCGACGGCCGCGGGCTCGCCGCCGCTCTCATGCTCGGCGCAAGCGGTGTCATGATGGGCACGCGGTTTTATTGTTCAGCGGAATCTCTCGCCCCGGCCGCGGCGAAGGCGCGCGCCGTCGCCGGAAGCGGTGATCACACCATACGCACGTCCGTGTTCGACGTCTTGCGCGAATACGACTGGCCGGCAGCGTATAATCTGCGCACGCTTGCGAACACGATGACGGCGCGCTTCGGCACCCGGCTCGACGAATTGCATGCGGACGCAGCGGCGCAGGCAGCGAAATTCAATGCTGCCGTCGCGAACGGGGATTACGACATCGCAGCCGTGATCGCCGGCGAAGCCCTCGATCTCGTCGGCGACGTACCAGGCGCCGCCGAGATCGTCCGGCAGATCATTCGTGAGGCCACCGCGTGCCTCGCGAATCCCACTCATTTCACGGTAATAACCTAGTGCGTTGTCTCACTTTGAATTCACGTAATTCGCCGGCTCCCTGCGGCGTCGGTGGCGTTGCACAGACGCACACAGAACGCACCGCGCTTCGTCGTCGCGCCGCGCCAGCGAGGAAAGACCCCGCGCGCAGCAAGCCATTTCAGGGTCGGGCGGCACACTAGTGGCTTTGCTCACATTCGATGATGTTTCGCTCGCGTTCGGTGAGCAGACGATCCTGAACGGCGCGGAATTCGCGATCGAATCCGGCGAGCGCGTGTGTCTGATCGGGCGCAACGGCGCCGGCAAGACGTCATTGTTGAAACTGATCACCGGCAAGCTCGAACCCGACCACGGTGAGATCCGCTTCGCCGACGGCATCGAAGTCGCAAGCCTCGATCAGGCACTGCCGACGGCGCTCGATCGCAGCGTGCGTGATACCGTTGCCGACGGACTCGGCGAACTGCGCGGTCTGATCACGGAATATGAAACGCTCGCGGGGAAGGAACTCGATGCACCGCGCCTGCGCGAACTCGAATCCCTGCAGCGACGTATCGAGGCACACGGTGGCTGGCAGCTCGATCAGCAAATCGACACCGTGCTGAGTGAACTCGGTTTGCCGGGCGAGAAGCTGCTCGCGGAACTGTCCGGCGGCTGGCAACGCCGGGTCGGGCTCGCACGCGCACTCGTGTGCAATCCGGATTTACTGCTACTCGATGAACCGACGAACCATCTCGACCTGTCGACGATTCAGTGGCTCGAAAACCGGGTGCGCGGCTTCAACGGCGCCGTGCTGTTCATCACGCACGACCGTGCGTTCCTGCAGCGACTCGCTACCCGGATCGTCGAAATCGACCGCGCGAAACTGCGCAGCTGGCCCGGAGATTACCGCACGTATCTGCGTGACAAGGAAAAACTGGCGGAGGAAGAACAACGCGAAAACGCGCTGTTCGATAAACGCCTGCAGGCCGAGGAAACGTGGATCCGTCAGGGCATCAAGGCCCGGCGCACGCGCAACGAAGGTCGCGTGCGTGCACTCGAAGCAATGCGTGAACAATACGCCGCACGCGTGAAGCCGGAACAGAAAGCCCGGATCCACGTCGAGGAAGCGGAACGCTCCGGGCGCAAGGTGATCGAAGCGCGGAATATTTCGTACAGCTACGACGGTACACCGCTGATCGACGGCCTGTCGATCAAGATCATGCGCGGCGACCGGGTCGGTCTCATCGGCAACAACGGCGTGGGCAAGAGCACGTTGCTGCGCCTGCTGCTCGGGCAACTCCAGCCGCAGTCGGGAACCATAAAGCTCGGCACGAATCTCGAGATCGCGTATTTCGATCAATTGCGGGAAAAACTCGATCCGAATCGCACGATCGCCGATATCGTCGGCGACGGCCGCGATTTCATCACGATCAACGGCAAGGAGCGCCACGTGATCGGTTACCTGCGGGGCTTTCTGTTCAGCGCGAAGCGCGCAATGACCCCGGTACGCAGTCTGTCGGGCGGCGAATGCAACCGGGTGATCCTCGCACGCCTGTTCACGCGCGCGTCGAACCTGCTCGTACTCGACGAACCGACGAACGACCTCGATGTCGAAACGCTCGAAGTACTCGAGGATCGGCTGACGGAATATGACGGCACGCTGATCGTCGTGAGTCACGATCGCGAATTCCTCGACAACGTGATCACGAGCACGCTCGTGTTCGAACGCGCCGGCAAGATCGGCAGCTATGTCGGCGGGTACAGCGACTGGTTGCGCCAGGGCAACGTCCTGACACAGGTCGATCGCCCCGACAGCGTCAAAGCAACAGCACGCGCGACGAATACGGCAGCTTCCGCGGCAACGACGGTCGCGCCCGCGAAGCCGAAGAAACTCACGTTCAAATTACAGCACGAGCTCGACCGGCTGCCGGACCGCATCGAATCCCTGGAAGCCGAAGTGTCGGCGCTGCTCGAAGCGACGGGCGCCGCCGGTTTCTATGATCGGCCGTTCGAAGAAACCCAGCCCGTCCTCGATCAATTGCGCGCGGCGCAGGCCGAACTCGACAACGCGATGGAGCGCTGGAGCGAGCTCGAGGCAATGCGGGCTTGAACACCGCGGGGGGTGATCACGTATGCTTTGCGGCACGGATCGCGCGCCGGCAATGATCGAGTGATATGAACGGAAAATCGAAACCCCACACCCCGTATGCGACGATCGTCGCGCTTGTCGTCGTCGCGATTTACTACCTGATCAACGACACGAGCGCGCCGCCGTCGGCCGCGCTGGCACCGACGACAACGATCTATCCGGCCGCCGATCCGCCGCAGCTGCCCGATACTTTCAACGCTCGCGCCGACGGCGCGATGGTCGAATCAATCGGGACCGTGAAACGGATCCTGCCGGACGACAACGAGGGCTCGCGGCATCAACGGTTCATCCTCGAACTCGGGAGCGGACAAACCGTGCTTGTCGCGCACAACATCGATCTCGCGCCGCGGATCGATGCACTGAAGATCGGCGATCGCGTGCTGTTTCGCGGTCAGTTCGAAACAAACGATCGCGGTGGCGTGGTCCACTGGACGCACCACGACCCGCGCGGAGAGCATCCGGCGGGTTGGCTCGAGCACGATGGTCGTCGTTACGAGTGAGTCAGGCTAGTCGGCCCTGAACACATCGTCGACCTCGATTTGCATCGTCGTGACGAGCCCATTCGTCGAATGCGCCATCCCGATCACGGACATAAGCTCACTGTATTGCTCGTCGCTCATGCCTTTCGCGCGGGCCGCGGCCGTGTGCGAATGGACACAGTATTCACACTTGTTCGCGACCGACACGGCGATATAGATGAGTTCTTTCGTCAACGGGTCGAGTGCGCCCGGCGCCATGACCTCCTTGATTCCTTCCCAGGTGCGGCGCAACTGCTCGGGATTGTGCGCGAGACCTTTCCAGAAATTATTGATGAAGTCTGATTTCCGGACCTCGCGGATATCGTCGTAAATCGCCCGGACTTCCGCCGACGCGTCGTCGTATTCGATGAGTGAAACCGTGGCCATGTTGTGTCTCCCCCTGGGGTCGTGTGGTCAAAAATCTTTCCGCTTCAGCGGTACGTGTAAGACAGGAACATCTGCACGATCAGTGTGTCGTCCCGGTGGTCGAACACATCGACGGCGGCCTGTCGCGGATGGCCCCAGGCAAAGCCCCAGTACGCGTACAGTTTGTCGCTCGGGTAATACTCGACGCCGAGATTGATCTCGTCGGCCCAATCCGTGTCCGAAACCGGGGTACCGAAATACTGCGGGGTGTCGAGTTCGTGCGTGTAGTACCAGAACCCGAGTGCGAGATCGGATCGCGGGTATACCTTGATCTTCGCCATCTGCGTCACCTGGTTCTGGTTGAACAGGTGCATCTCGCCGGTGACTTCACCCTGGTACCACGTATCCCAGTCACGTTTGAAAATCGTGAAGAACAATCCACGGTACTCTTCGTTGTCCGGCGTGTTCGCCTCGTCGCCGGAGAAATGCGAGTAGCGGTAGAACACCGTAGGGGTCCACGGGATCGCGGCGAAACGATAGTTCCCCTCGATGTACCACGCGTTGCCGTCGTTATCGGCGCCGGTGAGTTCACTTTCACCGCGTTCCATCACGAATTCGCCGAACAGTTTCAGATTCGCGATGCCGGGAACCTTGATGTCGGCGCCACGAAAGCTCGCGATCTTCATGCCCTCCCAGCCGAAGCGCTTTTCGTCGATGATTTCTGCATACATGATTCCGAGCGTGCCGAAAGTCTCTTTCGTCGTTGTTTCAAGGTTCACGCCGACGACCCGCGAATCGCCGAGATCGTCGTCCGTGCGCAGCCAGAATACATCTCCGCGCACCGGCTTCGTGTTGACGCGTAGCACGGCGGAGTTGCGCCAGGCGGTGAACGCGCCGGTCCAGTATTGCCCGTCCGGACCACCCTGGTTGAAGTTCCCGTCGCCGATGATGAACCCGTCGCCGACGGTGAACTCCTGGCCGCCAACGGAGAAATCGATCACATCGTTGCGCCAGCCGATCTTCGTCGCGTCCGTATCGAACGCCTGGTCGCCACCACGCCCAACCTGGCCGGCGAGTTCGCCATCGAGCGTCGTGGTGGCCGCGACGAACGTGAATTCACTGTAGAACTCGGAATCACCGAGTGCCCAGCTCAGATCGAGACCGGGTTTCACCGCGAGATACAGCGCTGCGCGTTCCGTCTCGCCGGGTGCGTCGAGCGCGCCGAAGCCGTAGTTGATCCCGGACCCGTACTGGATTCCGCTGAGAAGCTTGAGCTCTGCCTCGGCACTGCGGATCCCGTCGTTGAAGATTTCTCCGGCCGCTACCGGCACAGTCGCGACGAGTAGCAGCGGGGCGAGCGCGCGGGCCCGGCGGCGCGGAAGTCTGGACGAGATTCGTGATTGCATCGAGGCATTATCGTCTGGCTGCCAAGCGCTGAACAAGCGCGCGGAATCGTCAAACAATGCAAGGATGCGCGATCCGGCAAACTGCTGCCGGGCACCGGTGATATTGCCGGGCTACAGTATAGCTAACCGTTTCGTGGCCGATAAACTGCCTGTGATGCAAAATCGCGACGACAATGCGGAACCCGGACCGAGCGATACCTTGATCCGGCATCGCGACATCCTGAAATCCCGCTCCCTGCTCGAGCAGGGCCTGACTTTGGCCAAAATCCTGTTCGTCATGCTCGTGCTGTTCGCGAAGCTGAAGATCGTCGGCTGGCTCGACGCCCGCCGCGCGCAACCCCCGAAAGACTGACCCGTTCCCCGGGTATATCCGGCATGCCGCCGCGCGCCAGCGTACGACGGCGGCGGAAGTAATTGCGCTAAACTGCCGGGAAACCGGCGCCCAGGCGCTGCAGGCCCGCTACGAGAAGAGGACGACAATGTTTACGACGAGTATGAACTTTGCGCTCGGCGACGAGATCGAAGCCCTGCGCGACATGGCGCACCGATTCGCCCAGGCTGAAATCAAACCCTACGCCGCGGAGATCGACGAAAAGAACGAAGTGCCGGATATCGGCCTGTGGCGCAAGCTCGGCGATCAAGGCCTGCTTGGCGTTACGGTCGAGGAAGAGTTCGGCGGCGCGAACATGGGTTATCTCGCGCACTGCGTCGCGATGGAAGAGATCAGCCGGGCGTCGGCATCCGTGGGCTTGAGCTACGGTGCGCATTCAAACCTGTGTGTTAACCAGATCCGACGCAACGGGAACGCTGCGCAACGCGCGAAATACCTGCCGAAGCTCGTCAGCGGCGAACACGTCGGCGCGCTCGCGATGTCCGAACCGGGTGCCGGGTCCGATGTCGTGTCGATGAAACTGCGCGCGGACAAGCGCGGCGACTGCTACGTGCTGAACGGCAACAAGATGTGGATCACGAACGGGCCGGACGCGGAAACGCTCGTCGTGTACGCGAAAACGAAACCGGAGGCCGGGCCGCGCGGGATCACCGCGTTCATCGTCGAAAAACAATTCGCGGGGTTTTCGACCGCGCAAAAACTCGACAAGCTCGGCATGCGCGGTTCGAACACATGCGAACTCGTGTTCCAGGATTGCGAAGTGCCGGTGGAGAACATCCTCGGTGAGCTGAACGAAGGCGTGCGCGTGCTCATGTCCGGTCTCGATTACGAACGCATCGTGCTGTCGGCGGGGCCGACCGGGATCATGCTCGCGTGTCTCGACGTCGTTGCCCCATACGTGCGCGACCGCGAACAGTTCGGCCAGTCGATCGGCGAATTCCAGCTCGTCCAGGGCAAACTCGCGGATATGTATACGACGATGAACGCGTGCCGCGCTTACGTGTACGCCGTGGCGGCCGCGGCCGATCGGGGCGAGACGACGCGCAAGGATGCGGCCGGCTGCATACTCTACGCGGCCGAGAAAGCGACGCTCGTCGCGCTCGACGCGATCCAGTTGCTCGGCGGTAACGGTTATATCAACGAATACCCGACCGGGCGTTTGTTACGCGATGCGAAGCTGTATGAAATCGGCGCCGGAACGTCCGAGATCCGACGCATGCTGATCGGACGGGAGATGTTTGCCGAGACGGCCTGAACCTGGCGCTTACTCCGGCGCGCCGGCGGCGCACGGGCCCACGAAGTGCGCCGTCGTGTGCTGCGAAAACGTCATGTTCTTGCCGCCCATTTTTACCGCGAGCGTGCCGCTGACGTCGCCGGCGTCCTCGTTGAGTACGGCGAGACCGGTGGCCACGAGCGCGGTCTGACACCGCAGCTCGTACTCCCCTTCATCGCTCGCGCGCGGCAGCAGGGCACAACCGCGAAACGCCGCTTGCCGCATCACCGGGAACAGACCCGTAACATCGTCCGCGGCGACACAGCGCTGCTCGGTTTTCGTGATCCGGCGCATCTCATCGAGGTGCGGCATCACGGTGTAGGTTTCGAGCGCGTACAGGCCGGCGGCAACGCGCACGTTTGCAGCCAGCACCGGGGTGACGCTCAACGCGGCGAGTAACGCGATCACACGCGACCGTCGTCGTGTGCGCCCGCGACGGCCGTGCCGCCGATCGGTCGTTTCCGTTCGCTGCCCGTTCATGTCGTGCTCCCTTTGCACTGATACCTCGCTGTCGCACGAGCACCCACGAGCATAGCAGCGAGGGGCGCAGGCAACGTTCTGTTTCTTGCTTTCGAACTGCGCTATCTCGCCGCGATTGTGCATTTCCGTGCCCTGGGGGAGGCGTAACCGAACCTTTATTTACCCGTCATCTGTACCTGGATTTGAATACACCAACTCCCGGTGTAGTTCGAGCGCCTGGCAACGTCGCCGGCGCACGTCTCACCCGTCATGGAGGAGCCAGCATGCTGAAAATCGCCGGCCTGTTCGCTGCGCTGTTACTGGTTCTGTGTCTGTCGATGCGCTTGCCGCCGGGGCGGTGATAAACGCCCGCGTTGGCGATGCCTTCGGCGACGCGAGCGGCGATGCGCAGTTCTCCGGTGGTGCAACCTTCGCCGGCGCGATCGATCTGTCGACGTTTGGCTCTTGCCGCTAGCGCAGAACAACGCTTTCTCACTGACGACAGGCGACGCAACGACGGTGCTCGACGTCATCGGGCCCGGGCCAACGTTCGGGGACTTCGGAGTTGATACGGTCGAACAGCTGTTCATGGGAAGCATCGGTATGCTCAGCGACGGGGACAGTGTCGTGCTGAACGGTTTGTGGATCGAACAAGGCGAGCAAGAGTTATGCCGCAAGTTCGTTTCTGACTTCGCGAATATGGCGTCGTTCGATCCAAAAACTGCACGGTGACTGCACGGAGTCGGCCCGCACGGAACACAAGTAGTTGATCGAGAAGGGAAGAAGATGGCGCGCCCGACAGGATTCGAACCTGTGACCTCTGCCTTCGGAGGGCAGCACTCTATCCAGCTGAGCTACGGGCGCGTGAGACTTTGTGGAATGGCGAAGCTTAGCCTAAACCGGGGGTAATCCGAAACCTCGACCCGACAGGATGCACTCGAAAACGAAGGCTCGTTTTCTCACCCCTGCGGGGCGCCTGCACTGCGTTACGGCGTGCAAACTCGCTCCGCGAGTTTGTCGAACCTGTGACCTCTGCCTTCGCAGCGCGCACGCTATCGGGCTTGAGCTACGGGCGCGTGAGACTTTGTGGAATGGCGAAGCTTAGCCTAAACCGGGGGTAATCCGAAACCTCGACCCGACAGGATGCACTCGAAAACGAAGGCTCGTTTTCTCACCCCTGCGGGGCGCCTGCACTGCGTTACGGCGTGCAAACTCGCTCCGCGAGTTTGTCGAACCTGTGACCTCTGCCTTCGCAGCGCGCACGCTATCGGGCTTGAGCTACGGGCGCGTGAGACTTTGTGGAATGGCGAAGCTTAGCCTAAACCGGGGGTAATCCGAAACCTCGACCCGACAGGATGCACTCGAAAACGAAGGCTCGTTTTCCCACCCCTGCGGGGCGCCGCTGCTTTAGAAGCGGATTCGACCTTCTCGTTTTGCACGGGAATCGAACGGGCCAGCGTTGCGCTCGCCGGATTGTCGCCCGGTGTGGTTCAAACATCGGGCAGGCGACGGTTCGACGCCGCGTTCAAAACTAGTGCCGCCCCTCAATTCCGCTATAATGCGGCGCTGCGGTCACGATTTGTGGCACGAAAAGAACACGCTTGAATATTTCACGTCCCCCTATTTAGGAACGCAGTATGAGCCAAGTAGATGACGCCGCGTTTGTGCGCAACTTCTCCCTAGTTCTCGTCTTTCTCGTGGTTGTGGGCATCGTTGCCTTCATCCTGGCGAAAGTGGTGAACGGCGCCTTCCAGGCGACGGTGACGGACGACGAGGTGGCTACCGAACGACTCGCACCGGTTGGCAACGCGAATATCGGGGAACCGTTCGTAATGGGTGGTGCGGAATCGACGACCACCGCAGCAGGCGCCGAGCCCGCCGCCGCCGCGGGGCCGGTCGACGTTGGCACGGCGACTTACGGCAAGATCTGCTTTGCCTGCCACGATGCCGGAATTGGCGGCGCACCGAAGATTGGCGACAAGGCGGCCTGGGCCGATCGCCTGCAAAAGGGTCCCGAAATGCTCGTCAGCAATGCGATCAACGGCTTTCAGGGCGACGCCGGGATCATGCCACCGAAAGGCGGCATGGCGTCTTTGACTGACGACGAGGTCCGCGCCGCGGTGATGCATATGCTCGCTGCGGTCGGCGAAGGTGGCGACGCTGCTGCCGCGGCTGCACCGGCCCCCGCGCCAGCAGCCGAACCGGCGGCCGCAGCAGCAACCGCAACACCGGCAGCAGAAATGCCGGCAGCCGAGGAACCCGCCGCCGCCGCGGCGGAGCCCGCGGCCGCGCCGTCAGTTGCGGACGGTCGCGGCAAGGAAGTCTATGATTCGGCCTGTTTCATCTGTCACGCCACCGGGGTTGCCGGCGCACCGAAAATCGGTGATGTGGCAGCCTGGGAACCGCGCATCGCGCAGGGCACGGAGACTTTGCACACGCATGCCATCAAGGGCTTCATGGGCGAGGCCGGGTTGATGCCACCGAAAGGCGGGCGCATGGATTACTCCGATGACGACGTGAAGGCTGCCGTCGACTACATGGTCAACAGCAGCCAGTAAGCACGGCCCGGGCCGCGTTTACCGCGGGTTACCCGGAGAGACAAAAATCCCCGCTACGGCGGGGATTTTTTTTGCGCGCACCCGCGGAAATCCGGCTATCGCACCCGCGACGACAATTCGCCGCCCGCGATCATCTGTCGTTGCCGTCACTACCCGACCAGACCTCGAAACATCGTCGGGTACCGCGCGGCACCCGGCGATCCGGTTTCCTTCTGCGCTGCGACTCGTGCTACCTTGCGCCGCTACCCAGGCTCCGGAGCGTTCGCATGGTCGGATTGATGCTGTTGTTCGTTGGTGGTGTGTTGCTCGTCAATGGCATGGGCGGGCTGGGCAAAGTCGAGGCGAAGTCGATGGCCATCATGAACTTCATGGTCGGTGGCCTCGCCCTGTTCGTCGCCCTGCTGTCGCTGATCCGCGCCGAAGCGCCGGGCGACTACTTCGCCGTCTGTGCCTACGTCCTGTTCAGCTTTACGTATCTCTACGTCGCGATCAGCCTGTGGCTCGATCTCGATATGAGCGGATTCGGCTGGTTCTGTTTTTTCGTCGCGTTCACGACGGTGCCGTTCTCGCTGATGAGTTTCAAAAGCGGCGACGCGCGTTTCGGGGTGTTCTGGCTCATCTGGGGCGCACTGTGGTTTATGTTCTATCTTGCGAACGTGCCGAAAAAGGATTTCGGCAAATTGCTGCCCTACAGTGTTATCTCGATCGGCGTGCTCACGTGCTGGGTACCGGGTTTGTTGATCCTCACCGAGAACTGGTGACGGCGAGCGGCTGCAGCGGCACCCGGTGCGCTGCCGAACGCACGCCGCCGGCCGGCCTGACTATTCGGCTCTTGCCCGGTTGAAGTACTGCCGGTACGCATCTTCCGTGATGTCATCCCATGCATCAAACGTCGCGCGGAACGCTTCATAGTTGTCGCGCACTTCACGGAATTTCGCATCCTTGTCCGCTTCCTCGGCGAGCGCCTCGACGGAACTTGCGTGCAGCGCCGCGAGCACGTCCTGCGGAAACTCGGCCATTTGCGTGTGACCATTCGCGCGCACTTCGGCATACGTACGCGCATTCTCCGCTTCCATCCTCGCGTGCAGCGCCACCCCGGCCGCGGTCGCGGCCTTGTCGATAATCACGCGCAAGTGTTCCGGCAAGCCGTCGTAGGCTTTCTTGTTCACGATCAGTTCGAGCTGCGTGCTCGGTTCGTGCCAGCCCGGGTAATAGTAATACTGCGCCGCGCGATCGAGCCCGAAACGCACATCATGTAACGGCCCGACCCATTCCGTCGCATCGATCGTGCCGCGTTCGAGCGCGGTATAAACATCACCACCGGACAGCAGCACGGGGTTGCCGCCGGCTTTCGCCAGCGCCTTGCCGCCGAGCCCGGGAATGCGCATCTTGAGCCCCTGTAAATCCGCCACGGATTCAAGGCGCTTGTTGAACCAGCCGCCCATCTGCGTGCCGGTATTGCCCATCGGAAACGGCACGAGGTCGAACGGCGCATACAGTTCGCGCCACAGTTTCAGCCCGTCACCACCGTGCAGCCACGCCTGCATGCCGCGCGCCGTCATACCGAACGGCACCGCGGACATGTATTGCGCGGCCGGTATCTTGCCGGCCCAGTAATACGCGGCAGCATGCCCCATTTGTACCGTCGTGCCGTTCGACACGGCGTCGAACACTTCGAGCGCGGGGATCAGTTCGCCACCGGCGAAGACCTGGATTTTCATTTGTCCGCGGCTCATCGTTTCCACGTCGCGCGCGAACCCGACGACCACGTCGTGGTTTACCGGCAGGTTCGGCGGCCACGCGGTAACGAGTTTCCAGCGGTATGTTTCGTCGGCCGCGCCAGCCCCGGCCGTGTCACCGGCGCCACCGCCACACGCGGCGAGCGCGAGCAGCAGACACCATCCCGTGACGACGCGCGCCATCCGGCGGACGTTTGCTTGTTCGAACATGTCAGTTCCCCGATTGGATTGAAAATCCGGATGCGAGCGGATTCATACGGTTTCGAGCCCGGCGTACGCGGCGACAAGCCACTTGATACCGTCGGACTCGAAATTAACCTGGACGCGCGCGTTTTCGCCGCGGCCTTCGAGATGCAGCACGATGCCCTCGCCGAAACTCTTGTGCGAGACGCGCTGCCCCAGGGTCAACCCGGTCGCTGTCGCCGCTTCGGCGATGCCGCCGCCGACCGCACTGCCGACACGCCCGCCGAGACGCACTTCGTTGAGCAGTTTCGCCGGGATCTCGCGAATGAACCGCGATGGTTGCGGATAGTATTCGGAACCGTGCAGCCGCCGGCTCTCGGCGTGGCAGATCGTCAGATGCCGCATCGCGCGCGTGATGCCGACGTAGCAGAGCCGGCGTTCTTCCTCGAGTTGTCGCGCATCCTCGCTCGAGCGCTGATGCGGAAACAGGCCTTCCTCCACGCCGACGAGGAACACCTGCGGAAATTCGAGACCTTTCGCCGAGTGCAGCGTCATCAATTGCACGCTGTCTTCGTGCGCGCCCGCCTGGCCCTCGCCCGCTTCGAGCGCGGCGTGGCTCAGAAACGCGGCGACGAGCGGCATCTCCTCGGCGTCGTCGCCCGGCTGGAAATCGCGCGCGGCGGTGACGAGTTCCTCGAGGTTCTCGATCCGATCGAGACCGCGATCGCCCTTTTCTTTTTTGTAGTGATCGACGAGCCCGCTGTGCTCGACGACGATTTCGATCACGCGACCGAGTTCATGTCCTTCGATCGCAACCGATAAGCGATCGATCAAATCGAGAAAGCGCTCGAGCGCGCTGATCGCACGCGAACCGAGTTCGCGCGTATCGATAATCCGCCGCGCCGCTTCCCACAACGTGACCTGTTCGAGACGTGCGGTCGTCCGCAGCGCGTCGATACTGCGCTGGCCGACCCCGCGGGTCGGCGTATTGACGATGCGTTCGAATGCCGCGTCGTCGCCGCGAAACGTCGCGAGCCTGAGATACGCCAGCGCGTCCTTGATCTCGGCACGTTCATAGAATTTGAAGCCGCCGTGCACGCGGTAGGGGATGTCGGCCTGGCGCAGGGCGTCTTCGATCACGCGCGATTGCGCGCTCACCCGGTACAGCACGGCGCATTCGTCGTAGCGATCACCGCGCTCGTGACATTGGGAGATGCGTTCGACGCAAAACCGCGCTTCGTCGATGTCGTTGTACGCGGCGTACAGCGTGATCGGTTCGCCGTCGCTGCCGTCGGTCCATAACTCCTTGCCGAGGCGGGACGGGTTATTCGCGATCAAGGCGTTCGCGGCGGACAGAATATTACCCGTGGAGCGATAATTCTGTTCGAGACGAATGATTTCGTGCTTCGGGTAATCGCGCTGGAAACGCTGCATGTTTTCGACTTTCGCCCCGCGCCAGCTGTAAATCGACTGGTCGTCGTCACCCACTACGAACAGATTACCGTCGTCACCGACGAGCTGGCGCAGCCAGGCATACTGCAGCGTGTTCGTATCCTGAAATTCGTCGACGAGCACGTGCCAGAAACGCTCGCGGTAATGCCGCAACAGACCCGGCGTGTCGCGCCACAGCTCGTGGGCACGCAGCAGCAACTCGGCGAAGTCGACGAGACCGGCGCGCGCGCAGGCTTCTTCGTAGGCCTGGTAGGCGTCAATCAGCGTGCGCGTCGTCAGGTCGCCGCCGTCGTCGATGTGTTGCGGGCGCAGGCCATCGTCCTTGCGCGCGTTGATATACCACTGGGTTTCCCGCGCCGGCCATTCGCTCTCGTCGAGATTCATCGCGCGCAGGGTACGCCGGACGACGCGCAGCTGATCCTCGCTGTCGATGATCTGGAACTGCTCCGGCAGCTTCGCCTCGCGCCAGTGCGCGCGCAGCAGGCGATGCGCGATGCCGTGGAACGTGCCCACCCACATACCGCCGACCGGTCGCCGCATCAGGCTTTCGATCCGCGCACGCATTTCCGCCGCCGCCTTGTTCGTAAACGTCACCGCGAGGATACCTTTCGGCAGCGCCTGCCCGGTATCCAGGTACCACGCGATCCGGTGCACGAGCACCCGCGTCTTGCCGCTGCCGGCACCGGCGAGCACGAGCGCCTGCGGCGCCGCGACGGTCACGGCGGCGCGCTGGGCGTCATTGAGCGAATCGAGGATGGGGCTGTCGGTCATGCGGTAAAAAAGGGCGGTCGGGCCTGCGACGGGGTCGGGTCATTTTACCCGCGCACCGCCTGCGTTCACAGCACCGGGGGCGACGGCAATCCGTTACAATTTCGCGGATGAAAGATCCGAACCCCACAATCGATGAGACGCTCGCGGTTCTCGACCGCGTAATCAGTCATGCAAAGCAGCGCGGGGTGAGCGCGGCCGAGGCGGCGATCAGCGCGGGCGGCGGCCTGTCCGTCACCGTCCGCAACGGCGAACTCGAGTCGATCGAGCATCATCAGGATAAAGTTCTCACGCTGACGGCCTATCACGGCAAGCGCAAGGGCACAGCCACGACGACGGATTTCTCGCGCGAAAGTATCGAGGAAACGGTGGCCGCCGCGGATCAGATTGCACGCTATGCGGAAGAGGATCCGTATGCCGGCCTGATCGATCCGGCGTATCTCGCCCGCGAAATCCCGGATCTCGATCTCGATCATCCGTGGATCATCGAACCCGACGCCGCGATCGAACTCGCCGTTCGCTGCGACAATGCGGC
This sequence comes from uncultured Gammaproteobacteria bacterium, assembly GCA_963976285.1. GTDB lineage: Bacteria > Pseudomonadota > Gammaproteobacteria > UBA11873. The sequence continues at coordinate 66,714 of CAXBJY010000017.1, forward strand.
GCGCGATTTCCACCCGGCCGTGGACCAGGTCGACGACGTCAGCGTGAATCAGCACCGCGGTTTGCGCGGCTATGCCACGACGGACGGTTTCGCCGCCGCCTACCCGGCTACGCGCCATGGCCTCAGTTGCGTCGTCGTCGGCAAGGACGCGGGTAATATGCAGCGCGGCTACTGGTATACGACAGCCCGCAACGCGGACCGCCTCGAAGCACCCGAACCCGTAGGGATCCGCGCGGCGGAACGCACGGTGGCGAAACTCGGCGCGCGCAAGGTGGCGACGGAGAAAGTCCCGGTTATTTTCGAGGCCCCGATTGCCGGCGGTTTCATCGGTCATCTCGTCAGCGCCGTGTCGGGCGGCAATCTGTACCGCCGCGCATCGTTTCTGGTCGACAGCGCCGGCAAGGCGATCTTTCCCGAACACGTCACGATCACCGAGCAACCCCATCTCGCACGCGGCCTCGGCAGCGCACCGTTCGACGGCGAAGGCGCGCAAACACAGGAACGCAAACTCATCGACCGCGGCGTATTGACGGGCTACGTACTCAGCAGTTATTCCGCGCGGCGGCTGAACCTTGCTCCAACCGGCAATGCCGGCGGCGTCCATAATCTGTCGGTATCGTCGGACGCCGGAGACTTCGCGGCGCTCGTGCGACAGATGGGGCGCGGCCTCGTGGTGACGAGCCTGATGGGGTTCGGGGTCAATATGGTCACCGGCGATTATTCGCGTGGCGCGAGCGGCTTCTGGGTGGAGAATGGCGAGATCGCGTTTCCCGTCGAAGAGATCACGATCGCGGGCAATCTCGCGGATCTGTTCAGGCGAATCGTCGCGGTCGGCTCCGACGTCGACCGGCGCGGCAACATCCAGAGCGGCTCGATCCTGATCGAATCGATGACCGTCGCCGGCTCGTAAATGCGATCCGGCCGCGCAACGACCTACATCTTGTTGAACGCGTCGAGCGCCGCGATCTTGTACGCCTCGGCGAGCGTTGGATAATTGAACACGGCGTTAACGAAATAGTCGAGCTTGCCGCGATGCGCGAGTACGGCCTGGCCGATGTGGATCAGCTCCGTCGCGCCCTCGCCGACGATGTGCACGCCGAGCAGTTCTTCGGTATCGAGACTGAACAGCAGCTTCAACAATCCTTCGCGTAATCCGAGGATGTGTCCGCGCGAGGTCTCGCGAAACCGCGCGATGCCGCTCTCGTAGCGGGTACCCGAGCGTTGCAGTTCTTCTTCCGTTTTGCCAACGACGCTCATCTCCGGCACCGCGTAAATGCCATACGGGAACAGATCTTCACGGATATCGAGGAGCGAACCGCCGAACGCGTGGCACGCGGCGTGGCGGCCCTGTTCCATCGAGGTCGAAGCCAGTGCCGGGAACCCGATCACATCACCGGCCGCGTAAATGTGGGCGGCCTCGGTGCGGTAATGCTCATCGACGCTGATCCGACCGCGCTCGTCGACCCCGATCCCGGCATTTTCGATTTGCAGGCCATCGGTGTTCGAAATACGCCCCGAGGCAAACAGCACCATATCGGCGCGGATCCGCTTGCCGCTCGCGAGGTGCACAGCGACCCGGCCGCGATCGATCTGTTCGACCGAATCGACCGTCTCGCCGAGGCGCAGACTCACACCGCGATCGCGCAGATGATGAACGAATTCATCGACGATCTCGCGATCGAGAAAGCCCAGAATTTCAGTCCGGCCATCAACGACGGTAACGTCGATGTCGAGTGCATTCAGCATCGAAGCGTATTCCATGCCGATAACCCCGGCGCCGACAACGACGAGATTGCGCGGCAGCGATCCCATTTTCAGCAGGTGATCGCTGTCGACGACGTTTGCCGCATCGAAGGAAATATTCGGTGGCCGCGCGGGTCGTGAACCCGTCGCGATCAGGATGCGCTCGGCCTCGACGATTTCGGTTTCACCGGCCGGCCGCTCGATGCGGATATGGTGCGGATCTTCAAATGTCGCGCGGCCACCTTGCGTGGTGACGTAGTTGCGATGCATTTTGTGCTGCTGCATCTCGATTTCGTGACGTACGGTGATATCGAGACGCTGGACGAGATCGTCGACGGTTACCCGTTCTTTCACCCGGTAACTGCGGCCGTAGAAGCCGCGTTGACGCCACCCGCTCAGGTATAACACGGCCTCGCGCAGCGTCTTGCTCGGAATCGTGCCGGTATGTACGCAAGCACCGCCGATGAGAAAGTGCTCCTCGACAAGCAGGACGGAGCGCCCGAGCTTTGCTGCCTGGATCGCAGCGCGTTGTCCTGCCGGCCCGCTGCCGATGACGACGAAATCGTATTTTTCCACGTGCAACCTCGAATTCAGTTAAGCAAAGCGAATGGGCCTGCCGTTATAAGGACTGCAACATGGAATTCGGCACATGGCTTGTTTAAGCTCTGAATCGGATCGTCGGTGGCGTATTTCACCGTGAATGGCAACCGGTCCGACCGGACTCCTGATCACCGGCAATCTCCGGTATCCCGGTTCGGCGCTGCAGGCTTTCATTAAACCTTAAGATCGGTATCCAGTGAACAAAACTTTAAACGAACCCGTCATCACCGCACCCGATCCACGGTCACCGGCCGATGCCGGCAAGCTCATTGCACGCGTGCTCGAGAGCGGGCAGGACATCATCCTCGGTAAACGTCGCGAACTGCGCCTCGCGCTTGCGTGCCTGCTCGCGCGCGGCCACCTGTTGATCGAAGACCTGCCCGGGGTGGGTAAAACGACGCTCGCTCACCTGCTGGCGAAACTCCTCGGGCTCAATTATCAGCGGATTCAGTTTACGAGCGACTTGCTGCCGGCCGATGTCGTCGGTGTCTCGGTGTTCGATCGCGACAACGGTGGCTTCCGGTTTCACAAAGGCCCGATTTTCACGCAGTTGCTGCTTGCCGACGAAGTCAATCGCGCCACCCCTCGCGCGCAAAGCGCGCTGCTCGAGGCAATGGAAGAACGCCAGGTCACGATCGACGGCGATACGTATCCGCTGCCCGACCCGTTTTTCGTCATCGCGACGCAGAACCCGTCGGAGCAGATTGGCACGTTTCCGTTGCCGGAGTCACAACTCGATCGCTTCCTCATGCGCATTTCGATTGGCTATCCGTCGCGCGACGCCGAACTCGAACTGCTGAACGGTGAAAACCGCCGGGTCATGCTGAGCCGGCTCGAACCGCAATTGCATCTCGAGGATCTGCGGCAACTGCAACGTCAGGTCGACACGGTCCACGTTGCCGAACCGCTGCTCGAGTACATCCAGGATCTGCTGGCGTACAGCCGCGAAGCACCGGCGTTTGCGACCGGTCTGTCGCCGCGCGCCGGACTCGCGCTCGTGCAGGCGGCGCGCGCCTGGGCGCTCGTCGACGGGCGCGGGCATGTCGTGCCGGAGGACGTGCAGGAAACCCTGCCGTCGGTCGTGCGGCATCGCCTTGGCGCGGGCAACGCGAGCGCGGACGAAGCGGACCTGGCGCAATTGCTGATCACAAACGTGCCGATCCCGTGAACGCGGACACCGCGGTGCCGCCGCACGCGGATACGCTGATAAGCGCCGGGGTCCCCTCGGCGGCGCTGCCCGTACGCCAGTCGCTCGATCGACGGCGGGTTTATATCTTCCTCACCCGTCACGGCTTCATGCTCGGCAGCATGGTGTTCGTGATCCTGCTCGGTTCGATCAATTACGACAACGCGCTTGGCTACCTGCTCACGTTCCTGCTGTTCGGTTTGCTCCTCGTGACGATGCTGCACACCTACCGCAATCTCGCCGGTATCGCCTACCTCGGTGCGGAAGCGAAACCCGTGTTCGCGGGCGAACCGGCCGCGTTCGTGCTCGGCTTCGACAACCGCGGGAAAGCGCCACGCCACAGCGTCGGGATTGCGTACTCGCCGCCGCGCGCGGGTCGCTGGTGGCGACGCCGGCGCACGCACAGGGCCGTGCTCGCGAACATCGGGGCAGACCGGCTCGCGCGCGTGACGCTGCACTTGCCGAGTACAAGGCGCGGCTGGTTGCCGCTGCGGCGGATCCGGCTCACGAGCACGTTCCCGCTCGGCATCCTGCGCGCATGGGCGTATTTCACGGATCCGGCCGTCTGTCTCGTGTATCCGCGCCCGCAGGGATCGCTGCCGCTCCCGGTCGACGGACTCGCGGCATCTTCAGTCATGGGCGGCGTACATCATGGCCATGATGATTTCGCCGGTTTCAGGCCCTATCACGCCGGCGATCCGATCCGTGCGATCGCGTGGAAAAACCTCGCCCGCGCCGACGTGCTGCTCGTAAAGCGCTTCACGAGCGGGGCGGCGGAGCGGATCGTGCTCGCGTGGGCGCACAGCGCCGCACTCGCCGATCCGGAAGCCCGGTTGAGCCAGCTCACGGCCTGGATACTCGAAGCCGAACGGCTCGGTCTGCACTACGGCCTGGATCTGCCCGGCACGCAGATCCCGCCCGCAACCGGCGCCGCCCACCGTCACCTGTGTCTGAAAGCGCTCGCGTTGTTCACTCGATGACGTTGCGGACCGGCATCGATCGCAGCCACGTCCTGTGGGCCGTGCTGTGCCTGAGTCTCGCCTTGATCCCGCACGCCGGGCGCTTTTCGCTGTGGTTGCTCGTGTGCTTCGGCGCGCTGGCTGCCTGGCGGGTGGCCGGCGAGTACGCATTGCTGCCGCTGCCGGATCGCCGCCACGCCGCGCTGTGGGTGGTGAAACAACTGCTCGCGGTGGCCGCGTTCATCGCGATTTATATTACGTATCAGGGCCAGCTCGGGCGCGATGCCGGGATCGCACTGCTGACCGCGCTGCTCGGCCTGAAGATGCTCGAGCTGCAGCACGAGCGCGACTACTACGTCGTCATGTTTCTCGCCTATTTTCTCGTCGTCACAAATTTCTTCTATTCGCAGACGATCACTACCGCGCTGTTCATGCTCGTCATCGTCGTCACGGTGACCGCCGGACTCGTGCGTTTCAATACGAGCAATCCGGCGCTTGGTATTCGCGCCTGCATGGTGCTGGCAACGCGCTACGTGGCCCAGGCCCTGCCGCTCATGGTTGTCGCTTTTTTCCTGTTTCCACGCATCCCCGGTCCATTGTGGGGACTGCCACAGGATTCAGGTGGCGCGGTCACCGGCTTGAGCGAGGAAATGACGATCGGCCACATTACGGAACTCGGGGTGTCTGATGAAATCGCGTTTCGGGTCGCGTTCGAGGGGGAACCGCCACCGGCGCGGCAGTTGTACTGGCGCGGCCCGGTCATGTGGCACACGGACGGCCGCAGCTGGCACGGCGGCGATATCGGCGACGCCGCAGCGCGGCCGGTTACCGCCGGGGGTCGGACTTACCGTTACACGGTAACGCTGGAACCGCACGAGCGGCGCTGGATGTTCGGCATCGAAGCTGTCACCCGGCTCGACGAGGACGTGCGCCAGACGAGCGACTACCGCCTGCTCGCGCCACGCCCGGTCAAGCGACGCCTGCGCTACACGCTCGAGTCACGCGTCGAGTACCGGCTTCCCGACATTACCCCGGAGGAGCGTGCGGCCGCGCTGGCGTTGCCGCCGGGCGCGCACCCGCGCACGCATGAACTCGCCGCGGCCCTGCGCGCGCGGACCCCGGCCGACGAAGGCGTGATCACCCAGACCTTGCGCTATTTCAATGAACAGGCGTTCGTCTACACGCTGACCCCGCAACCGTTGCGCGGTGACAGCGTCGACGAATTCCTGTTCAACACGCGCGAGGGCTTTTGCGAACATTACGCCGCCGCGTTCGTGACGCTGATGCGCGCGGCCGGAATTCCGGCGCGCGTCGTCACCGGTTACCAGGGCGGGGAGTTCAATTCCGTGTCCGATTACATGATCGTGCGCCAGCGCGATGCGCACGCCTGGGCCGAGGTGTTCCTCGCGGAACGCGGCTGGGTGCGCATCGATCCGACCGCCGCCGTCGCGCCGGAGCGCGTATCGCTCGGGATCAATGAAGCGCTGCCGCAGCAGCGGTTGTTACCGATGCTGGATGCCGGTTCGGCCGCCGCTAACGCATGGCGCCAGGTCGCGAACGCGTGGGATGCGTTGAACTATGGCTGGAGCCAATGGGTCCTAGGCTATACGCCGAAACGTCAGCGTCAATTGCTCGATGATGCCGGACTCGAGGACTGGGATTACGGTACGCTGGTGATTACCCTGACGCTCGCGCTGGCGGCGCTCATGCTCGGGCTTGCGTTTCTCGTTTTGCGACAGCGGAGCGAACGGGGCGACCCCGCCGTGATCGCCTACCGGCAGTTCTGCCGTAAACTGGCGCGTGCCGGCTTCGAACGCCTGCCGTTCGAAGGCCCGAACGATTTCGCGCGCCGGGTATGCCGGGAACGCAGCGACCTCGCGGCCGACGTACTGCTGATTACGGACACCTACACCGCGATCCGTTACGCCGGCGCGAAACTGTCGCGCACCCGACTCAGCGAACTCGTAGCCGAGTTCACGGCGAATCGATGATGTGCGGCACGAATCGCAGGATTTTCTGTCTTCCTTGAGAACTGGACTATCGACCATGTTGAAATTACTCACCACGCTACTCGTTCTTGTCATCGCCTCGTTCGGCGCGACCGCGGATGAATCCCCGGAACTGTATTTCGTGTCACCAGCGGCCGGCGCCGTGGTCACGAATCCGGTAACCGTCGTTTTCGGTCTCCGCGGTTTCGGCGTCGCGCCCGCCGGGGTCGTCAAGGACAACACCGGTCATCATCATCTGTTGATCGATACGGAACTCGCGGACGCGACGGCGCCGATTCCGAACGATGCACAGCACCGTCATTTCGGCGGCGGACAAACGGAAACGACGATCGAACTGAGCCCCGGTCAGCATACGCTGCAGCTCGTCCTCGGTAATTTCGCGCATATTCCGCACAACCCGCCGATCGTCTCCGAGCAGATTACGATAACCGTCGAGTAAACCCCGCCAACCGCGCGCTAAGCGGCCGGGCTCTGCACCGCGGCGAGGCGCGCGTACGCGCCGCCCCGGGCAAGCAGTTCGGCATGCGTGCCGGTTTCAACGATGCGCCCCTGTTCGATCACGACAATGCGGTCGACGGATTCGATCGTCGACAGACGATGCGCGATGATCAAACTCGTACGCCCCTGGCGGATCGCCCCGAGCGCCGCCTGGATTTCGCGCTCGGATTCCGTGTCGAGCGCCGAAGTCGCTTCGTCGAGGATCAGGATCGGCGCGTCCTTCAGCAGCGCGCGCGCGATCGCAATGCGTTGCCGCTGACCGCCCGACAGACGTACGCCGTTGTCGCCGATCGGCGTCTCGAGACCGGCGGGCAGCGAGTCGGCGAACTCCATCACATGCGCGGCGGTAGCTGCCGCGCGTACCCGTTCCGGATCGGCGTTGCGCAAACCGCCATAGGCGATGTTGTTGTAGACCGTGTCGTCGAACAGCACGACGTTCTGCCCGACATACGCGATCGCGTCGCGCAGGCTGTCGAGCGCGATCGAATCGATCGCATGACCGTCGATCAGCAATTCACCGGCCGCGGGGTCGTTGAAGCGCGCGACGAGATCGAGCAGCGTCGACTTGCCACCACCCGACGGCCCCACGAGCGCGACCGATTCCCCGGCCGCGATATCCAGATTGATGCCTTCGAGCGCGAGCTTGTCGCCGTAGCGAGCACTCACATTGCGAAATACGATGTTGCCGCGGACGTGGTCGAGCGTAATGCTGCCGGCGCTCTGTTCGCGCCGTTCGTCGATTAACGCGAAGACGCTTTCGGCCGCGGCCAGCCCGCGCTGCAGGAATTCGTTGACCCCGGTGAGCCGCTTCGTCGGCGGCAACAACAACGCCGTCGCGGTGACGAACGCGACGAAATCACCGCGCGACATCGTACCCGCGGCGGCTTCGCGCAACGCGAGCACAATCATTGCCGCGATCCCGCAGGCGATCAGCATCTGGATGATCGGGACCGTTGCCGCTGAGGTCTGTACGACTTTCATCTGGAAGCGCCGCGCGGCATTGATTGCGCGATGGAAACGTCCCGATTCGTACGGAGCGCCGGCGAAGATTTTGATTTCGCGCTGACCGCGGATGCTCTCCTCGGCGATCTGGTTCAACTCACCGACCGAGGCCTGCAGTTGCCGGCTTTTTTCGCGCATCCGTCGCGATACGCGGTAGACGACGTAGGCAACGGGCGGCGCGAGCATGAACAGGAACGTCGCCAGGCGCCAGTTCAGATAGAACAGGTATACGAGCAGCGCGACGATCACGGCGCTGTCCTTCACAATCACGGTAAGCACGCGGGTCGTCGCCTGCGAGACCTGGGTGACGTCGAACGTGAACTTCGATATCAGTTCGCCCGGGTTGCGGTGGTCGAAAAATCTGACCGGCAATTCGATCAGGTTCGCGAACATATCCGCGCGCAAGTCCATCACCGTGCGGTGCGAGATCCAGGCGAGCGCGACGGTGCCGACATAACTGAGCACGCCGCGCAGCGAGAACAGGCCAATCAGCAGCAGCGGCAGGGTCAGGGAAATGTGGGTGGCGGCATGGACGAATTCCTCATCGATCAGGCGCTTCAGCAGTGCCGGCAGCATCCACTCGGTCGCGGCGAGCGCGAGCATGCCCCCGATGGCCAGCGCAAATATGCGCCAGTACGGGCGCACGTAGCCGAGCAGACGGGCATAGACAGGACTCGTTTGAACGTCCGCGACGGACGGTTTCGGGTTCACCAGGGGGTGGGCTGCCGTGAGTAAAGCGCAAAGTATAAGTACGCGCCGCGGTGCTTCAAAGCAGCGCGCAGGCGACGGCCGCACGAATGTGACGGGCGCGGGCAGCGAACCGGCCGCCGATCACACCCGCGGCCGCAATCCCGTAAACTAGGCGCTCCCTGTCAGAGGTGCCTATGTCGACACGCCATCCCATCGTAGCCGTCACCGGGTCGTCCGGCGCCGGCACGTCGAGCGTCAAGCTTGCTTTCGAGCGCATATTCCAGCGCGAAGGCATCACCCCGGCGGTCATCGAGGGTGACAGTTTTCATCGTTACGACCGCGAGACGATGGAGCGCGAGGTCGAAAAAGCGGCCGAACAGGGTCGCATGCTGACGCATTTCGGCCCGGACGGAAACCTGTTCGCGGAGCTCGAAACACTGTTTACGACGTTCGCCGACAGCGGTACCGGACAACGACGCTATTACATTCACACCGAGGAAGAGGGTGAAATCCACGGCGGCCGGCCCGGCACGTTCACCGCCTGGCAGGCATTGCCGCAAAACGCGGATTTGCTGTTCTACGAAGGTCTGCATGGCGCCCTCGTGACGGACGGGATCGACCTGACCCAATACGTCGATTTACTCATCGGGGTGGTGCCGATCATCAATCTCGAGTGGATGCAGAAAATTCACCGCGATCGCTCCGTCCGCGGCTATTCCGCGGAGGCCGCAACCGACATGATCCTGCGCCGCATGCCGGATTACGTGCATTACATCTGTCCGCAGTTCTCGCGTACCGATATCAATTTCCAGCGCATCCCGACGATCGACACGTCCAACCCGTTCACGGCGACGGAAATTCCGACGAATGACGAAAGTCTCGTCGTCATCCACATCCAGAATCGGCGCAAGATCGGCCCGGATTTTCGCTACCTGCTGGAAATGCTGAACGGGGCTTTCATGTCGCGCCCGGATACGATCGTCGTACCGGCCGGGAAATACGTGTTTGCGATGGAGTTGCTGCTCAACCCGGTGATCGAAAAGCTGATGGAGCAGCGGTCCCGTGACCTCGGCCGGGATGACGGGTAAAGCGTTGTAATTCGAGAAAATTCCGCCGGCTTGTGGCTATAATGCACTGACATCGCTTCATTAGGGTTTAGGTCCATGCGCACGATCCTGGTACTGAATGCCAAAGGCGGCAGCGGCAAGACGACGGTGGCGACGAATCTCGCCGGGTTTTACGCTAGTGAAGGCGCGAAAGTCGCGCTCGTGGATCTCGATCCGCAGGGCAGCAGCCTCGACTGGCTCAGCGCCCGCGACCCGGAACGGCCGAAAATCCGCGCCGTCGACGGCTCTTCGAAACCGATCCGGGTGCCGCGCAGTTCCGACGTCGTGATTATGGATGCGCCGTCGCGCACCCACGACGACCAGCTGCAGCAGATTGTGAAGCGGACCCAGACGATCGTCCTGCCCGTGGTCCCGTCACCGATCGATATCCGTGCGGCGCAACGTTTTCTCGGCGAATTGCGCGAACTGCGCAACGTGATCGACCACGACATCAAGATGGCAACGGTCGCGAACCGGGTGCGCGAAGGCTCCGTTATCGCCAACGAGCTCGAAGATTACCTGTTCGAACTGAGATTACCGTCCGGCCGCAAGTTTCCCTTCCTGACGATGCTGCGCTCGAGCACGAACTACCTGCGTGCCGCCGAACGCGGCTTGTCGATTTTCGAGTTTGCACCGATCGCCACGGCCGGCGATCGTGAGTACTGGAGTCCCCTGCTGCGCTGGCTGCAGAGCCCGCGCAGCCTGCCGTAATCGGCGCCCTAGCTCGTCGGCGCCAACGCGACGACGGCGGGCAGACCCCCGACGGAATTCGTCGCCAGTCGCAGACCCTCGCGATGGCAGCGCCCGGCAGCTTCGTGATCGTCGGCATGCTCGTGCACTTCGGCCAGTTTCTGGTAGGCGAGCGGCGATGGCGCAACATCGAGCACGCGCAGGAGGTAGCCGCGCGCCTTGTCCCAGTCGTCGGCGCTGATTGCGAGCTTCGCCAGGCACATGAGCAGCTCCGGATCATCTTCGCGGGTGGCGAGCCAGCCCTCGGCGCGTTCGAGCTGCAAATCGGCGTTATTGATCCGGACCTCGCCATAATGCCGCACGAGCCCGTCGTCCCAGTGCCGCATCAGGCTCTTGCGCAGCAACTTCTCCGCTTCCTCGTGAAACCCGAGCACCGTGAGCTGGTGCGCGTAGAGCGCGATCGGCCGCGAGGCTTCACGCACGTTTTTCGGTAATCCGTTCCAGATCCGGTTGATATCGTCGACCGACGAGCAGGGTTGCGACAACGCGGCCGCGGCGGCTTCGAGTTCGAGCGCCTGCAGATGCTCCGGCGGGAATACCCGGTGGCGCCGCAGCGCCGGCAACAGGGCAACGAGGGCCGGGGTGTCGCCGATTTCGGTATACGTTCGGTGCTGCAGCGTCAGCACCTGCTTGTTGTCGGGATGGCGGTCGGCAAGATAGTCGAGCGTCGCGCGCGCCTGCTCGTACTGGCCCGTTTCAAGCTGCATCTCGGCACTCTTGATCCCGATCGCGACCTCGGCGCTCGGCATCGCTTCGCGCGCGAGACTGAGGTAATTGTCGCGCCGCTCGGCCGCGTTCTGCGCCTGCGCAGCCTCCGCCGCCCCGAGGTAATGCAGCGCCGGTCCGGATTCCGCTTCCGCACCGCGGCTGAGTAACTGCTCCGCACGTCCGAAATCGCCCTCGGCCAGTGCGAGCAGACCGTTGCTGAGCGCCCGTTGCGATCGCTTGCGCCGGTATTCGCCGGTCCAGCCGAGCCAGCGCGTGCGCAAGGTGAAAATATGCACAAGTGCCCGCCACGCGAACGTCAGCGCGAAAATGCCGATGATCAGCAGGACGACGAAGAACACGAAGCTCGTGCGGAACACCTTGCCGCCGTAACCGATCACGACGAAACCGGGGTCGTCGGCGATCAGTTGACCCAGCAGGACCGCAACCGCGAGCGATATGACCGTCAGCAGCAGGTATTTCACTGCGCGGCCTCCGCCCCCGAGCGCTCGGCGCGCTGCCGGCGGATCACGTCGAGACTGCCGCTGATATTCGGCAGTTGCGGTTTCAGTTCGAGTGTCGCCGCTTCATCGAGACGCGCCGTGATGCTTTTCACGCCGGCATCGTTCTCGTCGTAATACGAGCCGAGCAGGCGTTTTATCAGGACGACGGACGCGTCGAGATTCGCGCGATCGCGACGCAACACGGCGAGCCGCGCGGACGCGAGTTCGAGTTTCAGGTTTTGGCGTAAAAAGTAACGCAGCTCCGGATCGAACAACACGCTGTCCGGCAGATCGGCGTCCTTCACTTCGACGAGATCGACGAGATCGGACCAGATCGCATACCCGAGACGACGCCAGTCGGTTGCCGCGTATTCGCCTTCGCGCACGGTCGCGAACGGGGTGATCTCCTCGGCGATGGGCTTCGTCGGCAAATCGTCGACCTGGTCGATCGTTTTCGCGAGATACAGGGCGAGACCTTCGACATCGGCCCGGTTGACCCCCTCGAGCGCGGTGATGTCTTTAATCAGCTGGTCGCGGATCGGGATCAGATCGGGGTGATCGGCGGAACGCAGCCGTTGATCGGCGGCACGCAAGGCCGCAATCGCGGTGTCGATGTCGCGTTCGAGTGCAAGCCTCTGGGTCGCGGCAAGCACGAGATATTCGGCTTCGGCCAGCACCCAGTCGACGGATGTCTGGGTTTCTTTTTCATACAGGGCGCTGACGGAGCGACGCAAATCGGCCTGGCCCTTGACCGCGCTGTCGATTTTCGCACCGAGCGCATCAACTTGCGTCAGCGCACCTGAGGCCTCGGCAGCGACCGTCTCGATGCCGGCGCGCGTTGCCTCGAGTTCGGCGGCAAGACCTGCCTGTCCGGCACCGGCGCCGGCGACATCCTGCGCGAGCGCCGTGAGTGCCGGCGCGTAACGGTACTGATGCCAGTACCAGGCACCGGCGAGCAGCAGCGCGAACGCGATCGCGGATACGACGATAGCCGCCTTGCCCCCGCGCGGCGACGGTTCCGTTGTGGCGGCAGGCGGTGACGGATCCGCGGATCCGTCGTCGTCCGCGTCCTCGTCGATCGGCTCGCCGGATTCCGCGTCGGCGGACGGATCCCCGGATTCTGCTTCGGCGGACGGATCGTCGGTTTGTTCTCGGTCGTCGCTGCTCATATTTCGTCCATTACCCAACGCGTGAGGGTCTCAATCACATCATTATCACCGGGATTATCGACGATTACCGGCGGGTTCGTAAAACCGAGCTTCTCTACTTCGCGACCCATGCGCGCACCGACCACGAGCAACGGCATGTCGAACAGCAGATCGAGACCTTCGTCATCAATTTTGTCGGCAAGGTTCGTCGCGCCTTCGAGGCTCGTGATCACCGCGATGTCCGGTACGGCCACGTCCGCTTCCGCGAGCAGGTCGGCAACTTTCAGATCCGGTACGGTGCGCTTGTACACTTCGCAGTAATCAACTTCGGCGCCACGCGCCGCGAGCGTATCGGCCAGCGTCTCACGCCCCCCGGCGCCGCGAAATATGACGATGCGCTTGCCCTCGACGGCGGCGCTCTGCAAGCCACCGAGCTTCAGCAGGCCTTCCGTGCTGAACGCGTCGCGCGGGGTGATTACTTTATCGATGCCGCGCTCGTGCAACTCGGCGGCCGTTCCGACGCCAACGGCGTAGACTTCCACCCCCGCAAGCGAACGCCGGGCCGCGGCGAGCCCTTCGAGCCCGAATTCGACCGCGTTGCGACTGATGAAAATTCCTTTGTCGTAGTGCTCGATCGCATCGATGACCCGGACACATCGCGGCTGTCGGGTCAGTGGCTGGATCTCGATCATCGGGGCGCGAATCGCGTGCGCACCTTCCGCTTCGATCGCCGCGCACAGGCCCACGGCCTGTCGCTCCGGGCGGGTGACAAGAACAGAATATCCGGCGAGGCGTTGCATATTATCGACCTCGAGCGTTTACGTGCGGCTGCGCACCAGTTCAGCGAGAATTTCATCGGCTCCCGCGGCCACGAGTGCCGCGCCAAGCTCGCGTCCGAGTTCAGCACCCTGCACCGCCGGTCCACTGCGTTCGTCACGCGCGATACGGCGTCCATCAGGACTCGCGACGAGACCCCGCAGACGCAGGTTCGCGCCGTCGAGGCTGGCATGAGCCGCGAGTGGCACATCGCAACCGCCGGCGAGAAACGCGCTCATGGCCCGCTCGGCGGTAACACACAGCGCCGTATTCTCATCGTGCAGCGGCGCGATGAGCGCGGCGATCTGGGGGTCTTCGCTGCGGCATTCAATGCCGATTGCGCCCTGGCCGACTGCCGGGATCATGTCGGCCACCGCGAACAGCGATTCGATCCGGTCGCTGAAACCGAGACGTTTCAGCCCGGCGCAGGCGAGCACGATGGCATCGAATTCGCCGTTGTGCAGTTTTTCGAGACGGGTGGGTACGTTGCCGCGCAGGTCACGGATCGCGAAGTCCGCGCGTTGCGCGAGCAACTGGCTCTTGCGACGCAGGCTCGACGTCCCGACCATTGCGCCGGACCTGAGATCATCGAACGCGACCCCGCCGCGGGTTACGAGCGCATCGCGCGGGTCCTCGCGCTCGAGGATCACGGGAATGTGCAGACCCGCCGGCAACTCCACCGGCACGTCTTTCATCGAATGCACGGCGATGTCGGCACGGCCGTCGTACAGCGCCTGTTCGAGTTCCTTGATGAACAGTCCCTTGCCGCCGATCATCGCCAGCGGCCGATCGAGGATGCGATCGCCGGTGGTCGTGAACGGCACGAGTTCGATATCGAGACCCGGGTGCGCGTGCGCAAGCAGGCTGCGAACGTGTTCGGCCTGCCATACGGCGAGGCGGCTTTTGCGTGTTGCTATTCGCAGGACGTTAGTCACGTCAATCAGTCGCCCGCAGGCCATCCATCGGAAGCTCAACCGTATGCTAAGGTGTCGCCCGTTGCGGAGCAATAAGAGAACATGAGCTATGGGGGTCAAGGTTGGGGTGGTGATGGATCCGATCGGTTCCATCAACCCGAAGAAAGACACTACGCTCGCCATGCTGCTCGGTGCGGAACGTCGCGGCTGGCAGATCCATTACATGGAAATGGGCGATATCGTATTACGCGACGGCAAGCCATACGCGACTACGCGGCCCATGACGGTACGGGATTCGCTCGACGACTGGTATTCGTTCACCGGCGAGCCGGAGCGGCACGGGATTGGCGAACTCGACGTCATTCTCATGCGCAAGGACCCGCCGTTCGATACGGAATATATCTTCGCGACTTATATCCTCGAACAGGCGCAGGCCGCGGGCTGTCTCGTCGTGAACGATCCGCGCTCGCTGCGTGATGCGAATGAGAAGCTGTTCACCGCGTGGTTCTCCGATGTTTGCCCGAGCACGCTCGTTACGCGCGACGCGAATGAGATCAGAAAATTTCTCGACGAGTTCGGTGACATTATCGTCAAGCCGCTCGACGGTATGGGTGGCGCGTCGATTTTCCGCGTTATCCGCGGCGACGTGAACGCGAGCGTGATCTACGAAACGCTGACGCTGCACGGCGCACGCTTTTGCATGGTGCAGAAATACATTCCCGAGATCGTCGACGGCGACAAGCGGATCCTCATGATCGACGGCGAACCGGTGCCGTATGCGC
>CAXBJY010000018.1:0-81898 GCA_963976285.1 uncultured Gammaproteobacteria bacterium
GGACCATCACGGAGTCACGATGAAAAACAGTTTTGATACGCGCACGAGCCTGGCAATTGGCAACACCGAATATGAAGTTTTCAGCGTCGGGCGGCTGGCCGACCGCTATCCGGTGGCGAAACTGCCATATGCACAGAAAATCCTGCTGGAAAATCTGCTGCGCCACGAAGACGGGGTCAACGTGACGCGTGACGATATCGAGGCGCTCGCGAACTGGGACCCGCAGGCGGAACCGTCCCAGGAAATTGCGTTCACTCCCGCGCGCGTTCTGATGCAGGATTTCACCGGAGTTCCCGCGGTGGTCGACCTCGCGGCGATGCGCGACGCGATGCGCGCGCTCGGCGGCGATCCGGAGAAAATCAACCCGCTGTCGCCGGCCGAACTCGTCATCGACCATTCCGTGCAGGTCGATGTGTTCGGCAAGGCATCGGCGGCCGAAGACAATGCGAAGATCGAGTTCAACCGTAATCACGAGCGCTACAGCTTCCTGCGTTGGGGCCAGCAGGCGTTCTCGAATTTCAAGGTCGTGCCGCCGGACACCGGCATCGTCCACCAGGTGAACCTCGAGTACCTCGCGCGCACCGTGTTCTCCGCAGAAGTCGACGGCAAATTACGCGCCTACCCGGATACCGTGGTCGGTACCGATTCGCACACGACGATGATCAACGGTATCGGCGTGCTCGGCTGGGGTGTCGGCGGTATCGAAGCCGAGGCCGCGATGCTCGGCCAGCCGATCACGATGCTGATCCCGCAGGTCGTCGGATTCCGGCTCACCGGTGAACTCCCCGAAGGCGCGACCGCGACGGACCTCGTTTTACGCGTGGTCGAGATGCTGCGCAAAAAAGGCGTTGTCGGCAAGTTCGTCGAGTTCTACGGCCCGGGTCTCGACAAACTGCCGCTCGCGGACCGCGCGACGATTGCAAACATGGCGCCGGAATACGGTGCGACCTGCGGGATATTCCCGATTGATAACGAAACAGTCCGTTATCTCGAACTGTCAGGACGCGCGCCCGATCAGGTCGCACTCGTCAAACGCTACGCCGAGGAAACTGGCATGTGGCGCGACGCGAATACCCCGGAAGCGGTGTACTCCGACACGCTGGCGCTGGACATGGGCGAAGTCGAACCCAGCCTCGCCGGACCGAAACGACCGCAGGATCGCATCTCACTGAAAACGGCGAAGCAGGATTTCTCCGGCTTCCTCGCCGAAGCGACGAAAGACCGTACCGGCGGCGGCACCGCGACGATGAGCATGGGCGGTGACACCCACACCGTGTCGGACGGCGCGGTTGTCATCGCGGCGATTACGTCGTGCACGAACACCTCGAATCCGTATGTGATGATGGGCGCGGGCCTGCTCGCGAAGAAGGCAAACGAACTCGGACTGAAGTCGCAACCGTGGGTAAAGACGAGCCTCGCCCCGGGATCGATGGTCGTCACGGATTACCTGAAAAAGGCCGGGGTCACGGAACACCTCAACGCGCTCGGATTCCAGACCGTCGGCTACGGCTGCACGACCTGTATCGGGAACTCCGGTCCCTTGCCGCCGGCCGTCAGCGAGGCGATCAAGGACGGCGATTTGATTGCCTGCTCCGTACTGTCGGGCAACCGCAACTTTGAAGGCCGCGTCCACGCGGAAGTGAAAATGAACTTCCTCGCTTCGCCGCCGCTCGTCGTTGCCTACGCGCTCGCGGGCACGATGAATATCGATATGTTCAACGACCCGATTGGCAAGGGCAGTAACGGTCAGGATGTTTATCTGCGTGACATCTGGCCGAGCGCGAAGGAAGTTTCCGATGCGGTTAATTCGACAATCGATTCGAACATGTTCAAGGCAAGCTACGACAACGTGTTCACCGGTGATGCGCGCTGGGCCGGTATCAAAATCCCGGCCGCGAACCAGTTCGCCTGGGATGACACATCGACGTATGTGAAGAACCCGCCCTACTTCGACGGTATGGATCTGAACCCCGAGGGGATCAAACCGATAGAGAATGCGCGCGTGCTTGCGTTGCTCGGCGATTCAATCACGACGGACCACATCTCGCCGGCGGGCAACATTACCGTTGACAGTCCGGCCGGGAAATACCTGGTCGAGAACGGCGTCGAGAAAAAGGATTTCAATTCCTACGGCTCACGTCGCGGTAACCACGAAGTGATGATGCGCGGGACGTTCGCGAACATCCGCCTGCGCAACCAGCTTGCGCCCGGCACCGAGGGCGGCTGGACCCGACACCAGCCTTCGGGTGAGGAAATGACGATTTACGATGCCGCGATGCGCTACCAGGCGGAAAACGTACCGCTCATCGTGCTCGCAGGAAAGGAATACGGAACGGGATCGTCGCGCGACTGGGCAGCGAAGGGCACGCGTCTGCTCGGCGCGCGCGTCGTAATCGCGGAAAGCTTCGAGCGCATCCACCGCAGCAATCTCGTGGGTATGGGTGTTCTGCCGCTCGTGTACAACGACGGCGACTCCGCGGCCTCGCTCGGCCTCGACGGCACGGAATCGTACACCGTCGAAGGTCTCGCGAACGGCGCGAAGCGTGTAACGGTCGTTGCGGTAGCCAACGACGGCACCGAAAAGCGCTTTGAATGTCGGGTTCGGGTGGACACACCGAAGGAGTGGGAATACTTCGAAAACGGCGGCATCCTGCAATACGTACTGCGGCAACTCGCCGCCTGACTGGCACCAGGACGCGCGATCACCGAGGGGGTGATCGCGCGATCGTTCCGGCATCCGAGATGCAGCGGGACGATCACCGACGTCCGGCCTGTCAGATAAAGAATTACTGCCACTCGTCGATATTCTCCCGGAACGCCTTGCTATTCGATTCTCGGCGCGCCGGCAGTATTCTCACGGGATGCAGCGACAAACCTAACAATCAGGGGAAGTATCAGCATGTCATCTCATAGCATGGCGCAGGCATTCACGAAAAATTTCCTGGGCCAGTCACCTACCTGGTACAAGCTCACAATCATTGGCTTCCTCGTTCTCAACCCGATCCTGGTAATCACAACGAGCCCGTTTTTCACCGGCTGGGTGTTGATCGGCGAGTTTATTTTCACGTTGGCGATGGCGCTGAAGTGCTACCCCCTGCAACCGGGCGGTCTGCTCGCCATCGAAGCGGTCGTACTCGGCATGACAAGCCCCGAAGCCGTGTATCACGAAACGGTGGCGAATTTCCCCGTCATCATGCTGCTCATGTTCATGGTGGCCGGTATCTATTTTCTGAAAGAATTGCTGCTGTTCGCGTTCACGAAAATCTTGCTGAAGGTCCGTTCGAAAATCGTGTTGTCGCTGCTCTTTTGTTCGGTTTCAGCGTTCCTCTCAGCGTTTCTCGACGCCCTCACGGTAACCGCCGTCGTCATCACCGTCGCCGAAGGCTTCTACCTCGTCTATCACAAGATCGCCTCCGGCAAGACCTATGCCGATGATCACGATCACAGCGAAGACCGCCAGGTTGGCGAACTCGCGCGTGAGGATCTCGTTGAATTTCGCGGTTTCCTGCGTTCGCTCATGATGCATGCCGCCGTGGGTACGGCGCTCGGCGGCGTAATGACGCTCGTCGGCGAACCGCAGAATCTGCTGATCGCGAAAGTCGCCGGCTGGGAGTTCCTCGAATTTTTCTTGCGCGTTGCACCGGTATCAATCCCTGTGTTTTTCGTCGGTCTGCTCACGTGCGCCGCGGTCGAGAAAACGAAAACGTTCGGCTTCGGCGCCCCGCTGCCGGAGAACGTCCGCATTATTCTCGTCGGTTTCGCGGCGAACCAGGCCGAGAACCGCACGAAGGAAGATGTTGCGAAACTCTGGGTCCAGGGACTCACGGCCGTGTTCCTGTGTCTGGCGCTCGGATTTCACCTCGCCGAAGTCGGCGTGATCGGTCTGACGGTCATCGTGCTCGCAACCGCATTCAACGGGGTCGTGCAGGAACACCGGATCGGACACGCATTCGAAGAAGCGCTGCCGTTTACCGCGCTACTCGTCGTGTTCTTCGGTATCGTCGCCGTGATTCACGAACAGCACCTGTTCACCCCGATCATTACCTGGGTGCTGCACCTGGACGGAAAACTCCAGACGAGCGCTTTCTATCTCGCGAACGGCTTCCTGTCGATGATCAGCGACAATGTATTCGTCGCGACGGTGTACATAACGGAAGTCAAGAATGCGCTGGAAGCGAGCACGATCACGCGCGAACAATTTGACCTTCTCGCCGTGGCCATCAACACCGGCACGAACATCCCCTCGGTTGCCACACCGAACGGGCAGGCGGCGTTCCTGTTTCTGCTGACGTCAGCGCTGGCGCCGGTGATTCGACTGTCCTATGGGCGAATGGTCTGGATGGCGTTGCCGTACACGATCATGATGACCCTCACCGGCCTCGCGGCAGTGTGGTTCCTGTTGCACTAGTGCGCGGCGCGATGGCGCGATTCGCAAGCGTCCGTCCGGTTCAGGGTATGGCCGGGCGGGTTGCTTCGCGATACAGATCCGCGCACAGCACGCCATAACGTTCATCCGCCCGCTCGAAGTAATTCCAGTTGCGTTCGATCAACTCGTTGATCGACTGCGACGCCCGATTGAACTGCTCGAGTGCCTCCGGCGCACCGGCAAGCCGGACGGCATGGTTATAGGCGAATTCCCCGGAGCGGTAATAGTTGTCGAACTCGCCCATGTCCTTCGCGTTCGCGGCCATGAAAAAGTAAGCGGCACACTCCGTATAGCTCGGCGGCTCCGCATACACCGCCAGTGCGACCGCGAGCAGACCGGCGCTCACGAGACCGCGCGCCACTATCGCCTGGCATACTGCCGGCATGCCGCGAACCGCGCGCGAAGTCGCACTCATGCGGCGGATCCGTTTTTCAGCTCGATCTCGACAAATACGAGTTCATCCTCACCCGCGTTGATCACGTTGTGCTCGACGCCCTCTTCGCGAAAATAAGACACACCGGCTTTCAGCTTCGCCTCCACGTTTCCGTCCGTCGTTTCAAGCAGCAGGGTGCCGTTCGTCAGCGGACACACGACGTAATCGTGGCCATGCCGGTGCCACCCCGTCTGTGCACCCGGAGCGAATCGCCACTCCGTCACGATGACCCGTTCGTTGTCGATTTGTCTCGTCGCCACTGCGGCAGCACGCGTATCCGTCATCGCCAGTCTCCTCATTGCCTCGTTGGCGGCCGCGCGACCGGGCCGGCCGGGTTCGATATTAACGCAACATCCTGCGCAGGCGACGAAGGCCGCAAGCGCGGCCCTCGTCGCCTGCCCGAATGCGTGCTCAGGTGTCGACCGTGAACGACTGCTGCCACGAATTACCTTTCGAATCGCTGACTTCAGCGCGCAGCTTGCCACCACCTTCCGGACGGAAAAAGAAGCGGAAACTCGGATCAGCGCTGATCGAGAACCCGGTCTCGGCGGTCATGATGTGTTTGTCGTTGTAGTAGATTTTTACCGTTTCGACATAATGCGCCGGACGGATCAGCTGGGTTTTCTGATCCTTTTGCATCCCGGTTACATTGGGATGACTCAGCATGAATTGCCCGACCAGCGTTTGATCGTCGTTTGGTTCCCCCAGCGTGCGAAATTTCATCTCGCCGATGGTTTCCATCGCGGCCGCGAAATCAGCGGCCAGAGGCGCAGAGCAGCCGCCCTGGGCCTTGACGAAATTCGTGACCATGTGATGCTCGCCGTTGTTCAGGACGGCAATTGCGCGAACATTCGTGTACTGATCCACGCGCACACGCATCGCGAGGTCGGCACGCCCCATTTCCGGTGTCAGGTGGAAAATGCCCACGAGCGGTTGCGGGTTCTTGTCGACGAACATGTAAATCGTCTCGATATAGCGGGCCGCGGATTGCGGAAATGCCGCGGTGATGGAAACCGGTGTAACGGAAGCATCTTCGGCGCGATACGGTGTTTTCAGTTCGAAAACGCCGCTGTTTTCGATCAGCTCGACGTCGGCAAAATACTTCGGCTTCAGGAATGAATCCCAGATACTGACTTCGGACTGGTTCGCGGTGACGTTTGCGGCGAACACGAGCAGCGCGACGGCAATCGGCAAACTGAAAACTCTCATAACGTATCTCCCGGGTCATGCCCCTGAGTTTATGACCACCCCAAAGGCTAAAGTATCCCTCAATGAGTGACTACCGGTAGCGAATAGCAGGTATATTCCCGCCATGAATACCGGCGCCAGGCCGTACCGCGGTCGCCCTGGATGATACCCGCGGCGGGACTTAATTCAAGCGTAAACTCCTTGAAATCATGATGATTATTTCGAAGCATCGGTCTGTGGACGCACGCGTGCCGCGAGCGGAAACGCGGCACGGCCCGCGGGTATACCCGGGCGTATTCGTCCCGGGATTGCTGGCGGTACTGCTCGGCGGCTGCGACGGCGATACCGCCGGACCGATACCGGCGACGCAGCCCGAACCGGCGAGTGTCTCAGCGGCGTTGTCACCGGCACGCGACGACACTGCCCCGACCCGCTACTTCTTTGATGTCCATGGGCATACGGCCGCGGAAATCACCGCCTTGTTGCGCCGCGCGCAATCGACGCACGATGCACTACCCGAAGCGGAGCAGGATGCCATCACGATCGCGATTGTCCTGCACGGACCTGACGTCACATTTTTCGCCGCGGACAATTATTCGCGGTACCGTGAACTCGTTGATCTTGCCGCGGACCTCGACGCGCGGGGTTATGTGGATCTGAAGGCGTGCACGGTATCGGTCAACCGGCGCGGACTCGATGCGACCCGGTTCCCGCCTTTCATCGAATTTGTGCCTTTCGGACCGGACGAAATCGACCGGCTCAAAGCGCAGGGATACGTCCGGTTCTGAGCCGGCGTCCGAACACGTGTGCGTAAATACGAGACACTGTGGCTCCGGGACCGGAACCACTGTCCACCCCCCCTGTCCCTTCCCGTCGATTTGAGGGGAACGGTACCCGGTCCATCAAGGTCGGTGTTGCATAATCCCGAGCACGTATTTAGAAGTGGCGGTACCCGGTGTGGCTCACCGGTACGCGCCGGCCGTCGCGGCCAATAACCCCCACGCCCGGTTCGCGGGTGATGCAGCCGATCCGGGTCAACGGCACGTCGGACGCGATTCGTGACTGCAGCAACTTCGTCTCGACATCGAGCGGAACGCTGAAACACAGCTCGTAATCATCGCCACCCGTGAGTGCGAACTCACGCGCCCGCCCGACCCCGAGGAGCGCGACGAGTTCGGGCAGTAACGGGAGCTTGTCACTAACGACTTCGGCGCCGACCCCGCTGCGCCGGGCCACGTGTCCGACGTCCGCCAGCAATCCGTCTGAAACATCGATGCAACTGCTCGCAATACCGCGTAACTGCGCGCCGAGCGCCAATCTCGGTTCCGGGTTCCAGTAGCGCGCGAGAATTGCCTGCCGGGACGGGTCGTCGTCGCGCGAATCGAGCACATCCAGCGCCGCGCGCGCACTACCGAGATTACCGGAAACATACAGCGCATCACCCGGCTGCGCACCGTCGCGGCGCAGTGCAGCGTTGCGCGGAACCGTACCGATAATGTTCCAGGTGATGCTGAGCGGGCCTGACGTCGTATCACCACCCACAAGTACCGCACCGGCGGACCTGATCGCATCCGCGGTGCCGTCCGCGAAGCCCTGCAACCAGTCCGGGTCCGCCCGCGGCAGGGTCAGCGCGAGGCTCACCCACCGCGCGGTGGCGCCCATCGCCGCGATATCACTCACGGCAGCGGCACACGAACGGCGGGCAATTGCGGCCGGCGCGGCGGCAACGGGGAAGTGGACGGATTCAACCTGTGTATCTGTCGTAACAACGATCTGTTCACCGGGTGGAACGTCGAGCACCGCGGCATCGTCACCGATACCGAGCGCGATACCACGAATCTCTTCGTCGAGCGGTTTGAAGTAACGATCGATGAGGTCGAATTCGTTCATTACGACCACGCGCGACAGAACCGGCGAATCACCGCCGCGCCGCGCCTACACGCTGAGGGGTGAATTGCCGTCGATTTCAAATTTGCGGGTCTCGTGCGCGACTTTGTCGAGTACCCCGTTGATATAGCGATGCGCATCCTCGGCGCCGAACATTTTCGCGAGTTCGACCGCTTCGTTGACGGCGACGCGCCACGGAATATGCAGACAGTGCACCAGCTCGTAGGCGCCGAGCAGGAGCACAGCCCGTTCGACCGTATCAACGCGCGACCACTCACGGTCGAGCGCGGGCGAGATCAACGCGACGAGCGCGTCGTACTGTTGCGGTACCCGGCGCGTGAGTTCTGAAAAATAGTCGAGATCGACTTTGATCAATTCGCGGTCGGAGACAAATTCAGCAACGATATTCTCGGGGTGTCCGCCGGCAATGAGCCACTGATAAATTGCCTGCACCGCCGCCCGGCGTGCACCAATGCGCCCCCGATGAGATCCGGCGCGCATAGCTAGAGCTGACGCATCAACGAAACCATCTCGATGGCAGCCGCGGCTGCTTCAGCGCCTTTGTTTCCTGCTTTCGTACCGGCCCGTTCCACTGCCTGTTCGATGGAATCGACGGTTAGTACGCCGAACAACACCGGGACCCCCGAATCCGTTGCGACCGCCGCCATGCCGCGCGTGCACGCGCCGGCGACGTGTTCGAAATGCGGCGTGCCGCCCCGGATTACCGCGCCGAGTCCGATGACTGCTTCGTATTTACCGCTGGCCGCAAGCTTCGCCGCAACTACCGGCATTTCGAACGCGCCCGGCACCTTGATCACGGTGACGTCGTCCTCGGCGACGCCGTGCCGCTTCAGCGTGTCGAGGCAACCGGCTTCAAGCTGGTCGACGATGAAGCTGTTGAAACGCCCGCACAACACCGCGAGTTTCGCGCTTTTCTCGAGGTAGCATTGGCCTTCGATCGTTTTCGTGCTCATGATTTCGCCTTCTCTATTTTACGTATTCCACGACTTCGAGACCGAACCCGGAAATTGCGTGGTACTTTCGCGGATTACTCATAACGAGCATTTTTCGCACGCCGACGTCGGCGAGTATTTGCGCCCCGAGACCCACCTGCCGCCAGTCGCTCACCGTACGTTGCTGCTCGCTGCCGGCACCGGACGGCGTCTCGGCGCTTTCATCGGCGTAACGCGTCACCTGCTGCACGAGCTCGTCGCTGCTTATCTGATTGCTCAGGACCACGACGACCCCGCTGTCCGCGTCCGCCACCCGCCGCAGCGCGTCGCGCAACGGCCAGCCGGCATCCGGACGCACACTCGCGGTGAGATCTTCGAGTGGATTATGAATGTGCACACGCACGAGCGTCGGTTCATCCGCATTGACCTCACCGCGCACCATGGCGAAATGCACGTCGCGGTGCATGTCATCTCGATACGTGATCAATCTGAAATCACCGAACTCGGTCGGCAGCGTCGCTTCCGCGACCCGATTGACGGTTTTTTCGTTTTCGATCCGAAACCGGATCAGATCCGCGATCGTGCCGATCTTGATCCCGAGCTCGTCGGCAATAATTTCCAGATCCGGCCGCCGCGCCATCGTGCCGTCGTCTTTCAGAATCTCGACAATCACGGAAGCAGGTTCGAGACCTGCGAGTCGCGCGAGATCGCAACCGGCCTCGGTGTGTCCGGCGCGCGTTAGCACGCCGCCATTCTGCGCCATCAGGGGGAAAACGTGGCCCGGCTGCTTCAAGTCCTGCGGCACCGCATCGGGCGCCACCGCGGCCTGAATCGTACGCGCCCGATCGGCCGCTGAAATCCCGGTCGTCACCCCGACGGCGGCCTCGATCGACACGGTAAAATTCGTCGCGTGTGAATACATCGTTTCCTGCACCATCAGCGGCAGATTGAGCTGGCGACAGCGCGACTCCGTCAGCGTCATGCAAATGAGTCCGCGACCATGCATCGCCATGAAATTCACATCCTCCGCCGTGCAGTGGGATGCAGCGACGACGAAATCGCCTTCGTTCTCGCGATCTTCGTCATCCATCATGATGACCATGCGGCCATCGCGCAGGTCCGCGATGATCTCTTCGATAGAATTCAATGCCATGGGTTTATTCGCCGTTCGTCGTTCAAATTATCGGATGGGCGCCGCGGCGCCGGACTTCAGTTTTCCGTGAATCCGCTGCGCCGCAGGGTTTCCGCGGTGAGGCCCGTCCCGGCCGGGCTCGTATCATACGATGACAGCCGCTCGAGGTAGCGCGCGACGAGATCGATTTCGAGATTCACCGGGTCGCCACCGGCAAGCGAACCGAGGGTCGTTTCCTGCAGGGTATGAGGAATGATCATCAGTTCGAATGTCGTGCCGCTGACCGCGTTCACCGTGAGACTGACACCGTCCACGCTGACAGAACCTTTTTCCGCGAAATATTTCGCGAGCGCTTGCGGCGCATCTATGCGAAAACGTACGTAGCCATCGACGGCCGCACGTTCGACTACCCGCCCGACCCCATCGACGTGGCCACTGACGAGATGCCCTCCGAGCCGATCCGAAAGCCGCAACGCTTTCTCGAGATTGACCGCGGTGCCGACGCGTTTGCTGCCGAGCGTTGTCCGCTCGAGCGTTTCCGTCGACACGTCCACCGCAAAGCTGTCCGCGTCGAATTCGATTACGGTCAGGCACGGGCCGGACACGGCAATGCTGTCGCCAAGCTTTACGTCGCCGAGATCGAGACCACCAGCGCTGATTTCGATCCGCGCGGAGTCCGCGCTATTGTCGATTCGCGAGATTTTCCCCAGTGCCTGAATTATGCCGGTAAACATCGATTCACTATCAATTAACGACGCTATAGCGTCAAGTCAGCCACGCGGCGCGAGCGTCAATCGCAGGTCGCCGCCAAGTTGTCGTACGTCGACGAATTCGAGTTCCCGCGCGTGGTCCAGCGTCGGGGGTGCCGGCAAGGCAAAAGCGCTTCGCGCATCGTCGCCGAGTATCTTCGGGGCGACGTAAGCGATGATCTCGTCGGCGAAGCCGCCGGCGATGAATGCGGCCGCGAGTGTCGGACCCGCTTCGACGAGCACATCGTTGATATTACGCGCGGCCAGACGATCGAGGATCACGGCGAGATCGAGTCCGGACCCGGCGCGTGGCACGCGTTCGATTTCCGCGCCGGCATCGCGCAGTTCCGCGGCGGCTCCGTCGTCGGTGTTCGCGGTAAATACGAGCACTTCGCCCGGCGTTTCGAACAGCCTCAGCGGCGGCTGCACGCGCAACCCCGGGTCGAGGATTACCCGCAACGGTTGCACGCCGGCGATATCGAAACGCTCGTCACGCACCGTCAGCGACGGATCGTCGGCGATGATCGTACCGCTGCCGGTGACGATGGCGCCGGCTTCGGCGCGCAGGCGCTGTACATCAGCACGTGCCGACGGCGAGGTTATCCACT
This sequence comes from uncultured Gammaproteobacteria bacterium, assembly GCA_963976285.1. GTDB lineage: Bacteria > Pseudomonadota > Gammaproteobacteria > UBA11873. The sequence continues at coordinate 11,377 of CAXBJY010000018.1, forward strand.
GGCTTTCGCCCGACGGCAATGCCGTGCGTGCATCGAGACTTATGCCGAGTTTGACCGTCACGAACGGTACCCCGCCGCGCATGCGGCGAAAGAAACCGCGATTCAGCCGTTCCGCGGCCTGTGTCATTACCCCTGCGCGTACTTCGATCCCGGCGGCGACGAGCCGCGCCGCACCACCCCCGTCCACGCGCGGATTCGGGTCCCCGATGGCGTAGACGACCCGTGCGATGCCGGCTTCGATCAATGCATCCGCACAGGGCGGCGTACGGCCGTGATGACAGCAGGGTTCGAGCGTGACATAGGCGGTGGCACCCCGCGGCTCACCAGCCTTGGTGAGCGCATCGATTTCCGCATGCGGCATTCCGGCCGCGTGATGATAGCCTTCGCCGATAATCCGCCCGTCTTTCACGAGTACGCAACCGACGCGCGGGTTCGGTTTCGCGGAATAGTAACCGCGCTCAGCGAGTTGCAGGGCGCGGGCCATGAATTCGAAATCGCGAACGTCTGGTGATATTGCGGCGGTAGTCACGAGCCGGCCCGCTTACTTGCCTTTCTTGCCGCGTTTTTCCGCCGGAAGCAGGTCGAGTTGTTGTTCGCGCAATGCCGGCGGCAGGTCGTTTTCGAGGCTTTCGATTTCTTCGAGGAACGCGCGCACGTCTTCGAAACTGCGGTACACGGACGCGAAACGCACGTAGGCAACCTGGTCGAGGCTCCGCAGTGCATCCATGACGAGCTCGCCGAGACGTCGCGAATCGATTTCACGTTCACCGCTCTCGCGAACCTTGCGCTTTACCTGGTTGATCGAGTCTTCGACGCGCTCCATTGCCACGGGACGCTTCTCGAGCGCTTTCAGAATGCCGCCGCGCAGCTTTTCGTCGTTGAATGGTTCGCGACGACCGTCGCTCTTGATAATGCGGGGCAGACTCAGCTCGGCCGTTTCGTAAGTCGTGAAGCGAGCCTTGCAGCCCTGGCATTCGCGACGCCTGCGCACCTGATCACCCTCGCCAAGGAGGCGGGAATCGATCACCCGGGTATCCGGATTTGCGCAGAACGGGCAGTGCATTTCGCGATCGTCGTTTCAGCGTGTCATTAACAAACGTAAACCGGGAATGCGGCACACAGCTCTTCCACTTTCGCCCGCGTGCGGGCGATGACGGCCTCATCTTCGACCGCGTTGAGCACATCGCACATCCAGCCGGTCAACTCACGCACTTCCGCCATGCGGAAACCCCGTGTCGTGATCGCCGGCGTCCCGAGCCGGATCCCGCTCGTGACGAACGGCGACTGGGGATCGTTCGGTACCGCGTTCTTGTTCACGGTGATGTGCGCAGCACCGAGTGCGGCGTCGGCAGCTTTGCCGGTAATACCCTTATCGACGAGGTCGAGCAGGAACAAATGATTGTCCGTCCCACCCGACACGACCTTGAACCCGTGTTCGATGAACGCCTCGGCCATCGTGCGTGCATTCTCGAGCACGTGTTCCTGGTAGGTCTTGAATTCGGGTTCCATCGCTTCCTTGAAAGCGACTGCCTTGGCCGCGATCACATGCATGAGCGGTCCGCCCTGAATACCGGGGAACACGCCGGAGTTCACCTTTTTCTCGAGATCCGCGTTCTCGCGGCCGAGGATAAGTCCGCCACGCGGCCCGCGCAGCGTCTTGTGCGTCGTCGATGTTGTAACGTCCGCCAGCCCCACCGGGCTCGGATACAAACCGACCGCAACGAGGCCGGCCACATGTGCCATATCCGAAACCAGATAGGCGCCGACCTCATCGGCGATTTCGCGAAATTTTGCCCAATCGACGATACGCGAATAGGCCGAAAATCCTGTCATGATCATTTTCGGTCGATGCTCGCGCGCGAGACGCACGACGTCATCGTAGTCAATTTCGCCGGTTTCCGGGTCGAGTCCGTACTGCACGGCGTGGTAGGTTCGACCGGAAAAATTCACTTTCGCACCGTGCGTCAGGTGGCCGCCGTCGGCGAGACTCATCCCGAGGATCGTGTCTCCGGCCTCGAGCATCGCGAGATAGACGGCGCCGTTCGCCTGCGATCCGGAATGCGGCTGGACGTTCGCAAAGTCTGCACTGAACAGGGTTTTTGCCCGCTCGAGCGCCAGACGTTCAACCGTGTCGACATGTTCGCAGCCGCCGTAGTAGCGTTTGCCGGGATAGCCTTCCGCGTATTTGTTCGTCAGCACGGTCCCCGCCGCCTGCAAAACACGCGGGCTCGCGTGGTTTTCCGATGCGATCAGTTCGATGTGATTTTCCTGCCGCTGCGCCTCGGCACGCAGTGCGGCATCGAGATCAGGGTCAAAAGTCTCGATGCGCATGTCGTTCGCGAACATTTCGTGCGTTCTCCTGTGCAGATTAAGCTGCGGTGCTCCGCGCCGACCGCTGCGCGGCGGGTTATCGTGGTCTTGCCAGCCGATTCCGGCGCGCGTGGGGAGGGAACTCGGGCGCGCTGCCGGCATCGCTGCGGGTCACCCGCAAGCAATCCGGCATTATCGCCAATAAGTGCGGCACACTCAACGAAAACCCGTTAATTTTTCAGGGTTTAGACGAGACCCGATCTGGCCGTACGGATCCCGGTTAACGCCTGGGGAGACGTCGCGACGCTGTGAAGATCGGGCACCTGCGGCCGCTAACACCGGGTATGGCCAGCATTGGAAATCAGACCCCGCCTCCGGCACCCGCACAAACGGATATCGAGACGCGATTTCTTGCGGTCAACCGGGACAAGCTGCGCCGCCTTTACGACAACCTGACCCAGCGGCAATGCGACTTTCTCGACGTGCTGCCGCTGCTGTTTCACGGCAATCAGCGATCGCTGCCGGGTTACATTTCGCGCGAAACGCCGAGCGGCGTGTGCGAATACGCGCCGGGGCGCCAGGCGCGCAAGGTCGCCGCGAGAATTTCCGCGAAATTCGACTCAACCCCGTTGTCCTCGCAACGGCCGTTGATCAAGGGCCTGTATCTGATGGGCAGCCCCGGGACGATCGCGTTCTCGAAATCCAGCGACCTCGATATCTGGCTCGTCCACGATCCCGATCTCGATCAGGAACAGCGTCGCGCATTGACGGCAAAAGCACAAAAAATCGAGCGCTATGCCGCGCACCTCGATCTCGAGGTGCACTTCTTCGTCTTTGACGCCCCGAGTTTCCGTGCCGGTACGAATCTGAATCTTTCCGCCGAGAGTAGCGGCAGTTCGCAGCACCACCTGCTGCTCGATGAGTTCTACCGCTCAGGCGTGTTGTTCGCGGGCCTGAAGCCGCTGTGGTGGTGTATTCCGCCTGCCGCGCAAAACGATTATGCCCGGGCCGTCTCCGAGACTTTCTCCGGTGACACCCGTTCGCTTGACGACTACGTGGATTTCGGTGACCTCGAACAAATCCCCGCCGATGAATTCTTCGGCGTCGCGCTGTGGCATTTGTACAAGAGCATCGAATCGCCGTACAAGTCGCTGTTGAAACTGTTGCTCATGGAAACGTATGCGGCCGAATTCCCGCAGGGACAGCTGCTCAGCCATCGTTACAAGGAAGCCGTGTACCGCGGTGATCTCAGCCTCAGCAATCTCGATCCCTACATCGCGATGTACAGGAAGGTCGAAGAGTACCTGTTACAGGCACACGATACGGCAAGACTCGATTTGACACGGCGCAGTTTCTACCTGAAGACAAACATTCCGTTCAGTCGGCCCGGTGAGACGCGTATTCCCGACTGGCAGAAAGCCGCGATCGAGGAGCTGATTGAAGCCTGGGCGTGGGACAAACACGCGCTGGTCCACCTCGATAACCGCAGCGACTGGAAGGTTCCGTCCGCGATCAAGGAACGCCGGGTGCTGATCAAGGCCCTCGGCCGCAGCTACGCTACGCTGTCGAAATTCGCGAAACAACACGCGAAAGACCAGCGCATTACGCAGACCGACCTGAATGTCCTGGGACGTAAACTCTATGCCGCGTTCGAACGTAAACCATCGAAAATCGACATCGTAACGCGCGGCATCTGCCCGAACCCGATTGAGTCGGAGATGTCGCTCATAGCTACGTACAAGCAGGGCACTGACGTCGTCTGGTCACTGTTTCGCGGCGGGGTGTCGCCCGAGCAGGCGCGTGAGGCGAAACCGCTCGTGCGTGCCGGCGCACCGGCGGAGCTGCTTGCCTGGTGTCATTTCAATCATATTGTCGACAAGAGAACGAACTGGCGCATCTTCGACATCAAACAGAGCCTTACCGCTATCGACATCCGCAAAGTGCTCGAAGCGATCGAGGAATGTTATCCGAACGGCGACATCCTCGCGCATGAGAACGCAACGCTCGCCGTCGCACCCCGGCCGCTGCGTTCCCTGTTGATGATCAACGTCGGCGTAAACCCGTTGTCCGGCAGGATCAACAACAAAGGCGTACTGACGAGTAACCGCACGGACGCATTTCAGTTCGGCGGTCAGGGAATCAACCTCGTGCGCTCGGCAGACCTGCTGATGATGACGAGTTGGGAAGAAGTTTTCGTGTTTCATTTCGACGGGAACTTCGGTCTTGCCGAAGCGATGATGGAATATATCCAGTGGGGCACGCCGCTCGGTAGTACGGATCTTCCGCCGCTGCAGGTGTGCTGTCTTTCCAAGGACTACTCGCAGGCCATCAAGCGCCGGGTGGAGGACTATGCAACGAGCCTGATCGAGTTGTTGTGCAGGCCGGAGCCCGAGCACGAACGCCAGTTGATCACCCAGTTCGAGCAGCATTATTGCCGCGTTTTCGCGAAGAAAAATCGCCCGGCATTCGAGATGCATCGAGGGGTTGCGTCGCTCGTCAAAGCGCTCAGTACCCCGAGGGCCGTAAACAGCACCGTCACGATCGACGAAGGTTGTGGCGAGCTGGGGGCGTTGCGTCTTATTTTCGCGCAACAACGACCCGATGCAATCCAGCTGTATGTCTATGACCGCGGTAACAAAGCGGAAATCTTCGTGCTCGACGAATTCGGCGCACTGTTCACCACGAGCCAGGAATGCTTCCGGGTCGAAATGATCTTCGACCACTACCTCCAGTTCTTCCAGGCATTGTTCAAACACTATTTCCAGCGCGACGGCGCAAACCAGCCGCCGCAACTCGAAATGTACCGACTGAAGTCGCGCGCGCCCGACGACTTCAAGGCAACGAAAATTTCCGCCACGATGCCGCGCGACGACAATTACCTGTCGGTACGTGTGTTCGTCGATATGCACAAGGGCGGCGCCCAGCAATTCACTATTTTCTGCGAAGATGAAGAATTTACTTCGGCCGAGCACGGGGGCAGGTTGTTTGTCGCGATTGCCGAATATGTTTTCGCCAGACGCGGCAAGGCGGAGAAGTATCCTATTTTCATTACCGATCTCGAACTGTCGAACCGGTTCCGGCAACACCGTCAAATTGACACGCTGCAGACGATCCACGTACTGAACTACAAGAAACGCATCGAATACGAGTTGACCCGTGCGCTCCACGTCGATGTGCCGGATACCCCCCGGATACTGCGATCGCGATAAATTCGCCGGCGTGAAGCCTGCGCGTGAGCGGCGGAATGCAGTAAAATGCCCGCTCGAATCACGCCACACCGACTTCGCAGAAAATGACAGACGCCGAGAGTTTTTTCCGCCGGGCTGAATCGCTGATCGATCGCCTGGAACAGTTCCTGCCCGCGCCCGCACCCGTCGGCCTCGCCGAGGGGATCGCATGGCGATGGCGGAAAACGAATAATATCGGCCGCCTGCAGGAGATAACCCGGTTCAACCGCATCGCGCTCGACGATCTCCACCATATCGATCATCAGAAGCAGGAGCTCGCACGCAATACGCAGCAGTTTCTGCGCGGACTCCCGGCCAATAACGCGTTGTTATGGGGTCCGCGGGGAACCGGGAAATCCTCGCTCGTAAAAGCGCTGTTGAACGAATACGCGAAAGACGGGCTCAAGTTGATCGAGGTCGAACGTCAGGATTTGACCGACCTGCCGGATATCGTCGAGCATCTCGACGGCAGCGACGGCAGGTATATCGTGTTTTGTGACGATCTGTCGTTTGACGAGCAGGACAGCACGTACCGCGCACTCAAGGTGGTGCTGGACGGTTCCGTTCTCAGTACCCCGGAGAACCTCATCATTTACGCGACATCGAATCGCCGCCACCTCGTCCCCGAGCGGCTGCGCGATAACCTCGACGCGAAACCGATCGACGGCGAAATCCACCAAAGCGAGGCCGTCGAGGAAAAGGTATCGCTGTCCGAACGGTTCGGCCTGTGGCTGTCGTTTCACCCGTTCAACCAGGCCGCCTATCTCGAAATCGTCGACCACTGGCTGGCCGATCTCGGCGTACCCGCGGACGAGGACGCGCGCCGCGCGGCCCTGCAGTGGGCGATGCTGCATGGCTCCCGCAGCGGCCGGGCAGCCTACCAGTTCGCGAAAGACTGGGCGGGGCGCCGCGCGCTCACGAACGGTTGATACGCGGTATTTGTTATTTATGGTTACCCAGGAAATCCTTGATGTGCGCGCGAGCGCCGAGCGCTTGTTCGACATCGCGACGGTTGAACGTGCAGTCGACGTAATGGCGGCAGCCATAACCACGAAGCTGCACGACAGGAACCCGCTGCTGCTGACCGTGATGACGGGCGGCATCGTGCCGGCGGCTATGCTGCTCCAGCGGCTCGATTTCCCGCTGCAGGTCGATTACATCCACGTGACCCGCTACGGAGATAAAACGAGCGGCGGCGATATCGACTGGGTGAGACCGCCGCCCGATGTCGCAGGGCGCACCGTCCTGCTCGTGGACGATCTGCTGGATCACGGCGTGACGCTGCAGGCCGCCGTGGAACGCTGCCTCGAACACGGCGCGGCCGCGGTGCTCACGGCAGTCTTGTTCGTGAAGCAAATCGAGAACCGCCGCGGGCTTGCCACGACGGATTTCCATGCACTCGAAACGAGCGACCGTTATCTGTTCGGACTCGGCATGGATTACAAGCATTACTGGCGCAACGGACCCGGCGTGTTCGCCGTGCCCGAATGAATTCGCCCCTCGCAATTATCGGTGGCAGCGGGCTCGATAAGCTCGCCGCCCTGCGGGAAACCGCTCGAACTTCGCCGGCGACTCCTTATGGCGCGGTTTCAGCGCCGTTGATCCGCGGAAAGCTCGGCGATTCGGACGTCATATTCCTCGCCCGGCACGGCAGCGAACACACGATCCCGCCGCATCGGATCAATTACCGGGCAAACATCTGGGCGCTCGCGAACTGTGGTATCCGCGACGTCTTCGCGGTAACCGCAGTAGGCGGTATCGCACCGTCGACGCCACCGGGGCGCATCATCGTGCCGGATCAGCTTATCGACTACACGGCCGGCCGCGAGCACACGTTCTTCGACGGGATCGGGGCCCCGGTGGAGCATATTGACTTCAGCTACCCGTTCAGCGAACCACTGCGCCAACGCCTGATTGACGCGGCCAAACGCGAGGGACTGGCGGTGGAACCGCGGGGCACATACGGCGCCACGCAGGGCCCGCGACTAGAAACCGGTGCGGAAATCGCGCGCCTCGCACGCGACGGTTGCACGCTCGTCGGTATGACCGGGATGCCGGAAGCCGCGCTCGCGCGCGAGGCCGGCCTGAACTATGCGAACTGCTCGCTCGTTGTGAACTGGGCAGCGGGGATTACGCAAGAAATCATCAGCCTCGAGGAGATCGGCGCGCAACTCGACGTCGGCATGCGCGATGTCGTGCGCGTCCTCACGGCGGCCGCGGCAGCGCCCTAATTTTCCGCCTCGGGTTCGGTTTCTTCCGCTGCCCCCGGCAGCGGTTCCACGTGATACGGCGTCACCTGCACGATAAGCCCGAAGAAAGGGTTGTCGAAGTAATGCAGTTCCTTGAATTTCACTTTCCGTCGCTCGTTGATGCGCACCGGAGCGGCCTGTCCGTGATCGAGGAAATCCGTTTCGACATGCAGCAGGCGTCCCGTGCGTACGCGAACGGTCCCCTCGATACGCGCGGGTTCCGGAGTCAGTGGCACCGCGCCCGTATCTACGGCCACGTCCGCCGGCACCCGTGGATTGTCCGTTACATACACCGCACGGGATCCGAGCGCACCACCGGGTTGGCGCCAGCCCACGTGCAGAACGGGGTCGTAAGCAGGGAGATCGCGCAGGCGTCGGTATATGCCGGCCATGATCAGAGCGCTGCGCGGTAACGCGTCGTAGGGCACCGGCCCCGGCCGCATTACTTCATTCGGACGCGGCGCCGCATCGCTTCCCGCGACGTCCGTCACGAGCGGCCGCGCGCCGCGAAAATCGGGCAGTATCGCCGGTGCCACGGCCTGTTCGGCCACGGACGGATCGGCATAGCGGAATACGATCACCTCGACCTGGTACCAACGGTTCGCCGCGTGCGCGGGAGCCGTTGTCGCCAGCATCGCGATCGCTACGAGCAGGAGCGCGAGGGGAGTGAACGACGTCGTGCGATGTCTCGGTTCAGGCGGCATGGGCGACGGACAGCAGATCCAGCAGTTTGTCGAGTTCGGCGAAACGCGCGGCAGCGTCCGCCAGTGGTTTGTTTACACGCAGCCGGCTCTGACCATCCAGCCGGTAACTGGCATCCCGCTGGATCAAATTGATGATCACCATCGGATCGATGTTCGGTTGAGCGGTGAAATCGATGCGGCCACCTTTGCTGCCAAGGTCTATGCGTTTGATGCCCAGTGCCTGCGCGCGCAGTTTCACGGATGTTACACGAAAAAGATTCTCGACGGGGTCGGTGTAGAGACCAAAGCGGTCGATGATTTCCTCGCGCAATTCCGTCAATTCCAGGTCGTTGGCGGCGCTGGCGATCCGCTTGTACAGGATCAGGCGCGTATGTACGTCCGGGAGATAGTCCTCGGGGAACAGCGCCGGTATATGCAACAGGACCTCCGTACCGCGATCCGTCGGTCCGTCCAGCATCGGCTGGCGCCCCGATTTCAACGCCGCTACAGCGCGGTTCAGCATGTCGTTGTAGAGACCGAAACCAATTTCCTGGATCTGACCGCTCTGTTCCTCGCCGAGAATTTCGCCGGCGCCGCGGATTTCCATATCGTGCGTCGCAAGTGTGAAACCCACGCCGAGATCCTCGAGCGATTCGATCGCCTCGAGGCGCTTCACGGCATCCGCACTCATCGACTTGCGATGCGGCACGATCAGGTAGGCATATGCACGATGGTGCGATCGGCCAACCCGTCCGCGCAACTGGTACAACTGTGCGAGTCCGAACTTGTCGGCACGATTGATGATGATCGTATTGGCGTTCGGAATGTCGATTCCCGTTTCGATGATCGTGGTACATACGAGGATATTGCAGCGTCGATGGTAGAAATCGAGCATGACGTTTTCGAGATCCTTCTCGCGCATCTGTCCGTGAGCGAATTTGACTCGGGCCTGAGGCACGAGCCCGGCGATTTTCTTCGCCGTCTGCGAAATAGTGTCGACATCGTTGTGCACGAAATAAACCTGCCCGCCGCGACTGATCTCACGCAGCAAAGCTTCCGCGACGAGGGCATCGGACCACTCCCGCAGAAACGTCTTGATCGCGAGCCGTTTCGAAGGCGGTGTTGCGATAATCGACAGTTCGCGCGTTCCTGACAGTGCGAGGTTCAGGGTTCGCGGGATCGGCGTTGCCGTCATCGTGAGGATATCCACGTCCGTGCGGATCGCCTTGAGCTTTTCTTTTTGCCGCACGCCGAAGCGGTGTTCCTCGTCGATTATCAACAGCCCAAGGTCCTTGAATACAACATCGCTGCCGAGAATCTTGTGCGTGCCAATCACGATATCGACGGTGCCGGACTTCAATCCCGCCAGCGCCGCGCGCGTTTCCTTCGTATCGCGAAATCGCGACAGTTGTTCAACCCGCACCGGCCAGTTAGCGAAACGATCGAGAAATGTCTGGTAATGCTGTTGCGCGAGCAACGTGGTCGGGACGAGCACCGCGACCTGGTGACCGTCGTTCACGGCAACAAAAGCGGCGCGCATCGCCACCTCCGTTTTGCCGAAACCGACGTCGCCGCAGATCAGGCGATCCATCGGTTTCTCGCTTTGCATCTCCTCGATCACGGCTTCGATCGCCGCCTGCTGATCGGGCGTTTCCTCGAACGGGAAATCCTGCGCGAACGTGTTGTAGGCATCGCGGTCGAGCCTGAACTTGAGCCCAACCCGCGCTTCGCGACGCGCCTGCACATCGAGCAGTTCGACGGCGACGTCGTAGATACGCTCCGTCGCCCGCTTTTTTGCTTTCTCCCACTGTCCGCTGCCGAGTTTATGCAGCGGGGCGTGCGCCGGGTCGATCCCGGAATAACGGCTGATCAGGTTGAGATTCGCGACCGGCACGTACAGCTTGTCGCCGTCGGCATATTCGAGCTTGATGAATTCGTTCTCGACCCCGCCGACGGTTAACGCCTCGAGACCGAGATAACGTCCGATACCGTGATCCTCGTGGACGACGGGCGCACCCGGTTGCAGTTCCGCGAGGTTGCGGATAATCGCATCCTTGTCGACGTCCGAACGACGCCGGCGACGGCGCTGCGACGCGCGCTCGCCGAACAGTTGCGATTCCGCGATCAGGCACAAGCGCGGTTCGTTCAGCTCTACCCCGGCGTAGAGCGGGGCAACGGCAATTCCAATGTTCGCGTCGCCGGCCAGAAACTCTCCCCAACTCGCATAAGACGCGGGTTTGATGCGGTGGGTGCGGAACAATTCGAGCATCGTCTCGCGACGCCCGTTCGACTCGGCGACGAACAGCACGCGACCGGAAAAACTCTCCAGAAACTGGTGGACCTGCCGAAACGGTTCCGCGGCGCGGCCGTCGATCGGCAGTTTGACCGGGGTCCGGGCATCGAAACGGCAAACCGCGGGATCGTCGACAAGGTCGAGCCCGGAGACGTGCACCTCGGGGTGCTCCGCGATCCTTGCGTTGATGTCCTCGAAGGGCAGGAATATTTTTTCCGGCGGGAGAATCGGACGTTCGGTATCGTAACGGAGCTGTTCATAGCGCGCCGTGACGGACGTCATGAAAGATTCCGCGCCGGCTTCGACCTCCTCATCGACGACGAACAGCGCGCCCGACGGCAGGTAGTCGAACAACGTATCGAGCCCGTCGAAAAACAGCGGCAGGTAGTATTCGATACCCGCCGGCGCGAGACCTTCCGAGATATCCTTGTACACCGGACTCGTCGTCGGCAGCCCGTCGAAAGCGAGGCGCCAGTTACGTTTGAAGCGCGCAATCGCCTCGGCATTCAGTGGCGTTTCGCGTGCCGGCATGAGGCTCAGGGCGGCTACCGTATCGAGCGAACGCTGGGTCTCGGGATCGAACAGGCGCAGGGTTTCTATTTCCTCATCGAACAGGTCGATGCGAAACGGTTGCTCCGCACCCATGGCAAAGATGTCGATCAGCGAACCGCGCACGGCGAAATCACCGTGGTCCATCACCTGCGATACATGGCGGTAACCGGCCTCGATGAGGCGCAGCTGCAGCGCATCGCGATCGAGCCGATCACCGACTTTCAGCTCGAACGCCTGTCCCGCGAGCCAGGCGCGCGGGACGACCCGATGCATCAATGTGGCAACGGACACGATCAGGACGCCGCGCTTCAGATCCGGTAACGCGCTCAGGGTCGCAATACGATCGGAGATGATGTCCTGATACGGACTGAATTGATCGTAGGGCAGGATCTCCCAGTCGGGCAGGTGATAATTTGGCACTTCGTCGGCGAAGTACGGGATCTCGTCCCCGAGTTGCAGCGCGGCGCTCGTGTCGCCGGTAACCACGACGACGAGGCCGTCATGACGTTTTACCGCTTCGGCGATTGCAAGCGATTTACTCGCACCGAACAACCGCGTCCACAGAACGCGTTCGCCGGTTGCGGGTAACGGGGGGTTCAGCGCTGAATACTGCGCCGGGTCTTCATGACTGCTCATTAATCGCGGGGATGTCTTCATCGGTGGTGAATACGAGGCGAACGCTGCAACGTTGCGCGGTTCGTGTTGCTTACGGTTCGTCGGGTGCGCGGGCAAGTTCCGCCAGGATCGCGTCGACGGCCGCCGCCGGATCCGCCGCCTGGGTCACGGGCCTGCCGACGACGAGGTAATCCGCGCCGGCCGCGCGGGCTGCGGCCGGGGTGGCGACGCGTTTCTGGTCGTCTGTCGACGCCGAGGCCGGTCGCACTCCCGGCGTGACGGTAACGAAATTCGAACCGCAGGCGGTGCGAATCGCCACGAGCTCCCGCGGCGAAGAAACGACACCGTCCATGCCACTGTTTTGCGCGAGTCGCGCAAGGCGGACGACAAGCTCTTCGGGTCCCATATCGAAGCCGATTTCGCGGACCGCCGTCTCATCCATACTCGTCAAAACAGTGACCGCAATCAGGAGCGGCGACCCGGGGCGCTTTGCGAGGCGTTCCGCCGCCGCCTCCATCATCGCGCGACCGCCGCTCGCATGAACGTTGACCATCCAGCATCCAAGGTCAGCCGCGGCCGCGCAGGCTGCCGCAACGGTATTCGGAATATCGTGGAATTTCAGATCCAGGAATACGTCGAATCCGTCGCGCACAAGGCGTTGCACGATAGGCGGCCCGCACCGCGTAAACAATTCCTTGCCCACCTTCACACGGCAGCGCGCGGGATCGAGCGCCGCGACCATTGCCAGCGCCTGCTGTTCGTCGGGAAAATCCAGCGCCACGATCAATGGCCGGTCCATGCTCTCGCTCATGCGTGTTCTGCCCTACTCACCTTCGATGCCCTGAATCGGCTTAATCGTGCTCCATGACTTGCAACTCGGGCATTGCCAGTGGAGTTGTCGCGCGGAAAAGCCGCACGTCGCACACTGGTAGCTCAGTCGATTCTCGACGAGACGCCGCGTGGTTTCCTTTAGCAGCGCGAGATCTTCGCGCGTTTCCCCGTCGGCATCGACGAGCGCGTATTCGATCAGGCGATCGATCCCCCTGATCGTTGGTCGCGTTCTCAATTCATTGACGATGTGGTTCTTCGCCGCTTCGAGGCCGCGCCGCTCGGCAGTCAACTCCGCGAGCACGAGAACGGGTGTGATGCCGGTGTGCAGTTCGGACAGCGTTTCGAGATAGCCGGCGAGGTCGTCGAGCCGACCAATCGCGCTGTAACACGTGACGAGGCGAGGAATCGCTTCCGGCAGAAAATCGATATCCTGATGTTCGACCCGGCGCAGTTGCTTGATAGCGGCCGTGTAGTCGTGGTTCGCCACGTGCACGTCAGCGGCCAACAGCCGCGCGCGCACGCACTTGCGATCCTCCTTGAGCGCGCGATCGAGCAATCGTAACGCGCCACCGGGATCATGCTTCTCCGTCGCGAGAATCGCCTTTTCGCAGTAGAAATGCGCACGCACCGTACGCATGTCCTCACCCGTAATTCGCTCGAGCCGCCGGATATGCTCGAGCGCCTCGTCCCAGTCCTGTTCCTGTTGATAGATGTCGACGAGGTGGCGCAGCACCTGGCGCTCGTGCAGGCCCATCTGGGACAGTTCCTTGAACAGGCTCTCGGCCCGATCGAGTAAACCCGATCGCATGTAGTCGAGCCCGAGTTCAAGCAGTGCCAGTCCGCGCTGTTCGCGATCCAGCGCCGGTCGCGCGATCAGGTTCTGGTGGATCCGGATCGCCCTGTCCACTTCGCCGCGGCGCCGAAACAGGTTGCCCAATGCGAGGTGCGTCTCGACCGTATCACTGTCCACCTCGAGAACTTTTACGAAGACTTCGATCGCCTTGTCCGGTCGATCATTGAGCAGATAGTTCAGTCCCTTGAAGTAATCCTGTGACAGGCCGCTCGTTGCGTTGCCGGGATCCGGCCTTGTCGATTTTCTGCCGTAATACCACCCGGACAGGGCGGCAACGGGCAACAGGATAACAACGAGACCGAACAGGTATTCAGGGGACATCGCTGATCGGTATGGCCCGCAGGTTCACGATTTCCTTCGCCGCGAGTTCGTGCTTCCGGTTCAAACGCCGGATTTCGTGCTGGAGACGGAATATCCGGTTAGCCATGACGAGCAGGCCGAGCACGGCCCCGATCGAAAACGACACGACGACCACCCATGACAGCGGGATTTCAGCCGTTCGCACGTAGAAATCCAGGGTAACGGGGCCGTCATTCTTGATGTGAAACGCGAGTCCGAAAAAGACAACCAAAAGTGCAAAGACAATCTGGATCACGCGGGTCATGAGTGTTCTCCAATCATTCGTTCAAAAATCCGCCCCGACCGAATGGCCGATTGGTGTCTGCGGTTCGAATGCATTCTTGCCGTATCGTTTCGCGGCCGCAAGCACGGCGCCTCGCGAACGCCGAAAAACCGGGTTTGGGCGCCCGATCCGGGCCTGCGCTGAACATGAGGGTAATCCGGTCGGCGGGGTCCCGCCGCGCTCGGCGCACCGCGCCGGTCATTTTGGCGCGTCGCGCCCGAGCCGGGGCAACGCGGGCCCGCCGAACGGCTAAGTCAGCTCAATCAAATGCGCCTTGATCACGATCGGCCGGCGATTCATTCGCCTCCTGGGGTTCGTAGCGTAATGATTCTTCCGAATTCACCCGCTCGCGCAATTCCTTGCCGGGTTTGAAATGCGGGACATGCTTTGCCGGCAGCGAGACAGGATCTCCCGATTTCGGGTTTCTGCCGACGCGCGGCGGCCGGTAGTGCAGTGAAAAACTGCCGAATCCGCGGATTTCGATCCGCTCACCACTGGCGAGAGTCTGGGCCATATGTTCGAGCATGGTCTTGACCGCGAGTTCGACATCACGGTATCCGAGCTGGGTCTGCTTTCTGACCAGCGCTTCAATCAACTCTGACTTGGTCATTATTATTCTCGAACATCAAGAATGTTGTATCCCCGACGCGGCCGCTGTCGCGGCCGCGCACCACTCTCTCTGCGCTACTGGCCGTCCAGTTGTTCTTTCAGCAGGTCGCCAAGCTTCGTTGTCGCCGTGACTTCGTTGTCCGCCGTGTATTCCTGCAGGACCGCGGCTTCGTCTTCACTTTCTTTCGCCTTGATCGACAGGTTGATAACCCGTCGTTTGCGATCAACGCCTACGATCATGGCTTCGACTTCGTCGCCTTCCTTCAGCACCTTGCGTGCATCGTCCACCTGGTCGCGGGAAATTTCCGAAGCCCGCATGATGCCCTCGACGCCGTCCATGAGTTCGATGGTCGCGGCGCGCGCGTCGATTTCGACGATGGTGCCCTTGACGATCGTACCCTTGCCATTCTCGGCGACGTAAGACGAGAACGGATCCTGTGCGAGTTGCTTCACCCCGAGCGAAATACGTTCACGTTCCGCATCCACGGCCAGCACGACGGTTTCGAGTTCGTCGCCCTTCTTGTAGTTGCGTACGGCATCTTCGCCCGGAATGTCCCAGGACAGGTCCGACAGGTGTACGAGTCCGTCGATGCCGCCGTCGAGACCGATGAAGATCCCGAAGTCGGTGATTGACTTGATGGTTCCGGATACGCGGTCGCCCTTGTTGCGCGTCGCCGCGAATTCTTCCCACGGGTTTGATGCGCACTGCTTCATACCGAGCGAGATCCGGCGGCGCTCCTCGTCGATATCGAGCACCATTACCTCGACTTCCTGTCCGAGATGCACAACTTTCGACGGATGGACGTTCTTGTTCGTCCAGTCCATTTCAGAGACGTGAACGAGACCTTCCACCCCTTCCTCGATTTCCGCGAAGCAGCCGTAATCGGCAATGTTCGTGACTTTACCGAACAGACGTGAATTTTCCGGGTAGCGACGTGCGATATCGACCCACGGATCTTCGCCGAGTTGCTTCAGGCCGAGCGAGACGCGGGTGCGCTCGCGGTCGAACTTCAGCACTTTGACTTCGATTTCATCACCGATGTTCACAACTTCCGACGGGTGCTTCACGCGGCGCCAGGCCATGTCCGTGATGTGCAGCAGGCCGTCGATGCCACCGAGATCGATGAACGCGCCGTAATCCGTCAGGTTCTTGACGAGACCCTTGATGGTCACGCCTTCGGTCAGGTTGTTCAGCAGTTCATCGCGTTCGGCGCTGTTCTCGATTTCGACGACTGCGCGTCTCGAGACGACGACATTGTTACGACGGCGATCAACCTTGATGACCTTGAATTCGAGCGGCTTGCCTTCGAGATAGCTCGTATCGCGAACGGGGCGGACATCGACGAGCGACCCCGGCAGAAACGCGCGAATCGAACTGATATCGACCGTGAACCCGCCCTTGACCTTGTCGCTGATCACCCCCGTGATATTGACGTTGTCTTCGCAGGCTTTTTCGAGTTCGTCCCAGGCGCGGGCCCGCTTCGCTTTTTCGCGCGACAGACGCGTCTCGCCGTAGCCGTCTTCTACCGCATCGAGGGCGACGTCGACCTCGTCACCAACGGCAACTTCGAGCGTGCCGTCCGGTAGTCTGAACTGGTCGCAAGGTATGACACCTTCCGATTTTAGGCCGGCGTTGACAACGACAAAGTCGCCGCGGATTTCCATGACCGTACCGACGACAATGGTGCCAGGCCGCATCTTTTGCTCGACTTGGCTCTGCTCAAATAATTCTGCGAAACTCTCCGACATGTTTTGTGTGTGATCCGGTGGCGGCTCGGAACCGAAGTCTTTAATAACGACCTGGGACGGGCGGGCCACATTGTTATGAATAATTAATCGTTGCGGCCGTTGAGAATCGTCTCACACGAGGCCACGTTCTTTTGCCAGTGCCTTTACAGAGTCCTCAACGGCGACGATATCGAGCGCGGTGGTATCGAGGATGATTGCATCAAACGCTGGTTGCAGCGGGGACAGCTGACGCTCCTGATCTCGTCGATCACGCTCAGCTATGTCCTCCGAAAGCCGCGCGAGGTTAACATCAATTCCTTTTTGCTTCAACTGCTTATAGCGCCTTTGCGCGCGCTCGGCGGGACTCGCCGTGAGGAATATTTTGAGTTCCGCCTGCGGGAAAACGACGGTCCCCATGTCGCGGCCGTCCGCGACCAGGCCCGGGGGCTGACGGAAATCGCGCTGGCGCGACAACAACCCGGCCCGCACGGCCGGTACCACCGCCACCCGTGAGGCAGCGCCACCGGCGGCTTCCGAGCGGATCTCGTCGGTGACATCATGGCCGTTCAGCACCACCTGCACTGCGCCGTCGGCGACGACGAATTCGACCGGCAGATCGGCCGCGATCGCGGCCAGTCCGGCCTCGTCGTCGAGCGCGATGTCGCGCACGGCCGCGTAATGCCCGACGACCCGATACAGCGCGCCGCTGTCGAGCAGGTGCCAGCCGGCCCACGCCGTCAGACGCACGGCCAGGGTGCCTTTGCCGGTGCCGCTCGGCCCGTCGATCGTGATCACCGGGGGGTTCACGGGGCGGCCGCTATAGCCATGCCGGCGCGGCGCGCGGTGGCGACAAATCCCGGGAAGGACGTGGCGATTGCGGTGCAGCCGGTCAATTCGATCGGCGCGCTGGCGAACATGCCGGCCACCGCGAACGACATCGCGATGCGGTGGTCGCCTCGGCTGTCGATGGCGCCGCCACCGAGCGCTCCGGGACGCCCGACGATCACGATGCCGTCATCGAGCGCCGTGGCTTCAACCCCGAGTTCGTGCAAACCACTCGCCATAACGTCGATGCGGTCGCTCTCCTTGTGCCGCAGTTCATCGGCCTGGCCGAGGCGTGTCGTGCCCTCCGCGTTCGCGGCGGCGATGAACAGGGCCGGGAATTCGTCGATCGCGCTCGGTACGAGTGCGGCCGGGATATCCACGCCATGCAGCCGGCGCCCGCGGACAACGATATCGGCAACCGGTTCCGCGCCGGCGGCGCGCTCCGCCGTCAGCTCGATATCGGCGCCCATGAGCCGCAAAATGTCGATCACGCCGGTACGGGTCGGATTCATGCCGATGTTTTCGAGCCGCAGCGAAGCGCCTTCGCTCATCGCCGCGCCGACGAGAAAGAAAGCCGCGGACGATATATCACCGGGCACGGAAATACGGGTTCCCGTGAGGGTCTGGCCCCCGCGCAGGCCGATCGTGTGCCCGGCGAGCTCAACCTGAACGCCGAACGCGCGCAGCATACGCTCGGTATGATCGCGACTTGGCAGGCGTTCGACGACGCGTGTTTCCCCCGACGCATTGAGGCCGGCAAGCAAAACTGCGGATTTCACCTGCGCGCTCGCCACCGGCAGCTCGTAACGAATGCCGTGCAACGGTGCCCGCGACCGGATCCGCAGCGGCGGCGTTCCGGCATCCGTGGTCGCGATGTCGGCGCCCATCAGTGCCAGCGGCTCGGTCACCCGGCGCATGGGCCGGCGGTTCAGCGACGCATCACCGCCAAGCTGCGCGCGGATCCCGAGGCCCGCGAGTAAGCCGGTCAGGAGTCGAATCGAGGTACCGGAATTACCCATATCGAGCGCGTGCTCCGGCTCGCGCAAAGCATCCGCCCCGCGTCCGTCGATCGCGACCCTGCCGTCATCGTGCGCTTCGATAGCCACGCCCATCGCGCGAAACGCGTTGATCGTGGCGCGCACATCGTCGCCCATGAGACAACCTTCGATGACGGTTTCGCCGCGCGCAATTGCGCCGAACATGACTGCCCGATGGGAAATCGATTTGTCGCCCGGAACCGTGAGGGTGCCGCTCAGGCGACCACCCGGCGTGACGATGAGGCGATCGGGCGCGCTCATTCGACCGCCGGCGGCAACGCGCGGTCGCGCGCCGCTTTCGCGCGCTCGAACAGGGCGAACAGGGCGTCGCGATCGTGTGTCTGCAGTGCGCTGCGGACGTGCTCGAAAACGTTCGCGTAGCGCTCGAGCATCGTCAGCAAGGCTTCCCGATTGTCCATTACGATGTCACTCCACATGGCCGGGCTGCTCGCGGCGATGCGCGTGAAATCACGAAACCCGCCGGCAGCGAAATCGAAAATGGTCTCGGATTCGTCCATTAATGTCAGGCACTCGACGAGGGCGTAGGCCAGTACGTGCGGCAGATGGCTCGTCGCGGCGAGCACTTCATCGTGTTCCGCGGCGTCCATATCGCGCACCTCGGCGCCGGTTTTTCGCCACATATCGGCAACCAGCGCGTGGGCGGCAGGGTCCGTTTCCGCTTCCGGCGTGAGCACGACGCGGCGATCGCGGAACAACTCCCCGAATGACGCCTCGACGCCGCTGCGTTCGGTACCGGCGATCGGATGGCCGGCGACGAAACGTGCGAACGCCGGGCCGAGTGTTTCGCGCGCCGCTTCGATTACGCGACACTTCGCGCTGCCAACGTCCGTAATGATCGCCTGCGGCGCGAGTGCCGGCGCGATTGCCGCGAACACACCCCGGGTTGCACCAAGCGTGGTTGCGACAACGACAAGGTCGGCGCCGGCAACCGCGACGGCGGGATCGAAATCGTATTCATCGATGACCCCGAGCTCGACCGCGCGTTCGAGGTTCGGCGCGCCGCGGCCGCAGCCGATGATTCGTCCAACCGCATTTGCGTCCCGCAGGGCGCGCGCGAGCGAGCCGCCGATCAGGCCGACCCCGATTATACACAGGCGATTGATCACAGCCGCAAGCCGCTCATTGTGTCGACCCCGGCGACATCACAGGACCGCGCGCGGATAGGACCCGAGAATCTTCAGGCGTGAGGTTCGGCGTTGCAGCTCCGTCAGTGCGGCGGCCACCGACGGCGTGTCGACGTGGCCCTCGAGATCGACGAAAAATACGTAATCCCAGGCGGCTTCGCGCAACGGTCTCGATTCGATCCGGGTCATACTGATCCCCGCTTCGGCGAGCACGCTCAACACTTCGTGCAGCGCTCCCGGACGGTTTGGCGTCGTAAACATGACCGACGTCACGTCGGCGCCGCTTGCCGGCACGCTGTCCCTGCCGACGACGACGAAGCGGGTCGTGTTGCCAACCTCATCTTCGATATTCCGGTGCAGGATCGGCACCCCGTAGATTTCCGCGGCACGCTCGCCGGCTATCGCCGCCGAGGTCTCGTCCGCGAGCGCGCGCCGCGCGCCCTCTGCATTGCTCGCCACCGGTACGCATTCGGCATGCGGCAGGTGGCTTACGAGCCAGCGTCGACACTGGGCGAGCGCCTGATTATGGGCATACACCTGCGTGATATCCGCGAGCGATCCGGCGCGCGACAGGAGCTGATGGTGGATCGTAAGAACGATTTCGCCGCTGAGTTTCAGCGACGATTCACGCAGCGCGTCGAGCGTCTGCGCAACCCCGCCCTCGATCGAGTTCTCAACCGGCACGACCCCGTAGTTCGCGCCACCGGATTCAACCTCGCGCATCACCTCGTCGATGCCGGCAAGCGGCACCCCGGTGATCGACCCGCCGAAGTGCTTCAGTGCCGCGAGATGGGTATAAGTACCGTCAGGGCCGAGGTAGGCAACGCGCAGCGGGTGTTCCAGCGCGAGGCACGTCGACATGATTTCGCGCATGAGCCGTGCGGCTTCGGCCGCCGGCAGGGGACCGGGGTTGCTGTCGAGCGTGCGTTTGAGAATGACGGCTTCGCGTTCGGGGCGATAGAACACGGCGTCGCCACCACTCGCGCGCTTGACCTGTCCGACTTCGATCGCGAGCTTCGCGCGCGCGTTGATCAGGCGCAGCAGTTCCTGGTCCAGCGCGTCGATGTCAGACCGCAGTTGTTCGAGCGCTTTCGCTTCTCCGTCCGCCATCGTCGTATTACTGCGTGCCGGTCGGCCGCGCTACTCGGCATCGCCTCCGGTGGTGTCACCGGATTCGTCATCCTCCCCGCCGGATCCCGCCTCGTCGGACCCGGCGTCACCGTTCGCGGCGTCGCCGTTATCGCCCTGGTATTCGGCGACCGGCTCGACGCCGACGAGTTTTTCGTCCTCGGCGATATTGATCAGACGCACGCCCTGGGTATTCCGCCCGAGTACGGAGACGCCTTCGACCGGCGTCCGCACGAGCGTGCCGCGGTCGCTGATGAGCATGATCTCTTCATCTTCGAGCACCGAGACGGCGCCGACGACCGGGCCGTTGCGGGCGCTCGTCTGGATCGCGATGACCCCCTGGCCGCCACGCCCTTTCGTCGGAAATTCGTCCACGAGCGTGCGCTTGCCGTAGCCATTCTGCGTCGCCAGCAGGATTGCCTGGGTCGGGTCGATCGGGATCAGCGCAATCACTTCGTGCTCTTCCGCAATCCGGATGCCGCGGATCCCGCGCGCGGTTCTGCCCATCGGTCTGACCGCGGTTTCGGAAAACCGGATTGCCTTACCGCTGGAGCTCACGAGCATGATGTCGCTCGCACCGTCCGTGAGCGACACGCCCACGAGACTGTCGTCTTCGTTCAAATCCACCGCAATGATGCCGTTCGTGCGCGGCCGCGAGAACTGGTCGAGCGAGGTTTTCTTCACGATCCCGCGACGCGTCGCCATGAGTACGTACAGCTCCGGATCGAATTCCTTGACCGGCAGGACGGCGGTTATGCGCTCGCCTTCATCGAGGGGTAACAGGTTCACGAGCGGACGCCCGCGCGCCGTACGACTCGCCTGGGGTACTTCGTAGACCTTCAGCCAGTACAGTTTGCCGCGGGTCGAAAAACACAGAATCGTGTCGTGCGTGCTCGCGATGAACAGCTTGTCGACAAAATCCTCTTCCTTCGTCGTCGTCGCGGTCTTGCCCTTGCCGCCACGGCGCTGAGAACGATAGACGTCGATCGGCTGCGATTTCGCATAGCCGGTATGTGACAGCGTGACGACGACGTCTTCCTCGCTGATCAGATCCTCGAGCGACAGATGTTCCTGGGTTTCGACGATCTCGGTGCGCCGGGCATCGCCGTACTGGTCGCGAACCTCGATCAGTTCGTCGCGGATCACCTGCATCAGGCGCTCGGGGCGGGCGAGGATATCCAGCAGATCATCGATACGGGCGAGAATTTCCTTGTACTCGTCGATGATCTTGTCGTGCTCGAGCGCGGTGAGGCGCTGCAGACGCATGTCGAGAATTTCCTTCGCCTGGCGTTCCGACAGGTGGTACTTGCCGTCGTGCAGTCCGCACGTTGCCGGCATGTCGTCGGGGCGGGACGTGCTCGCGCCGGAGCGCTCGAGCATTTCGAGCACGATGCCCGGCTCCCAGGCCTGCTTGACGAGCGCTTCGCGCGCTTCGGCCGGGCTCGGCGATGCCTTGATCAGGGCAATGATCGGATCGATGTTCGCGAGTGCGACCGCGAGGCCTTCGAGCACATGCGCGCGCTCCCGCGCCTTGCGCAGTTCGAAAATGGTCCGCCGGGTCACGACCTCCCGGCGGTGGCGCACGAAGCATTCGAGCATCGTGCGAATATCGAGTGTCCGTGGCTGGCCATCGACGAGCGCGACCATGTTGATCCCGAACACGGACTGCATCTGCGTCTGTTTGTACAGGTTGTTCAGGATCACATCGCCGACTTCGCCGCGCTTCAGCTCGATCACCATGCGCATGCCGTCCTTGTCCGACTCATCGCGCAGTTCACGGATACCGGTCAGTTTCTTGTCCTTGACGAGTTCCGCGATCTTTTCGAGCAGCCGCGCCTTGTTCACCTGGTAGGGCAGTTCCGTGACGATGATTTTCTGCATCTCGCCGTCTTCACCCTCGATCGCGGCGCGCGCACGCACGTAAATACGGCCGCGGCCGGTGCGGTATGCCTCGTGGATGCCGGACGAGCCGTTGATGATCGCGGCGGTCGGAAAATCCGGACCGGGGATGAAGCGCAGGAGATCGATCGTTTCGATCGCGGGATCGTCGATCAAGGCGATGCACGCGTTAACAACTTCGGTGAGATTATGCGGCGGAATATTCGTCGCCATACCGACCGCGATGCCGCTCGATCCGTTCACGAGCAGATTCGGTATGCGCGTCGGAAACACGACCGGCTCTTCGAGCGAATCGTCGTAATTCGGCTGAAAATCGACCGTTTCCTTGTCGATATCGGCGATCAGTTCGTGCGCGATTCGCGCCATGCGAACCTCGGTGTAACGCATCGCCGCCGGTGCGTCACCATCGACGGAACCAAAGTTACCCTGGCCGTCGACGAGCATGTAGCGCAGGGAAAATGGCTGCGCCATGCGTACGATCGTGTCGTAAATGGCGGAGTCGCCGTGCGGGTGATATTTACCCATCACTTCACCGACGATACGCGCGGATTTCTTGTACGGTTTGTTCCAGTCGTTCGACAGTTCACTCATCGTGAACAGGGCCCGCCGATGGACCGGTTTCAGTCCGTCACGAACATCCGGGAGCGCGCGCCCGACAATGACGCTCATCGCGTAATCCATGTAGGACTGACGCATTTCGTCTTCAATACTGACGGGGATTAGCTGGCGTGCGAAATCTGCCATTTCGTGCTTTATAAGTGGTTAAATTTGAAGGGAAATATTTGATTTTTCAAACGCACGAATTATACCATGCGGGAGCCCGGAAAGCACCCCCGGGAGTGGCTTGTTTCAGCGCTTGAGCATGGCTGCAATCGCGTCGCGCTGCGGACGTTCGATCGCACCCTTCTCCGTCACGAGAACATCGATCAATTCCGCCGGTGTCACGTCGAATACCGGGTTGTAGGCAGTGACCCCGGGCGCGGCGATACGCGTACCGCGGAAGTCGAGCAACTCGTCGCCGTCGCGCTGTTCGATCGGAATTGCGGCACCCTCAGCGGTAGCCGGATCAATCGTCGAACACGGTGCGGCAACCATGAAACGCACGCCGTTCGCACGCGCGCACAGTGCCAGTGAATACGTGCCGATCTTGTTCGCGACATCGCCGTTCGCGGCGACCCGATCGGCGCCCGTGATCACCCACGAGATTTTGCCCTCGCGCATCAGCGCCGCCGCGGCACTGTCCGCAATCAGCATGACCGGAATTCCGTCCTCGTGCAGTTCCCACGCCGTCAGCCGCGCGCCCTGCAGCCACGGTCGGGTTTCCGTTGCATAGACCTGCCTGACACCGCCTCCGGCATGGGCACTGCGGATGACGCCGAGCGCGGTGCCGTAACCGGCGGTCGCGAGCGCACCGGCATTACAGTGCGTCAGTACGCCCGAGTCCGACGCAATAAACGCCGCGCCGTGCGCACCCATCGCGATATTGTCGGCGAGGTCGCGCTCCTGCAGCGTCGTTGCCTGGCGCAGCAGGTATTCGCGCGGATCGTCGGGTGCGCCGGCAAACGTTGCGACCATGGCGTCGAGCGCCCAGCCGAGGTTCACCGCCGTCGGCCGCGCGTTGCGCAGTGCCTCGATATCAGCCGCCGCGGTCTCGCGCCAGCGTGGCCCCGCGCGTTCGAATGCGTCCGCAACCGCGAGCACAACCCCGTAAGCCGCGGCGATACCAATCGCCGGTGCGCCCCGCACGACCATCGTCACTACCGCATCAACCACGTCCCGCGACGTGGCGCAGCGAATGTAGGTGACATCGTGCGGCAGCCGCCGCTGGTCGAGCAGCATCAAAGCCCCGTGTTCGAAATACAGCGTACGGACGGCGGACTCGGGCGTGATCATGACGGTGAGGACGATTTTGCGAACGCGTATGTTACCTTACCGGCGTCGCGATGACGCGGTATCCAAGAGAAGTCGTTTGACGAACGCAGACCAGATATTGCACGCGTCGGGGGTGATCCCGGTTGAACCTGACGTCGGTTGCCTGCCCGACCATTGCGTCGTAGTCAGCGGCGAACGCATCGTCGATGTGCTGCCGAGCGCAGCGGCTCGTGAACGCTACCGCGCGGACACGGAAATCCGCCTGCCCTCACAGGTCCTGATCCCCGGCCTCGTGAATGCGCACACCCACGCGGCGATGAGCCTGTTTCGCGGACTCGCCGACGATCAACCGCTCAATGTCTGGCTCGAACAACACATCTGGCCGGCGGAAGCCCGCCACGTCGATCGTCGTTTCGTGCACGACGGTACGCTGCTCGCCGCAGCCGAAATGCTCCGCTCGGGGACGACGTGCTTCAACGACATGTACTTTTTTCCCGACGAAGCCGCCGCGGCCGCGATCGAGGCGGGTATCCGCGCCGTCGTCGGCATGATCGTGATTGGATTTCCGAGCGCGTGGGCGACGAACACGGACGAATACCTCGAAAACGGCCAGCGCGTCCACGACCGTTATCGCTCGCATCCCCTCATTGCAACCGCGTTCGCACCCCACGCGCCCTACACCGTCGACGATGCCGCCTTGCAGCGGATTGCGACACTCGCCGAGGAACTCGATGTCCCGGTACACATGCACGTGCATGAAACCCGGCACGAAGTCGACGACGCCGTCGCCAGGAACGGCGTGCGCCCGCTCACGCGACTGCAGCAATTCGGCCTCGCCTCACCGCGTCTCATCGCGGTGCACGCCACCACGCTCGACGACGACGAGATCGCGCTGCTCGCGACGAACGGAGTCAGCGTCGTGCATTGTCCGGAATCGAACCTGAAGCTCGCGAGCGGATTCTGTCCGCTTGCCCGCCTGCTCGACGCCGGCGTCAACGTCGCGCTCGGCACGGACAGCGCGGCGAGCAACAACGACCTCGACATGTTCGGTGAAATGCGCACGGCGGCGCTGCTCGCGAAAGGCGTGGCCGGCGATGCGAGCGCGGCTCCGGCGGCCGCGATCCTCCGCGCCGCGACGTATGCGGGGGCACGCGCGCTCGGTATGGAAACGGAAATCGGCTCGCTCGCGGCCGGCAAGCTTGCCGACATCGTCGCCGTTGATCTCGGCGGGTTCGCGGCCGCACCGAGTTACGATCCCGTTTCGCACATCGTCTATGCGAGCCATCGCGATCAGGTGTCTAACGTCTGGGTCGGAGGACGGCGCGTCGTCGCGGAGCGGAAACTCGTCAACGTCGATACGAAATCGCTGACGCAAACGGCACAACAATGGCGCGATCGAATTCGCGCGACTGACTGACCGCGGCCGCTCGCTCAGCTCGCGGCGTTGAACGCATCCCAGCGGTTCACGATCGTGCAGAACAGATCCGCCGTCTTCTCGGCATCGTAAATCGCGGAGTGCGCCTCATCCTGATTCCACTCGATGCCGGCCGCGTCCACGGCGCGCGCGAGCACGGTCTGCCCTAGCGCGACGCCGGCAATCGCCGCGGTGTCGAACGTGCTGAACTGGTGAAACGGGTTTCTCCTGATCTTCAGCCGCTGCGCCGCCGCTTTGACGAATGCGAGATCGAACGCCGGATTATGGCCGACGAGGATCGCGCGCGTGCACCCGTGGGCCGCGATTGCCTCGTGGACGTGGTGAAAAACGTCCTTGACCGCGTCCTCCTCCGGCACCGCCATGCGAAACGGATGGAACGGATCGATCTTGTTGAATTGCAGCGACGCTTCTTCGAGATTCGCCCCGGGAAACGGTTCGATGTGATGGGCTATCGTATGCGTCCGGTGCCAGCCGCGTTCCGCCGACCAGTCGAGCATCACCGACGCCATTTCGAGCAGGGCGTCCCGCTTGGCATCGAAACCGCCGGTCTCCACGTCGACAACGACGGGCAGAAAGCCCCTGAAGCGGCGTGCTACAACATTTTTCTTCAACTCTCTCTCACAATCTTGCGCGCGAAACAGGCGACAGCTTAGCGCCGAATCACGCAAACCGATAGGAACAGCCGGTACCCGACCGCGGTGAACCTTGCACGGGTACCGGCGCGCACTTATCGTAAACGCAGTTTTTCTGACCGGGTTCTCCATGCGCTATCGTCAACTCGGCGACACCGACCTCGCGGTGAGCGAACTCGGGCTCGGCACGATGATGTTCGGCGAACAGAATCCGGCCGCGGCGGCCCATCGCCTGCTCGATATCGCGCTGGCCGCCGGCGTGAATTTCATCGACACGGCCGAAATGTACCCGGTGCCGCCACGCGCGGACACCTGCGGTTTGAGCGAATCGATCCTCGGCGACTGGTTGCGGCAGCGCGGTCGACGCGACGACGTGGTGCTGGCAACGAAAGCAACCGGTCCGGGTGTACATGTCCCCTATCTGCGCGGCGGCAAATCGCGGCATACGGCCGGTGATCTCGCGCACGCGCTCGACGGTAGCCTGCAACGGCTGGGAACGGATTACATCGATCTGTACCAGTTGCACTGGCCGGCCCGACCGACGAATACGTTCGGGCAGCTCGGTTACAAACCCGCGCAAACGGAGCCGCCGACGAATCTCGAGGAAACGCTCCGCGCGCTCGCGCGCTTCGTTGCCGACGGCAAGGTGCGTTATATCGGCCTGTCGAACGAGACCCCGTGGGGGCTCATGACGTTTCTTGCGCTCGCCCGCGAGGCCGGACTGCCGCGGGTCGTGTCGATCCAGAATCCCTATAATTTGCTGAACCGCACGTTCGAGGTCGGCCTCGCCGAAATCGCCGATCGCGAGCACGTCGGACTGATCGCGTACTCGCCGCTCGCTTTTGGCGTACTCAGCGGAAAGTATGCCGGTGGCGCGCGTCCCGCCGACGCGCGGATCAGCCGTTATGATCGGTTTGTCCGCTATACTAATGTGCGCGGTCTCGCGGCGAGCGAGCGCTACGTCGAACTCGCACGGGAATTCGATATCGACCCGGTTGTCATGGCGATATCGTTCATCCTGTCGCGACGATACGTCACGAGCGTGTTGCTCGGCGCGACGACGGAAGCGCAGCTGCACCACAATCTCGCCGCGACCCGCACGCCAGTGTGCAAACCACTGTTGAAAGCTATCGATAACCTCCACGCGCAGAGTCCGAATCCATGTCCCTGACCGATCAGCCGCCCGATCTCGACCCACTTACCGCAGTCTCCCCAATCGACGGACGTTACGCCCGCCACACCGGGGCCCTGCGCGCGATCTGCAGTGAATACGGCCTGATTCGATATCGCGTCATCGTCGAAGTGCGCTGGTTGCAGCACCTTGCCGGCTGTGACGGTATTGCTGAATTGGCACCGTTCGATCCGGCGGTGAACGCGCGTCTCGACGCGATCATCGATCGGTTCAGCACCACCGACGCGGCGCGCATCAAGGCGATCGAAGGAACGACGAACCATGACGTGAAGGCGGTGGAATACTTTCTCCAGGAATGTTGTGCCGATTCTCCGGCGCTGCAGGCCGCGATCCCGTTTCTGCATTTCGCCTGCACTTCCGAAGATATCAACAACCTCGCCTACGCCATGATGCTGCGCGACGCGCGTGACTCCGTACTGCTGCCGAAATACGCCGCGGTACGTGACGAGTTGCGCGAACTCGCACGGCGCTGCACGAACGACGCGATGCTGTCACGTACGCACGGACAGACGGCCTCGCCAACGACCATGGGCAAGGAAATCGCGAATGTAGTCGCGCGCCTCGACCGGCAACTCGCGCAACTGTCGGCGCAGGCGATCCTGGGTAAATTCAACGGCGCGGTAGGAAATTTCAATGCCCACCTCGCGGCTTATCCGAACGTGGACTGGCCCGCCGAATCCGCAGCCTTCGTCACCGGCCTCGGCCTCGCGCCGAACACACATACGACGCAAATCGAACCGCACGATTACATCGCTGAACTTTTCGACACTCTCGCGCGTCTCAACACGATACTGATCGATTACTGTCGCGATACGTGGAGCTATATTTCGATCGGTTATTTCGGTCAGAAACGAATTGCCGGCGAGGTCGGCTCCTCGACGATGCCGCACAAGGTCAACCCGATCGATTTCGAAAACGCCGAAGGTAATTTCGGCGTGGCGAACGCCCTGCTGCAGCACCTCGGGGCGAAACTACCGGTGTCACGCTGGCAGCGGGATTTGACCGACTCGACCGTGCTGCGCAATGTTGGCAGCGCGGTTGGCTACGTCGTTATCGCGCTCAACGCCTGCGCCCGCGGCATCGGCAAGCTCGAGCCGAACACGGCCCGCCAGCTTGCCGAACTCGACGACGCGTGGGAGGTGCTCGCCGAGCCGATACAAACCGTGATGCGGCGCTACGGCATCGCCGACTCCTACGAAGCGCTCAAAGACCTGACCCGCGGACAACGGATCAATCGCGAAATTCTTCATGAATTCATCGAGTCGCTCGCGTTACCGGCCGCCGAGCGCGAACGTCTCAAGGCGCTGACCCCCGCGAACTATACGGGTCTCGCCGCCGAACTTGCCGGGAGGATCCCGTAACAATGGCTGACGATTCCGCAAATGAACTCATCGAATTCGACACGAGCGAGGAATTGCGCGAGATCGCGCTGAAGATGGTGCAGAACTGCGTGCGGTCGCTCGACATCGTGAGCCGCCACCTCGATCCGGCGATCTACGATCACGAGCAGTTTGTCGACGCAGTGAAGCAGATCGCCCTGAACAGCCAGCACGCGCGCGTGCGCATACTCGTAACGGATATCGGCCCGGTCGTTTCGCGTGGCCATCGTCTGCTCGAGCTGAATTCCCGCCTGTCAACGTACATCTCGATACGCAAACCCGGGCGCGACCACAAGAATTTCAATGAAGCGATTCTCGTGGCCGATAACCGGGGATACATCCACCGGCGTTTTGCCGATCGCTATGAAGGTCGCGCGAGTTACGACGACCAGCGTACCGCGCGCGACCTGACCGTGAGGTTCGAAGAAATATGGGAACGCGCAGACACCGATCCGAATTTTCGCCGCTTGCATCTCTGATACTTGCGCTGCTGTTCACCACCGCCGCCGTCGCCGATGAACGGCGCATCGAGATCATCGAACTGGATCACGCGCTGGCGTCCGACGTACTGCCGCTGCTGCAGCCCCTCGTCGAACCTGGCGGCAGTATCAGCGGTACGGACAATAAACTCATCGTCAAGACGACACCGGCGAATCTCGCGGATCTGCTGAACGTGCTCGGCGCGATCGACCGGCCTTTGCGACGCCTGAAAATCACCGTGCGGCAGAACGTCGATGCATCCTCGCTCGTGCGCGAGCACGCACTTTCCGGCCGCATCAGCAGCGGCCAGGCAAGCGCACAAATACCTGATCCCGGCGGCCGCTACGGCGCCAGTATCGGTTATCGCGACAAGAACGGTAACGCGGTGCGCTACCGTGCGCTGAACACCCGTTCGAGCAACGACAGCCAGAACGCGCACTTCGTCACAACGCTCGAGGGCAGTCCGGCACTGGTCCAGACCGGGCAGGCGATCCCCTACCTGTATAACTCCGGCTTTTACGGCAACGGGATTGATTATCGCGATGTTACCTCGGGCTTTTATGTCACCCCGCGCCTGCACGGGGACCGGGTGACGCTGGAAATCGCGCCTCAGCTCGAGCGCGCCAACCCGGGCGACCGCGGCACGATCAGCACGCGCCGCGCGCATACCACGCTCAGCGGCCGTCTCGGCGAATGGATCCCGCTTGGCGGGGCCAACGAAGCCGCGACCGGATCGGACCGCGAACTGCTCGCGCAAACACGTCGCCAGGGCAGTGAAAACTACAACGTGTGGGTGCTCGTCGAAGAAATCCCGTGAGCGCTTCCGCATGCGGTGAATCCGGCTTTCCAGTATGATTCGCGGCTCGCCGGCGTGCTGCCGCGCGGTTGATGGTTCGCAAGTCCACTGAGCGCTGTTCCTTAAAAAAAATGCATGTTTTCCACGGCGCTGCGGCGCATTCCGAGTTCCGCCGGGAACGCCTGTTCAACGACCTGCAACGTGCGAACCAGGCACTGAGCGCGATCGACAGCCGGCACGTCTATTTCGCCTGGTTCGACGCCGAACCCGACCCCGCCGCGCTCGCGAGAGTGCGCGACCTCGTCGGGCCGGAGCTGCCGACGAACCTGCCGCCGCAGTGCCCCAGCGTCCTTGTCACCCCCCGGGTCGGCACGATCTCTCCCTGGTCGAGCAAGGCGACGGACATTGCCCGCAACAGCGGGCTCGATCGACTCATCCGGCTCGAACGCGCGACGCTGTGGTATTTCGCCGGGGCAACGGCCGATTCGCTCGGCGATTTCGTTCCGCACATCCATGATCGCATGACCGAGACCGTGCTCAGCGATGTAAACGCCGCGGCCAGCCTGCAGCAGGACGCGGCGCCGCGCCGACTGCAATCGATTCCGCGCGACCGCGACGCGCTCGCGCGCGCGAACCGGACGCTCGGGCTCGCGCTTGCCGATGACGAGATCGAATACCTGTGCGAGCGTTACGACGAACTCGGTCGCGATCCCACCGACATCGAACTGATGATGTTCGCGCAGGCGAACTCGGAACACTGCCGCCACAAGATTTTCAATGCCGACTGGCGCATCGACGGCGAACTGCAGCGCGCAAGCCTGTTCGCGATGATCCGGCACACGCATGAATGCGCCCCGAACAAAGTCCTGTCGGCGTACAAGGACAATTCCGCCGTAACCACGGGTTACGCCGGACGGCGGTTTTTTCCGGATCCCGGATCCGGGTGCTACGCGAGCGTGGCCGAGGACGTCCACGTACTGATGAAGGTCGAGACGCACAATCATCCAACGGCAATTTCCCCGCACCCCGGCGCCGCAACCGGATCGGGCGGCGAGATCCGCGACGAAGGCGCGACCGGTCGCAGCGCGAAACCGAAGGCCGGATTGACCGGTTTTTCCGTCTCGCATCTGCGGATTCCGGATCACCCCGCTCCCTGGGAGCAGCCGCGCGCAGTGAACGACCGCCTCGCGAGCGCGTTCGAAATCATGCGTGACGGCCCGCTCGGCGGCGCCGCGTTCAACAACGAGTTCGGACGCCCGGCACTGGCCGGGTACTTCCGCTGTTTTGAAGACCATACGGTGGCCACGGACATCCGCGGCTACGACAAGCCGATCATGCTCGCCGGCGGGCTCGGCAATATCCGGCCGCAACATGTGGAGAAATGCACGATCGAACCGGGTACGAAGATCGTCGTCCTCGGCGGACCGGCGATGCTGATCGGTCTCGGCGGCGGCGCCGCCTCGTCGATGCGCGCCGGGACGAGCGACAGCGATCTCGATTTCGCGTCCGTACAGCGGGACAACCCGGAAATGCAGCGCCGCTGCCAGGAAGTGATCAATGCTTGCTGGGCGCTCGGCGAGCACAACCCGGCGCTGTCGATCCACGACGTCGGCGCCGGCGGCCTGTCGAACGCGGTGCCGGAAATTCTCCACGACAGTGGCCGCGGCGGCATCATCGATCTGCGCGCGATCCCGAACGCCGACCCCGCGATGTCACCGCTGGAAATCTGGTGCAACGAGGCACAGGAGCGCTATGTGCTCGCAATCGCCGCGCACCGCATCGATGACTTCATGGCGATCTGCCGGCGTGAACGCTGCCCGGCCGCCGTGATCGGCGAGGCGACCACGGACCTGCAGCTGCAGGTGAACGATCGCGACGCGGGCAACGCGCCGATCGATCTGCCGATGGACGTGATCTTCGGCAAACCACCGAAGATGTTTCGCGATGTCCTCGCGAGCGAACGCGCGGTAACCGCGTATACGACGTCCGGCATCGATATTCCCGCAGCACTCGCGCGTGTCCTCGCGTTCCCGAGCGTCGCGGACAAGCGTTTTCTGATCACGATCGGCGATCGCAATGTCGGCGGCTTGTGTTCACGCGATCAGATGGTCGGTCCGTGGCAAACACCGGTGGCCGACTGCGCGGTAACCGCGAGTGGTTTTGGTGATACCACGGGTGAAGCCATGGCCGTCGGCGAACGGACCCCGGTGGCGTTGCTCGACGCGCCGGCTTCGGGCCGTCTCGCCGTTGGCGAGGCGATCACGAATATCGCCGCGGCACGGATCATGCAACTGAGCGACATCGTCCTGTCGGCGAACTGGATGGCCGCCGCGGGCCACCCGGGCGAGGACGCGAAACTGTACGAAACCGTGCGCGCCGTGGGTCTCGAACTGTGCCCGGCACTCGGGATCGCGATCCCGGTCGGCAAGGATTCGATGTCGATGAAAACGCAATGGCGCGCGGACGGCACCGACTTCGCCGTGACCTCACCGTTATCGCTGATCGTCTCGGCGTTCGCACCGGTCGTCGATATTCGCCAGGCGCTGACCCCGCAATTGCGTCTCGATCGCGGCCCCACGACCTTGCTGTTCATCGATCTGGCGGCCGGACGGCAGCGGCTCGGCGGTTCCATCCTCGCGCAAACGGATCGTGCGCTCGGCGACAGTCCGCCGGATCTCGACGACCCGGCGCTGATGCGCGAATTTTTTACCGCGATCCAGTTGCTGAACGAAACCGGCTACGTGCTCGCCTACCACGATCGTTCCGACGGCGGCCTGATCACGACCTTGTGCGAGATGGCGTTCGCGGCGCGCTGCGGGATCGACATCGACATCAGCGCGCTCGGCGGGGACCCGGCCGCGGCATTGTTCTGCGAAGAACTCGGCGCCGTGATTCAGATCCGCGATGCTGATCGCGAAGCCGTCATGGCTCACTTCGCCCGCTACGCCGTGCTCGCGGGCAACGTACATGAACTCGGGCACGCACAGGCGGAACGCGAAATCGTCGTCCGTCATGGCGACACGACCCTCATCGACGAATCCGTGACGGACCTGCTCGAACCATGGTCGCGTACAACGTGGCAGATGCAGTCCGCACGCGACAATCCGCAATGCGCCGACGAAGAATATGCCGCGATCCGCGACCCCGACGATCCGGGGCTGTCGCTCGTCGCGCCGGTCACGCCCGTCGCGTTCGCACCCGCGGTCAATACGACCCGGCCACAGATCGCGATCCTGCGCGAACAGGGGGTGAACGGCCACGTTGAAATGGCCGCGGCGTTCGATCGCGCCGGCTTCGATGCCATCGATGTGCACATGAGTGAACTGCTCGCTGGCCGGCGATCGCTCGCGGCGTTCAACGGGCTCGTCGCCTGTGGCGGGTTTTCCTACGGCGACGTGCTCGGCGCGGGCGGCGGCTGGGCGAAATCGATCCTGTACAACGACGCCGTGCGCGAGAATTTCGCCGACTATTTCCGGCGCGACACGACGTTCACGCTCGGCGTCTGCAACGGTTGCCAGATGCTCGCGCATCTCGCCCCGCTGATACCCGGCGCCGCAGCATGGCCGCGCTTCGCGCGTAACGTCTCGGAACAGTTCGAAGCACGTCTCGTCATGGTCGAGGTCGCGGCCTCCGCGTCCGTCCTGTTGCGGGATATGGCCGGCATGCGCGCCCCGATCGTCGTGGCCCACGGCGAAGGCCGCGTCGCGGAACCGGTCCGGGAAGGCGTCTGCCTGCGTTACGTCGACAACCGTGGCGCCGTGGCGGGATCCTATCCGCACAATCCGAACGGTTCGGTCGCAGGTGTTACCGGGCTGACGAGTGCGGACGGCCGGGTCACGATCATGATGCCGCATCCGGAACGCGTGTTTCTCGCGACGCAGTTTTCGTGGATCGACCCGGCCTGGCCGCATGCGGAAGGCCCGTGGATGCAGATTTTTCACAACGCGCGGCGCTGGCTCGGATAACACGCACGGCGACGGTCACCGGTTGCGGGCCGGTATGGTGCACCGCGGAATTTTGCGCCGCCCGCGTGGTCTGAACCTGACGACACAGGTTTTGCGGGTGCGAGGCCCGCGACGGGAACGACCCTCATACCCTGTTACGCTCGCGTACGGGCACACACGGATCGGGCAATGGCGAAAGACAAGCGCAGCGACCGCGACACGGAATTCGAATTGTTTCGTGATGCCGTCAAGGGTGTGCGTCCGCTCAATGCGGATCAACACGTCGTGCGCAGGGCGCCGCCCCCGGCCGTGCCGCTGCAGTCGCGACGCGACCACGCAGAAGCGCTTGGCGAAATGGCCGCCGGCCATTTCGATTACGAAACGCTCGAATACGGCGACGAGGCGTTCTTCCAGCGACCGCACGTGAACCGGACGACGATGCGCAAGCTGCGCCGCGGCCAGTATGCAGTGCAGGCGGAACTCGACCTGCACGGTTACGTTGCCGACGAAGCGAAAACCGTCCTCGCGGAATTCATCGATCGCTGCAGCGTACGCGGACTGTCCTGCGTGCGGGTGATCCACGGCAAGGGTCACCGCTCGCCCGGCAAGACCCCGGTGTTGAAACCGAAAGTCGCCAGCTGGCTGGCACGCTGGGATACGGTGCTTGCGTTCGCGACCGCGCGTCCGGTCGATGGCGGCACGGGCGCGCTGTACGTCCTGTTGCGCCGGTAGTCTAGGCCCGCTCGAGCAAAGCCACCGCGGTTGCCGCAACACCTTCGCCGCGTCCGGTAAACCCCATCTTCTCGGTCGTTGTGCCCTTGATATTGACCCGGTCGACCGTGATGCCGAGATCGCTCGCGACATACCCGATCATCGTCGCGACGTGCGGCGCGATCTTCGGCCGCTCCGCGATCACGGTCGCATCGATGTTCACGACCCGCCAGTCCGCCGCGGCAAGCTTGTCACGGACCGCGCGCAGCAGAACGCGGCTGT
This sequence comes from uncultured Gammaproteobacteria bacterium, assembly GCA_963976285.1. GTDB lineage: Bacteria > Pseudomonadota > Gammaproteobacteria > UBA11873. Next base: position 46,706 of record CAXBJY010000018.1, read on the forward strand.
CGACACCCTTGTAAGTAGGATCGCTATCCGGGAAGTGGCGCCCGATGTCGCCGAGCGCCGCGGCACCGAGCAAGGCGTCGCAAATAGCGTGCAGCAACACATCACCGTCGGAATGCGCGGCGAGACTGCGGTCGAACGGGATCGTGACCCCACCGAGCACCACCGCGTCCCCGCTTTGAAACCGGTGCGCGTCGTAACCCTGCCCTATCCGCATGTTCATATCCGCCCCTGCGTTCGCAATATCATTTCGGCGAGCGCGAGGTCCGCCGGATGGGTGATCTTCAGATTGTCCCCGTGACCTTCGACGATCCGCGGCACGAGACCGGCCGCCTCGATCGCCTGCGCCTCGTCGGTCACCACGAGTCCCCGTTCGAGCGCATCGCCGAGCGCCGCCCGCAGAACGCCGACCCGGAACATCTGCGGGGTCAGCGCATGCCACAGATTGCTGCGATCAACGGTCGCGATGATGTCGCCGCGATCGTTGCCGCGTTTCAGCGTATCCCGTACCGGAGCGGCGAGGATCCCGCCAACCGCATGCCCGGTGAGTTCCGTGACCATGCGTTCGATATCACCGGCACGCAGACACGGCCGCGCCGCATCGTGCACCATCACCCAGTCGTCGTCACCGGCGTCGTGCAGGGCCGTGATGCCGGCGAGAACCGAGTGACAACGCTCCGCGCCGCCGGCGACGGTGGTTACCGGGTTTGCGAGCGATGCACGAACGCCGGGCCACAACTCGTCGTCCGCCGCCACCGCGACGATGACCCCGGCGATGACGGGCTGTTCCGTCAATAAGCCGAGCGTATGTTCGAGTACGGATTTCCCCGCCAGCTTCAGATACTGTTTCGGGACCTCGGCACCCATACGCGCGCCCTTGCCGGCCGCGGGCACGACGGCCCAGACGGAATTACTCAACGCCGGTCTCCGGGTTCATCGGGGCAGGAGCGGGTTCCGGTTTCAGGATCTGGAAAAACACCTCGCCTTCTTTCACCATGCCCATTTCACTGCGCGCGAGTTCCTCGATCGCTTCCATGCCCTGTTTCAAATCGTGCACTTCGGCGGCGAGCGCCTGGTTACGTGCTTTCAGCGCACCGATATCTGCCTGTTGTTCGGCCACGGTTTGCCGCAACAGATTTACATCGCGGATACCGCCTTTACCAAACCAAAGCGTGTACTGCAGAACCATCAACAACAGGATCAGTGCGAAGATGATCGCGCGCACGCGAGCCTTACTCGCGGCGGATGTTGTAGAACGCCGCGGCGCCCGGGTAGCGGGCCGCGGCGCCGAGTTCGTCTTCGATAACGAGCAGCCGGTTGTACTTCGCGACGCGATCGGAGCGTGACATCGAACCGGTCTTGATCTGGCCGGTGGCGAACGCGACGGCGATATCGGCGATCGTCGTATCTTCCGTTTCGCCGGAACGATGCGAAACGATGGCCGTGTATTGCGATGCTTTCGCCAGTTCGATCGCATCGAACGTTTCCGTCAGCGTACCGATCTGGTTGACCTTGATCAGGATCGAGTTCGCCACGCTTTCATCGATACCACGCTGCAGCGTTTTGCTGTCGGTGACGAACAGGTCGTCGCCGACAAGCTGGACCCGATCCCCGATCGCGGCGGTCAGTTCTTTCCAGCCGTCCCAGTCGTTCTGATCCATGCCGTCCTCGATCGAGAGGATCGGGTAATCGCGGCTCCACTGCGCCAGCATCTGGCTGAACTCGCTGCTCGTGAGCGTGCGGTTTTCCGATCCGAGACGATACGCGCCGCCTTCATAGAACTCCGAACTCGCGACGTCGAGACCCAGCACGATATCGTTGCCGAGGTGCAGACCGGTCTTGTTGATCGCATCGACGATGACGTCGAGCGCCGCCTGGTTCGACGGCAGATCCGGGGCGAAACCGCCCTCGTCACCCACCGCCGTGGTCGCGCCCTGTTGCGCGAGCACCGATTTCAGCGCGTGAAACACTTCGGCGCCGTAACGTACCGCTTCGGCGAACGACGGCGCACCGATCGGCAGGATCATGAATTCCTGGAAATCCACGTTGTTGCTCGCGTGCGCACCGCCGTTGATGATATTCATCATCGGTACCGGCATCGTGTATTCCCCGCCGCGATTGAGATAAGCGTACAGCGGAACCCCGCGTTCGACAGCCGCCGCGCGCGCCGCCGCCATCGAAACCGCGAGCATCGCGTTCGCGCCGAGCTTGCCTTTGTTCGGGGTGGCGTCGAGATCGATCATCGCCTGGTCGAGCGCACCCTGGTCGTCGACCGGCATGCCGTTCAGGGCGCGCGCGATGTCGTCGTTGATGTTCGCGACGGCCTGGCGCACACCTTTGCCGCCGTAGCGCGGAGATTGGGTATCGCGCAGTTCCAGTGCTTCGCGTTCGCCGGTTGATGCGCCCGAAGGTACCGCCGCCGCGGCGACGGCGCCGCTCGCGGTCGTCACCTGTGCGCGTACGGTCGGATTTCCCCGGGAGTCGATGATTTCAAGTGCTTTGATTGCTGCAATTGCGGACATGAGCGGTTGGTACCTTCTGGGCAGTGAGACTAAACAGGTGTGCGTAAATTTAAGACACTTGGGCTTCGCGACCGGAATCACCTGCTACACCCGATCCCTGTCCCTTCTTCTCGATTCGAGGGGACGGGTACCTGGTCGATCGAGGTCGGTGTCGCATATTTTCGAGCACGAATTCAGTCGGTAGCGGACGCCGGGATTCGTTCAGAGTCCGGCCCCGGCCTTGACGGCCGTGTCGATCGTTTTCAGGGTTTCGAGCAGGCGGCGCATGTCCGCCAGAGCCATGCAATTCGGCCCGTCGCTCTTCGCGTTGTCCGGATCCGGGTGGGTTTCGGTGAACAGCCCGGAAATGCCCGTCGCGGTCGCGGCCCGCGCGAGCGCCGGCACGAATTCGCGTTGACCGCCGGACGAACTGCCCTGCCCGCCCGGCATCTGAACGGAATGCGTGGCGTCGAACACAACCGGGCACCCGGTTTCGCGCATGATCACGAGCGAACGCATGTCGGAGACCAGGTAGTTGTAGCCGAAACTCGCACCGCGCTCGCACACCATGATTTTTTCGTTGCCCGTGGCGCGCGCTTTCGCGACGACGTGTTGCATGTCCCATGGCGCGAGGAACTGTGCTTTCTTGATATTGACGGGTAATCCGGTGCGCGCGACGTTCTGGATGAAATTCGTCTGCCGGCACAGGAACGCAGGGGTCTGCAGAATGTCGACCGCCGCGGCAACCTCATCGAGTGGCGAATCTTCGTGCACATCGGTGAGAACGTGAACGCCGACGTCGCGGCGCACGGTATCGAGTGCGCGCAAGCCGGCTTCCACCCCAATCCCGCGAAAGCTGTCGTGCGAGGTCCGGTTCGCCTTGTCGTATGACGCTTTGAATACGAACGGAATCCCGAGCTCGCCCGTGAGTTCCTTCAGCGCACCGGCCACGTCGACGACGAGCGCTTCGCTTTCGACCACGCAGGGACCGGCGATGAGAAAAAACGGATGCTCGATGCCGACGTCGAAATCAAGTAACCGCATCGTGCACCTCTGCCGTCCGCGTGGCCTTGAAGGCGAGAGCCGCGCGGAGAAAATCATTGAACAGCGGATGGCCGTCGCGCGGGGTAGAAGTGAATTCCGGATGGAACTGGCAGCCCACGAACCACGGATGTCCCGGAAACTCGATAATTTCGACCAGATTACCGTCAATCGAGCGACCGGCGATGCGCAAACCCGCCGCCTCGAGTTCCATCATGTATTTATTGTTGAATTCGTAGCGATGACGGTGACGCTCCGTGATGATTTCCGTGCCGTAGGCGCGGGCCACGGTACTGTTCGGCGCGAGTTTGCACTGCTGGCCACCGAGCCGCATCGTCCCGCCTTTGTCGCTGCCTTCGTCACGGCGTTCCAGGGTTCCCTCGCCTGTCGTCCATTCCGTGATCAAGCCGATCACGGGATGCGGGGTAGCCGGATTGAATTCCGTGCTGTGGGCGTCGGTCAGGCGCGCGAGATTCCGCGCGCACTCGATTACCGCGACCTGCATGCCGAGACAGATGCCGAGATAGGGAACCTGCGCCTCGCGCGCGTAGCAGGCCGCAAGTATCTTGCCCTCGATACCGCGCTGACCGAATCCACCGGGGACGAGGATGGCATCGACGTCGCTGAGACACCCGGTACCGTCGCGTTCGATCTCTTCGGAATCGACGTAGCGGATATGCACGCGCGAGCGGGTGTGGATGCCCGCGTGGGTCAGCGCTTCGGACAGGGATTTGTAGGATTCCGTCAGGTCGACGTACTTGCCGACCATCGCAATCGTGAGTTCGGACTCGGGATGCTTGATCGCGGCGACCACGGCCTCCCATTCGCCGAGGTCGGCTTCCGGGACATCGAGTTGCATTTTTTCGACGACGATGTCGTCGAGCCCCTCGGCGTGCAGCATCGACGGGATCATATAGATCGAATCCGCGTCGTAGGCCGGAATGACGGCACGTTCCTCGACGTTCGTGAACAGCGCGATTTTCCTTCGCTCCGACTCCGGCAGCGGACGGTCCACACGGCACAGCAGGATGTCCGGTTGGATACCGATCGAACGCATTTCCTTGACGGAATGTTGTGTCGGTTTCGTTTTGATCTCGCCGGCCGACGCAATATAGGGCACGAGCGTCAGGTGGATGAACAGCGTGTTCTTCTGGCCGAGTTCCATGCGCATCTGGCGGATCGCCTCGAGAAACGGCAGCGATTCGATATCGCCGACGGTGCCGCCGATTTCGACCATGACGATGTCGGCGTCACCGGCACCTTCCTTGATACTGCGGATGATCTCGTCGGTGATGTGCGGGATCACCTGCACCGTCCCGCCGAGATACTCGCCCTGGCGTTCCTTGCGGATCACGTTTTCATAGATCCGGCCGGTCGTGAAATTGCTCTTCGAACTCGTGCGGAAACGCACGAAGCGTTCGTAGTGCCCCAAATCGAGATCGGTTTCCGCACCATCGTCCGTGACGAACACTTCGCCGTGCTGGAACGGGCTCATCGTGCCGGGATCGACGTTGATGTACGGATCGAGCTTGATCAACGCGATCCGGAGGCCGCGCGCCTCGAGTATGGCGGCAAGCGAAGCGGAGGCGATGCCCTTTCCGAGCGAGGAAACAACGCCTCCGGTAGTGAAGACATAGCGTGTCATGGCGACAATATCGTGATATCTGCGGGCGGTGAGACGGGGTCGATCTGCGGCCTTGGATTGTGCTTTTTTCGGTTGTCGCGTGGCCGGCCCATACAGGCTTTCAAGCTACCAGAATCACCGCTTTTACTCAACGGCCGCAAGCGCCGGAACGGGTGTCGAAGCGCGTCCGAACGGCGCCCGCCAGCCCGCGCTCGCGCGCTTGCCGACCGCCGGCAGCGGGCCCCGCATCATCGCCCAAACACGGCGCGCGGGCGGCGTACGCCGACTATCCAAAGGCGTAATTCGATTCGACGTCCCGCCGTAACAGGACGCCGAACGTGCGGTAATTAACCGGCGCGATCTGGCGTCTCACGTAGAGCGCTTCGGCGTTCGATTCGTCGAGCGCTACGCGCGCTTCCTGCAGCGATGCCTGCATGTGGATGGGCGCGAGGTGGCGCCGCTGCGCGGGGATCCGCAACAGATTGACGACCTCGACATCGTGGTCCTCGAGAAAACGCGCGAGATCCGCGGCCGGCAGCAGCGTGTGCTCGTCTTTCTCCCCGCGCACGATGATCCACTGCGGTGTATCCGCGAGCAGGGCGCGCGCCGCGTCGATATCGACCTCGACCCCGCTTTCGACGAAACGCCGGTTCATGACGGACGCAACCCCGACCCGGCGCAGGCTCTGCGAGATCGGATCGTTGCGGTAGTCGAGCCCGGCGTCGCGCATCAGCAGCGTGAACACGGATTCCTGCTTGAATATTTCCCGGGCGGTCATGTTCGCGCTGACCACCGCGATCATTGCCGGCAGGATCAGGTGCGGGTTCGCCGTGAGTTCGAGCAAGGTCAGCAGACCGGCAAGCGGGGCCTGCAACGCCGCGCTCATCATCGCCCCCATGCCAAGCATCACGAACAGGCCGTGCGCGGAACTCAGGCCCGGAATAGTTTCGGCGCCGTAGGCGAACACGCCACCGACCATGGCGCCGATTACGATGGTCGGCCCGATCAAGCCGCCCGGGATCCCGACCGCGATACAGGCCGAACTCGCGACGAGTTTCGCGAACAGGATCAACACGAGTGCGCTGAGTGCAACGTCGCCGAGAATGGCCGCGTTCACGGTGTCGTAACCCATCCCGAGCACGGCGGGAACCTCGATCGCGATCACACCGACAAAAATGCCCGCCAGTACAATCGCCGTGCCGACCGGTACGCGTGAGGCGAGCCGCGCGAAGAAACGGATAGACGCGACGAAGTAGGCGGACAGCGCGCCAAGACACACCCCCATGAGCAGGATATAGGGCAGATCCCACATCGACCCGAGGTCGAGCTGCGGGACGTAGAACACGGCCGCGCTGCCGAACACGATCCGGCTCATGATCGTCGCCGCGACGGCGGCGAGGATGACCGGGGTGAATCCCGCGATCGTGTACTCCATCATGACCACTTCCATCGCGAAAATTACGCCGGCGAGCGGCGTATTGAACGACGCCGCGATCGCCGCTGCCGTGCCGCAGGCGACAAGCGTGCGGATGCTGTTGTTCGGGAGCCGCAACCACTGGCCCGACAGGCTCGCGATACCGGCACCGAGATGGATACTCGGTCCCTCGCGGCCGACGGACTGGCCCGAGATCAACGCGAGCGCACCACCGAAAAACTGTACGAGAAGATTGCGCCACGGCAGGTGCCCTTCGTGGTATTGCAGTCGATCCATCACGTGAATTACGCCGACCCGGCGGGTGCCGGCGCGCAGCCACTGGAACGCAATCCCGATCACGATCGCGCCGGCAACCGGCAGCGCGAAGCGCACCGGGACGGACAAGGCTTCAAACCGTTCGATGTCGCCGAACGGGATGAACGACGCCTGTGCCGCTTCGATCGACCAGCGAAAGGCGATCATGACGGCACCCGCGAGGAGACCGGCAACGAGGCCTATCAGCGGCTGTGCGAAGCCTACCCGGGCGGAAGCCAGACGCACACGAAAGCGTTCGAATCGCTGCGCTAGTCGGGTCACGAGTGACGGGCTTGTTTGCGCCATCTGGAGTTTATAAAGGCTGGTTGGGGTCGAATTCTGCGCGCGCCAGCGGCCGAATCAACGCAGATTTTCGCGCCGACGTCTGCAGGCCACGCTGCGAGATGATGGTAGACTGTCACGCGATTGCAGCGCGTTGCCGGCGCTCGATCTCCCTCGTGGTTATGCGACGCGCGCATCCCGGAGTCGTGCCGCGGCTCGGCTGCATGATAACAGATCAACCGCGCGCCGGATTCGCCCGCCAGCGGATCCGCGCCGAAGGAACGGAATTAATGTCAGACATCGAGATCGCCCAGCGGGCGAACAAACAGCGCATCGTCGAACTCGCCAACGATCGCTTCGGCATCGCGCCCGAGCATCTCGAACCCTACGGCCATTTCAAGGCCAAGCTGTCGCTCGACTACATCGACACGCTGAAAAGCCGGCCGGACGGAAAACTCGTACTCGTGACCGCGATCAGCCCGACCCCGGCCGGTGAGGGCAAAACAACGACGAGCGTCGGTTTGTGCGACGGTCTGAACCGGATTGGCAAACAAACAATCGTGTGCCTGCGCGAGCCGTCGCTCGGGCCGTGCTTTGGCATCAAGGGCGGCGCCGCCGGCGGCGGTTATGCCCAGGTCGTGCCGATGGAAGACATCAATCTGCATTTCACCGGCGACTTTCACGCCATCGGCGCCGCGCACAACCTGCTCGCGGCACTAATCGACAATCACATCAGTCACGGCAACGCGCTGAACCTCGACCCGCGCCTGATCGCATGGAAGCGCGTCGTCGATATGAATGACCGCGCACTGCGCAACATCGTCGTCGGACTCGGCGGCACGGCGAACGGCTTTCCGCGCGAAGACGGATATGACATCACCGTCGCTTCGGAAGTCATGGCGATTTTCTGTCTCGCGACCTCACTGACAGACCTGCGCGAACGCCTCGGGAATATCGTCGTCGGCTATACGCGCGGTGATCGCGTGCCGGTGACCGCCGCCGATCTGAAAGCGAACGGCGCAATGGCGGCACTGCTGAAAGACGCGATCAAGCCGAATGTCGTGCAAACCCTGGAAAATAATCTCGCGTTCGTGCACGGCGGACCGTTTGCGAATATCGCGCATGGCTGCAACAGCGTTTCAGCAACCCGCACCGCGCTGAAACTCGCGGACTACGTTGTCACGGAAGCCGGCTTCGGCGCGGACCTCGGCGCCGAGAAATTCATCGATATCAAATGCCGTATGGCCGGACTCAATCCCGGTGCGGTCGTGCTCGTGGCGACGATCCGCGCGCTGAAGTACCACGGAGGGGTCGCGAAAGACGCGCTGAACACGGAGAATCTCGCGGCGCTCGAAAAAGGCATGGTCAACCTGGAGCGGCACCTGCACAACATCACGCAACACTTCGGCCTGCCGTGCATCGTCAGCATTAATCACTTCACCCATGATACGGATGCCGAGGTCGCGTTACTCGAGGAAAAAGTCGCCGCGCTCGGTGGCGTCGCCGTGGTCGCGAAACACTGGGCCGACGGTGGCGCCGGCGCCGAGGCGCTCGCACACAAGGTTGCCGAAGTCCTCGACGGGCCGGTGAAAAAACCGACATTCGTGTACCCGACGTCGGCGTCGCTGTGGGACAAGATGCGCGCGATCGCAACGAAGATCTACGGTGCCGACGACATCATCGCGAACAGCAAGGTGCGCGCGGAGATCGAACGGTTGAATGAATCCTACGGTGACTTCCCCGTGTGCATCGCGAAAACGCAGATGTCGTTTTCAACCGACCCGGGCGCGCTCGGCGCGCCGAGTGGCCACACGGTGGAGATCCGCGAAGTGCGTCTGTCCGCCGGCGCGCGCTTCGTCGTCGCGATCGCGGGCAATATGATGACGATGCCCGGCTTGCCGAAAGTGCCGGCCGCGGAGCACATCGACATTGATGCTGACGGGAATATTGTCGGCTTGTTCTGAAACCATGCGCACGGATCCACGACCCCGCGATTTCGGGTCGGAGCCGGCATCACGTTGCGTCATGCATCCCTGCGCGTATCCCTCAACCCGGGGCAAGGCGCACCGGCCACGACCAGGCCCGTGCCGGGTAATCCGGAATTCGAATCCATCTCACGCGGCCGCGCGGGTGGTCGTCGCTTGAATCCCCGATCGGCGACCGGCTGGAGTGTCCTGCTGCCGGCTCTTGCGCTCGCGACGCTGACAGCCCATGCCGCCGAACTTCGTGGCCGCGCGGACGTCCTCGATGGCGACAGCCTGCGGATCGGCCGGCAGGAAATCCGGCTGCACGGAATCGACGCGCCGGAATACCGGCAGACCTGCGTCCAGGATGAGCGTCCGCGTCGTTGCGGAATCGAGGCGCTGCGCGCGCTCGAACAAATGATCGGCACGAATCCCGTGCGCTGCACGTGGGAAGAACGCGATACCTATGACCGCGCGCTGGCCACGTGCTACGTGAACGGCGAAAACCTGAATGCGCGGCTCGTTGCCGCCGGCCTTGCGCTCGCCTACACGCGCTACTCCGGCCGTTACGCAAGCGAACAGCAACACGCGCGCGACGCGGGCCTCGGCGTGTGGGCGACGCGTTTCGAGCTGCCGTGGCGCTGGCGTCGTCAACACGCCAGCGCACGGACGCGCTGAAACCTTACCAGGTGAGCGGGCTGCCGAACGTTTCGGCGTAACGTGACGCAAACGACTCCCGCGTGAACGAGTGATTCTGCGTGCCCGCGTGTTCAATTTTGATCGCGCCGCACAACGACGCGATACGCCCGGTCGTTTCCCAGTCGAGATCATGCATGAGACCGTAGAGCAGGCCGGCGCGATACGCATCGCCGCAGCCGGTCGGATCGACGACCGCATCGACCGCGGCGCTCGGGATCGCAATTTCCGAGCCGTCGCGAAAGATCGTCGAGCCTTCGCCACCACGCGTCACGATCAGCGCATCGACCTGTCCCGCGATGGCCGCCGCACTCATACCCGTGCGGTCCTGCATCAGTTCCGATTCATAGTCGTTAACGGTGACCCAGGTCGCCTGTTCGATGAAACGCTTCAGATCGCTGCCATCGAACATCGGCATGCCCTGGCCGGGATCGAAAATGAACGGGATACCCGCGCTCGCGAACTGGGCCGCGTGTTCGATCATGCCGTCGCGTCCGTCCGGCGCGATGATCCCGATCGTCACGCCCGCGGCGGCGTCGATTTTGTTGCTCGCGGCGAAGTTCATCGCTCCCGGGTGGAACGCCGTGATCTGGTTGTCATCGAGGTCGGTCGTGATGAACGCCTGTGCGGTGAGTGCCTCATCGATGCGTGTCACGTGGGTCGCGGGGATGCCACACGCGTCCATCCATGCCGTGTACGTATCGAAATCCGTGCCAACCGTGCCCATCGGCAGGGGATCGCCACCGAGCAACTTCAGGTTGTAGGCGATGTTACCCGCGCAGCCGCCAAATTCGCGCCGCATTTCCGGAACGAGGAACGACACGTTTAAGATGTGTATCTTGTCCGGCAGGATATGGTTTTTGAAATGGTCCTGAAAAACCATGATGTTGTCGAAAGCGAATGATCCGCAAATGAGCGCTGACATGCATTGTTTCCTTATCGGACGTCGTCGAATGACCGTCTATTATGCTGTACGGATCGGCGGGATTGCACATGGGAACACGTCCACCCGGGCTGATGCCGCGATTCCCGCGGCGCCTGCCCGCCAGCCGGCCTAGCCCGGAGAGCGCTTTCAGACTGTGTCATTGCAGAATATTTTCGCGAGCGGCGGGGTCTGGATCGCGATCGCCGTGTACGCGGTGCTCGCACTCGCCGAACCGTTCCTCGAGTCACGACTGCATCGCTCGTTCAGCGACAACCCGGCGATGCAATGGAGCTGGGATCGATTTTTCTCGCCGCTGCTGCGCGCGATTACGCTCGTCGTTTTCGTCTACCTCGCCTATCCCGGCCTGTTCGGACTGCGCGTCGCGCCATCGGTCGTCGAACTCCTGACGGGCAGCGAAGCGCGGCTCAATACCGTGATCGGCAACCTGTTCTTCGCCGGCTTCGTCGCCTCGCTGCTCCCCGGGTTCAGCAAACATCCCGAGTTCGTACTGCCGCTGCAGGGATGTCTCGCGGCGGGTTACTTTTTCTTCTGGCTGACGACGTATCTCGGCATTACCACGGCCTCGCTGTGGCCGGGGCTCGACGTGTTGCTGGCAATGCTGATCGTCTCCTACACCGGCCACCGGCTTGGCGGGCATCTCGGGCGGGCGATCGGCGCATGGGTCGACGGCCGGCACGATACACAGGGTTATGATCGGGTGACCGCCCACGTCGTCGAACTGCTCGCGCAGATCCCGGTTATCGTCTTGTTCGGTTACGGACTTGGCCGCCAGATCGCGATCTAGCACCCGCCCGCGGCGGAAACCTAGGCGGAACGTTTCTTCGTCCGGCCGACCCGGTCGCCGAGCAACGGCGCGAGATATTCACCGGTATAGGAACGCGGATGTTCGGCGATTTGTTCCGGCGTGCCGGTCGCGATGATCTCGCCACCGCCGCTGCCGCCCTCCGGTCCGAGATCGACAACCCAGTCCGCCGTCTTCACCACATCGAGATTGTGCTCGATGACGACGATCGTATTGCCGTGGTCGCGCAGTCGGTGGAGGACTTTCAGCAATTGTTCGATATCGTAGAAGTGCAGTCCCGTCGTCGGTTCGTCGAGGATATACAACGTTTTACCGGTGTCGCGTTTCGACAGCTCGCGGGCGAGTTTCACGCGCTGCGCTTCGCCGCCCGAAAGCGTCGTCGCGTTCTGGCCCAGCCGGATATAGGACAGGCCGACATCGAGCAGGGTTTTGAGTTTCGGATAAACCGTCGGAATCGCCGCGAAGTAATTCACGGCTTCCTCGACCGTCATGTCGAGGACTTCGCTGATGCTTTTGCCCTTGTACAGAATTTCGAGCGTTTCACGATTGTAGCGATTCCCTTTGCACACATCGCAGGACACATACACGTCCGGCAGGAAATGCATCTCAACCTTGATCACGCCGTCGCCCTGGCACGCCTCGCAGCGCCCGCCCTTGACGTTGAAACTGAAACGCCCCGGCTTGTAGCCGCGGGCGCGCGCTTCCGGCGTGGACGCGAACAACTCGCGGATCGGGGTGAACAGGCCGGTATACGTGGCCGGATTCGACCGCGGTGTGCGCCCGATCGGGCTCTGGTCGATATCGACGACCTTGTCGAAGAACTGCAGCCCTTCGTGTTCGCGATACGGCGCAACCTCGTGCGATGCCTTGTTCAGCTCGCGCGCGGTCAGATGGTAGAGCGTGTCGTTTACGAGCGTGGACTTGCCGGATCCCGACACTCCCGTGATGCAGGTCATCAAACCCACCGGGATTTCCAGGTCGACGGATTTCAGATTATTGCCGCTCGCGCCGAGCAGACGGAATATCCGCTGGTCGTCGACCGGATGACGCTGTTCGGGAATTTCGATCTTGCGACGCCCCGACAGGTACTGTCCGGTCAGCGACTCGGAGCAGGCCGCGACCTCCTCCGGCGTGCCCTGCACCACGACGTGGCCGCCGTGGACTCCGGCGCCGGGTCCCATATCGACGACGTAGTCGCCGGCGCGGATCGCTTCTTCATCGTGTTCGACGACGATTACGGTGTTGCCGAGATCGCGCAGGTGCGTCAGCGTGTTCAGCAGCCGCGTGTTGTCTCGTTGATGCAGGCCGATCGACGGCTCGTCGAGGATGTACATGACACCGACGAGCCCCGCGCCGATCTGGCTCGCGAGGCGAATACGCTGCGCTTCGCCGCCGGACAGCGTGTCGGCGCTGCGGTCGAGCGTGAGGTAGTCGAGTCCGACGTTAACGAGAAACTGCAGTCTGAGCTGCACTTCCTTGACGATTTTCGCCGCGATTTCACCGCGGTGCCCGGGCAACTCCAGCGTGCTGAAAAATTTCTGCGCGGCGCCGATCGGCATGCTCGCGATTTCCGGCAGACGGCGGTCGGCGACAAACACGTTCGACGCCGCGCGGTTCAACCGGTTGCCGTTACAGTCAGGACAGTTCTTCGTCCCCATGTAACGCGCGAGTTCTTCACGTACGACGTTTGATTCCGTTTCACGATAACGTCGTTCCATGTTCGGCAGTACGCCTTCGAACGGATGTTTGCGCGTGTAGGTATTACCACCGGAGCGAAAATACGAGAACTCGATTTTCGTCTTGCCGCTGCCGTGCAGAATCACGTTGCGGTGCGCGGCGGACAGCTCGTTGAACGGCGTGTCGAGGTCGAAGTCGTAATGCTTCGCGAGCGCCGTGATCAACTGGTAGTAGTAGGCGTTCCGGCGATCCCAGCCGCGGATGGCGCCCGCCGGCAGGCTCAGTTCCGGACGCTGAACGACGCGCGCCTCGTCGAAATACTGGATGCCGCCGAGCCCGTCGCACCGACTGCATGCGCCGCTCGGATTGTTGAACGAGAACAGGCGCGGCTCGAGTTCGGCGATGCTGTAACCGCATTGCGGGCAGGCAAAACGCGCCGAGAACAGGATTTCCGCGGTATCGTCATTGTCGATCGAGCGGACCCGCGCAACGCCCTCGCCGAGTTCGATCGCGGTTTCGAACGATTCCGCGAGACGCTGCTTCAGGTCTTCGCGCACCTTGAAGCGATCGACCACGACGTCGATATCGTGCTTTTTGCGCAGGTCGAGGGTCGGCGGGTCGTCGAGCATGATGACTTCGCCGTCCACGAGCGCGCGGACGAAGCCCTGCCGCGCCAGCGAATCGAATACCTGTACGTGCTCGCCCTTGCGTCCGCGCACGACCGGCGCGAGCAGCATGTGACGGCTCCCTTGCGGCAGGGCGAGAACCTGGTCGACCATCTGCGATATCGTCTGCGCTTCGAGAATCTCGCCGTGATCGGGACAGCGCGGCTCCCCGACCCGCGCGTACAACAGGCGCAGATAGTCGTAGATTTCCGTGATCGTACCGACCGTCGAACGGGGGTTGTGGGACGTCGATTTCTGTTCGATCGAGATCGCCGGGGACAGCCCTTCGATATGATCGATGTCCGGCTTTTCCATCATCGACAGGAACTGCCGCGCGTAGGCCGACAGCGATTCGACGTAACGGCGTTGCCCTTCGGCGTATATCGTGTCGAATGCGAGCGAGGATTTACCGGATCCGGACAGTCCCGTGACGATGATCAGTTTGTCACGCGGCAGGTCAAGGTCGACATTCTGCAGGTTGTGCGTTCGCGCGCCGCGAAGATAAATTGTATCCATTAAACGTCTGGGAGCGGGGTCCGTCAGGAGCAGAAGATCAATGGAGTACTATACGGCCTTTTTCCGCCCCGGGACAAACCGCTAAACGTGACAAATTCAGACCGAATGGAGCGTCGAGAGATACGCGCAGGTATCGCGCTCGCGGCGATTTTTTTCCTGCGCATGCTCGGTCTCTTCATGCTGCTGCCCGTCCTCGCGCTGTACGCCGACCGCCTGATTGCCGCCACCCCGTTGCTGATCGGCCTCGCGCTGGGCATTTACGGCCTGACGCAGGCCGCGATGCAGATCCCGATGGGACGCTGGTCCGACCGCCGTGGACGCAAACCGGTCATCGCGACGGGGCTGCTCGTCTTTGCCGGCGGCGGCATGCTGGCCGCCTCGAGTTCGCATATCGCGGTCGTGATCATCGGGCGCGCGCTGCAGGGCGCAGGGGCGATCTCCGGCTCGATACTCGCGCTCGCCGCCGATGTCACCCGGCCACAGCACCGCACGAAGGTCATGGCCCTGATCGGCATCAGTATCGGGATCTCGTTTTCCGCTGCATTCGTGCTCGGGCCCGTGATCGATGGCTTAATCGGGCTCAGCGGCTTGTTCTGGGTGTCCGCGGCGCTCGGCCTCGCGGCGCAGCCCCTGCTCTGGTTCGCCGTCCCGGATCCGATCGCACCCGCCGCGCCGGCGGCGGCGCCGGCTCACGCCGAACGCGCCCGCAGCCCCGGGTTGCTGTCGCTGTATATCGGCGTGTTCTGCCTGCACGGAATCCTCGCGGCGAGCTTTGTCTCGATCCCGGTGCTGTTGCAGACCGGCGCCGGGATCCCGGTAGCGGAGCACTACGCGACGTATCTGCCCGTGCTCGGCTGCTCCCTGCTGATCGTCGTACCGATGATCATGCTGTCGCACCGCGATGGCCTCGCCGACACGCTGTATCGCTGCGCCGTCGCGCTCGTCGTCATCGGTGAGCTCGGCTTGTGGCTCGTGCCGGCAAATCTGCTCGTGATCGGTGTCGCCCTGACCGCATTTTTCGCCGGTTTCAACTTCCTCGAAGCGTCGCTGCCGAGCATGGTGTCGCGCGCGGCGCCGGCCGCGAGTCGTGGCTCGGCGCTCGGCACGTACGCGACCGCGCAGTTCATCGGCATGTTTGCCGGCGGGGTCCTCGGCGGCGCGATCGCGAACGTCGCGGGCTACCGCCTCGTCTTCGCCGGCATGGCCGTCGTCGGCACGTTCTGGCTGCTGCAATCGATGCTCGGTCGCCTGCCCTTGCCGGCAGCCGTGGAAACTGGCGCGGACGCGCCGCTTCGGTAGAATCGGGGTCTGTGACAACCGGTGGTCGCGGACACAACCGCCCCGGTCACGCCCCAAGCACGGAAGCTTGAACAACCAGAGTAAGAAGGAGTGAGCAAATGGCACGCGGAGTCAACAAAGTCACGCTGATCGGCAATCTCGGCGCCGACCCCGAGGTTCGCTACACCGCCAACGGCAGCGCCGTGGCGAACATCCGTCTGGCAACCGCCGAGTCGTGGCGCGATAAGGAATCGGGTGAACAACAGGAACGCACGGAATGGCATCGGGTCGTGTTTTTCAGCCGCCTCGCGGAAATCGTCGGTGAGTACCTGAAGAAAGGGTCGCAGGTGTATATCGAAGGTCGCCTGCAAACCCGCAAATGGCAGGATCGCGACGGTAACGACCGCTACACGACGGAAATCGTCGCCAACGAGATGCAGATGCTCGGCGGGCGGAGTGGCGGCGGTGGCGGTGGCGACAATTACGAATCCGGCTCGGGCCAGGCCCGCCAACCGGCCGCCGCCGCGGCAGGGGCAGGGGCAGGTTCGACGGAACCGCCGATGGACGATTTCGACGACGACATCCCGTTCTAGTGGTGCATGGCCAATGCTGAACCCGCCGGACTTCGCGGGTCGGGGTCACGGCCTGCACCTCATCCGCGGTCTCTCCCCCTCGATCCGAGGGGGCGATGCCGCGTAATTTCGCAGGTTTAACCCGCCCGGGACGCTCGCCCGACGCGCGACGACGGAACACGACATGCGTACGCGCACGAACATCGTTATCACCTGCCTGATCGCCGTCGCGATCGTGCTCATTTTTTTGTTGCGCGGCGCACCGCGCAGCCAGGCACCACCGCTGGGCTTCGAGCGCGTGCCCGAAAATGAAAGCGCGGCGCTCGCCGCCGTCAGCCGCGCGCTTGCCGGCGCGACGCCCGCAGCGACCGACTCCGGACGTTGCGTGGCGGCGACATTTACCGTCGTCGACAACCTCGATCCGGGGCTCGCGGTGGGCCTGTTTCAACCCGGTAAACAGTACCCGGCGCACGTCCGCGTCCCTACGGCGTTCGCCCCGGCAACGGATCCGGCGCGGGTCGGCCCGGCACTGGCGATCCGGCTGTTCGGGGTTGACGGCGAGTTCGTCCGCGAAGCCGATGCCGCCGCGCGCACACACGATTTCATCCTCGGTACGCAACCTGTGTTTCCGTACGCCGACGCCGCAGCCTATGCCGCGGCGATCACGAACTACCTCGCGCGGCCGACCGGCGGCAGCGGCAAATCATCGCCGCCGGCGCGCTGGTGGAGCATGCTGCCGTACCGCTTCGGTGATCGGCATGCGGTGAAATACGCCGCACGGTCGTGCGCGCCGATCGCGGGTGCCGCGTGTTTCGAATTCATGCTGCAATTCCAGAGCGATCCGGCGAGCATGCCGATCGAAGACGCGAGCGTCGCCTGGGATGAAGCGCTGAGCCCGTTCGAGCCGGTTGCACTCATTGTGCTCGGTGACGAAGCGCTGCCGACGGCCGATTGTGCAACCGGGTTCAGTCCCTGGCAGGCGCTCACGGTGCACGCCCCGCTGGGCGGTATCAATCGCCTGCGTCGCCTGCTCGACGGCAAACTTCAACCGCGTCCGGAAACCTCACCATAGTGTCGCAGGCCCTCGCCATGCGTCTGTTGCTCGTGGCTTTCGTGCTCCTGACGACGATGCTCGCCTACAGCGGCGCGGCCCTCGTCAACGCTACCGCACCGCTCGGTATCGTCTCGTTGCAGCTTGCCGGCACGGGTGCGACCGCGGCGCGCATACTCGACAGCTGGGGTAGCGCCGGGCAGGCAGCGGCGTTGCTCAATCTCGTCATCGATTTCCCGTTTCTCGTGGTTTACGGCACCTTGTTCGGCCTGTGGTGTCGGCGGGCCGCACGCGCGGTCCCGCTGCACGCGGCTACCGGCCGTTCCTGCGTGCACGCCGCCTGGGCCGCCGCCGCATTCGATGCGGTTGAAAACATCGCGCTGCTGGCGCAATTGAACGGCAGCGCAAACGACCCCGCCGCCACGCTCGCATTCACCTGCGCGGGCATCAAGTTCGCGCTGCTCGCGATTGTCATCGCCTATCTCGTGGTCGCGATGCTTGTCGCGGCAGTGCGTAAATTGCGCTAGACGACCGCGGGCCGTACGTCATCGCTGGCCGCTGTGGCAGGTTCGCGCGGCGAAGCGCGTGCGCCGACGCAGTTCTCAGCGGGAATTTCTCCCCGGGTTCAGGACGGTTTTGTACCGGCATCGCGCGCCGGCGACGGCGGCAAGCTGTTTTCGGTCTTGCGTCGGGGCTGCGGCGCCGGCTCGCCGAAGTGGGGCCAGAGTCCCTGGCGGACGTTTTCCGGCAACACGTTTTCAAGGTATTCGAGCGCGGTACCGCGAAGATTCCGGTCGGAGCTCGACACCGCATGGCGCGACAGCATCAGCGCATCGTGGTCGAGGATCAGGCTCAACAATGTGAACACGTGCTCCATGCTGTAATCGATGCGCGGATCGGCGGACAAGGCACCCGAGACCATCCCCGTCGGCATCGAGATTTCCGTCTCGAGCTGACGCGACTCCCACTCGGCCCGGTCGACCGATACTTCGCGTTCGACGGCGGCGTAGACAACCGACGTACCGATCTTCAACGATGCGTCGCGCTCGTTCATACGCGCCAATGCCCGTGCACAGCTGTAGCGCACATTGAACTCGTCATCCATCAGGCCGAGCACGAGTGCGGACACGGCGCGCGGGTTGTGCGTAACTTCGAGTACGCTCGGGATCCGCTGGCGGGCAAGGAGTGGCAGGTCCGGATCGAGTAATGCATCCGTCAACGCGCCGATCGCCTGCGGCGCCTTCCAGCGCAATTCCATGCGAATGTCCTCGGCGATTTCGTCGTTTGCGAGTAGCGGCACGAGAAACGGCACGAGACGCGCGTCGAGCTGCGGGCTCGACAGGCTGCGCTCGATGCGCGCCGGGTCACCGGACAGCAGATCCGTGATCGCGACGCTCAGCTCGCGGACCCCGTCCGGATCGACCGTGTCGTTCGCGAACTGCACGCTGTAGATGTTGTCGTCCGCATACCCGGTATTGCTCACTTCGCGGCTTGCGCGCATTTCACGGATCTTCTCCATGAGTACTTCGCGCTCCGATGCCGACGTCATTTCTGCCAGCGTACGCCGGGTCGTCGCGTCGACGACCTGGTCTTCGGTCAGGGCGATTGCGCCACGGCGCAGGCGGGTGGCGAGTTGGTCGACGTAACCACGATACAGCGCGCGCACGACGAGCAGGGTCAGGCCCGCCGCGACGATCGCAATGACAATCACTGCCGAAGTCGGCAGCGCCGGGGATATCGCGAGCAAGGCGAGCAGGATCCCGCTGCCGATGACGTCGCCGAGCCGATCGGAGGCGACGTCGATGATCGTCTTCGTGGGTCGCTTCGTCGGTGCCGGCAGCGGCGTGTAGAGCAATTCGAATGCCGAGCGGAAAAACGAGTTCGCGAACGCGACCTGACCGGCACGCACCGCGACCACGGACCAGAACTTCGTGAACGTCGCGATACTGACGAGCCCGGCGCCGAGCGCAACCGCCGGCATCGCCGCGAGCGTGATGCCGATGCCGTAGTTTTTCAGCACCCGCGGCCCGAGCGCGGACTGGACGAGAAACGTCAGTACCCCGACGGCCGCGTAAAACTGGCCGAAAAACGTGACGAGTTCTTCACCGCTCGTAAAACGGTCGACCGCGGCGGCCTTGAACGCGTAGTCGACAAGCGCGGCGAGCACCGCCGCGAGCACCATCAGCAGCGCCATCAGTTGCAGATAGCGGTTCGTCACGAGCAGTTCGATACCCGATTGCAGTTCCGGCTGGCGCTCGGTTCGCTGGCCGCGCCGCGATTCGCCAATCGAACGTACGCTGTACGCGCAGGCGAGGTGGAGAACACCGAGCACGATCAACATGGAGCGAACATCGAGCGCCGAGGCGACCCGGCCGACGATGAATCCGCCGAGCACCCCGCCGAGCGTCGCGGCGGCGGCAACCCTCGCGATCGTGTGTTTCGCCGTATGCGGATCGAAGCGTTCGTTCACGACCGACCAGAATCCGCTGATCAATACCGCACCGAAGATCGCCATCTGCAGGTACAGCGCGATCGCGACCTTTTCGGCGGCGACGTCGAAAAACCACCAGTTTGCGATGAACAGCACCGCGCTCACCCCGAATGCACTCGGGATCACGCGCCAGGGCCCGTAGACCACGAGCAGGCGCGACATGAGGACGACCGCGACCATCGACAGGATCGCCGCGGTGATGACGACTTTCGGCAGCTCCGTTACATCGAAGTGCGACAGGAATACCGCGTCGCGCGTGGCTTTACCGGCAACCTGGTGCGCGATCATGAGCGTCGCCGAAGCGAGCGCGAACAGCGTGGCCGCGCGCGTTCCGTGAGCGCTGGTTTCGGAATTCATGCGTCAGCTTGCGGCGACGAGGCGCCCGTAGGACCGTGACAGGGCCGCGATGGTCAGTAACCACACCGCACAGATTACGAACGTGATAAACGACAGCTCACCGATATCAAGACGTACCGGCAGCCACTGGGTCGCGACGAGGATCAGGCCGGACCCGAGTACCTTGAACACACGGTAACCGAGCATGTCGATCCACGCTTTCGCCTGGTAGGTCTGCACCGGATCGACGGGGATGTACAGCAATTCCTTGGAAGCCCGGTTAATCGAATAAGACAACCCTCGGTCCGCCGCTTTCATGACCGAGGCGTTCAGCAGGCTCGTATGCAGAAAGAATCCGAACGAACACAGCGAAATCAGCAGCGGTTGTACCGCGAGTCCCGCGAAGATACCGATGTAACGATGAATGAGCGGGGTGAACACGATGTTCACGCCGATCGATACGAGGCCCATGATACTGAAAAATTCGGCGATGAACGCGGTACGTCGATCGAGCGCCATACCCGCACGTTCGATCGAGGAAATAAACTGGAACTCGATGATCGGCTGCGCCAGTTGCGACAGGCATACGATGGCGGCAATCAACAACACGTAGCGGTTCGCGACGAGCCCGCGCCAGTCCGGCGTTACCGCGGGCGCGACTGTTTTCACCGACACTTCCCGATACATGCCGGCCCGCCACATGGTCACGTTGAGCGCGAACGTCACGAGCAGTAATACGGCGCAGGTATACAACAGATCGGCGGTCGCGAGCGGCGTGTGCTCGACGAGATAGCTCGCCAGTACGCCGCCCGCAACGCCACCGAGGAGCCCGCCGGTGCCGACGAACCAGTAGCTCTTGCGGCCCTCCTCGGTATCCGTGATCGAATTCGTCAGGCTCCAGAATTGCTCGACGAGTACGACGCTGAAGATGTCGACGAAAATATAGAACGACAGCGCCGCGAACATGTTTTTCTGGCCCAGCAGCAGGCGAAATCCGATCAGCGCGGCGGCAAACAACAGCAGCGATCCGAGCACGACGCGGGCGCGCGAGTAGCGCGCGACGATGCGGTGATAGAAGCCGATCAGGGCCGTCAGGACGACGGCCGAGTATACCCAGGCATAAGGAAAAGACCCGGCACCACCGAACTCGATCAGCAATGAACGCGATGCCGCTTTCACCTGGTAATACGCGAGGATAATCAGGAAGAAATTCGCGAACAGGGCCAGCGATCGCTGCAGCAGATGTGATCCCGGTGAACGGGTCGGATTGGGGCTCAAGTTCGGAGGCATGAAAGCGCTATAAATAATTGCCAGTTCGCGCAATATGGTGGTAGAGTCGGTGCCTTATGGGGGATTACCGTAGCATAATTGCGGTAGCTTTCGGGCTACTGCTTTCGGCACACGTTTGTGCCGACGGTTTCGATGGCGCGCCGTCGCTGCGCGAAAGCTACGACCCCACCCTGCAAACGGCAGTAGAACGTCAACTCGACCGTCTCGGTCTGAGCGCCGCGGTGAAGCGCCGCGACCTGTGCCTCGCGCTCGTCGACATCAGCAACCCGGACGACCCGCGCGTTGCGTCGATCAATGGCGATCACATGATGTACGCCGCGAGCCTGCCGAAAATCGGCATCCTGCTCGGTGCTTTCGTCGAAATCGAACGCGGCAAGCTGAAGCTCGACGAAAACACGACCGGCTCACTGACCCGCATGATCCGCAAGTCATCGAACAGCGATGCGACCCTGATGCTGAATCGGGTCGGCAAGATGCGGGTCAACCAGATCCTCAAATCGGATCGCTTCCGCCTCTACGATCCGCTCGTCAACGGCGGCCTGTGGGTTGGCAAGGAATACGCCACCGGCAGCGCATTTCAGCGCGACCCGCTGCACAACATCTCCCACGGCGCGACGGCGATGCAGACGGCGCGTTTCTACTACATGCTCGAAACCGGGCAACTGACGAGTCCGCGCCTCAGCCGGGTGATGAAAGAAATGCTGTCGAAGCCGGGTATCAAGCATAAATTCGTCAAAGGGCTGGCAGGCCGTGATGGGGTCAGGATTTATCGCAAGTCCGGCACGTGGCGCGATTTTCACGCCGACAGCGCGCTCGTCGAAGCGCCGGGCGGCTACCGCTACATCATCGCGGCACTCGCCAAGGACCGCCGTGGCGGCACCTGGCTCGAACAGATTGCCTCCGCGATGCACCCCGTCGTCGTACCCACCCGCCTCGCCTCCGTCACCCACACTTCGCAGTAAACGGACCCCAGGCCAGGCCCGGCCAGGCATCCGCCCCGGACCTCACCCGTCCTTACTCCGGACAAGAATCTACCGTTACCCGCCGACCGGTACGGTTATCACACCGTCAACAACGTCACCGACGGTGTATTCATTTCGGTCTCGGCATGGAATCCCCGCACCAGCACGACGCGATCGCCCGGCGCGGCGACCCCCAGTTCACGTGCAACACGGCGCGCGACGGCGGTCGGATTTTCCTTGCCGACCGCGCGGTCGAGGTGTGGCACCACCCCCCACATCAGATTCATACGTCGGCACGTTCGCGCGCTGCGCGAAATCGCGATCACGGGCGCTTCCGGGCGTGCCGCGCTGATCGTGGCCGCGCTCATACCCTGGTTGGAAATCACGAGTACGGCGCGCGCACCCATGTCGGCGACGAGGCTTGCCGCCGCGTTCGCGATCGCCTTGCCAAACGCAACGGTCCCGCGCCGGCGGCGCGTTTGTTCATGCCGCGCCGGCGCTTCGAGGTGCCAGTGGTAGCTCTCGGTCTGGCGCGCAACCCGATCCATCATCGCGACGGCCCGGACGGGATGGCGGCCGACAGCGGTTTCACCACTCAGCATGACGGCATCCGTTCCACTCGCCACGGCCGTGGACACGTCCGTCACTTCCGCGCGCGTCGGGCGCGCATTCTCGATCATGGACTCGAGCATCTGCGTCGCCACGATCACCGGTTTGTTCGCTTCGATCGCGAGGTTGATCAACTGGTGCTGCGCAATCGGTACCTGTTCGGGTGAGAGTTCCACGCCGAGGTCGCCGCGCGCAACCATAATGCCGTCGGCGAGCGCGAGAATTTCCGCGTTGTTATCCAGTGCTTCGGGCTTTTCGATTTTCGCGATCAGCATCGGCGGGTGCTCGGCGGTGGCGACAACATCAACGAGTTGCTGAATATCGGCCGCGGATCGCACGAACGACAGGGCGATGAAATCAACGTCCTCGGCGAGCGCGAACGCCGCATCCTCGCGGTCCTTTGCCGTCAGCGACGGGGCGGAAACATCCACCCCCGGCAGGTTGATGCCCTTGTGATCGCCGACCGGCCCGCCGGCGACAACGCGACACCCGATATCCGGTCCGTCGATGCGCAACACCTCGAGTTCGACGGCGCCGTCGTTCAGCAGGATGCGGTTGCCCGGCGCCACGTCGCGCGGGAGCGATTCGTATTGCGACGGAATGATGCCCGTGTCGCCGAGCACGTCCCGCGAGGTAACCGTGACTTCGGCACCGGCCTCCAGTTCGATCGCCCCGCCGGCAAACTTGCCGGTGCGGATTTTCGGGCCACACAAATCCGCGAGGATGGCCGTGTGCACTTCGAGCGCTGCCGCGCTTTCGCGTATCGCCGCGATAGCCGCGCGGTGCGACGCATGCGCGCCGTGCGACATATTGATCCTGAACACGCCGACCCCGGCGTTGATCAAGGCGTGAATTGTCGCCGGATCCGCGCTCGCGGGTCCGATCGTGGCGACGATTTTCGTCCGCCGGTATTTCAGGAAATCAAGTTGGGTTACGATGGACATGGCACACAGCCTGGCGAAGAAGAGACAGCGCTTCAGAGTATAGCGCGCTTGTCCGCCAGCGCCCTGCCGAACACCTGCACGTGCCACACCAGTCGACGGGCGGAACCCGAATCACGATGAGCCAGTTTCAGTTGTTGCGCTCGCGGCGCTTCCTGCCGCTGTTCATCGTCCAGTTTCTCGGCGCGTTCAACGACAACGTGTTCCGCTTTGCGCTGATCATTTTCATTACGTTCACGATTGCCGATCGCAGTGGCATCGACGCCCGCTCGCTCGTCGTCATCAGTGGCGGAATTTTTATCCTGCCGTTCTTTTTGTTCTCCTCTCTCGCCGGTCAAATCGCCGACAAGTGCGAAAAAGCGACCATCATCCGGCGGGTCAAGTTCGTCGAAATACTCGTAATGGCTGCCGGCGCGATCGGTTTCTGGCTCGAGCACACAGCCTTCCTGCTGTGCGTACTGTTCGCGATGGGCATGCAATCGACGTTTTTCGGTCCGTTGAAGTACGGCATCCTGCCGCAGCACCTGCGCGAGGCGGAACTGACCGGTGGCAATGGCCTGATCCAGCTCGGTACGTATGCCGCGATTCTGCTCGGGGCGGTTACCGGCGGTATGCTCGCCGCGGTGGAAGGTCTCGGCCCCGTACCCGTCGTGGCCTGCATCGTCGCGCTCGCGGTTTCCGGATGGATCGCGGCGCAGTTCATTCCACCGGCTGCCCCCTCGGACCCGGCGGTGAAAATCAACTGGAACCTGCCGCAGGCGACGTTCCGGCTATTGCGCTACGCGTTCGCGAACCGCGAAATCCTGACCCTGATCCTCGCGATCTCCTGGTTCTGGTTTCTCGGCGCGACGTTTCTCAGCATGGTACCGACCTATGGCAAGGAGCTGTTGCTGGCCGATGAACAGGCGGTAACCCTGCTGAACGTCGCGTTTACGCTCGGGATCGGTACCGGGTCGCTGTTGTGCGAACGCTTTTCCCGCGGGCGTATCGAACTCGGACTCGTACCGCTCGCGTGCGTCGGAATTTCCGTGTTCGCGGCCGATTTTTTCCTCATCGGCCACCCGCGGACTCCGGCCGCAACGTTAGGGATCGGGACGTTTTTCCTGCATCTGCCGGCGGCGCGCGCTTTTGTTGATTTAACCCTGATCGGCGCCTTTGGCGCGTTGTTCATCGTGCCCCTGTATGCCGCGCTGCAGGCGCGCGTCGAGTCCGCGCGTTGCGCCCGGGTTATGGCCGCGCTGAACGTGATGAACGCGCTGTTCATGGTCGTGTCGGCCGCGTTCACGGTTGCCCTGTTCAGGCTCGGCGTGAGCATTCCCGGTGTCTTCGGCATCGTCGCCGCGATGAACCTCGTCGCGATGGTGCTTGCGGCCATGGCGTTGCCCGAATTCGCGCTGCGCGTGCGCGAATTGCTCCGCACTGCCATAATCCAACGCTCGTAACCGTTGCCGTGTAGTCCACACACCTGCCTTGTTTTGCGCCTCCGGTAACGGTGAGACACAATAAGTGGCAAAACAGCACCGAAGAGGGGGAGACTCAAATAATGAAATATTCCACGACATTCGCGCTGCTCGTCGCAGCGATGCTTATCGCCGGCTGCGGGAAAGATGACGCCGGAGGCAACAAGGCAGCGGCACCCGCGGCGCCAGCGGCTTCGGGCGAAGCAGCAGCGCCAGCCGCGGCAGCACCGGCCGCCGCGCCGGCTTCCGCTGCGGCGCCGGCCGCCGAACCGGCCCCGATGATGAGTGCCGACGGCGCCACGAAAATGATCGATCACAGCAAGGACGAAATCGAGTTCATGCTGAAGAAATCGCTCGCCGGCTGGGAGTCGTTGCTCGAGGATGTCTCCGATTCCGAACAGGTCGCCATGATCGAAAAGGAAATCGCGAGCCTGAAGAGCAAACTCGAAGCGATGTAAGAACGCGCCGTCTTCGGGACGGCCCGATCCGCGGCACCGGGTTCGTACGGTGTCGCGGATTACTTGAACACGAGATCCGCGACGTCGCGGTAGTCTTCCGCGAAACTCACCTGCATACCCTTGCGAATATATTCCGGAAGTTCCGCGTAATCGCCGGCGTTCGCCGCCGGCAGGATTACGTGTTTGATTCCGTTGCGTTTCGCCGCGACGATCTTCTCCCGCACCCCACCGATGGCCAGCACCCGGCCGGTTAGTGTGAGTTCGCCGGTCATGGCGTAAGCGCGGCGCATTTGCTGGCCGCGCGCGAGCGACAGCAGAGCCGTCGCCATCGTAACGCCGGCACTCGGACCGTCTTTCGGTGTCGCGCCTTCAGGCACGTGAATATGAATCAGCGCGTCATCGAAATAACCGGCTTCACCGCCGAAAGCTTCGAGGTTTGAACTGATGTAGCTGTAGGCGATCTCCGCAGATTCCCGCATCACCTCGCCGAGCTGCCCCGTGAGCTTGAACCCACGCGAACTCGTGTGCACGCGGGTCGCTTCGACGTCGAGCGTGGCCCCGCCCATCGCCGTCCACGCGAGTCCCGTAACAATACCGATCCCGCGTTGTGGCGACTGTTTGCGAAAGACGGCCTGACCAAGATATTCGGCAAGATTCGCCGGGGTGATCTTCACCCTGGCCTTGCTGTCCGCAAGTACCTTCACGACGACCTTGCGCGCGATCCGCCCGAGCTGCTTTTCGAGGTTACGCACGCCGGCCTCGCGCGCGTAATTCTCGGCGATATCACGGATCGCAGCGTCGGATACCGTAACCTGTTTTGCCGTCAACCCGGCTTTACGCCGCTGCTTCGGCCACAGGTGACGTTTCGCGATACTCACCTTCTCCTGGGTGATGTATCCCGACAGGCGAATCACCTCCATCCGGTCGAGCAAGGGGCGCGGGATCGAGTCGAGTTGATTCGCGGTGCAGATAAACAGCGCGTTCGATAAATCGAAACGCACATCGAGATAATGATCGAGGAACGAAGCGTTCTGCTCGGGATCCAGCACTTCGAGCAACGCGGATGCCGGATCACCCTGGAACGAGTTACCGACCTTGTCGATTTCGTCGAGCATGATGACGGGATTCGACACGCCGGTTTCGCGTATCGCCTGGATGAATTTACCGGGCATTGCGCCGATGTACGTTCGCCGGTGTCCCTTGATCTCCGCCTCATCGCGCATACCGCCGAGACTGAAGCGATAGAACTCGCGCCCGAGCGCGTCGGCAACCGACCGTCCGATCGACGTCTTGCCGACACCGGGCGGGCCCACGAGGCAGATAATCGATCCCGCGATCTCACCCTTGAGCGCGCCGACCCCGAGGAATTCCACGATGCGATCTTTCACGTCGTCGAGGCCTTCGTGGTCGCGGTCGAGTATCTCGCGTGCCCGTACGAGGTCGAGGTTATCGGCCGAGTTCCTGTCCCACGGCAGGTCCGTCAACACGTCGAGGTAGTTGCGGGTCATCCCGTATTCCGGCGATCCGGGTTCGAGAAACGAGAATTTCTGCATCTCCTGGTCGATACGCTGCTGTGCCGCGGGCGGGACTTCACAATCGACGAGTCGCGCCGCGAACTCTTCGAGTTCGACGGTTTTGTCGTCTTTCGAAATCCCCAGTTCTTTCTGGATTTCCTTCAGTTGTTCCTTCAGAAAGAATTCGCGTTGATGCTGACTCGCGCGTTCTTCGACCTTCTGGCGGATTTCCGTTTGCAGCCCGGCCACCTCGAGTTCGTGCTGCACGAGCAACATGACGTGCTCCATACGACGCAACAACGGTACGGTATCGAGTACTTCCTGCAGGTTCTCGGCCGAAGCGCTCGTCAGCGCCGCCGCGAAATCCGCCAGCGGCGACGCATCGTCGGGATTGAAGCGATCGAGGTAGGCGCGCACGTTTTCCTTGTACAGCGGGTTGAGCGGTAACAATTCCTTGATCTTGTTGATGATCGCGAGCGCGTAGGCACGAATCTCCTGGGTGATCGGCTCTTCGGTGGGCGGATAGTCAACCTGCGCGATGAACGGCGCCTTGTCGCTCGTGATGTGCTTGATTTCAAACCGCCGCAGGCCTTCGGCAATAAACTGGATCTTGCCTTCGCCACGGATCGCGTTATGCACCCGCACGACGGTTCCCATCGACGCGAAGTCATCCCGCGTCGGCATGCGATCCGACGCATTGTTCGCGAGCACGAGACCCACGAGATGGTGCGAGGTGTTGCCGACCTGCTCTACGGTACGCGACCAGCGCTGCTCATCGATGACGATCGGCATCGTCTGCGCCGGGAAGAACGGGCGCGCCTGCAGCGGCAGGAGCAAAAGCTTCTCCGGGAATTGCACGTCGACACGTGCCGGCATTCCGTCGCTCGAGGTGCTGTTCGGGGTGACGATGATTTCGGGTTCTTCGCTCATGGGTAGCGGCGCGCGCCTGTTCTTTATCGAGCTATGAACATGGGGGCGCCGCGGCGCGAATTCAAGCAGGACCTCGCGCCGGCGCGATTCGCCACGCTTCGGTTGCAGCGTTACATCACGGTGTGAGATGCGCGCTCGATTGACGACAGGCTGTCGAGAAACTCTTGCGCCGAACCGAACCGGTCCTGCGGGTTTTTCGCCAGCAGCATTTCAATGATCGGTTGAAAATTGCGCACGCTTTCCGGCAGTTGCGGAATATCCGCATGAACATGCTGGTAGACGAGCCCGGAGGCGGTTTCCGCCCTGAAAGGCTTCGTGCCGGTGAGCATTTCGAACAGTACGATACCGGCGCTGTAAAGGTCGGAACGATGGTCCACCGCGTTGCCGAGCGCCTGTTCCGGACTCAGGTAGTTCGGCGTGCCGAGCACGCTGCCCATTTTCGTCAACTCCCCGGTTTCGTCCAGGCGTTTCGAAATGCCGAAATCGGCGATCGCAAGACTGTCGTCGGAGCGAAACATGATGTTGCCTGGTTTCAGGTCGCGGTGCACGATACCGGCTTCATGGATTGCGCTGAGTCCGTACCCGATGTGGGTAATGTAATTCAACGCGTCCGGCAGCGAGACGCCGTGTTCGATGCGTTGCTTCAGATCGCCGCGGGTAAAGAATTCCATCGCGATGTAGCCGTAATCTTTCGTGAATCCGTGTTCGAGAAACTTCACGACATACGGACTGTCGAGTTCGGCCACGAGTTCGGCCTCCTGGACGAAGCGCTGCAGGGCCTGCGGTTCCTTGATCGACAATACATCGATAATTTTCAGGACCAGCGTCATACGATCGGACTGGCGTTCCGCCAGATAGACGCGCGAGGTGGCGCCCTGCCCGATCAGGCGCACGAACCGATACCCGATCCGTTTGCCGTCGGGCGTGTTGTTGCGATTGAATCGAACCTTGCGGAACACCGTCCTGTCCGTGTCGCGCAGTGACTCGAACGTGGCGTCGAGCGTGGTTTCATCGTCCGGTGAACGGGCGCGTTCGGCCGC
The DNA here is from genome assembly GCA_963976285.1 of uncultured Gammaproteobacteria bacterium. Classification (GTDB taxonomy): domain Bacteria; phylum Pseudomonadota; class Gammaproteobacteria; genus UBA11873. The sequence continues at coordinate 76,078 of CAXBJY010000018.1, forward strand.
GGCGGAGCGCACGAGACCGGCAATCCGGTCGGTGTTGATATCGTCTTTCTTGATGTAGTCGCTCGCACCGAGCTTGATCGCCGAGGCCGCGACATATTCGTCGCCCATCGACGTCATCAGGATGCACGGCGGAAATCCGGGTGATTCACGGTAGTGCTTGATCCATTCGAGCCCGTTTTCGTGCAGGCCGAGCTGGTAGTCGATCAGCAGTACGTCGTACAGGCTCCAGTCGAAATCGACCCCCGGCCGGCCCTGTTGCTCCGGGTCGTATTCCGTCACTTCGATATCCGGAATTGCGTTCGCCAGCATGCGACGCAGTAACGTCATGTACTCCTTGGAATCGTCGACGATAATCAATTTCATGGGATTGTGAAGCTTTGCCAATCGCTCCGGCGAAACAATCGTCGCATTGCCGAGTTCGGTTCGCATTCGGAAATAAGCTCAATGAAACAAGAAGTTAGGATTTTTCTGTCACACACCATGCGATCCACACGCGGGCACCGTGACGACCGCCACGGCACGCTATAGTCGATAGCGGCCGGGCCGCGAAATAATTAACGATGACCCGGGTGTCAGCGGCAGCATCACACCGCGCGGCACGACCGGCGTCGCGAGCCGGGGACGGCACGCCGGATTTGCAACGTCGCGGGCTTGCCGGTGACGTCAGGCAAGAGCGGAAGAAGATCGGGTCGGGCCGCTGCGTGAGCGTCCGGGTGTTGTACGCGGAGTGTTCGTGTCCACCGAAAGCGCGGGCGCCATGCCGCGTAGCCGTCCATCGACCCGCGGTCGTGGCGGTCCGGCGCCAGGGAGCCGTCAATCCGTCAATCGGCCCGTGGTCCGCTGCCGTCCTGCGCGGCGTCCCGCGGCGCGCTGTCGCCGGGATACGCGGCCGGGGTGAAACCGATCAACGACCGTACGCGCTCGGCGACCTTCGTCGCCTCATTCATCGGCGCCGCCGTACCCTGCGGCAGATCACCGTCGAAATATCGCGCAACCCCGCGTTTAATCAGCGCATCGTGCAGCTTCGTGATATCGCCATGCGGACGCACCCAGCCGCCCGCGGCGAGTTTCGCGCAGAACAATTCGATACCGGTTTGCGGGCGTTCGAGGCCGCGACGGTTGACCGGCCGCGCGAATGCACGCCGCATGATCCAGTCCGACACGCCCTGGCCAAGCAGGAATTTCACCCGGTGCGTGTCCTTGCCGCGCTTGCCCAGCGGATAGATCAACACGGGCTTCCCGGTTGCCGTGGCTTCGGCGAGCATCGATGCGCTCTCACCGCTGACAATGAGAATATCGGCCAGCGCGAGGTACCCGAAATACGGATTCTCGTCGGCTGTGTGCGCACGGCTCCAGTGGTAGGAGTGCACGGTGACATTGCCGAGCGCATCGACGAGCGCGCGCGCCGCATCCGTGTCGGTCCTGCGACTCGTGGTCACGAAGACCGATCCGCCGGCGTTGCGCGCGAGCGTTCCCACCTGGCCGCCCATATGGCGTGCCTGTTCCGCATCGAGCGCGTGCACACTGTCGTCGCCGCCGACGAGCAGGGCGATACGCGGCGATGCCGCGGCACCGAGCACGGGCAGCCAGCGTTGCGCCGCCTCGTCGAGTTCCGACTGCCGCACGCGGGTCAGCGGTACCGTGGTCTCGATCCGTCGCGGGTCCGGGTACAGGCCGACGTATGCCGGCGCCACGGACAAATCGAATTCATTGCCAAGATGCGCGCCCTTGCGCCCGAGGAGTACGGTACGTGTACGACCTTTCGAGGCGCGCCGGATCCATTCCGCAACCGGCGCTGCGCGCGCCCCGGACGCGACGACGAGATCCGGCCACGGCGCGCGTAATTGCTGCGCGCTGCGCTCCGTCAAGCCGCGCAGGGTTGGACCGCGGAGAAAATTTGGCCGCGTGGCCAGCGGTCCGAATTCGAGTTTGATGCGGCGATATGGCCAATCGAGCGCGTTGACGAGCCCGAGCGACTGCGTCGTATGCCCCGGTTTGTGATCCTCGAGCAGCCACACGAGCGGCGGATCCGAACCGAGAAACCGTCCGCCCTGGCGGTATTCCGTATCCGCGGCGGAAAAATCGTCCCCGTGCGCGAGCATCAGTGACCAGTGAACCTCAGGATGCCGCGCCGCGGCCATGCCAAGCAGCGCGGCCCACCAATCGGCGCCCAATACGGTTCCCTGGTGAATGCGCGGATCGCGCGCGGCGTCGACCCGGTTAATCGCGAGCAAAACGAATGCACGCGCGCGGCGGACAATCTCGTCGATCACCCAGGGAATATCATCGACCGGCAGCCGCGCAAGGTCAGCCATGCACACGACGCCATCGAACGCGCCGTCGGCACCATCTCCGGCGAGCGACTGGAACAGGCCACTGCGCTGACGGACAACCGGGTCTGCCGGCGCCGGTGGCAGTGTTTCGAGGATGTCGGCGGAATCGTCGAGGTACAGGACCGATCGCGGGGTGCTGCGTTCGCTCAGTTCATCGAGCGCCGCGGCAACGGGCGGTGTCGGCTTGCTCGCGCCGCGGCCGGTCGTGCGTGATTTTGCGTCGGCGAGAAATTCACTCGGCCGCTCGCGTGTGAAGACCTGGAACCCGGCGGCATCCGCGGCGCGTTCGCAGGCAAAGAACACCTCGGCCGCCGGATTCGGCTGATACACGAAACGATCCGGAAACGGCCGCCAGGGTTGCTTGTGGATCGTGGTGAAATGAATGAGTTTTGAGCGACCGGCGACATATTCCTGATCGCGCGCATTCCATGCGCCGTCGAGCTTGCCATAGCACGCGGGTTCCGCGAGCGCCCGGTCGATCAGGCGATTCTTGCGCCAGCGCTTCGCCTTGTCGATCGGCCACACGCGCGCCATGCGCGCGCAATCGAGCAACATGACCGAAGTGTCGCGCGGCGATACGGCGAGGTAACCGTGCTCACCCATGTCGAGATCGAACAATTTCGCCGGATCATCGAGATACAGCTGATCGGTGTCGTTGTAAATCGCCCGGCCGCGGCTGCCGGCGTAATGCGCGATCGCGAACCGGTAGTTCGTGAAACCGGTGAGCCAGCGACGATCGTCAAAGCCGGTGAGCCGTTTCATCAACGAGATTTCGTACACGCGGGACGGATCGCGATGCTGTTCGACGGACCAGACGAATACGCGCTCAGCGCGGTACTGCGCGGGTTCCGTACCGAGAAAGATCCGCACCGGCGGTTTACCGCTGGGCTGAACGCCCTCGTGAACCGGCAAGGTGATCGTCACCGGCCGTTCCCGCGGCGGATAACTTGCGTGTTGCGAGCCGAGGGCGGTCATGGCGAACAGTGCGGGGACGATGCATGCATCCGCCGGATTATCGCCAATTCGCCCCATACGGAACAAGCACCGCGGCGCCGACCCCGAGCCTCGCGCACCTGCGCGGTCGCGACGTCCCCGGTCGGATCGGGTCCGAAACGGCGGCCCGGGGTCCTCGCTGCGATAGCGGGCCGCCATGACGCGCGGGATCGGGTTGTACGCCGGCGGGCAAGCGCGGCCGCGGCCGCCACCGGGTGTTTAGTGGTCGGCGGGCGCGTGGGTTATCATGCGCCGCAATCATGATCCCGACGGCGCAAAAGTACGCTCTCCGGCCGACCGTTTGCGTTCGGCAATGAAAGTTCTGCTCGATTTTGCTCGCAGCCAGCCTTTACGCAGTGGCATTACGCTGCTGTGCCTGCTGCTCGCCGGGGTGGCCGAAGGCATCGGCCTGTCGTCGCTGTTCCCCGTGCTCGAACTTGCGGCGCCCGATCCGAACAGCGAGCCGTCGGGCTTCGCCGAAACCGTCCGCAGCGGACTCCACGGTGTCGGGATCGAACCCACGCTCGGTGCGCTGCTGTTGCTCGTGGTCGGCGGCATCACGGCGAAAGCCATCCTCGTATTGCTCGCGAACCGCCAGGTCGGTTACGCCGTTTCCAGCGTCGCCACGGAGTTGCGTCTCGCGCTCGTCAGCGCCTTGATGACCGCGCGCTGGCGGTATTTCACGACCCGGCCGACGGGTGAAATCGCAAACGCCTTCACGACCGAGGCGGAGCGCGCATCACACGCGTTTCTGCACGGATCACTCGTACTCGCCGCCGCGATCCAGGTGCTGTTGTACACCGCGATCGCGCTGATGATTTCATGGCAGGCAACCCTCGCGGCGCTCGCGCTCGGTGCGTTCAGCGCCGGCGCGCTGAACTGGCTCGTTACCGCGGCGCGCCGCGCCGGTATCAAGCAGACGGAACTGTTGAAAATCTCCGTCGCGCACCTTGCGGACGCGCTGCATGCGATCAAGCCGCTGCGCGCGATGGCGCGGGAAAAGCTCATGAATAATGTGCTGATCCGCGAAACCCGGGATTTGAACCGCGCGCAGCGCGGCGAAGTCCTGAGCAAGGAAGGATTGAAAGCGCTGCAGGAACCGATCCTCGTCGCCGGTCTCGCATTCGGGCTATACGTCGCCGTCACGTACTGGTCGATGTCGGTATCCTACCTGCTCATGTTCGGCGTGCTGTTCGGACGCACGCTCGGTGCGATCGGCAAGGCCCAGAAGGAAATCCAGAAGTTTGTCGTGCGTGAAAGCGCTTACAAGTCGTTGCGCGCGACGATCAACGCCGCCGAAGGGGAACGCGAACCGCTGCACGGCGGCATACAGCCAACGCTCGAACGCGGTATCGAACTCGAAAATATCCACCTCGCGTATCGCGACGACCCGGTGCTGCGCGATGTGAGCCTGTTCGTGCCGGCCGGCGAGCTGACGACATTGATCGGTGGTTCCGGCGCGGGCAAGACCAGCCTCGCCGATCTCGTGATCGGCCTCGTCGCTCCGGTAAGCGGCGAGATCCGCATCGACGGCGTCAATCTGAACGACATCGACCTGCGGGCGTGGCGACGCATGGTCGGTTATGTGCCGCAGGAAATGTTTCTGCTGCACGAAAGCGTGTACACGAACATCGCCCTCGGCGACGAGGACATTTCGCGCGAACAGGTCTGGCACGCACTCGAGCGGGTCGGTGCCCGCGCCTTCGTCGAAGCGCTACCGCAACAACTCGACGCACCCGTCGGCGAACGCGGACTGCTACTGTCCGGCGGGCAGCGTCAGCGCATTGCCATCGCGCGCGCGATCGTGCGATCTCCTCAATTGCTGATTCTTGATGAAGCCACCGCCTCGCTCGATCCGCTGACCGAAGCCGCGGTCGTGCGCACGGTTGCGGAACTTCGCGGTGAGATGACGATACTCGCGATCACCCATCAGCAGGCCTTCGCGGACCGCGCCGATCATCTGTACCGGCTACACGACGGGATCGTCAGCAACGCCGCCTGATCGCGCGCCCGCCGGCGGCAAATTCGGTAGCATAGCGGGGACGCGGCGGTACCGGCGCCGTCCTGATACGAGTACATAAAAAGAACACTATGCAGAAACTTCTGATCACCGCGATTGCGCTATTCACCGCGTTGTCGGCCGGCGCCGCCGACGAACACGCCGTCGGTGCGACACAGATCGAATACACGAGCTGGATCGAATCGATGAAGCAGGCGGAGCGCGGTCCGTTCAAACAGATCCGCTGGTTCTGCAAGGACGGCCAGATTCTTCCGCCCCGACCCTACGGGTGCAAGGAGTTCGGCGGCGGTTCGCAACACGGTGAATGGTCGGACCGAACAAAAACCTTGCGTGATGCCGGTTATTTCATCGCGAATTTCTACGCCGATCTCGATATCCCGACGTTCGTGAAACAACACGCGGCGACGGATCGGTTCGCGCAAATGCTGATCGAGCAGTTTCTGATCCGCAGCGACGACGGCTGGATCCTGCGGCG
>CAXBJY010000019.1:0-81330 GCA_963976285.1 uncultured Gammaproteobacteria bacterium
CCAGGGTCAGGGTCGCGGTGACCATCTCGCCCGTGTCGACATCGGTGACGACGATGTCATCAAGGGCGACCGAGCCATCACCTTCTGTGTACGTCTGTGTCTGCGTCACGTTCGTCGCCGACAACTGGTCGTTCTCCGGGGTCACATCGAGCGTGATCGTGCCCGTCACGGCGACCGTGCCGTTCTCACCACCGTCGGCGATACTCACCGCGATCGTCGTGTCCTCGTCGTAATTCGTCGCCGGCGTAAAACTGACCGCGGCGAGCGCCGCGTTCACGTCCGCGACCGTGTCCGTGATCGTCCACACCCCGGTGCCCGCCGTGTACGTCGCACTGCCGGACGTCGTCAGTATCCCGGCTGACGTATCGGCCAGGGTCAGGGTCGCGGTGACCATCTCGCCCGTGTCGACATCGGTGACGACGATATCGTCAAGGGCGACCGAGGCGTCGCCTTCCGTGTACGTCTGCGTCTGTGTCGTGTTCGTCGCCGCGAGTTGCTCGTTCAGGTCGTTCAGATTGATCGTGACGTCTGTTGTCGTCTGGCGTACGCCATCATCCGCCTGCACTGTAATCGTCAACGGCGTCGTGTCTTCGAAATTCAGGTCGCCCGAATCATTGACCGTGATCACGCCGGTAGCGGCATCGATAGTGAATGCATTCTGTCCGTCGCCGTCGACATTCACATTCGTTGTGATGCTATATACGACCCCGCCGCCAGCGTTGAAATCTCCCGGCGTTCCTATATCGAACCCGGTATTGCCGTTGGCGTTGTTACTGAGGTAACCGGTCCCCCCGTGCGGCGACGCAAGACCCACTGAACTCAACGCCCAGTTCGATCCGTCGCCGGGATCTGCGTCGAGATCGGTAAGGAATATCGACGCCGCATCGTTCGGAACGGGCCACGGGCCCATGTCGTCGTAATCGAGATCGAGAAACGCGTTCGAGTGCGCGACGTGATCACCGGTGTAATCGGCAAAACTCGACCACAAACCGATCGCCTCGCCGGCATTGTTGAGTTCAATATCGTCCCACTCCGACACCCCAATCAGGTTGATGCCCGCACCCCAGGCTGCGGTGAAATCGGCCGGGGTCAGGTCGTCCGCGTTGTACAGAACCGCGGTTTCTCCTGCGGCAATCGTGCCGCTTAGGATATTGGCTGCCGAAACGGCATTGACATTGTTGTCGTCGAACACGAAACCGGCGAGGTCGATCGTCTCGGATCCGCCGTTGTAGATTTCGACCCATTCCCAGTCGTCTTCGGCGCTGTCCGGGTCGTACATGATTTCAGTGAAGATCAAATCGACGAGACCGGGATCGGCGCCGTTACCGTCATTCGCGTCGATATCGCCGACGACTGTGCCGGCAATCGCGTTTTCATCAACCGCGAAAGGACCCGACGCGACAAACACCGGGTCGAGATCCGCGGTTATCGTCACGAGGTGCGCCGGCGAAAACAGCAAGCGTCCGGGCTGGTCGAGTCCGCCCGGCCCGTCATCCGCGAACACGGTCAGGGTCGCGCCGTCGTAGCGCAGTACGGTGTCGTTGTCGAAGCTCGAGATAAAGAGATCGCCGTCCGGCCCCAGGGTCAAGCCGGTCGGGCGGGACAACCCGGGATCGGTCAGGTAGGTTGAAAGCGTCGCGCCATCCCACTTCAGCACCGCATCGAGATTCCCATTGGCGATGTAGAGGTTACCCGCGGCATCGAACACGAGCCCGTCGGGCGCGTCGAGACCGGTATCGATGACGAGAAGTGCGTTACCGCCATCGTTACCGTCAAAGCGAACTATTTTGTCGTTGTCGTAGCTCGCAACATACAAGTCCCCGTCGGGACTCCAGGCGAGCGAACTCGGGCCGTTCATGATCCCGCCGTCCGTGCCGAACACATCGATAAAATTACCGGCCGCATCGAACCTCAGGATCTGGTCGTCGTTGTAGTTCGCGACATAGAGATTGCCGTCCGGCCCCCAGGCGAGATCCGCGGGCTTGTCGAGTTCGACATTCGCCGGACCCGGATCCAGATCGCTGCTGGCGACGAATACGCCAAGATAATTGCCATCAGCATCGTAGCGCGCGATGTTATTGGAGTCGTAACCGGCAACGAGATAATCGCCGTTCGCCATGAAAAGCGGCGCGTAGGCGCGGTTCAGGTCGCCGCCGGAACTGCCGAACTGGCCGTCGGCATTCCCGGTGGTGCCGTCGAAGCGAAACACCGCGTCGTCACCGCTTGAGAACGTGCCGACGATGAGATCGCTGTCGGTGAACGTGCCGTCCTCGTCGACTGCGTAGAACGTGATGCCGCGGATGAATCCCGCATCCGTGTACGTATGCGTCACCGTCGTCGTCGCGCCGGTGTAAGCGGGATTCGTGATCGTTCCGTCGCCCCAGTTGATGAAGTAACCGGAGATCAGATCATCGCCGGGATCGGAAGCGGTGATATCGAGTGAGAACAGCGTTCCGACTTCGACCGACGAGTCGGCCGTGACGGTAAACGTCGGCGCCGTATTCGTGACCGTCAGGTTGAACGTATCGGTATGCTGCTCGCCGTCATCGTCCGTGACCCGCAACGCGACAACATAGGATCCGTCGTCATCGATATTCGCGCCAACGAGCGTCGACCACGCAATCGTCGGCGTGACCCCGGTCTCCTCGAAACTGCCGTCGTTGTTCAGATCCCACTCATACTGCACGATGCTGCCGTCGGCATCGCTGCTGCCGCTGCCGTCGACCGTCAGCGACTCTCCTTCGGCGATGGTCTGATCACTCCCGGCCTCGGCGACCGGGTCGACATTCGGACCGGCTGCGGCGGCAGTTTTGAACAGGGTCAAGGCGTTGATTTCTTCTGCCAGCGAATCGAACGCGACGTCGGAGCCGTCAAACAGCATCGTTCCGTTCGCCACGCCGGACCCGACGAGCGACGAAGTGCCGACGTCGAGCGCGAATACATCGTGCACATCGATGGCGAGGTTGTTGTTGCCGACCGTTTCGCTGCCGTCAATCGTCAGCAACAGCGTTCCGGTATCGAGCAGCACGTTGCCGACGCGGGTCGGTTCCGCGATAAATTCGAGGCCGACGATCGGGTTCGCGATGCTCACGCCGGCGTCATCACCATCGAGGAATTCCCGTCGCTGGTCAGGTGAGGAACCGGAACCGGTGGTGTCCGTTTCATACACCCAGACGCTGTGGTCCTGGCTGCCACCGTTGCGGGCGTAGAGGAAATCACCGGCTTCAAGCGTGTACCCGCCAACGACTGTCGTCTGCTCGATCAGCGTGACCCCGCTCAGCACGGTTGCGCCGGGTAAATCCTCGATGAGCAAACCGAATTGCCCGCGTGAGTAATCGCCGACGGTATCCGGGCGGAACACCGCGAGATCCGCGCCCGCGAGGGCGAGACTTGCGCTGAACCCCGCATCCAGCGCGACGAGGTTGTTGCTCGTCAGATTCGCGCTGCCGACGGAGGAAAACAGCAGGTCACCGGCATACAACTGGAAGTTCGACGATCCGATCTGAATGTCGCGCGAAACGACATGCGCCGCATCGATGTCCCAGCCAGGGGCGAATCCGTTACCGGCGAACGCGACGGAGAATGTTCCGCTGGTCGTGCCGGGACCCAGGTTCAGAGCCGGATCATCAACCGTGATGAAATCCGCGTCGTCCCAATCCCCGGTGCCGGGCTGGCCGCCGCCGGTAACATCCTGCGCAGTCGACAACCACAGGTTTGCCGTGGCCGGAATCGTGGCCGCGTCAGCTTCAAAAGCCCCGGCGTCCGGCGCTCCGTCGTTGCGCAGGAACCCGCGCTGGTCTGTATCAGTGATTATCAACGTGTTCGCGAGGCCGCGCGCGACACTGCCGGGCTGCAACGCATGCGTCATCAACGGACCGCCGTTATCGGCGAGAGGGTCGAGCAGGGGATCGGTATTCAGTAAATCCGTACCGGCGAATCCGCCGGCGCTGGTCGTGTCGCCTATGACGTTATAGCCGAGACTCGAAATCGTGCCGACGATGTCCGGTCCGTTAAATCCCGCGACGTTGCCGGCCACGATCGAGTTGACGAGAAGCGTCGACGTACCCCCATGGTAGATGCCGCCACCATCGGTATTCGCGTCATTCAGCGTAATCGTCGTGTTATGTAGAGTCGCCGCGCCGGCGTTGTAAATGCCGCCGCCCTGAAGTCCGACTAAAGCGTGCGTCTGGTTCGTGCTCACAGTGACGTTAGTCAGAGTCAACTCCGCACCCGCAGCATTGAAAATCGCACCGCCGACTTTACTGCTGTTGTTGTCGATGAGGGCGTTCTCGATCGTGAGATTACCTTCGTTGTAGATGGCGCCACCCTGATCATTGAGACCCGACGTATTGTTGCCGGTGAACCACACGTTCGAGAGGTAGACATCCGGTGTATTCGCCGATCCGTACACGTACAGCCCGGCACCATCCTCGGTGACCAGGATGCTCGTGGAGCCGCGGGTAACTTTGAGATTCGAAAACGACACCGTGATCGCGGCGTCGTCGTGCACATCGAACACGGAGGATACGTTCCTGCCATCGACGACGGACACGGTCGGTGAGATGCCGACGATGGACAGGTCATCGCGGATATCGAAGTCGCCGCCCGTATCGTTTGCCGCAAGGTCAGTGATGACGTAGGTATCAACGCCGAGAAAAATGACATCGGCGCCGATATCCGTATTCGCCGCGATTACGGCTTCGCGCAAGGAAATTTCCCCGTCCGCGCCCGGGTTCAGCGCGAGGTTCGCGAGCGATGAGAGATCGGCATCACCATCGAGCACGTCATCGCCCGTGGTGACCGTGATCTGACCGAGCACCCCGGACCAGTCCGCGGCCGAAAACACGTCGCTCGCGAACGAAGATTCGATTGCACCGGCAACGTATTCAAGATCCCAGTCGCCGCCGAGCGCGGCGCTGCCCGTCAGATCGTCGGACGCCGCAACGTCGGTACCGGTCAGGGCGGCGATGTTATTGACGAGCGCGCGCCCGTCCGCACTGCTGGCGAGATTACAGCCGTAGAACAAAAAATCAGCGCCACTGTCGAACGCATCCTGCCACCCAGTGATCGTCGCCGCGTACGTCGCGAGCGTGTCATCGCTGAGCCACGTACTGCCGAGTTGCACACCGCGATCGCTGCCGTGAGAAATGACATGGACCGCATCAATATCCGCGGCACCGGCGAGCACGGTATCCATCTGCGCGATACCGTCACGGTCGCGATCGAGGACGACGACGGAGATCTCGCTGCTGCTGTTTCGTCGCAGACTCTCAATGAGCGCCGTGTAGTCATCGACGCTGTCGTCGACGAACACGATTTCGCGCCGCGCAGCGGCTTCATCGTCATTTGCGGTGAGTACCGCGGCGAGACCATCGAGACTGAACGACGCCGGCACCGCGACATCATCGACGGTCGTGAGAAACGCGAGCGAGTGATCATCAGCGACGTCCGCGGGCCGATCGAGCGGATCGTTAACCATCGGGTCGCGTGACGGGTCGAGCCCCGGCCCGAGTTCGGCCGACAGCATCAGACGGGGTTCGAGGCCTTCGACGACGGGGCGCGAACGCCCGCTCTTTCGTTGCCGACACAGGCGCGCTACAACGAACTGCGCGAGCCGGTTCAACGCGTGCGGCGGCCCCACGCGCGGCGCGGGACCTTGATCAGACGCGACCGTGGCGCCGGCCTGTGGCCGGCTCAACACGTGCGCCGCTGTGGAATCGGGGAGTCCATATCAGTGTTTCGGTATCAGGCGACCGGGGCTTGAGGCTGCAGCCGCGGCGACGTCGAACCTGCGATCTGCATCACGGGTCGCAACGCAGGTGGGCGCGTGATTGCGCGGTCAGCCGGAAAAGTCGGTAGCGAGACGGGGCCAGGGGAAACCCGCGGATCCGGGACCGGGCGCAACCCCGCTGTCGAGGGCTGCGGCGGGCCCGGTGACACCGAGCGTTTCCTCGTGGCCGGCCCCGACGGCTGCCGGCGCGTCGGCATCGAGCGCGCGATCGGCCTGTGCTTGACTGTCCGCGGCCAGATCACCGCCCGGAACGGCGGCTTCGGCCCCGGTAACTGCCGGCGCGTCGGTATCGGGCGCGCGATCGGCCTGTGCTTGACTGTCCGCGGCCGGAACACCGCCAGGAACGGCGGTTTCGGCCCCGGTAACTGCCGGCGCGTCGGTATCGGGCGCGCGATCGGCCTGCACTTGACTGTCCGCGGCCGGATCACCGCCAGGAACGGCGGTTTCGGCCCCGGTGACTGCCGCCGCGTCGGTATCGGGCGCGGGATCGGCCTGCGCTTGACTGTCCGCGGCCGGATCACCGCCAGGAACGGCGATTTCGGCCCCGGTGGCTGCCGGTGCGTCGGCATCGGGCGCGGGATCGGCCTGCGCTTGACTGTCCGCGGCCAGATCACCGCCTGGAACGGCAGTTTCGGTATCGATGGTCGGTGAATACCACAACGGCACCACCGGATCGTGCAGCACGAGCCCGTCGGGACTTTGCAGCGGATCGCCGGATTCCAGCGCCGCCGTACACTTGATGCCGGCGAGTAATTTGCCCTCGGGATTCGGTAGTTCGAGCCGCGCCCGGAACGTGCCGCTCGCCGGGTCCCCGACGGCGTCGACGGCGGTAACGGCGGCGATCCAGGCGTCGTCCGGATGCGTCTCCGGCAACACGCGGGCTTTCATTCCGGGGTGGAAAACCGCGTGATACTCGATTGGCACGATCACTTCGACGCGTAAGGGATCGAGTCGCGCGACGCGCAGGATCGGTTCTTCGTCGACATACTCACCGGGAGATTTGAAACGCTCGACCACGACGCCGTCGAACGGGCTCGTCACTTCGCGCAATTCAAGCGACGCCGCCGCGCGTTCCGCCTCGAGGGCGGCGAGGCGTAAATTGTCCTTCGCCACCCGCACCTGCCATCCGGCGAGTACGGCATCGCGCTTCGCGTCGTCGACGTCCTGCGCCGAGGCAACGCGGTTCAGCGCGAGGGTGTCCAGGCGCTCGTGGCGCCGCGCATCGTACTCGAGCCGGGCTTCGCGCAGATTCACCTCGCTGTGCATCGCCGCCCGCGCGCTCGCGAGCCGTAACGTCGCCTGTTCAACGTGCGATTCGAGCCCGGCGAGAACCTGCCCGGCGGTAATGCGTTCGGCGCGATCGACATCCACGGTTGCGAGCCGCCCGCTGACCCCGCTGCTCAGATCGAGGACCGAGTGCGGCATGACAACGCATTCGAACATCGCTTCCTCGGCCCGTGCCGACCGGGTAGCCAGCGCGCCGGCCAACAGCGCGACGGCGACGCAGGCGCAGGCGCGACGTCGCAGCGTGTCATGTTCATAAAAACCCGGGCTCGATTGCTGGCGCATGCTGGTGATTGCTCGTGATTTCGACCGTCTCAGTCGTCACCCTGATCTATCGGCATTCCGCGCACGCGCTTGAACCACCGGATCAAACCGCGAGGCGGCTCAGCAGCAACTGGCGCACGGCGCGATACAGCCGGAACCCGAGCGGTTCGGACGGGTGTTCGAAGCGCACGTGCGCGCGGCCACCAACCCGAACCGGGTGGCGGGATGCATCGACCCCGAGATCGACGACGTACAGCCGATCCGTCGCCGCGGTGCCGTCCGGGTCCGCCGGATCGACGGCGATGATGCCGCCGCCGAGTGTACCGAGCGCCGCGCTCGGCAGCGTGCGGGTCGCGGCAGGTATTTCGCGCACGACGACGGCGTCGAGGGTCGTCGCCGGATCTTCGGCGAGGCGCACTTGCGTCCGTTCGATCCCGCCGCGCAGGCGATCGATAACCGTCTGCGGCACGACCGCGCGGATTGTCGGCGCCGGCGATTCGAGCACGTAGGCGACGACGTCCCCTTTGTGCACGTAGCGCCCGGCAAGGTGACTTACTTTCGGCACGACGAGGCGACCGGAGACCGGGGTCTTGATCGCGAGTTCCGCGGCTTCGCGTTTCAGCGCCGCGAGATCGTCGCGCAGACGGCTGAGTGTGTCCGCGAGTACCTGTGCATCGACACGATCATCGACGCGCGCCACGTTACGGCGCATCTCGGTTTCGCGAAGCTCCCATTCGAGCGCGCGCACGCGTGCATCGAGCAGCGGGTTATCGATCCGCGCGAGCGTCGTTCCGGCGGCGACCGCGGCATCGTTCGCGGCGAGGAGTTCGGTCACAACGCCGTCGGCACCGGCACGTATGCGGGCGTGTTCCGGCAGCCACACAACGCCTTGCGCGTACGTCGACAACGGCATCGGCAACGCAAGTAACACGACCACTGTGAACGCAAACCCGCCGCCGGCGACCCCGACGGCGCGACGACGCAGCCCGCGCAGGCGCGGTGATCGAACCAGGAACCGACCGAAACGCACGAGCGGCGCACCGAGCTGCACGGTGACGACGCTGAGCGCGAGCGCGAATCCGAGCACGGGTAATTCCGCGGCGACGAACAGGGCGATCGCAAACAGGATACCGAGCCGGTACAGCGTCGACCCGGCGCCGTAGAACAGGAACCAGCCGCGTTCGCCGCGCGCGGCGACCGGCGAGTTCGCGTCGGTCAGGCCAAAACCGTAACGCTCTGCGAGATACAGCCAGTAACGCGTCGCGCGCGGTGACAGATTCGGAATTTCGAGCGCGTCGGACAGTACGTAATAACCGTCGAAACGCAACAACGGGTTACCGTTGAACAACAGCGTCGACACGGTACCGAGCAGCATCGCGATGTAGGCGATGTCCTTGATGATACCGGGCTCGACGAGGACGAAAACGATCGTCGCGATCGCTGCCAGCCCGAGTTCCGCCAGGATCCCCGCCGCGCCGACGGCGACCCGCCGTGATTTTTCCGCAAACGCCCAGGCCGCGCTCGTGTCGACATAGGGGATCGGGATCAACAGCAACAATACAAAGCCCATATCGCGCACTTCCGCGCCCCACCGCTTGGCCGCGAGTCCATGGGCGAATTCGTGCGCGATTTTCATCACGACGTATACGAGCGGGATCAACAACAGGCTGTAGTGCGTGAAGCCGCGCGCGGACCAGTATCCGCTGATCGCCGGCCAGTCAATGAACGCGAACACGCCCGCGACGACGTACAACGCGAGCGCGGCGCCGAGCCCCCCGAGCGAGAATAACGCGCGCCCGAGCGCTGCGTAACGGCTGAGCAGGCGATCCGGATCGAACAGTGGAATACGAATCGAAAACGGGGTCAGGACCTGTTGCAGGCGCTTGCGTTTGCGGTTCGCGTCAGCGCGTGCATGCATCGCGTCGGCATCATTGGGGATCCCCCAGTCGAGCATTTCCGCGCGATTCAGCGCGTCGAGCACAGCCGTTGCTTCATCGACATTGAGTTCGGTCCCGGCGCGGGCATCGTCGAGCGTACAGCGGCCGTCGAGCAACTTGACCAGTCCATAGGCGCTCGCATTGAGCCGCTGCCATTGGCCCGTCACCGGATCGCGCAACAGGTACCAACGCTGGTCACGATAGCGATGGCGGTGGATCCTGACGGCGCGCCGCAGCCGCGGTGTCCGGTTCGCGAGTTGTGACCAGTCGAGCGGCGGCTGCGCGGCGCCTGCGCTCATGGCGCGCGCGACCACAGCCACAGGCGGATCCGATCGACGAGCCGGTGCGTCCACACCCAGATCAGACGGTGTTCGCCGGCCTCGACCTTGCCCACCCCGCGCATTCCGGGGCGCAGCAACGCGGCATCTTCGTCGAGGTGTCCCTCCACCTTGAACACGTTGCGGCCATCGGCCGTCTCGGCGACACTCGTGATCTGATCGACGGTAAACGCGAGGCGCTTGCCGGGCAGCGCCGTCAACGCGAGATGTCCGGCCTGCCCGACGGCGACGGACGCGATATCCGCTTCGTCGACGTCGAGTTCAACCCGGTAATCGTCGAGCGGCGCGATTTCGAACAGGACGTCGCCGCGCGATACCGGCGCGCCCATCGAATGGCTCAGGTCGCCGGAGATGATCATGCCGTCGAACGGAGCGACGACGCGCGCGCGTTTCAGTTGTTCGTCGATCAACGCGAGCTGTGACTTCGCCCGACCGAGCCGGGCCTGCATGATCGTGGCCTCGGCGCGGTCGAGTTCCGCGATCGCACGACGGTGCGCTTTTTCGTACTCAGCGCGTTCGTTGACCCAGCGGCGGCGCTCGAATTGCAGACTCTGCGTATCGACGACGGCGATGACATCACCGGCTTTGACGGCATCACCGGCGCGGGCCGGCGCTTCGACGATATAGCCGTCAATCGGGGCGGTCAGGGAGCGGTGGATCTTTCCCTCGAGTACTGCCGGCGCGGCAAGCTGCAACGTCCCGGTGCCGAAGCCCGCGATCACGAGGCCAAGTACAAAGGCTGCCAGCAACGCTTTCCGGAAGACGTCGCCCGGGGTCCGTAACCACCCACCGGCCTGCGCAATCGTGTCGCGGACCCGCTGCCATTGTGTGCGCTCATTCGCCTGGCGGATACTCAGGATCCGCGCGACGGCTTCGCCGAACGCGACGAGACGCGCCTGATGATCGCTCGAAAAGGGATCGCCGGCCGGACGCTCCGCGGTGATCACCCCGACCACGGCGCCGCCGGTGACGAGCGGTACGGAACAGGCACAAGCCGGGACGTCGCCGGTGCACAGGCGTTCGTGTGCATGTGTTGCGCACGGCGCGGCGGTACCGTCCGGCGGATAATGAATCGGCCGCGCCTCGTCGAACGTTTCTTCCATTGCGGCGACGAGATCGCGGTTCAATTGCAGGCGCGGGTTGAACGCGGCGCTGTGCGACAGCGCCAGCAGATCGATGCGTTCGTTCTCGCGGATGCCGATACTGACCCGCTCGGCGGCCAGCGATGTCGCAATGATCGCGGCCATACGCGTCGCCGCCTGCGGCAGACTGGACGCATCGAGTCCGGCGATCAGGAGCGTTTGCACCGTCACCCCGATGTCATCCGGGTGCGGCTCTCGCGACACGAAATCCAGCCACAACGCGGACCATTCGAGCAACTGCAGGACAGCGCGGCGCGCACTGTCGCCGAGCGCCGGCACGGCGATGGCGATGGCCCCGCCGCGAGCGGGCCCCAGGGTCAGACGCCGGGCAAGCACCTCGTGGCCACTGGCGCCGGTTTCACTCAACACCCCCTCGCCACGCTCCCAGGCGCGCTGCGCCGCGGCCGCGAGCACGGGATCGGCCGCGCTGCCCGCCGGCCACGTCACCGGGAGATCGAACCGGGAATCCGTGCCGTTGTTGAATCCCGCGAACGCGGCCTCGACATCCGGGATCATGCGGCACACGAGCGCAAGCCAGGCGGACAGACGTTCCCCGGATGTCGCCGCGGGGTAAGCGACCGCGGCAACCGGACGCGCGGACGCCGGCCCGGCCGGCTCGTCGGCGCGCGCGCGCGGCGCAAAATCAGGTTCGGGTACGGACATATCGCCGCCAGGTTCGAACACGGGGCTCGTGAGTACTCATGCCCGGTTTGCGGCCGCTCGCGCGTCAAGCTTTAACGTTAGTCGCTCGCGCGGGGTTAAAGGATCGCGCGACCGTGCCGCTGGAACGCCTGTAACCCGTGTCATTTCGTACCCGGTGCCGGCAACACTCGCCTATGAACGAACCTGAACAGACCGCGACGCTGAAGATCGGCGAAACGACGAAGATCCGTCCGCAACCCCTCCTCATCGACGACGAACCGCCGATCCGCAACGCCTATCTGACGGTCCTCAATGGCGCGTTCGTCGGCCGTACGTACCGACTCGTCAATGGCCGCCTCATGCTCGGTCGTGCGCCGGATTGCGATGTCGTACTCGACGACGACGGGGTCAGTCGCCGCCACGCGCTGTTCGTCGTCGACAGCGACGGCAAAGTGACGCTTGAGGATCTCGGTTCGACGAATGGCTCGCTCGTCAACGGCGTGGCGCAGACCGTGGTGGAACTGCACGGTGGCGAGCGGCTCAGTTTCGGCTCGGATACGCTGTTCAAATTCGAGTTTCGCGATTCGATCGAAGAACGCTACGCAACGCACCTGTATGAATCCGCAACCCAGGACCACCTGACCGGGGTGTACAACGAACGCTTCCTGCGCGACCAGCTGCGGGTTGAGTTCGCGTGGCATAAGCGTCATCAGCGACCGCTCGCGGTGATCTTTCTCGACGTTGATCGTTTCAAATACATCAATGACCGTTACGGGCATCTCAGCGGTGATCGCATCCTGCGCAAAATCGCTGAACGCTGCCAGCAGCTCGCGCGCGCCGAGGATGTGTTCGCGCGCTATGGCGGCGAGGAGTTCGTCTGCCTGTTGCGCGACACCCCGCTCAGCGAAGCGGCGGACCTGGCCGAACGCATGCGCGCGTCCGTGGCGACGGAGCAGTTCAGGTTTGGCGATGCGGCGAATCCGCAAGCGACGAATGTGACGATTTCAGCCGGGGTCGCGGAGATATGCAGTGATCTCGAGTTACCCGAGCAATTGCTCGCGCTTGCCGACGAACGGCTCTACCTGGCCAAGAAACTCGGTCGCAACCGCGTCGTTTCTACGAGCGACTAGCGTATCCGGTCGCGGACGAACGCCTCAGTGTTCCGTAGCTGAACGCTTGTAGGTTTCCTGAATCACCCACGCGTCGTAGCTCGCGCGATGTCGTGCGAGCCCGTTCTCTTCGAGGACCCGGTCCTTCGTCTCATGCCAGCGCGCCATCTGCTCCTCCGAGAGGATTTGCTCGAGCGGGCTGACGTGGAATTTCATGCTGACCCCGGCGGCGTGAAACAGCGTCGTCAACCACGGTTTATCGACGACCCAGCCGTCCGTGTACAGCGTACGGCCCGCGAGTAATTCGTTCATGCGCTCGGCAACCTCGCGCATCGGCGTGCCATAGGTTTCGAGGATGTCGCGGCTGATGCGGTGAACTTTTTCCGCGCTCTCGTCCCAGTGCGTCCAGTCCGGCGCGGGCAGGATCAACGAACAGAATTTTCCGCCGTCCTCGAATGCGACGCCGACTTCGATTGGGTAGCTCATCGCCCCGAAGCCCGACGCCTCGATATCGATGATGAGCGGATTTTCTATTTTCGCCATATTGCATGTCCGCCGTTCACGGGGTGAATCGGATCAGCGCGGGGAATCGGCTGCGCATTCATTTCGACCCGCGCACCCAGCGCGGCCGGATCCGGATCCCGTATTCGGTGGGGATTTGCGCGCGCAGTTTCTGCGCGACCGGACCTTGGGGATCGCGCAGGTAGCGCGCAATCATCAGGTTCGTGAGGCGTTCGCCTTCATCGAGGTGCAGCGTCGCGATTCCCTGACCCCGGACGAGTTTATACGCCTGCCCTTGCAGCGTGATCTCGAACGCACAACGCGGGTTCGCGGCGAGATTCCGGCGCATCAGCGTGCGCGACTGCGTGATGCACCAGAATGCGCCGTCCGCGTAGAGAAACCACAGCGTAGAAATCAGCGGGAAACCGTTCGGCGACTGGGACGCGAGCCGCACCGGCTGCGCGAGGTCGGCGAGCAAGGTCGTGATCGTTTGTTCGGATAATGAGCGCACCCGGGCAACATAGCAGACGTCACGTAACAGGCGAAGGTTCGCGGCGCTCGAACGGTGGCGGCAATCCGACAGGCCCGCGCGGCGGCGCACACGATCGGCGGTGACGGGCCCGCCTCGCGCATCCCGCGGTCGCGCTATACTCGCGGGCCGAAAAAAAAGCCCGACGTTAACGGGAATGAGGAGTTACACGCATGACAGCGGCGACCGATCCGTCCGACAACGAACAACTTGACGCCGCGGTCGCGGTGGCGAACATCCCCACGCTGCTCATGGTGCTCGTGCAGATGACCGGCGACCTGCGCTGGCTCGAATCTCCGTACCGACCCTCACGCGGCAGCGGCCTCGGTGATAACGACGACGGTGGCCTGCCGGAACCCGTGCAGCAGGAAATCCGCGCCGCCGCGCTCGCGGCAATCCTCGCGTGGCGCGGCGGCAAGCCGCTCGCGATCCCTGAGCCCGATCCGGAATTGCTCGTGCGGATGCTCAGCGTCTCGATGGGCGAACCCGTGCCGGCTGAATACGGCGAATTCACCGCGAGCCAGCTCGGCGAACGGCCCGTATCCGATGAACGCATCGCGGTGCCGGACGGGTTCCACGTCGTCATCATCGGCGCCGGCATGTCCGGGATCTGCGCCGCCGTGAACCTGAAAGCAGCCGGTGTGCCGTTTACGATACTCGAGAAAAATCCGACCGTCGGCGGCGTGTGGCGCGACAATCACTATCCCGGCGCCGGGGTCGACACGCCGAATCACCTGTATTCCTACTCGTTCGCGATGCACGACTGGTCGATGTTTTTCGCGCTGCGCGACGAGCTCTACGGTTACCTCGATCACGTCGCCGGGAAGTTCGACATCAAGCCGTTCATTCGCTTCAATACGGAAGTGCGCGAAGCGCGCTACGACGAGACGACGCAAACCTGGTCCGTTGCGCTGACGAATCCCGACGGCAGTGCGTCGACGATCACGGGGAACGTTCTGATCAGCGCGACCGGGATCTTCAACCCGCCGGTGAAACCGAACATCGACGGACTCGAGTCATTTGCCGGGCCGGCGTTTCATACCGCCGAGTGGCGCGACGACATCGAGCTCGACGATCAGCGCGTCGCGATCATCGGCAACGGCGCAAGCTGCATGCAAACGGCACCGGAAATCCAGCACCGGGTGGCATCACTGACAATCTTTCAGCGTTCTCCGCACTGGGCCGCGCCGTTCGCGCAGTTCCGCCGCAAGGTACCGGACGCGTTGCGCTTCATGCTGCGTGAAGTGCCGTTGTACCAGGCGTGGTACCGCGTGCGTCTCGGCTGGACGTTCAACGACAGGGTTCACTCGGCACTGCAGAAGGATCCGGACTGGGCCCATCCCGATCGCTCGCTCAATGCGACGAACGACGCGCACCGGGCGTATTTCACGGACCATATCAAACGCGAACTCGGTGACCGCATCGACCTGCTCGACAAGGTACTGCCGACCTACCCGCCGTTTGGCAAACGCATGCTCATGGACAATGGCTGGTATCGCATGCTGCGCAACGAGCGGGTCGAACTCGTCGACGATCCGATCGTGCGGATCGAATCCGATCGCGTGATCACCGCGGACGGACGCGAATTCGAAGCGGACGTACTCGTGCTCGCGACCGGTTTCGATGTGCTGCGTTTCATCACGACGTTCGACGTGTACGGCCGCCACGGCCGTCCGCTGCGCGAAGCGTGGGAAGACGACAACGCGCGTGCCTACCTCGGCACCGTGGTACCGGAATTTCCGAACTTCTTCACGCTTTACGGCCCGAACCTGCAACCCGGCCATGGCGGCAGCCTGATTTTTGTCGTCGAGATGCAGATGCACTACGTGATGGACGTGATCCGCAAGATGGCGGCACAGGATCTCGGTGCCGTGGAATGCCGGCCCGAAGTACACGAAGCATACAACGCACGGGTTGACGACGCGCACGAGAACATGGTGTGGACGCATCCGGGCATGACCACGTACTACCGTAACGCGCGTGGACGGATCGTCGTGAACTCACCGTTTCGCAACGTCGACTACTACGCGATGACGCGCGCAGCCGACCTCGACGAATTCGTCGTCGAACCGCGCCGCGCCTAGGGCCTGTTTGTCTTTCATCGGCGCCATTGATGAGTCCCTGTTTGTGGCCCGGCAAGGCAGAGCGAGTGTGGTGTAGCCGAGCTACATAAGCGAGCGATAACGTGGCCGGACGCAAACCGGGTCTCAGCCCTTCGGGTTGCCCCTGACGGGCCCTAGGACCCGGCCGGGACGACGACGGGGTATTGCGCGCAATCCATTGGCCCGCCCGGCCGCAGCGCGTCGCACAGCAACGGCTGGCTGACCCCGACTCGCGGATCGTAGGTCACATCGTCGCCGATATAGCGCACGGTGTAGCCGCGACGCGCGCGCTCGGCCGAGCAGTTACCGCCGGCGCCGTGCACGGTCATCGCGTGAAACACGTAGACGTCCCCGGGCGCGAGATCGAACGTAATGATGTCGTAATCCGCGCGCGCCGCTTCGATGTCGGGGATGTCCTCGTAGTCCGGGTTGCGTGCATAGGCGATATCCGATGTCTTGCCGAACGTTTCCGGCTGAAACCAGCGGTCCCAGCGGTGCGAACCGCGGATAAATTCGAGTCGTCCGTTCGCGGCGTTCGTGTGGTCGAGCGCAACCCAGATCGAGAGCACCTGCGAACCCTGGATCGGCCAGTACGGCTGATCGTTGTGCCAGCGCGTACGCTGCGCCATGTTCGATTCCTTGACGAACAGCTGGTCGTACAGAAGATTCACTTTGTCCGCGCGCAGAAAGCGCCGCGCGACCATGGGCAATTCCGAATGCAGGCAGAATTCGCGGAACGTCGGATGCGTTTCCCACAGCCGCAGGTTGCCGTGAAAGCGTCCGCCGTCCGCTTCGTAGCCGTGAAAGAACGGCCCCGGATCGCGTATGTCGTCGTCGATGGCCGCGGCGAGGCGGTCCAGCCACGCCGGTTCGACGAGACCGCGCACTGCGATGGCCCCGTCGGCGGCGTAGCGCTCGATGTCGTCGTCCGTAATCCCGAATGTCATCGCCGCGCGTACCGTGCTTACCACAAACCGTGACGCTGCAGTTCCGCGCGCCCGACGACCATGTGGTGCACTTCGTCGGGACCGTCGGCGAACCGCAAATGACGCAGGTCACAGTACATTTCCGCCAGTGGCGTCCATTGCGAAATACCGGCCGCGCCGTGCATCTGGATCGCCTGGTCGATGATCAGACACACTTTCTCGGGCACCATCGCCTTGACCGCGCTGACGTACACGCGCGCTTCCTTGTTGCCGAGCACGTCCATCGCCTTCGCCGCCTGCAGTACCGACAGGCGCATCGCGTTGATCTCGATCCGCGCGCGCGAAATCACTTCGACATTCTTGCCGAGCTTCGCGATCGGCTTGCCGAAAGCGACGCGCGTGCCAGCGCGTTTCACCATGAGTTCGAGCGCCTTCTCCGCCTTGCCGATCGAGCGCATGCAGTGATGGATGCGGCCGGGGCCGAGGCGCACCTGGGAAATTTCGAATCCGGCGCCTTCCGCGAGCAGGATGTTCTCCTTCGGCACGCGCACGTTGTTAAAGCGGATGTGCATATGGCCGCGCGGTGCGTGGTCGTGACCGAACACTTCCATCGCTTCGAGAATTTCGACCCCGGGCGTATTCGTCGGCACGAGGATCTGTGATTGCTGGCGGCTCGGCGGCGCATCCGGGCTCGTTTTGACCATCGTGATCATGATCTTGCAGCGCGGGTCGCCGGCGCCGGAAATATAGAACTTCTCGCCGTTGATCACCCATTCGTCGCCGTCGAGCACGGCGCTCGTCGAAATGTTCTTCGCATCGGATGACGGCAGATCCGGTTCCGTCATCGCATAAGCCGAGCGAATCTCGCCGGCAAGCAGGGGTTTCAGCCACTGTTCTTTCTGTTCCGGGGTGCCGACCCGTTCGAGTACTTCCATGTTGCCGGTATCGGGAGCGCTGCAGTTCAGGGATTCCGAGGCGAGTTCGTACTTGCCGAGTTCGGCCGCAATGTACGCATAGTCGAGATTCGTCAGGCCATCGCCGATTTCCGAGTCCGGCAGGAAGAAATTCCACAGTCCCGAAGCCTTCGCTTTTTCCTTCGCACCGTCGAGCAGTTCGAGCTGCCGCGGGTGCCAGCTCCAGCGGTTGTCTTTCTCACGGTCGAGCGCGAAAAATTCTTCGGTGATCGGTTCGACGTTCTGCGCGATGTGCTGTTTCACCGCGTCCATGAGCGGTTGCGCTTCGGCGGACATCGCGAGATTGAACAAATCACTCTTCAGATCTGACATGGTGTTACTCCGGTTGGTTTTCTTGGCGGTGATGAATCAGGGGGTCGCTTCCACGGGCGTCACGAGCGTCATGCCCTGGGGATGCAGGAAGAACACGAGAAATTCCGCCGCCTCATCCGCGCTCGCGTTCCTCGATACGTTGTGTATATCCGCGGGATTCTCGTAGAACGTCTCGCCCGGGTTCACGATCACGGACTCCTTGCCCGCAACGCCCATTTCGAGCGCACCGGAGAGCACGTAAACGAAGGTATGCGCGCCCTTGTGGTGATGCGGGCCCGAATAGCCGCCGGGCGGGTAGCTCACCTTCAGCATCGTTACCTCGTGTCCCGGCAGATCCGGTAGCTGCACGTTCATCAACGGTGCGAGCTGCGCCTCGTGCGCCGCCGCGGGCAGCAGCGCGGAACCAAAACACAACGCCACGAAAAGCCGTGTAATCCGATGCATGATCGTGTACTCCTCAGGTATAGATGCCTCGTTCGACCCGCGCCCGCGGTGACGGCACAGGCCGGACGGTACGGGTGCCCTACAGTATTGCCGCGCGGCGGAAAGCTCAAGTGAGGCGGTTACGATAACCGCGACCGGACGCGGCGCCGGTGTCGGCGGCCGCACGGACCGGTCACGGCGGCGAGACCGGGTCGTGGATCTGTGATCGCGGGCCCGGCCGTTACGCTTTATCGCGATATACTCGCGGGCGACACTGGCCCGGCGATTGCGCAAACCCTGGAAGCTGCTGACCGATACGAATGGACGAGAGTGCCGATTTTGATCGAACCTTGCGCGATGTCGCGGCCCTGTTGCGCGCCGACCGCCGCGTCGCCTACCGGATCCTGAAGCGTCGCTTTCACCTCGATGACGACGACATCGAGGACATCAAGGCGGATCTGATCGATGCGAAACAGATCGCCTACGACGAGAACAACCGGGTCCTCGTGCTCGACGAGACCCACCTCCAGGTACAGCGCGCGGAACGACGCCAGCTCACGGTGATGTTCTGCGATATCGTCGGTTCGACGGAACTCGCCGAGCAGCTCGATCCGGAAGACCTGCGCGAACTGATCCGGCGCTACCAGCAAACCTGCGGTGGCATCATCGACGACGCCGGCGGACATATCGCGCAATACCTCGGCGACGGGCTGCTCGTGTACTTCGGTTATCCGATTGCGTTCGAGGACGCGGCCGTGCGCGCGGTGAGCTGCGGCCTCGAAATCATCTCGTCGATGGCAAACGTCTGCACCGATGACGGCGAGCCGCTGAAAGTCAGGATCGGGGTCCACACCGGTACTGTGGTCATCGGCGACGTCGGCGGTGGCGCAAACCGGGAACAACTCGCACTCGGCGACACCCCGAACATCGCCGCCCGAATCGAAGCACAGGCCGGTACGAACGAGCTGATCGTGAGCGAGGCGAGCCTGCGCCTGCTGCAGGGCATGTTCGATACGGAAAGTCGCGGCTCGGTAAACCTGCGCGGAGTTACCGCCCCGGTGTCGCTCTACCAGGTGGTGCGCGCGCGCGATTTTCGCACCCGTTATCAGGCATTGCGGCGGGCGAACCCCGGCACGATCGCCGGCCGTGAGCGTGAATTGAACCAGCTGTTCGATGCGTGGGAAACGACGCAGCAGGGCAACCACGCGAAATACTACATCCACGCCGAGGCCGGGGTCGGCAAGTCGCGCCTGATCCAGGAGATCCGCGAACGCGTGCGCGGCGACGGCGGTACGCCGATGACCGTCGTGTGCTCGCCGCTGCACGCCGACACGGCCCTGTACCCGTTCATCGAACTGATCCACCGCGTGCTGCGCGTGCGCCAGGACGATCCCCACGCCGTACGACTCGAACGCCTGCGCGAAGTGCTCACCGGGCTGCGCTTCCCGGGTGAGGACACCGAGGACATCCTCGCGGCGCTGCTGTCGCTGAAGAAAGATTTCGGCCCGGCGTTCGAACAACTCAACGCCGTGCAGCGGATGCAACGTACGTTCGACACGATCCTCGACTGGATGGCCGAAGTTGCGACGCGTGCCCCGGCGCTCCTCGTGCTCGAAGATCTGCAGGCCGCCGATCGTTCGACCCTGGATTTGATCGAGCAGGGCCTCAGTCGATTCGATGACACGGCGACCCTGATGCTGCTCGTCGCGCGCGACGAATTTTCGCCGCCGTGGGGTCGCCGCGCCGATATCATCGATATGCCGTTGCGCCGCCTCGATTCCGCCGCGATCCGCAAGATCATCAGTAATGTCTGCGGCGGCTGCGCGTTGCCGCTCGAACTGATCGAGCGGATCGAGGAGAAATCCGACGGCGTCCCGCTGTACGCGGAAGAATTCACGAAGATGGTGCTCGAGTCCGATCTGCTCGTTAAATCGAACGGGCACTATGAGCTCGTTCGCGCGGTAACGAATCTCGCGATACCGTCCTCGCTGCAGGACTCGCTGCTCGCCCGGCTCGATCGCCTGCGCGACGGGAAGGTCGTGGCGCAATGGGGGGCAACGATAGGCCGCGAGTTTTCCTACGAATTGATCAAGGCGCTGTTACCCGACGAAATCGCCGACAACGGCCTGAAAGAATTGCTCGAACTCGGGATCATCTACAAGCGCAAGCGCACCCTGCAGACGATTTTCATCTTCAAGCATGCGCTGATCCAGGACGCCGCGTATGCCTCGCTGCTGCGCGCGGAACGACGCGAATACCACGCCCGCGTCGCGCGCGTGCTGATCGAGGAATTCCCGCAACGCGTCGAAGAACGACCGGAACTCGTCGCGCGGCACCTGACCCGCGCCGAACGTTGCGAGGAAGCCGTGGCCTACTGGATCCTGGCCGGCGAAGCGGCGGCGCGGCGAGCGACTCACGTCGAAGCACTGGCCCACTACGAGCGCGGTTTGGAGCTGCTCAGTCACGTTCCCGCGGGGCGCGCGCATGACGCGCTCGAACTGCAGATCCAGATGGCCCGCGGGCCGCTGCTCGTGCCGATCAGGGGTAACGGATCCGAATCGGTACATCTCGCTTTCACCCGCGCGCTCGAGTTGAGCCACGCACTCAACGCAACCCGCGAACGCTTCCCGATCCTCGTCGGGCTGCGTTCGTATTTCCTGTCCGTCGGCAGCCTTGCCATGGCCCATGATCTCAGTCGTGAACTGTTTCAACTTGCCGAAGAGTCCGGCGA
Source organism: uncultured Gammaproteobacteria bacterium (assembly GCA_963976285.1). Lineage (GTDB taxonomy): Bacteria > Pseudomonadota > Gammaproteobacteria > UBA11873. The sequence continues at coordinate 21,006 of CAXBJY010000019.1, forward strand.
TCCCGGGCAACAGCTCGAAGCGCACACGGGCCTTGCGAATACGTATTTCTTTCAGGGCAATTTTCTCGAGGTGGAAAATCACGCGACCGCCGCGCTCGCGATCTACGACCGCAAGCGTTTTCGTCACCATGCGCACATTTACGGCTCCGACCCGGGTGTTTTGTGCCTGTCGCGCCTCGCCATCGCGTCCTGGCAACGCGGTGCGCCGGACCGCGGTCGCCACAATCTCGAGGCTATGCTCGAACTCGCCGAAGACAGTGGCCACGTGTTCACGCTGACCTCGGCGCTCAATGTTGCGGCGCTACTGCGGATCTGGCGCTGTGAACCGGCGCTTGCCTACGCCGACGCGGATCGATCGTTGAAACTCAGCGAAGCGAACGGCTTCCGTTTCACCTACGCATGGAGTCGCATGTTGCGCGGCCAGGCCATGTTCAACCTCGATCGCCGCGAAGACGGCGTGCGCGAAGTGGAGTACGGCTTCGAATACACCGAAAGCCTGAGTACGCGTCTGATGGAACCGTGGTTTATCAGCCTGCTCGCGAATACGAAGATGCGCTTCGGCGAACTGGACGAAGCCGCGGAATGGATCGCGCGCGCGCATGCCTCGATCACGGAGTCCGGGACGAACTTCGCGTTGCCGGCGGTCTACTGCCTGGACGGGGAATTGCGCCTGAACGAAGCGTACGGTGGTTACGACCGAGACGCCGCGTATATAGCTTTCACCCGCGGGGTCGAGGTCGCGCGCAGCCACGGATCACGCGCGCTCGAAGCGCAGGCGTTGTACGGCGCGCTGCGCTCGCGCAGAGACCACGCGGAAGAACAGATTGCCCTCGAACAACTGCGTGCGTGCCTCGAGGTCTTTACACCGGGCGAGGATTCGCAAGACATTGCCGGACCGATAGCGCTCGTCGAAAGTTACGAATCGGCGACGGACGTCACCTAGACTTGCCGAACAGGCAATTCCCGGTTACGCGCATATCAACACTTTCTGACGTTCACACGCGGCACTGCGATGAATGAAAGCTGCACGGTACCCGGCGTCGCTGTAAAGCGCGTTCAACGCCTCGAGGTTCGGGTAAGCGCCGATGGCAACGAGATCCCAATCTTCGTCTGCACCGATAAATGACCCGGCGAACGGTCCGACATGGAGGAACTGCCCCCCGACGCGCTCCATTGTCGGGATGCTCACGTTCGCGTACCGATTGAACGCTTCGGCACCGGTAACCGACGTGTCCGTGTCAACCGCATCACCATAATCCGCGCGTGAGCGAAACTTGAAAAAATTTATCAACGTGAGCGGATCCGTAACCGGCCGTTCGAGAATCCGTGCCCATTGGTCGGCAGTGGGACTATTACCGTCTCCGCCGCGGCCATACGATTCGATATATTCCGTGACCGTACCGATTTTCGTCGTAGCAACACCCATTACCAACCCTCTATACTTTACAGCTGTAAAGTTAGATGGATAGTTTACACGTGTCAAGTAAAAGCAGAAAACGTGCGACCCGGGAAGACATTCTCGACTCTGCCTGGGATCTTGTCGCAGCGCGCGGCGCGGACGTTTCGATGGCTGCGATTGCCGCCGCCGCCGGGGTCAGCCGGCAGGCCGTTTATTTGCATTTCGGCACCCGCGGCGGCTTGCTCACGGCCCTCGTCCTGCGCGCGGATGAGCGGTTCGAAATCCGCGCGGCATTCGACCGCGCTGCGCGCAAACGTTCCGCTGCGGCGCGCCTCGATGGGTATTTGATTTCCTGGTTTGAGTTTGCCGCAAGAATCCTCCCGGTCGCCCGTGATCTGATCCGCTTGCGTGCCACTGATCCCGATGCAGCACTCGCCTGGGAAAATCGGATGGCGGAACTGAGAACATGGTTCGCTGACCTCGTCGCTTCGATTGCAGCGGACGATGCGTTGAGTCCCGATTGGAACGTCAGGGAAGCTGCGGATTACCTGTGGATCGCGTGTTCCGTGCAGGTCTGGGATTTATTCGTCAATGACTGCGGTTGGACGAATCGGCGTGTAGCGACCGTGCTCCGACGCTCGATCGCGGCGGTACTGCTGAAGTAAGCGGAAGAATAACAAGCTCGTTTATCCCTGCTTCCAGAAACCGGCCCGGTGCACGCGCTTGAGCACCGCGACGGTCGGCGTGCGTTCATCGGCTTTCATTTTCGCTGCATCATCGAATTCGAGCGCCGCGCAGAAATCGGCCGCCGCCTGACGCACGCTGCTGTCGCATGCGCGGTTGACGACGATATAGAAGCGTTCTTCCACCATCGGAACGAAACACAAATCGAAATGGCGCGCGGCGTCCTCGGCACCGAACGCAGCATCCACATCACGACTAACCACGAGCGCGGCGACCGCGGTGTGGGTGTATTCCTCGTCGCGATAACCGCGAATGTCACCCGGCGCGATGCCGTGCTCGCCGAGCAGGCCATCGAACGTGAGCCGGGTTGCCGAACCGGGCTGGCGATTGACGAAGCGCACGTCGCCGCCGGTCAGGTCGGCGAGTTGATCGTAGCGATCGTCGGGTCGCGACATCAGGCCCAACGCACGTTTGTCGAGCAGATACACCGCGTCGTGCCGGTCGTCGAGCATGCCGATGAGCTTCGCCGCGACGGAGCGGCCGAGCGCGCCCATCGGCAGGTGAAAACCGGCAATATCGGCGTCGCCGCGGCGGTAATGACGCAGGGCGCCTTCGCTGCCGACAATTTCGAGCGTGACTTCCCGGTTCTCCGCAACGAGGTGCTCGCGCAGGGCACTCACGCGATCGTCATGGCTCGACGCGATTTGCACGCGCCGGCAATCGCTCGCGATGGCGGCCTCCATGCTGGCACCGGCACGCAGGGCCGTGGCCGAGAGCTGCTGCGCGAGTGCCTGTTCGGCCTGTGCGCGGGCCGCGAGCAGGCCGGCGCCAAACGTGGTCAGGTGGGTCCCGCGTCCCTGGCGCGAGACGAGCAGCGGTGATCCGAGCCGTTCTTCCCAGGTCCGCACGAGCCCCCAGGCATGACGATAGGACACGTCGAGTTCTTTCGCGGCGAAATTCAGGTTGCCGCCGGCGGCGATCGCGCGCAACAGCGCGAACAGGGATTCATCGATTTCGACACGGGTGCCGTCCACCCGCGTTTGCCAGCGCAAGCCGAGTTCGATCTGCATCAGGCGCCCCCGCTGACAATGTCGCGTACGGCCCGGTTCGCATGCGCGCTGCGCGCCGTGGCGCGGGCGCGCGCGGTATCCGTTTCGATGCGCGGGCCCGGCGGTGATAGGCACTGCATGGCGTTGCGCCCGATCGGGTGCTATTGCGCGTCCGTTTTCTTCGCGTAGCGCTCGCGGTACTCGCGAGCGAGACGCCGCGCGCGATCACGTCCGGCATCGTCCATGCGCGTGCCGAGTTCCTCGAAGCACTGCGCCGCCACGGTCAGACCATTCGCGGCCGCGGTGCCGCACCAGGCGTACGCCTTGACCAGATCCTTTTCCACGCCCTCGCCTTCGGCGTAAAAATTGCCGAGCAGATATTGCGCTTTCGCATCGCCTTTTTCCGACGCGGCTTTCAGCAGCGCCACGGCCTTGACGCTATCCTGCTCGACGCCCTGCCCCTGACCGTACATCGTGGCGAGTTTCACCTGCGCAGGCACGAGCCCCTGATCCGCGGCGAGCGTGTACCAGCGCACGGCTTCGGCGGGATCCGCGGCGACGCCTTCACCTTTCGCGTACAGGCTGCCGAGGTTGTACTGGGCCAGATCACTGCCCTGCTCGGCCGCGGCACGAAACCACTCCACTGCTTTCGCGTTGTCCTCCGGCACCCCGGTACCGGTGTCGTACAGGAACCCGAGATTCGTTTGCGCGGCGACGTTGCCCTGCTCCGCGGCACGGAGGTACCACTTCGCGGCTTCGGCCGGATCGCGTTCGACCCCGGCGCCGTTCTCGTACAGGACGCCGAGTATCGTCTGTGCACTCGGGTCGCCGGTTTCAGCGAGAAACAGGAACTCCTTGTGCGCGGTGGCGTAATCGCCGGCATCGTAGGCGGCTTTCGCCGATTTGAAGTCCGCGGCCACAGGCCCCGCGAGACACAGCAGCAGCACCGTGCCGTACCACTGCAATACGCCGGTGCGCGCAGCGCGGCGCGGGTGGCGGCGGATCGCGGCCCGGGCGTTCGTCGACCGTTGCAGTGTCGCCGTAGCGCTCACGCGCCGCGCTCGAGGATCAACACGGAACACGCGGCTTCATCGAAGCCGATCACACCACCGCCGTTCTCGGCCAGCGCGATGCGCGCGCCGTCGACCTGGCGCTCACCGGCCTCGCCGCGCAACTGCAGCACGAGTTCGTTCGTCATCGACAAGCCGGTTGCGCCTACCGGATGACCCTTGGAGACGAGACCGCCGGACGTGTTCACGGGGATCCGGCCGCCGAGTGTCGTCGCGCCGCTTTCCACGAACGCCCCGCCTTCGCCACGGGCGCAAAAGCCCATCATTTCGACCTGGTAGATTTCGCAGAACGACGTCGCATCGTGGACTTCCGCGACGTCGATATCGGACGGCTGCAGACCCGCCATGCGGTAGGCGCGTTCGGCCGCAAAGCGGCTGAGACCGTCCTCATCGAGCGACCGGTATTTACCACCGCTCAAACCCTGGGCCGCGATGCGCACGGCACGTTCGCGCACCGCCGGCGGCAGTTCCCGGAGAATTTCCGCGGAACACACGATCGCCGCAGCCGCGCCGTCGCCCACCGGCGCGCACATCGCGCGGGTCAACGGGAACGTGACCGGGCGATCGGCCATGACTTCATCGACGGTCGTTTCGAAGCGGTATTGCGCCTTCGGGTTCATCGCGCCGTGATTGTGGTTTTTTGCCGCGCCGGCGGCGATCTGCCGCTGCGTCGTGCCATAGCGCTTCATGTGATGGCACGCCTGCATCGCGTAGGTATCCATGAAAATCGTGCGATCCGGACCCGGCTCGAACGCCTTGCCCGCGAGGTCGCCGGCCGCGCGGTAGTATTCTTCCCACTCTTCGGGGTTGTACTGGTCGATCCCGCCGAAGTAGATATTCGCGGTTTTCTCCGGCGTTTCCGGGTAGAACGTTTTTTCCAGCCCGAACGCGATGCTCATCCCGGCCTGCCCCGACAACACGTCCTTCCACGCCCCGCTCAGCGCGAGCGACGCCGTCGCGCAGCCCCCCTCGACATTCGTCAGCGGGATGCGTTCGGGGAAACGACCCTCGCGTACGAGCGGGGTCAGGCACACCTGGCCGCGGATGCTGCCCTGATCATCGGTCCACATACCGCAGTTGCCGAACCAGCTCGATTCGATCCGCTCCGGGTCGTCGAGGCCGGCATCGGCGAGTACGCCATCAAAGGCTTCGCGGGCGAGATCCTTGACGGAATCCCCGGGTCTGCGGCCGAACGCCGTGCTGTAACTGCCGATAATGTAGACGTCTTTCATAGTCGGGTACCATGTGGAGCGCGCCTGGCCAAACGGCCGCGCAGAGTGCAGAGTTTAACAAGAAAACACCGGGCCCACGTATTCCGCGCGGCGCCCGGCAAGCCCTCCGGAGCAGCCGATGGCCGTCGATCCTGATCTCTACAATCCGCGCGATCGCGCAATCATCAACGACCCGCTGCCGGTGTTCCGTCAACTGCAGGAACACGACCCCTGCCACTGGTGCGCGCCACTGAAGAGCTGGGTGTTTACCCGCTACGACGACGTGCGCGAGGTGCTGCGCGACGAGGCGATCTCCGCCGACCGTCTCACCCCTTACTTCGCGAGCCTGCCGGACGCACAGCGCCGCAGTGTCACCGACGTGATCCGCTACCTGAACACCTGGGTCGCGTTCAAGGATCCGCCGGAGCACACCCGGATCCGGGAATTGATCAACAAGGTGTTTACCCCCGGCGCGATCCGCAAGCTGCGTCCGGCGATCGAACAGGCCGTCACGCACCAGCTCGAACCGCTGCGCGACAAGCCGGAATTCGATTTCATCTCGGAGTTCGCCTACCCGCTGCCGGCGAACGTGATCCTGATGATGCTCGGTCTGCCGCCGGACGACATGGAGCAGCTGCACACGTGGTCGGCGGAAATGCAGCCGTTCATCGGCGGCGCGACGACCTCGAAAGACAAGTACGCGCGCGCCGAGGCCGGTGCCGTAGCGATGGCGGATTATTTTCGCGCCGCGATCCGCGAGCGCACGTCGCGACCGCGCGACGACATGCTGACGAAACTCGTCGCCTGCCGGGAGAACGACGACGCGCTGACCGAGGATGAAGTGATCGGGACCGCGATCCTGTTCCTGTTCGGTGGTCACGAAACGACGACGAACCTGATCGGCAACGGGGTGCGAACGCTGCTGCAGCATCCCGCCGCCGCGGCGCGCGTGCGCGACGATGCGTCGCTCGTGAAACCCGCGATCGAAGAGATCCTGCGCTACGACGGACCGACCCTCGCCTCCGTGCGTCTCGTGAAGACGGACCACGAGCGTCACGGCCGGCAACTGCGGGCCGGCGAGCGGGTGTTTGTCATGATCCACGGCGCGAACCACGACCCGGGCCGTTTCGATGAACCGGGCACGTTCGCTATCGACCGCAACCCGAACCCGCACCTGACGTTCAACTACGGCATCCACTTTTGTCTCGGCGCGCCGCTCGCGCGGCTCGAGGGTGATGTCGCGGTTGGCGCGGTGACACGCGAATTGCCGGGCCTGCGCCTCGCACAGTCACAGCACGATTACATGGATACGATGGTCATGCGTGGCGTGTGGTCGATGCCGGTCAAACAGGACTGAACGACAACGACGACGCGCGTGCAAAGAACGCCGTGTGGTTCCGCGCAAGCCACGGCCGGACGATCGCCGGTCCGCGATGACGGACCCGGCCGGCAAGTCGCCGGCTTTTTCGCTGCCGGCGTGGAAGTTTCCACACTCGCGCGCGGGTCATCGCCTGGCGCGCGGGCGTTCGCGGCGTCACAAGCCGCTACACTAGCAGTCTGTCGGACCCAGGCGGTTGTAGCGAGCATGGTGGGAGAGCGAGTGCAAGTTCGTCCGATTTTGCGGAGCATAGTGGTCCTAGGTGACGAGAAATCGGGCGGATTTGCGCCGCTCTCCCGTCAGCGCAGTAGATTGTCCCTAAGTTCGACAGACTGCCAGGACAGGCACCGATGACATTCGAATCGCGATGATCGAAAGAATACTCTCCGCAGGGCCGCGTGGCCGCGTTATCGCGCTCGTGCTCCTCGTCGTCGTCAGTACCGTCGCGGCATTGCAGTTGCCGCAGCTGGTCGTTGATCGCAGTGATGAAAAGCTGATCAGCAAATCCGATCCGGGCTGGGACGATCTGTTCCGCATGCAGGACGATTTCGGTCGCGAGCAGACGGTGCTGATCTACGTGCGCTCACCGGATCTGTGGACGCGCGAGCAATTACTGAAGCTGCAGAACGTGACGTTCGCGCTCGAGGACACGCCCGGTATCGCGAAGGTGAGCAGCCTGTTCACGGCGACGAATATCCGTGACAAGGGGGATTACGTCGCGGCCGGGCCGCTCATGGACCTCGTGCCGAGGGATCCGGCGAAGATCGACGCGCTGCGCGATGACGCGTTCTACAGTCCGCTGATGCGGCGCAACGTGATCTCCGCGGACGGTCTCGCAACGGTCATTTCGCTCGGCTACGAAGCCGACCCCGACGACCCGGCGCTGCCGCTGAAAATGTACCACCTGATCGAACAGCGGATCGCCCCGTTGCGCGCCGACTTCGAAAGCGTGTTCCAGGTGGGGACCCCGCGCCTGAACAATGAAATCGACGAAGGACTGTTCCGGGATCTGCGCGTATTGATCCCGTGTGCCGTTGCGATCCTGTTATTGACGATCACGGTGTTCCTGCGTTCCGCCCGGGCGCTGCCGATACCGCTGATCACCTCGGGGATCACGCTCGTGTGGACGTTCGGCTTCATGGCGTATGCGGGCATTCCGCTGACCCTGCTGACGGCGATGGTGCCGGCACTCGTCATGGTGATCGGGTCCACCGAAGACGTCCACCTGATCGCGGCCTTCATGAGCGGCTTGCCCGACGCGCCGGCCGGGCGTCGCAGCATTGCGATCCGGGTGATGGCCAACAAGGTGGGGCTGCCGGTGCTGATCACGGCGCTGACGACCGCGCTCGGATTCGCCGCGAATGCGCTGACCCCGATCCCGCTGATCCGCGAATTCGCAATCGTGAGCGCCTTCGCGATGCTCGCGAATCTCGTCGTCACGGTGCTCGCGGTGCCGCTGTTGCTGCATGCGTTCGGCCCGCGCACGAACCCGCTCGCCGGTGCCGACGCGCGGCCAGGCGGCGTGATCGGGCAGATCGTTCGGGCGATCGAATTCTGCAGCGGGCGCTACCCGGTCGTTATCGTGGCCATCACGGCCGCCCTCGTGCTCGCGTTCGGCGCGCAAATCGGCAAGATCCGGATCAACAACGACCCGCTGTCGTATTTCCAGCCCGACCATCCGTTCGTCGTCGATGCGAACCGCCTGCACGACGACGTGGCGGGGCTGAAGATTTTCAGCGTCACCCTCGACAGCAAGATCGAAGGCCTGTTCGAAACGCCGGCCGGGATCGCGAAAATCGCCGCCGTACAAGCGTTGCTCGACAAGATCGGCCTGTTCGACAAAACCCAGTCGCTCGCCGACATCATCGCGTTGATGCACCAGGAGTATCACCAGGGCGACAAGCGCTATTATCGCGTACCGTCAGCGGCGGAAGACGTCGACCTGTATCTGTCCAGCGTCACCCGCGCGGATCTCGAAGCGTTCGTCACGGCGGATTATTCACGCGCGCGGATCATGGTGCGGCACAACCTGACGGACTCCGTGGCGCTGAACCGCACGCTGCGCGAATTCCGCGACGTCGTACCCATCGTACTCGGACCCGATGTCGATTACGCCCTGACCGGCAAGAATCTCATGGTGAACGCGGCCGCGGAGTCCCTGATCTCGGGTCAGATTTCCTCGCTGTTCCTGATCCTCGCGGTTATTTTCCTGCTGTTCAGTATTCTGTACACGTCGTTCATCGCGGGACTGCTATCGCTCGTCCCGAACATCATTCCGGTGGTCCTGAACTTCGGCCTCATGGGTCTGCTCGGAGTGCCGCTGAATCCGGGGACGGCGATGGTCGCGGCGATCGCGATCGGCGTGGCGGTGGACGACACCGTGCATCTGATGACCCGGTTCGGGGCGGAAAGTCACAAGCATGTACACGAGCGTGACGCGGTGCGCGCGACGATACGGGGCGAAGCCGTGCCGATCGTGTCGACGTCAATCGCGCTCGCGTTCGGGTTCAGCGTACTCGCGTTTTCCAACTTCAGTATCGTCGCGCAATTCGGCCTGCTCGCGGCGGCGACGATGATCTACGCCCTCGTCTCCGATCTGCTCGTCATGCCGATCGCGCTGCAACACCTGCGCCTTGCAACGGTGTGGGACATCGTTGGCCTGCAACTCGATCGCGATGTGCTCGTACGCTGTCCGCTATTTCAGGGCATGTCGCCGTACGCGACGAAAAAAGTCGTGCTGCTGTCGCAGATGCAGGATTTCGATACCGGCGAGGTGATCATCGAAAAAGGCACGCGCTCGAGCGGTATGTATGTCGTGCTGAAAGGCGAGGCGCAGGTGCAGTTCACGCGCGGCGAACTGCAGCTCGACCTGGACAATCTGAAGCCCGGCGACGTGTTCGGCGAGATTGGTTTTTCCGGCGAAAACGTCGAGCGCACCGCAACCGTCATCGCGGCGGAACCGATGACGGTCGTGCGCCTCGATGCGGCAGGCGCGCGCCAGGGACTGCGCTTCTATCCGCGTATCGCCGCCCGCCTGCACCAGAACATCAGCAATATTCTCGGGCAGCGGCTCGTCGAATCCCACGAGCGCCTCGCCGATGTCGTGAAGCTGCACATGGGTTGAGGCGTCCGTGCCGGCGCCCCGTCGCCGGCCGGCATGATCAACGTGCACGCATGGTCGCGGCTGCGACCGGCATAATTTGCGTACAATCACGTCGTGCCAGTTACCCGTGAACCCAGTGTGAGGAACCGACGACCATGCCTATCGTGAAAACCGCGACTCTCGATATCCATTACGCCGAAGACGGGCCGGCCGACGCCCCGGCATTGGTATTCTCGAATTCACTCGCCACGAATCTGTCGATGTGGCAGGTCCAGGCGCAACATTTCAGCGATCGTTTCCGCGTGATCCGCTACGACCAGCGCGGTCACGGCACGACCGCCGTTCCCGCCGGACCGTACACGTTCGAGCAACTCGCGAATGACGCCGTCGCCCTGCTCGATGCGCTCGACATACCCACCGCGCACTTCGTCGGCTTGTCGATGGGTGGCATGACGGCGCTCGGTCTCGCGCTCGACCATGCCGATCGGATCGCGAGTATTGCGGCGTGCAACTGCGTCGCGGGCTACGGTCCGGACGGGGTGAAGGTGTGGGACGAACGCATCGCCGCGGTCAGCGAAACGGGGCTCGAACCGATCATCGATGCGACCGTGGAACGCTGGTTCACGCCGCCGACCCGGGCCGCGCGCCCCGACGACATGGCGGCCGTGCGGACGATGATCGCCGCGACCCCGGTACAGGGTTACCTCGGTTGCTGCGGCGCGCTGAAGCACCTCGCGTATCAGGATCGCCTGGCCGGGATTACGCTGCCGACCCTGTTTATCGCCGGCACCCACGACATCGGCGCGCCGGCGGCGGCGATGCGTGAGATGCACGCACGCGTCGCCGGGTCACGCTACGTGGAACTCGATGCCGCGCACGTTTCAAACATCGAGCGACCGGCGGAATTCAATGCGGCGCTCGACGAGTTCCTCACCGCCCGCACCCGGGATTGCTGAACGCGCCATGCCACGGGTGGCCCGGGCCCGCCTCAGTCAGCGGTTCCCGAGTTGTTCCCAGGCATGGGCGGCGCGTAACACGACGTCGTCCTCACCGAGCCGCCCGGTCAGCATCATGCCGACCGGCAGCCCCTGCGACATTCCGGCGGGGACGCTCATCGACGGATGGCCGGTGGCATCGAACGGCGCGGTATTGCCAATCATCGGCAGCGCGTTCGCCATGATTTCCGCCTGACCGGCGTCGGGTGCGGGTATTTTCAGCGCCTTCATCGGGGTCGTCGGCATGAGCAGAATGTCCACCTCGGCGAGCGCCGCGTCATAGGCGGCGCGCAATGCGCGCACGAGATTCTGCGCCTTCGCGGAGTAATACACGCCGTAGCGTTCGCGCATGACGTGCGCGAACAGCAACACCGTCTTCACCGTCACCGGCATCGACATCGCCCGCGTCCTGCGCTTTTCGTTGTAGAAGCGCACGGCGTCCGTAAACGCGTAGCCCTTCGGGGTCGCGCCCGCGCCACTGTAATCCGTGAACGTGGTCAGAGCGCCGTCGAGCATGCTCGCAAGCATGATCCCCGTCGCCTGCGTGTGTTCCGGGATCGACAGTTCGATCACGCTCGCGCCGGCGTCGGTAAAACGCAGCGCCTGCTCACGGACGATACGGTCGACATCCGGCTCCGATACCGGGGTGCCGAAGCCCTGCGTGACGAGTCCGATGCGCAGGCCCTGCGCGTCCCCCGTCAGCGCCCGGGTATAGGCTTTCACCTCGAGGCGCGGGTCCTGCCGCGGATCACGGCCATCATCGAAGCCCGCGAGCACTTCGAGCAACAGCGCACAGTCGGCGACGCAGGCGGCCATCGGCCCGAGATGGTCGACCCCCGGATCGATCGGGAACGCACCGGTATACGGCACGAGCCCGTACGTCGGCTTGATCCCGTAACAGCCCGAAAACGAACTCGGCATCCGGATCGAACCGCCCTGATCGCCGCCAATGGCCATGTCGCATTCGCCGGCGACGATGAGCGCGGCGCAGCCGCTTGATGACCCGCCGGACATGTGCGCCGGGTTGTGCGGGTTCAGTACCGGCCCCGTCGCCGAAGTATGACTGCCACCGGAGAAACAGAAGTTCTCGCACACGGCCTTGCCGAGGATTTCCGCGCCCGCGTCGAGCACCCGGGTAACGACCGTGGCGTCCTGTTCCGGTACGAACCCTTCCCATACCGCGGAGCCGTTCATCATCGGCAGACCGGCGACACAGATGTTGTCCTTGACGACGATCCGCTTGCCCGCGAGTTTGCCGCGCGGCGCGCCCCTGATCGTGCTTTTCCAGTACCACGCGTTCAGCGGGTTGTCCCCGGTCGGCGGCCGCCCGCCGGGCTCGCGCGGGTATTTCACGGGCAGTCGCGGATCCGGCAACGACTCGACGAGCGCGTAATCGCCGGCGAGTGGCGCGGTAAACAACGCGAATTCCTCGAGTTCCGCGTCACTGAGTTCGAAATGCAGGGCAGCGGCGGAGCTGCGGAGTTCTTCGACGGACGGCGGCGGAATTTCGCGCCCCCCGGACACTTCGGCGTCGCTCATGGTCTATTATCCTTGTACGCGGGCTGTGGTTCGCGGCTCGACAGTAGCGGAAGCACGCGAGGGCTGCCAGCGCGGGGCCGCTTGAAATCCGGATCGGCGGCCCCCATGTGCGTATCCCAGGGGTAATTGAACCGCCCGGCTGGTAGGCGTAGCATTGTGCACTGCGGCATAAGTCCCGCACCGGACTCGCTCACCGAGTCGTTAACTGTAAATTTATTACGGATAATCAATAAGATGGCGGATAATCGGCGAAAACTTGCAGCCATCATGAGTGCCGATGTCGTCAGTTACTCTCGACTCATGGGCGCCGACGAACGGGCCACGCTCGAAACACTGAACAATTCCCGCGAAGTCTTTCGCACGCTAATCGCCGCACATGACGGCCGGGTCGTGGACACGTCCGGCGACAGTATCCTCGCCATTTTCGACAGTGTCGTCGAAGCGATCCACAGCGCCATCGAGGTGCAGCGCGAACTCGAAGCGCGCAACGATCAGATGCCGGCGGATCGCCGCATGCAATACCGGATCGGGGTGAACCTCGGCGACGTCATCGAGCAGGGCGACGGCACGATCTACGGCGACGGTGTGAATATCGCCGCGCGTCTCGAAAGTCTCGCACCGGCCGGCGGCATCACGCTGTCGGGCCAGGTCTTCGATTTCGTCGAGGGCAAGGTCGAAGAATCGATCGAGTTCGTCGGGGAGCACGAAGTGAAGAACATTGTGCGTCCAATCCGGGTCTACCAGATTGGCCGTATTCGCCGTGGCGGTGCGGCGCGTGACGATTCGACCGGGGTCGTCACCCGGGTCCTGCCGACGAAACCGTCGATCGCCGTACTGCCGTTTACAAACATGAGCGACAACGAGGACGAGGTGTATTTCGCCGACGGGATCAGCGAGGACATCATCACGGAATTGTCGCGGTTTCGCGAAATCATGGTCGTCGCGCGCAACTCGACGTTCGCCTACAAGGGTCAGGCCGTGAACGTGTCGGACGTGGGCGAGGCGCTCAACGTGCGCTACATCCTCGAGGGCAGCGTACGCAAAGGCGGCAACCGGGTCCGTGTAACGGCGCAGCTCGTCGAGGCCGCGTCCGGCCACCACCTGTGGGCGGAGCGTTACGACCGCCAGATCGAAGACGTGTTCGCGGTGCAGGACGAACTCACCGGCAAGATCGTCGCCACGCTCGTCGGACACCTCGCGGACAGCGAGCGACGCCGCGTGCTCGGTGACGAACGCACGGAGAACCTGCAGGCCTACGAACTCGTGCTGCGCGGTCGCGAGCACTGGTTCCGCTTTACTAACGAAGACAACTGCACGGCGCGGCGGCTGTACAAGCAGGCGATTGCGCTCGATCCGCAATACGGGCGCGCGTACGCGAGCCTCGCGTGGAGCTATCTCACCGCATACAACGAATACTGGGCCGACGATCCGCAGGCGACGCTCGACAAGGCGCTGGAAATCGCGCTGAAAGGCGTGCAGGTAAATCCGTCATCGCACTCGAACCGGCTTGCGCTCGGCCAGGTTTATTTCTACCGCAAGGAACTCGGTCGCGCGCTCGAGGCGCTCGAAAAAGGCATCGCGCTGAATCCGAACGACCCCGACGGGTTCGTGTTCCTCGCCACCGTGCTGAGCCACAACGGCGCGCCCGACCAGGCCTTGCAGCGCCTCGACCAGGCGTTCGGCCTGAATCCGGATCTCGCGCAGTGGCAACGCTCGGCGTACGTCGTCGCCTATTTCAACGCCCGGCGCTATGATGAAGCGATCGCCGTGTGGGACAAACTCGACGCACCGCAGATTTATTTCTATCGCTGGATCGCCGCGACGTTCGCGCATGCCGGTCTCGACGACCGTGCACACGCCGCGGCCGCGCGTTATCTCGCCGCCTATCCGAATTTCGATCTGAGCGATCATCTCGACCGGATGCCGTTTCGCCTCGAAACGGATCTTGCGCACTACGGCGAAGGCCTGATGCGCGCCGGGCTTGGCAAGGACGCACGCTGCGCGGTCGTCTAGCGCACCGCCGCACCGACGCGCCGGCGTCAATCTCCCCGGCAATTGCACCCGCCCGGCGCTTGACTCCCCCGTCCGCGACTGCGATAACTGCGCGGCCCTGATGCGCCCGAAAGCGCAACTCCACAGCCACTGCTTCGCGCAATGCCGCGACGACGAAACGATTTGAGGAAATCCTCCATGGCGAACAAAGAATTCAGACTTGGCGTATTGAAACTCGGTTGTATCGGTGCCGCACCGCTGCTCGATTTGCTGCTCGACGAGCGGGCCGACCGCGACGACCTGCAGGTGACCGCGGTAACGAGCGGCGCAAAACTCGATCCCGATGCCTGTGCCACCGCGACGGCCACGCTCGTAGCCGCCGCCCCGGACCTCGTTGTCATGGTGTCCCCGAACGCCGCATTGCCGGGTCCGAAGCAATCCCGCGCCGCCGTCGCGCAAGCCGACATCCCGATCATCACGATTTCTGATGGCCCGTCGAAAAAAGCGTTCTACCGCAAGAACGACGAGGGCAAACAAGTCATCGATGTGCCGGAAAACCAGGGCTTCTTCGTGCTCACCACCGACCCGATGATCGGCGCGCGGCGCGAGTTTCTCGACCCGAGCGAAATGGCGCTGTTCAACGCCGACGTGATCAAGGTGCTCGCGACCACCGGCGTGCTGCGGCTGATTCAGAATGAACTCGATGCCGTGATCGGTGCGATGAAGTCCGGCGCCAACCCCGAGCTGCCGAAAATCAACGCGACGCCGGAGAAATCCGTCGCGGCCGGTGAGTTCGCGAATCCGTATGCAGCGGCGAAGGCGCTGGCGGCGCTGAAAATTGCCGAGAACGTTGCCGCCACCACGGCAAAAGGGTGTTTCGTCGAGCAGGACCCCGCGCAATACATCACGCTCGTTGCCGCCGGGCACGAAATGATCCGCGCGGCAGCCCGTCTCGCCGACGAGGCACGCGAAATCGAGAAGGCCGGCGACAGCGTAAGCCGCACGCCGCATGCGAGCAGTGGCGAGCGCTTATCGAAAGTGCGGCTCGCCGACAAGCCAGCCTGAACGCAGGCATCGCGTGACGACGTACGGGGCGGTCTCAGGCCGCCCGGGTCGCCGCGCGCTCAGGCCGATTCCGTCTCGTCGGCTCCGTCCGCGTCGAGACTCTCCATCAGTTCATCGAGATCGTTCGCGGTCATCTGCTTGTCCCCGCGCTTAGGCGGCAAATCACCGAGTACGTCATCGTCGAGTTCCTCGAGCGACTCGAGTTCCTCGGGCGCATCCGCTTCCTCGACGACCGCGGCGGCGAGTTCACCGGCGAACTCCGCCTCCGGATCCACAGCTTCGTCGTCATCGTCATCGAGGTTGACGATCGATCCGCTCGGCGGTTCGGCCACGGCAGCCGCACCCGCGGCAGCGGTCCCGGGATCGGATTTTTTCGCCTCGATGGCCGCCAGCACATCGTCGAGATCGTGCAGCTCCTCGGTCTTGTAATCGAGTTCTTCGAGTTCATCCGCGACATCCGGCTCCGGCTCATCATCGACGGACGGATTCGCTTCGGCTTCGGCTTCGGCTTTGTCCTTCTCGGCTTCCCGCAGAAACGCGCGATTGTATTCCGCGATCATTTTTTCGAGCGTTTCCTTCGTGTTTCCAAGCTCGATCTCGATCCGATCCTTCTCCGTCGCGACCGCTTCGACCGATTCCGCGGCCACCATGTTCTTGGGTGTGAGACTGATCCACGGCGCCACGACTTTCGTCAACTCGTCGTTGATATCCGAAATCTTGCTGTCGCCGCGGCCGAGAACAGCACCGACCACGGCGTTATAGAACGCTTTCTCGCGCTGCATGAATTCCTCGACCGCCTGTTCGAGTTCGCTGTCCTCGTAGCGGTATTTCTCACGGAACACGGTTTGCAGCGCGGTGCGGCGCGCGTCTTCCGTGTCGGCGACTTTCGTCACGAGTTCCGTCGCCTCCGACGTCGTTGCGGCCTCGACATTGCGCCGGCCGCGCAGCGAGAAAAATACGGCGAGCGGCGCGAGCAGCGCGAACTCGACGGCGAGAATTGCAAACGCGGCTTCGAATGTTGTCGTAATCATTGCAGCACTACCTCACTCGCGGCCGCTGTCCTGCGTCGTCCGACCGCGAACCACACCCCGGCGAGCAGCAGACCGACGAACACATTGCCGCCGAGTACAAGCGCCGAACTCATGAGCCAATCGATGGACGGCAGCGGTGCCGGTTCCGGCATCGGCGCGGGCGTCGCCGACGGCAACTCCGCACCGGCCGTGACTTCCGCCGCGAGCGGCTTCGCCTGCACGCTCAGGAAACGGCCGCTGCGGGTCTGCCCGAACACCCGCGGTACGAGCTGATACGGGCCGTTGAGCGGCGCCGGCACCGTAAGCCGGGAGCGGCTGCCGTCGAACGCGGGTAAATCGAACACTTCATTCGACTCGTCCGGGCGTGCGACGACGACGATCCCGCTCAGGCTCGCGAGGTCGACGAGGTCAGCCGCGGCGGTAACGTCCACATCGATAGTCTGACCATCCGCGCCGAGTTTGCCGGCGAATGCAAACGGTGCGCCATAGATCCGGATCTTCGTCCGTTGCTGCCGTTTGAAAGTACCGCCGTCGACCCGCACGAGCAGCTCATAATCCCCGGCCGGCCAGTCCACGACGCGCTCGCCGACGAACGCCCCGCGGGGGCTGTCCAGGCTCATCGGATCGCCACCGAGACCGCTCGATCCGACCGTCGCGACCGTCATCTGTGCGCTGAGCAGTTGCAGGAAGTCGGGCCGATCGATCGGTGCCCCGTGTTCCATGATCCGGGCCTGTACGCGCAGGACTTCCTCGGTCATCAGGTAGGCCGGGACGTCCTCGATCGCGAGTTTCAGATCCGTGACGATCATGACCCGGTTGTCGGGATCGGGTTTCGTGTTGATTTGCCACGTGCCGGTGAGCGGATCGGATACCGTAACGAGGTCGTACCCGTTCTCGCTGCGCCAGCTCACGTTTTCCGCGTGTGTCGTCGCGTCCTGGTTCTTGCCGGCCGGGTTGACGAGACGCAACGCCTGCTCCTGGTCGGCGCGGAATACGAGCAGGGTCATTTCAGACACGGACGCATCGACGTCGAATCGATTATCGAGCAGGGGAATGGAATCGGGTTTCGTCGCCTGCTCGAACATATGCAGAAAAACCCGCTGCAGGCTTGATGCATCGGCGACTTCTTCGGCCCAACCCTCGGTTGTTGCCGCGAGCGTCGTGAGCAGTTCGCGATCGGAATTCTCCGACAGCGCGATCGTATGCACGCGCGCGCCGAGTGCCTTGATGCGCGCGAGCTGCTGGTTCAGGATCCTGCCGCGCGATTCAGTGCTCAATTCAGCCTGTTTCGCGACGTCGACCATGCCATCGGTCAGCAGAATGATATGCCGTTCGCCGCCGTCGACCGGGGCGATCTGCCAGTCCGCACTGGCCGCCGCGAGGGCCGACTCGATATTCGTGAACTGGCCGCGCGAATGGATCCGCTCAAGTGCTTTCAGCGCGCGCTTTTTCCACTCACCATCGACACGCGTGGCCGGGATCAGGGTCTCCGTGTCTTCACTGAACAGCCAGACTCCCGCGACGGCGTCACGCGGCATCAGTTCCGCGACGAGCCGTACCGCCGGTACACGAAGATTTTTCGGGTCGTTCGCCTTCATGCTGCCCGACACATCGACGAGTATGCGCACGTCGACCGGCGCCGTGGCCGCGAGGATCGGGGTCGCGAATAAAAGCAGACTGCTAAGCGCGACAGCAACGAGCGCTGCCGGGGCAAATGATTCAAGTGGGCGCACTACTGTTTTTCCAACCGGGTCTTGTCACACGGGAAACGGCCGCCGGCGCGAATTCTTTAGGATCCCGCCACCGGGGTGAAATAAAACTCCGTTAAACTGCGCATTTGCGGGCGCCGCGTGAAACCCTTCGGGCACCGGGCGCCGGGGACAGAAACTCGTGCAGACCGTGTTGAACATCATCACGCCGATTTTCGCGATCGTGGCGCTCGGCTTCGTGCTCTCGCGCACCGGCGTATTCAGCGCCGCGGCGAGCGAAGCCCTGACCCGGTTCATGTTCTACGTCGCCGTTCCGGCAATGCTGTTCCGAACGCTCGCGACCACGACCCTGCCGGCGAGTGTGCCGTGGGCCTACATCGGCGCATTTTACGGCGCTTCGTTTCTCGCGTTTGCGCTCGGAATTGGATTCGCGCGCTTCGGACTCGGCTGGTCCCGCAGGGATCAGGGTATTGCGGGTATTGCGGCCGGCTACAGCAATATGGTGATGCTCGGTTTTCCGCTTGTGATCACCGCGTTCGGAGACGCCGGTGCCTTGCCGCTGTTCATACTGCTCGCACTGCAGAGCATGCTCATGTTTCCGGCAACGACGTGGGTCATCGAGGTTTACGGGCGCAGCGACGGCGCGCAGGCGCACAGTGCGTTGTCGATGCTCGCGCGGCTCGCCGTCAATCCGGTAATTGCGAGTCTGTTGCTTGGCATCGCCACAAATCTGTCCGGCCTCACGCTGCCGGGTGCGCTCGCGCACGGACTCGATATGATCGGCGCGGCGGCACCGGCGTGCGCACTCACGGCGCTTGGGCTCGGGCTCGCGCAATACGAGATACGCGGCGCGGTGCGCGCGTCCGCCGGCCTCGTCGTACTGAAGACCTGTGTGCACCCGGCGCTCGTGTGGCTCGCCTGTACGATCTGCGAGGTGCCCGCGCTGTGGACGCATGTGGCGGTCGTGCTCGCGGCGATGCCAACCGGGATCAACGCGTTCATCTTCGCGCGGCAATACGATGCACGTATCGAAGTCGTCTCGAAAACGATCGTCCTCAGCACGATCGTCTCGGCATTTACCGTCGCGGCGCTGCTGCGGACGTTCCTGTGAGTGAAACGGCTGTGCAACGATCCCTGGCACCACTAAAGAATGCCTGAAAATCCGCCGATAAATCAGTAACGTGGCACACCGATCCGGGCGGCACGCACGACACGGACAAAAGGCTAATGACGACGACAGCAAACAAGGCAGCGGACGACGACTCCTGGAAGCGGAAATATCGCGATTCCGTGCGTGAACTCGATTCGCGCCGCACCGAGTGGCGGGAGTCGGAGGCGCGGCTGCAAAAATCCCTGCTGCGGATCGCGTTCTCGTTTCTCGGCGCCGATGCCGAACTCGATGCGGAACTGAAACGCGTACAGGCGAGCCTGCGCAAGAAAATCAGTGTTGACGAACGTGCCCGGCTCGTCGATTCGATCGCGAGCCATGTCACGACGTTCACCGGCTCGAAACGATTCACGGATGCCCGCGCCGATCCCCGCGCACCGTTGCAACGACTGCTCGAGCATCTTGATGTGCCGGAAGCGTACGACAAGGAAGTCGAAATCCTGACGTCACGGATCGCGGAATGTCCGACCGACGCCCTGCAAGACAACACCGACAAGATCATCGCATTGCTCAACGACGCACTGGCGCGCGAGCCCGCCGATGCGGCGGAAACCGGCGACGGCTTCAGCGATCCCTTCGTCGACTTCCTCAGCCGCATTTCACTTTCAGGCTCGATCGGCGAAAAAATATCGGCGCTGCAGGAACGCTCGACCCGGATCAAATCGGATATCGAACGGCTCATGGTCATCGACGATACCATCGCCCTGCTCACGGAAGAGCTCGATGAACAAAACCAGGTCACGCGCAGCGCGGCGCAGGCGCGCGCTATCACGCGCGAGTTGATCGAGTGGATGACGCTGCCGAGCCAGGTGAAGGACGACCTGAAAGGTATTCAGGCACAACTCGAGCAGGCAACGGCCGATGGCGAGCTGTCGCCGATACTCCGCGATCTCGGCTACACCGTCAGCCAGTTCCACAGCAAACTCGCTTCCGAGTTGAGCGATGTTGAATATTACCTGAAGAACATCGCGGTCAAGCTGAAACAGCTCCAGATCGGAATCGAGGAATCGTTTGCCGATCAAAGTGCCTCCATGCAGGAACGCGAAACACTCGCCACCGACGTCGCCGAACAGATTTCGGCAATCGCCACGACCATCGAAAGCGAAGAAGATCTCGATGCGGTAAAGCATGTCATCGACGAAGGGCTACAGGAAATCGGCTCGCGCATGCGTGATCACCTGGCCCAGGACCAGGAACGCGTTGCACGCGGCGAAGAACGTCTGCGCAACCTTTCACAACGACTGAAACTCATGGATGAGGAATCCACGCGCCTGCGCGCGCAGGTTCGGCGCGAGCGCAACCGGGCACAACGTGATGCGCTGACCGGCATCGCGAACCGGGCGGCTTACGACGAACGAATTGCGGTCGAGGTGGCACGCCACGACCGGCACGAGCGCGAACTCAGTCTTGCCGTGATCGACATTGACAAGTTCAAAACCGTCAACGACAACCTCGGCCACAAGGCCGGGGACAAGGTGCTGAAGAACGTCGCCGAAATCTGCGCATCAAACGTCAGGACCAGCGACTTCCTCGCGCGTTACGGAGGCGAGGAGTTTGTCCTCGTGCTGCCCGAAACCTCGCTGGATCAGGCGTACGTGGTCGCGGAAAAACTGCGCGGGGAAATCGAGGGCAAGGGCTTCTACTACAACAAACGCCGGGTTCCGATTACGGTGTCGATCGGCATCGCGCGGTTCGCCGATGGCGAATCCGCGGACACCGTGTTCCAGCGCGCCGACCGTGCACTGTACGTAGCGAAACACGGCGGGCGCAATCGCTGCGCGACCGAAAACGAACTCACGGACGTGACCCCTTAAGCACAGCCGCGGCACCCCGCGGCAGTTTGCTTACGGTAGCCAGAGGCGGAAACTTGCGCCGCCGTCGGGTCCATCGTTCGTTAATGTCACATACCCGATGCGGTTGCGGTGCCGGTGCATCGCCGCGATCCGGCGCGCGAAGAACAGGCCGAGCCCGGTATTGCCGCCGCGATAATTCGTCTTGCCGAACTCGAGCTCACGCGCGTCGAGAACTTCGTCCGGGTAACCGGGACCGTCATCGTCGACCCGCAATACCGTATAGCCATCGTTGATACCCGCCGCTACGCACACGGTAGTGCGCGCGTAGCGCTGCGCATTGTTGATCGCGGAATTCAGGATGCCGATGACGAGTTCACGATCGAAATAACCTTCGACCGGTTCCACGTCCGGCGTCGCGAATGAAATTCCCCGCGCGGCGAGCAAGGGGTCGTTGTGGGCCTGCAGCTCGAGGACCAGATCATTGCAGTCGACGATGTCGCGGGAGATCCCGCAGCCCGAACGTTCGAGCTTGTACAGGCCGAGCAGATGCATCAGATTATGATTGATCTGACGTGCTTCCGTTTGCAGGGTCGTCACATAGGGATCGCTCACCGGCTGATCACTGTTCAGGGCGATTGCATCGGCCGCCTGAATCACCACGCCGGCGGCGTTTTTCAGGTCGTGAATACAGTTTGCCAGGGTTTCTGCGAAATCGAGCGGTGCATCCATTGCCGCGGGTTCAGCTCGCATCGTCAGGCCCGCATCTCGTGGGCGTGCTCCTGCTGCAGCAGAGCGATTTTCTCGCGCAGCTTCGCGAGCTTGGGATGGTCCGCATTGATTCGCTCGGCCCGGGTTACGTACTGTTCAATGAGATACTGCCGTTCCGTCGTGTAGCCGGCGAACCGGATCTGACTCAACGCAGCCTGGAGTACGTTCAGGGAAATCGTCAGATTCCCCGGCAGTTCATCCGAGGCCTTCGTCAACATCCTGATCGCTTCGTCAAGTTTGCCTTCCTTCGCGAGCGACACCCCGCGGTTGTTGATTTCGACTACCGCGCGCCGCGCACTGTCGATTAAATCTTCGCCGAGATCTTCCATGCCGAGTTCGACATACATCTGACGAACAGCTTTGATGATATCCGCGCGATCGTGATTTTCCTTCACGATCTGGTTCATCAGTTCTTTCGCTTCCGGAATCATGCCAACCCGGTAGCAACATTTCGCCAGTGCGAGCCCGGCCGGATCGGCGGAATCGCGCTGCTCCTGCGAATAAGCGTTCAGTGCCTTCGCGATCGAAGCCTTCGCTTTCGCCGCCTCTTCGTTCGCGAGCAGCATCTGGCCGTAAGTCAAATCTATCCGCCAGCCCGGGTTCGTGTTGTTCCCGCCATGCGGACGCCGTGCATGGTTGATCTCGTCGAGGACCTTCAGTGCTTCCTCGGGCCCGTCCGTTTCAGCGACGGAGTTGACGAGTCCGACTTCATCTTCGGTTCGCGCATACACGGAGTACTCGCCAAGATCGACGGCGGCCTGAAAGGCCTTGCGCGCGGTGACGAAATCGCCGTTGTCGGTAGCGACATCGGCGAGCACCTGCTGGCGTCCGATCGATTTCGGCGAACGTTTCACGGCCTGTTCGAGCGTTCTCTGTGCGGCATGCAGGTCGCCGGCTTCACGGTCGATCCGGGTCAGCCAGTCGAA
Organism: uncultured Gammaproteobacteria bacterium; assembly: GCA_963976285.1. Lineage (GTDB taxonomy): Bacteria > Pseudomonadota > Gammaproteobacteria > UBA11873. The sequence goes on from CAXBJY010000019.1 coordinate 43,886, forward strand.
CGCTTCCATCGGTGCATCCTGATGTTCGACCAGTTCCGTGAGCAGGGCGCGGGCACTGTCGACGTTTCCGGCCTGGTAACGCGCGCGGGCAAGATACACCGTTGCCCACGGCACCTCGCGTTCGATGAGAATGCTGTCGCACAGGGCTTCCACCCGCTCGTTCTCGCCGGCGGCGAGCAGTGCTTCGGCTTTCAGCCGCAGCAGGTCGAAGCGCAGTTTCGGGTGGTTATCGAGCATGATGTCGCAAATCGCGGCGGCTTTCGTGAAGTCTCCCGCGCGCATCGTCGCTTCGATGTCCTTGAACACGCGCTTGCGCAGCAGGATTTTCTCGAGACGCATCTCGAGGACGGATTTGTTCAGCGGTTTGATCAGGTAGCCATCCGGCTGATGCTCGACGACCGCCATGACGACATCCATCGTATTGTCCGCCGTGATCATCACGAACGCGGTCGTCGGTGCGATCATGCCGTGCTCTTTCGCTTCCTCGAATACCTGCTGGCCATCGCGGCCTTCGCCGAGGTAGTAGTCGCACAGCACGATAGTGATATCGTTGGCCTGCAACAGTTCAATCGCCTCGGCACCGGATTTTGCGAGGAACACGGATTCAGCACCCATCGATTTCGCGAGCGCACGCAAAGACGTCCGCATCTCCCGCACGTCGTCGACGACAAGAATCGAATGTTTACTGAGATCTAATGCCATTGGCATTGCCAAAACGTTTGTTTACGTGAGAAATATCGGCCCACGGCGAGATAAACTTGAGATTGGGACACGAAACTTCACACGTTCGCCGATCCGTCAACTACCCCGCCGTAAACACGAGGCTTTTCAGCCGGTTAAATCGTCCGCAATTCACGCCGCGGGACGCTTACGGGGCCAGAAACAGGCTTTGCAGATCGTTCAGGAAGCGGTACCCGAATGCTGTCGGCCGGACGTTTTCGTCGCTGCGCTCGAGCCAGCCCTGCGCGAGCGCGCGTGCACAGGGCTCATCGAGCAGACTTGCCGGCAGGCCCGTGCGCTCGCGGAACAGCGTGGTGGAAAAACCGTGGCGCAGGCGCATCGCGTTCAGCGCGAATTCCATGACCACATCGGCCGGCGACCCCGGCCCGCTCACGTCTCGCGCGGCGGACGTTCCGGCCTGTGCCATGTAACTCACCGGTGAACGGCGCCGGGTCGTACGAAATATACCGTCGGGTCGGCTCAATTTGCCGTGCGCACCGGCGCCGAGGCCGAGGTAATCGCCGAACATCCAGTAATTCAGATTGTGTCGTGACTGCTGTCCGGGAAGCGCATAGGCGGAGACTTCGTAACGCTCGAAACCGGCCGCGGCAAGCAGCTCGATGCCCGCTTCCGTTTCCGTCGCGGTCGCGTCATCGTCCGGCAGCGGTGGCGGTTTGCGCGCGAATGCGGTGCCGGGTTCGAGCGTGAGTTCATACCAGGACACGTGTTGCGGTTCGAGTTCGATCGCGACACGCAGATCGTTCAGCGCATCGCCGCGGCCACTGCCCGGCAATCCGTGCATCAAGTCGATGTTGATGCGCTCGCACCCGGCGTCGCGGGCGGCGGTGACCGCCGCGATTCCCTCGTGTGCGCTGTGGACACGACCGATAGCGCGCAGCCGGTCGTCAGCGAAACTTTGCACGCCGATCGACAGCCGGTTCACGCCGGCAGCGAGAAATGCCTCGAAGCGCGCCGCGTCGGCGGCGCCGGGATTCGCCTCGAGCGTCACTTCCGCGTCGTTCGCGAGCGTGATTCGGGCCCGGATACCGTCGAGCAAACGGCGTACGCTGTGCCCGGGAAACAGGCTCGGCGTGCCGCCGCCGATGAACACGGTTTGTACTTGGCGGGCGGCGGTGTCGGCGCGTTCGGAATCGAGATCGGCGAGCAGCGCGTCGACGTAACGCTCGAACGGCGTTGCGCTTGCCTCGTGCGAATTAAAATCGCAGTAAGGACATTTTTTCAGGCACCAGGGCAGGTGGATGTACAGGCCGAGCGGAATCGACGCCGGCGCGATCACCGCGGCGATTTCGTGTCGGGAGCGTACAGGCGCTGAAACGCACGGACAAATTCGCCGAGCGCGCGACCGCGGTGGCTGATTGAATTTTTTACCGCCGGTTCGAGCTCCGCCGCCGTGCAGTCGCGGTCGGGGACGTGGAAGACCGGATCGTAACCGAATCCGGCATGGCCGTGCGGGGCCCGCAGGACCGCGCCGGCCCACTCCCCCTGGCAGATGATCGGCGTCGGATCATCGGCATGGCGCAGAAACGCGATGACGCAAATAAACCGGCACTGGCGTTCTCCGTCCGGGATGTCGGCCATGTCCTGCAGCAGTTTCGCGAGATTCTGCGCGTCGCTCGCGCCGGCACCGGCGTAACGCGCGGAATGAATCCCGGGCGCGCCGGACAAGGCATCGACGGCGATACCGGAATCATCGGCCAGCGCCGGGCGGTTGCAGTATCGGGCGGCATTACGCGCCTTTTTCAGCGCGTTCTCGACAAACGTCAAACCATCCTCGTCCGCCTCGGGCACGTCGAAATCCGCTTGCGGACGAACGCTTACGTCGCACGTCGCGAGCATCGCCGCAAGCTCCGCGAGTTTGCCGCGGTTGCCGCTCGCCAGAACAATTTCACGCGGCATCGACAGACGTCAGCCCCCCGGCGTTGCGATCGTTTCGCCGAGGACCTTTTCCTGCAGCATCAGCAGGTGTTCGATCCCGCCACTGGCGAGATCGAGCAGGCGGTTGAGCTCCTCGCGGCGGAACGCGTGCCCCTCCGCCGTGCCCTGCACTTCGACGAAGTGTCCGGCATTGTTCATGACGACGTTCATGTCCGTCTCGGCGGTCGAGTCTTCCGGGTAATCGAGATCGAGCACCGGTACCCCCCCGTAGATTCCGACGGACACCGACGCAACCGCTCCGTGCAGCGGGTTGCGTTTGATCGAACCGTCGGCAAGCCGTTTGTTCAGCGCATCGACAAGGGCTATATAGCCACCGGTAATCGCCGCCGTGCGCGTGCCGCCGTCGGCCTGGATCACGTCGCAGTCGATCGTGACGGTGCGTTCCCCGAGCGCCTCGCGATCGACCACCGCGCGCAGCGAGCGGCCGATCAAACGCTGAATCTCCAGGGTTCGGCCGCCCTGGCGTCCCTGCGCCGCCTCACGCCGCATGCGCGAGTTCGTCGACCGCGGCAACATGCCGTACTCGGCCGTGATCCATCCCTCCCCCTTGCCCTTGAGGAAACCCGGTACCCGGTCTTCGATCGTGGCGTTACACAGCACTTTCGTGTTGCCAAACTCGACGAGGACGGAACCTTCCGCGTGCATCGTGTAGTGGCGGGAAAATCTAACCGTGCGCAATTCATCGGGTGCGCGGCCGCTCGGGCGATCAGTCATTTAGGGGTATGGGAATGTCTGTTGGCAGGGGCAGCGATTATACGCGTGTTTACCCCGCCAATGTCCGGTTTGCCGAACAATCGCTAACCGTTAAGATGTCGGGTTATCGCTCGCGGAGGCACGCATGATATCCAGTATGACGGCATTCTCACGTTACGCCCTCGAGGCGGAAACGGGGCGCTATACGTGGGAAATACGGTCGGTGAATCATCGCTACGCGGAGGTGTTTATCCGCATGCCGGAGGAGTTTCGCGCGCTCGAATCCGATCTGCGCGCGCGGCTCGTGCAGCGGGTGAATCGGGGCAAGATCGATTGTAATCTTCGTATCGAGCAGAATGCCGGCGGCGGCGACCTCGTTGTCAACGATGCGAATGCCCGCGCCGTGGTCGAGGCCCTGCGCGAACTCGGGCGCATCAGCGGTAACGACAATCCGCCCGATCCGCTGGAATTGCTCCGCTGGCCCGGCATACTCGAAACCCGAACCCGCGATGCCGAGCAGATGTCACGCGACATCTGCACCGCCTTCGACGAGGCGCTCACCGTGCTCATCGATACCCGCGAGCGCGAAGGCGGGAAACTGAAGGGCATGGTTGCGGCACGCTGCGACGGCATCGAGGAACAAATCGCGAACCTGCGCTCGCGCATCCCCGAAATCATCGCCCTGATGCACGAACGCTACACCCAGCGGCTGAAGGAGTACGTCCAGGACCTGGACAAGGTTCGGGTGGAACAGGAATGCGCACTGTTGCTGCAAAAACTCGATGTCGCCGAAGAACTCGATCGGCTCGAGGCGCATCTGCAGGAAGTTCGGCGGGTGCTGGCGAAAGGGTCTCCGGCGGGCCGGCGGCTCGATTTTCTGATGCAGGAACTGAACCGTGAAGCGAATACGATCGGTTCAAAGTCAGCGCATATCGACTCCTCCTCGGCCTCGGTCGAGCTGAAAGTGTTGATTGAGCAGATGCGCGAACAGATTCAGAACATTGAATGAGCCGGCGATGACCGCACGGCCCGGCCAGCTCTTCGTCGTCTCCGCCCCGTCCGGCGCGGGTAAAACGAGCCTCGTCAATGCGCTGATCGAAGCGACGGACGGAATAGTCGCGTCCGTGTCTCATACAACCCGCGATCGGCGACCCGGCGAGCAGGAAGGCGTGGATTATTTCTTCGTCGATCGGGACGAATTCGCGCGCATGGCCGACGCCGACGAATTCCTCGAGCATGCGGAGGTGTTCGGTAATTTGTACGGGACATCGAAAGCCGAGATCCGCCGTACCCTGGATTCCGGTCTCGACCTCGTGCTGGAAATCGACTGGCAGGGCGCCCGCCGCGTGCGCGCGCTTTACCCCGATACCGTGAGCGTGTTCATCCTGCCGCCGTCGCAAGCGACGCTGCGCGAGCGGCTCGTCGGCCGCGGGCGCGACGACCCGGCGACGATCGACGCGCGTATGCAGCAGGCGATGAGTGAAATGTCGCACTTCCCGGAATACGAGTATTTGCTCGTGAACGACGATTTTGCCGTCGCGCTCGAGGGCTTGCGCGCGATCGTTATCGCCAGCCGCCTGAAGACGGACGTCGGGCACGCCCGCCTCAGCCCGGTGGTGGCCGAGCTGTTAGCATCGGCGGACGCAGTTTGATACACTGCCCGGTCCGATTTGCCCGGATTTCAAGAGGTTAATTATTCATGGCCCGTCTGACCGTAGAAGACTGCCTTCCGTTTATCGACAATCGTTTCGACCTCGTCCTCGCGGCGGCGCGTCGGGCGCGGCAGCTTGCCCAGGGCGCCGAAGCACTCGTCGACGAAGACAACGACAAACCCACGGTCGTCGCACTGCGCGAAATCGCCGCGGGCGTGATGAATGCCGACGTACTCGACGAACTCGAGGCGAAAGAGCGCGCGGCCGAAGAATTCGAACTCGCGGCGGAATTCGCGGCGCTCGAGCAGCCGCCCTCCGACCCGCTGTAAGTGCCGGGCACTGTTTCCGCCGCGAAACGTGCCTCCCCGCCCATGCACGCCGAGACGCAGTTACTCGCCATTGACGACCTCTGCAACCGCGTCGGTTCGTACTATTCCGAAGAACAGATAGAAAAAGTCCGGCGCGCCTACGAATTCGGCGCGCACGCCCATTCCGGGCAACTGCGCCAGAGCGGCGAACCGTACATCCAGCACCCGCTCGAAGTCGCGAACATCCTCGCCGAAATGCACATGGACCACGACACGCTCGTCGCGGCGATGTTGCATGACGTTATCGAAGACACGGAAACCGGCAAGGAAAAAATCAGTACGGAGTTTGGCGACGAGGTCGCAACGATCGTCGACGGTCTGAGCAAACTCACGCAGATCGAATTCGAATCGCACGCCGAAAAGCAGGCGTCGAATTTTCAGAAAATGCTCATGGCGATGGCGGACGATATCCGTGTCATCCTCGTCAAGCTCGCCGATCGCCTGCACAACATGCGCACGCTCGGCGCCCTCGCCCCGGTCAAGCGCCGCCGTATAGCACGTGAAACCCTCGATATCTACGCGCCGATCGCGCAGCGTCTCGGCATCAACGGGATCCGCCTCGAACTCGAGGAACTCGGCTTCGCCGCGCTCTACCCGATGCGCTACCGCGTCATCAAGAAGGAAGTCCAGCGCATCCGCGGCAACCGCAAGGAAGTCGTCGCCAAGATCAGCAACCGCCTGAAACGGAGCCTGCGGGAAGAGCGCCTCGTCGCGCATGTGCTCGGGCGCGAAAAGCACCTGTACAGCATCTACTGCAAGATGCAGGAGAAGCGCTTGCCGTTCTCGGAAGTCCACGATGTCTACGCATTTCGCATCGTCGTCGACTCCGTCGACACGTGTTATCGCGCACTCGGTGTGATTCACGGCCTGTACAAACCGGTGCCGGGCAAATTCAAGGACTACATCGCGATTCCGAAAGCGAACGGCTATCAGTCCCTGCACACGGTATTGTTCGGACCCTACGGCGTCCCGATCGAAGTCCAGATCCGCACGAACGAAATGGACCAGGTGGCAGAAGCCGGGATCGCGGCTCACTGGCTGTACAAATCCGGCGGCAGCGCCGCGAAGAGTGCCCACAAGCGGGCACGCGAATGGCTGCGCGGCGTGCTCGAAATTCACAGCCAGACCGGCGACTCGCAGGAATTCCTCGAACACGTCAAGGTCGATCTGTTTCCGAACGACATCTATGTCTTCACACCGAAAGGCGAAATCCTCGAACTGCCGCGCGGCGCGACGGCGGTCGACCTCGCCTACGCCGTCCACACGGACATCGGCAATTCCTGCGTCGCCTGCCGCATCAACCGTCGGCTCGCGCCGTTACGCACTCCGCTCGAGACGGGACAGACCGTCGAAATCGTGACCGCGCCGGGCGCGCGCCCGAATCCGGCCTGGCTGACGTTCGTCATCACGAGCAAGGCGCGGGCGACGATCCGGCATTTTCTGAAGAACCTGCAGGCGGACGAAGCGCAGGCACTCGGCAAACGCATGCTCGAGCGTGAGCTCGAGAACTTCTCGTTGACGCTCGCAACGCTCGTGCCGAAACGCGTTACGGCGGCACTGTCGAATTTCAAGCTCGAATCGATCGACGATTTACTCGTTGAAATCGGGCTCGGCGTGCGTCCGGCGCCGCTCGTCGCGCGCGTGCTGGCCGGCGTACAGGACGAATCGCCGAAACCGAAACGACGGCGCCTGTTGCGCCGGGATGCGCGCCCCAGCCCGCTCATGATCCACGGCACGGAAGGCATGGTCGTGAATTTCCCGAAGTGCTGTTACCCGATACCGGGCGATCCGATCGTCGGTATCCTGACTTCCGGCCGCGGGATCGTGATCCACCAGCCCACGTGTGCGAACGTCGTCGAAGCCAGGGATCGGGACGCGAACTGGATCGACGTCGAATGGGCGAGCGGCATCGAGCAGGAGTTCAGCGTCGAGTTGTCGCTCGACGTGATTAACAAGCGCGGCGTCCTCGCCACGATCGCCGCCGCGGTGGCGGACGAAGGTGCGAACATCGAAGAAGTCGAAATCATCGAGCGCGACGAACGCAATTCTCTCATGCGCCTCGTCGTCGCGCTGAAGGACCGCAAGCATCTCGCCGATCTGATCCGCAAACTGCGTGCGATCAAAACCGTTGCGCGCGTAATGCGCAAGAAAGCCTGAACCGGGCCGCACTCCCGATGCAGCCGCCCGGCACCCACTCCAGTAACTGAAGCCGGTGCCGATCGCGCTGGAACAGCCGGTTAGCGCGCTGCGCGGTGTCGGCCCGAGCCTGCAGGAAAAACTCACCCGCCTGCATATCCACACGATCCGCGACCTCCTGTTCCATTTGCCACTGCGCTACCAGGACCGTACCCGCCTGAGCCGGATCGGTGCGCTCGTGCCGCGCAGCGAAGTCGTCATTGAAGGTACGGTGGAACTCGCGCAGGTTCTGTTCGGGCGCCGGCGATCGCTCGTCGTCCGGATCGCGGACGGCAGCGGTGCGATTTTGCTCCGGTTCTTTCATTTCAACCGCTCGCAGCAAACGCGCTTCGCGCAAGGCCGCCTGTTTCGCTGCTATGGCGAGGTGCGCCGCGGTCCGCAATCGCTCGAGATGGTCCATCCCGAATGCCATGTGCTCGATCCCGATGCGCCGAGCGCGCTCGAGGATCGGCTGACACCGATTTATCCAACGACCGAGGGTCTGCAACAGGGACGCCTGCGTAAACTGATCGACCAGTGCCTGCCGTTGCTCGAGCAGACCGGCGATGTCGCGATACCCGATTTCATCCCGCCCGCCTTGCGCGACGAGTTGCAGCTGCCGTCCCTCGAATTCGCGCTGGGCTACCTGCATCGACCGCCGCCGCACGCGCCGGTAAACGAATTGCTCGACGGCACGCATGCGACGCAGCAGCGGCTTGCGTTCGAGGAACTGCTCGCCCATCAGCTCAGCCTGAAACGGGTGCGCAAGCAAGTGCGCTCGCTACGCGCGCCGCGACTGCCGCGCGCCGCGAACTTGCGCACGCAGTTTCTGCGCGGACTCGGTTTCGAGCTCACCGGCGCACAGCAGCGCGTGATCGCCGAGATCGATAAAGACCTCGCGACCCCGCTGCCGATGCTGCGTCTGTTGCAGGGTGATGTCGGCGCGGGCAAGACCGCGGTCGCCGCGGCAATTGCGTTGAACGCGCTCGCGAAAGGGCACCAGGTCGCGATCATGGCGCCGACGGAATTACTCGCCGAGCAACACCGCCGCAATTTCGAGCAGTGGTACACGCCGTTATCGCTGCCGGTGCATCTGCTGACCGGGCGTCTGACCGCGAAGGCGCGCCGTCAGATCATCGCCGACATTGCCGTCGGCGAGCCGTGCCTCGTGGTCGGCACCCATGCGCTGTTTCAGGACGATGTCAGCTATCCCCGGCTCGGACTCGTGATCGTCGATGAACAGCACCGCTTCGGGGTCCATCAGCGCCTCGCCTTGTGGGACAAGGGTGCGGCAGGCGACCGGCGTCCGCACCAGCTGATCATGACCGCAACGCCGATCCCGCGCACGCTGTCGATGACGGCCTACGCGGACCTCGACGTGTCGATTCTCGACGAACTGCCGCCGAACCGGCAGCCCGTGCGCACCGTCGTGATCCCGGATTCGCGGCGTGCCGAAATCGTCGAGCGGATCGCTCACGCCTGCCGCAATGGCCGCCAGGCGTACTGGGTGTGCCCGCTGATCGACGAATCCGACCTGCTCGAGGCGCAGGCCGCAACCGACACGTTGACCCGCCTGCGCGAAGCGCTGCCGGAGCTGCGCATCGGTCTCGTGCACGGCCGCCTCGCGGACCGCGAAAAGGCCGCCATCATGCGCGAGTTCTCCGCGCACGAACTCGATTTACTCGTCGCCACGACCGTCATCGAGGTCGGGGTTGATGTACCGAATGCGAGCCTCATGGTGATCGAGAATGCGGAACGACTGGGGCTGTCGCAGTTACACCAGCTGCGCGGGCGGGTCGGGCGGGGCAGCGCGGCGGCCGACTGTCTGTTGCTGTACCGGATGCCGCTCGGCGACACGGCGAAAATGCGCCTCAAGGTAATGCGCGAAACAAATGACGGGTTCGTCATCGCCGAGCGTGACCTGTTGTTGCGCGGTCCCGGCGAAGTGCTCGGCACGAAGCAAACGGGTGCGTCGGAATTCCGCATCGCGGATCTGGGTCGCGATCATGCATTGCTGCCGCTCGTGCAGCGCACCGCGGACGAATTGCTCGACACGCAACCCGCGCTCGTCGATCGGATCATCGAGCGCTGGCTCAACACTCGCGTAGAATACGGCAATGTTTGAAGCGATCGGTGCGACGGTCGCGCACTCGCGATGAGAATTCGATGACCCCGGCTAACTGGAAGCAACGCGCGCTTGCCTACGCGCAGTTGATGCGTCTGCATCGCCCGATCGGCACCCTGTTGTTGCTGTGGCCGGTGCTGTGGGCACTGTGGGTCGCGGCGGAAGGCATCCCCGATCTGCACGTGCTCTGCGTATTCGTTCTCGGTACGCTGTTCATGCGTTCCGCCGGCTGCGTGATCAACGACATCGCGGACCGTGATATCGACGGCCACGTCACGCGTACGAAAGTGCGCCCGTTCGCCCGCGGCGCGGTCTCGGTACGCGAGGCACTCATCCTGTTTTGCGTGCTCGTCGCCGTCTCCGCCGCTCTCGTGGCGACGATGAACCGGCTGACGCTCTACCTGTCGTTCGTCGGCATCGTGCTCGCCGTGATCTACCCATTCATGAAGCGCTATACGTATGTGCCGCAAATATTTCTCGGCGCCGCGTTCGGTTGGGCCGTGCCGATGGCATTCGCCGCGCAAACGAACACGGTTCCGCCCGTCGCGTGGGCGATGATGGCGACGGCGGTGTTGTGGGCAATGGTCTACGACACGCAATACGCGATGGTCGATCGCGACGACGATTTGAAAATCGGCGTGAAATCAACCGCGATCCTGTTCGGCGATGCCGACCGCGGGTTTATCGCGGCATTCCAGATCATGCTCCTGGCAGGTCTCGCGCTGATCGGCCAGTCGGCGCAACTTGGCTGGCCTTACGGCGCCGGTCTCGTCGCCTGTGCCGCGCTCGCCGGGTACCAGCAACGGCTGATCCACGATCGGATCCCGGCGCAATGCTTTGCCGCCTTCATGAACAATAACTGGTACGGCGCGTGCGTCTTCGCCGGCATCGCCGCGCACTATGCCCTGTCAGGGACCGCCTGACTCCGTCGCCGTGGCAAGATTGCGGCTCGTCGGTGACCGGCTTGCGTCAGTGAGCAACTCGACGCTGCGCGCCTCGGCCGTGTCCCGTTGCGTCGGCGACAGCACATCGCGCAACACGTCGAGATTCGCGGCGGCAACGGGATGGTTCGATTTCGCGGCGACGGCATACCACGCATATGCCTCGATCAGATCCTTCTCCACCCCAAGTCCCTCGGCATACAGGAACGCGAGATTGATCTGTGCCGCGACGCTGCCGCCGGCGGCTGCACGCCGATACCAGTAGGCGGCCATTTCGCGGTCGCGGCGCCAGCCCTGCCCCGCTTCGAACAGCATGGCGAGCGATAGCTGCGCCGCGACGAGCCCTTCGTCCGCCGCCTGGCGGTACAGTTTGTGCGCACGCTTCAAATCCCGGGTCACGCCGCGTCCGAGTCGACACAGCCGGGCGAGATTGAACGCGGCCGCCAGAGACCCGGCGGCGGCCGCGCGTTCGTACGCCCTCGCCGCGGCGACATAGGAGCGCGCGACCCCGCGACCGGTCTCATAGGCGACACCGGTGGCGAAAATCGCGTCGACGTACCCGCTTTCCGCCGCCTGCTCGATCCAGCGATAACCTTCCTTGTCGTTGCGCGGTACCCCGCGCGCCTTCAGATACATGCGCCCGAGGCGATACTGGCCTTCGGGATCCCCCGACTCCGCGTGCCGGCGTAACCATTCGACCCCGTCCGCGTTGCCCGACTCCGCCGCCCGCATGAACCAGGCCCGCGCCGCCTGCGCATCACCCGCGGCGTCCTCATGTCCGCTTTCGAGCAGCAGAGCGAGGTTGTACTGCGCCTTCCCATAACCCTGCTCCGCGCTTTTCGTATACCATCCGATCGCGAGTTCGCGGTCCGCGGCGACACCCTCACCGTTGTCGTACATCAAACCGAGTGCAAACTGCGCGCGCGCGTCGCCGCTGGCGGCGAGGGCCGAAAATTGTTCAATCGCGGCCGCGAAATCGCTGCGCTTGTAAGCCGCTACGCCGGCACTGAAATCCGCCGCCCGTGCCGGTGCGCCGAACGCACCCGGCAGCGTCAGCATGAGCAGCGTGAGGAACCACCGGTTTCGCTTCGTTGAATAGCGCTCGTGCATAGCGTCGATATCGGCCCGACGCACTCAAATCTGCAGTTCCCCGGCCGCTAACCCGAGACAGTCGCGCGGATCCGGCGAACCCGGCCGCGACCGGCGGCAGGGCGGCCGGGAACAATCGTCATGGAGGAACAATGGGCGAAATCGTGGAAAAATGGATGACCGCCGAGGTCGTTGCCGTGGCGCCCGCTACCTCGCTGAAAGAGGCGGACGCGCTGCTGACGGAGCGCCGGATCCGGCGCCTCGCGGTAATCGACGACGGCAAGCTCGTCGGGGTACTGAGTCTCGGCGACGTGCGCGCGGCGAAAGCGTCGGCAGCGGCCGACATGAGCGGCTTCTCTTCGGAACCCAGCGTGGCCGAACTGATGACCCCGGATCCGATCACGATTCCGCGCAGCGCCAGCCTCGGACTCGCCGCGCAGACGATGTTGCAACTGAAGGTGAGCGGGCTGCCGGTCGTCGACGGTAACGGCGAAATATGCGGCGTACTGTCGGCATCCGATCTGTTTCGCTATATCATCGCAACCACGCATTAGCGGACACGCAGCACGCAAGCTGCTCCAATCCGACTGAACCAGGACCCGTATTTCCCGATCCCGTGCCTGCGCTGATTTCCCATCGCTTCCACCGCGGCGTCGGCTGGTGCCTCGTCGCCGTCGTCGTCGTGCTGTCGCTCATACCCACCCCGACGGTACCGCCGGTCACCGGCACGTTCGACGATAAGATCGCGCACTGCCTCGTCTACGCGACTATCATGGGCTGGTTTGCCGTGATTACACCGCGTCCATCGTGGTGGCGTCTCGCCGGTGCGGTGATCGCGCTCGGGGTTGCACTCGAACTGTGCCAGGGCGCGCTGCCGTACCGCACGGCGTCGTTTGCCGATGTGCTGGCGAACACGCTCGGGGTCCTGCTCGGTGCCGGCGGTGCGTGCCTCGTCGTCGCCCGCGCGCCCGCTACGGTCGCGACAGACCACCCGGAGTAATTTCCGCCGACTGCCGCTACGCGCGTTGCTCGATCCACACCCGCGCTGCATAATCGTGCGCTCACCCGGCGCGCCGTCCGCTTCACTCCGATACCGGGCGTCACCACCACGATTAACGTTGAGAACGATTTCAATGGCTGACAGCACAAGCGCACGACAACCACTCGCCGGCCTGCGCGTGATCGAGGTCGGGCAATTGCTCGCCGGGCCCTGGGCCGGCACGATCCTCGGCTACTTCGGCGCCGAGGTGATCAAGGTCGAACCACCGGAAACCGGCGACCCGATCCGGCGCTGGCGCAAACTGAAAAACGGACAGTCGCTGTGGTGGTCGAGCCTCGCGCGCAACAAGAAATGCGTCACCCTGGACCTGAAGAGCGCCCGCGGGCGCGAATTGATGGCCGAGCTGATGAACGGCGCCGATGTGCTCGTGGAGAATTTCAAACCCGGAACGATGGAGAAATGGGGCCTTGGCCCGGAAGTTTTCCGGGAGTCGAATCCGGGACTCATCTACGCCCGCATCTCCGGTTACGGCCAGACCGGCCCGTCCGCGCCGAAACCCGGCTTCGCGTCCGTGTGCGAAGGCTTCGGCGGATTCCGCTACGTCAACGGCTTCCCCGGCGAACCGCCGGTGCGCCCGAACCTCAGTATCGGCGACACGCTCGCCGGCCTGCACGCGGCGATGGGCATCCTGCTGGCCTACATCAACCGCAATCGCGCCGACGGTGGCAACGGACAGGTTGTCGATGTCGCGATATTCGAGAGTGTGTTCAGCCTGCTCGAGGGCGTCGTCCCGGAATTCGATGGTGCCGGCATCATTCGCGAACCCTCCGGTTCGACCCTGACGGGGATCGTGCCGTCGAACACGTACCGTTGCGGCGACGGCAAGCTGATCGTGATCGGCGCGAATACGGATTCGATGTTCAAACGGCTGGCGAAACTGATGGAACAGCCGGAGATGGCCGACGACCCGCGCTTCGCCGACAATGCAAAGCGGGTGGAGCACCAGGAAGAAATCGACGGCCGGATCGCCGCGTGGGCCGCGGCCCGACCGGCGGCCGCAACGCTTGAGCTGCTCGATGACGCCGGGGTTGCGGCGGGACCGATCTACAGTGTCGAAGACATCTTCAACGACCCGCAATACCGCGCGCGCGGACTCCTCCAGCAGGTGACCGTCGACGGCGAGCCGCTGACGATTCCGGCGATCACTCCGCGCCTCAGCGAAACCCCGGGCGCGACGCGCTGGCCGGGTCCGAAGCTCGGGTCGCACAACGACGAAGTGTTCTCGGAGATCCTGAATCTCAGTGCATCGGAACAGGCGGCACTGCGCGATGACGGCGTGATCTGAACCCAAGCCGCGCCCGATGCCCGCTACCCTGTTCGTCTACGGCACCCTGCTCGCGCCGGAACTTCGCCGCGCGCTGCTTGGTCGCGCGGTCGCGGGCACGCCGGCCGAACTCGACGGTTATGCATGCTTCCGCGTACGCCACGCACCTTATCCGGCCATCGCCCCGGTACCCGACGCAACGACCGCGGGCGAACTCATCGGTGACTTATTGCCTGCCGATCTCGACAAACTCGACGCCTACGAATCGGCAATGTACCGGCGCCGCGTCGTGACGACCCGCGATGGTGCCGGCAATGACGTCGAAGCGTTCACGTACGTGATCGACGAAGCCGCCGTACAGCGACTGTCGGATGAACACTGGGATTACGCGTGGTTCCGGCTGCATAAACTCGAACGCTATCTGAAAGCCCTGTAACGTGATGTGGCAACCGGACTTTCCCGCCGCTCACGGCAACTACCCGCCCCCGTGCCGCCGCGCGGCGCGTGTCCATCGGCGACGCGATCCGCACTATCGAATAACCCGCCGGATCCCGCGTCCGTCGCCAGCGGCCGCAACATGACGAAACGGATTGCGCGTAGCGTCGACAGGCAACCGCGGCGTAACTGTCGCGAGCGGCATCGCCGGCTCCTGCGCGAGGTGTAACTGTTAACGTGTCGACTCCAACCCGGCGCCGCTGGCTCGCGGCCATCCTCGTCCTTTCCGCCTTGCCCGGTGCGGTGTTTGCCGCGACGTTACCGGAAGCCATCGACAAGGCGATCACCGCTTATCGGGTTCCGCAGGACGCGATCAGTCTCGTCGTCCAGGAAGTCGCGAGCGACGTACCGGCGATCAACCTGAATCCGCTGATCCCCCGCAACCCCGCTTCGTCGATTAAATTGCTGACGACATTCGTCGCGCTCGATGTCCTCGGCCCCACGTACACGTGGCCGACGAAACTGTACGCCACCGGTCCGATCCGCGACGGCGTGCTCGACGGCGATCTCGTGCTGCAAGGACACGGCGACCCGTTCCTCGTGGTCGAGGAATTCTGGAAAATGCTCGGCGATCTGCGCGCCCGGGGCGTGCAGCGGATCACCGGTGACCTTGTCGTCGACGATTCTCACTTTGACGTTCCCGATCTCGACCCCGGCGCGTTCGACGGTCAGCCGTTCCGGCTCTACAACGTGGTGCCGAGTGCCGCGCTCGTGAATTTCAAGGCGATCGAGTTCCAGTTTCTCAAGGCGAAAGACGGCAAACACGTCGACATTCGCATGCACCCGACGATGCCGAACGTGAAAATCACGAACAAGCTGACGGTAAAACAGGGCAAGTGTGCGGGTTACAACTACGGCATTGCAATGAACGTGCCGGAGCCCGCGGTCGCCGATCACGTGATCTTCTCCGGCGCCTTCCCGTCGGCCTGTCGCTCGCATACGATGCACCGGACGTTGCTGCGGCCAAGTACATATGCCTACGGCACGTTCAAACGACTGTGGGCGCACTGGGGCGGGACGATCGAAGGCGGGGTGCGCGAGGGCACGGCGCCGCCAGGCCGGCCGCTCGTCGTGTGGAGTTCGCGGCCGCTCGCGGAAATCATCCGGCCGCTGAACAAGTGGAGCAATAACGTGATGACGCGCCTGTTGCTGTATTCGCTGGCCGCGGCCGAGTTCAAACCGCCGTATACGAAACAACAGGGCATCGATGTGTTGCGCGGCTATCTGCGGGAAAGCGGCCTTGACGACTCGGACCTCGTGATCGACAACGGCTCGGGCCTGTCACGTGACACCCGGGTCACCAGCCGGTTCATGAACGACCTGCTGCGGCATGCCTACGCCCACCCGCTGATGCCGGAGTTTATCGCGTCGATGTCACTGAACGGACTCGACGGCACGACGCGGCGACGCTTTCGCGGACGCCCCGAGGCCGGGCGCATGCACCTGAAAACCGGGCGCCTCGATCATGTCGCGGCGATCGCGGGTTATGTCGTCGCGAGCAGCGGCAAAACGTACACGCTGTCGCTCATGATCAATCACGCGAACGCGCACCAGGGTTCGGGAATCGAAATTCAAAACGCGGTGCTGCGCTGGATCTACCAGCAGTAAACGCGGACCCGCGCGTTCCGCTCAGGCGCGTTCGTTCAGCGCCGTGGTCATGCGCGCGGTGATCTGCCCGAGGATGGATTGCGACGTTGCGAAATTGATCCGCGCGCAGCCACGGCCGGGCTCGCCGAATCGTGCGCCGTCACCGAGAGCGACTTTCGCGCTATCGAGGAAAAACCGGTACGGACCACCGGGCAGTTCAAGCTCACTGAAATCGAACCACGCGAGGTAAGTTGCCTGCGGCGCCACGTGGTGCACGCCGGGCCAGTGCGTATGCGCATAGCGCGCGAGATAATCGCGGTTCTGTTGCAGGTAGACGAGCACTTCATCGAGCCATGTTTGTCCGGCACGCAACGCCGCGTCCACCGCGGCGAGACTCAGCGCCGAGACCCCGCCGCGAACGTGTGTCGGCAAGGTCGCGTAGGCATTGCGTACGCGCTCACCGCCGAACACCGCAAACGCGAGACAAATCCCCGCGATGTTGAATGCCTTGCTCGCGGACATCAGGGTCACCGTGCGCGCCGCCACTTCCGGCGACAGACTCGCGATCGGGATATGGCGGTGCGGGGAAAACACGAGATCCGCGTGGATTTCATCGGAAATAATCGACAGGTCGAACGTGAGCGCGAGTTCCGCGAGTTGTTCGAGTTCGAAGCGGGAAAAACAGCGCCCGGTCGGGTTGTGCGGATTACACAGCAATAATATCTTCGTGCCCGGGTCGATACTGTCGCGCAACGCGTCGAAATCGATTTCGAACCCGCGCTCACCTGGCTGCAATGGCGCGAGCACGGGACGCCTTCCCGTCGTCTGCGTGGAACCGAGGAACGGCGGGTAGATCGGGGTCTGGATCACAACGCCGTCGCCCTCGTTCGCGAGCGTGAGCAGGCCGAAATAAATCGCCTGGACGACATCGCTGAACAATTCGACCTGACCCGGTTCGACGTGCCAGTCGAAACGGCGGCCCACCCGTTCGCAAAATACGTCCAGCAAGCCGGTCGCCTTCGCGGCGACGGGATAGCCACAGTCGGACAGCGCGACGCGTTGCTCGACGGCAGCGCGGATCGGCGCGGCGATGTCGAAGTCCATGTCGGCCACCCATGCCGGCAGTACGTCGGCGGGATAATGCGACCACTTTTCCCCGCGGCGCTGGCGCAGGCGATCGATATCGAGTTCGTCAAGGTTCATCGTCGTCATTGTCCGGTAGAACTGCGAATGCGCGCGGTGACCGCGCGGGCTAGACGTGCTGGAACGCCACGATGAGTGCGATCCCGGCGCTGATGAGCGTGAGCTGCACGGCCGATTCTTTCAGGTGCACGCCGCGATGCAGGGTCGGGATCAGATCGGCGACGGCGATATAAATAAAACTCGCGGCGGTGAACGCAAGTATGTACGGCAACAGCGGTTGCACATATTCGATCCCCCACCACGCGGCGAGCGCACCGAACAGCATCGCGAGGCTCGAAAGGCCATTGAACAAAAAAGCGCGCCAGCGCGTAAAGCCAGCGTTGATCAGGATCGCGAAATCTCCGAGTTCCTGGGGAATTTCATGCGCAATGAGCGCAATGCCCGTGGCGATGCCGAGCCGCACATCCGTGATAAATGCCGCCGTAAGCAGGATCCCGTCGAGCAGGTTGTGAAACGTGTCGCCAACGATAATCAGCGATCCGGCCGCATGTTTGCCATGGAATTCCTCGCCGTGATCATGGCCATGGTGGTGAGCGTGGCGCCAGATCAAGGCCTTCTCGAGCATGAAGAACACGAAAATCCCGGCCAGCACCGTCGTCATGATCGTGCCGGACTCGACCCCCGAGCCGTCCTCGAGCGCGTGGGGCAGTAAATGCAGAAACGCCACGCCGAGCAGTACGCCGGTGGCGAAACTGACGAGTCCCGACAGCGTTCTCTCGCGCGCGGTTTCGGGCAACAGCAGGTAGGCGCCGGCCGCCGCTACGCTGAGCAGGCTGCCGAGAACGCTGAACGCGATGATCCATGCGAGCACGCTCATCGGGCCGCTTCCGCTGCGCCGGCGGCCATCGGGTTGTGCAGGCGGGGGGTCACGGGGTTTCGGCGATGATCACGGGGGCGCCGCGACCGATACCCAGCAATTCGGCGGCGCTTTGTTCCGCGCGTGATATTTCCACGACGCCGAGCGAATTGACGAGCGCGAGCAGGCCGCCCGGTGCGACATCGCCGTACGTTCGCCGGAATGCAATCTCGTGTCCGCCCGCCCTGACCCGGGGGCGTGAA
This sequence comes from uncultured Gammaproteobacteria bacterium, assembly GCA_963976285.1. Lineage (GTDB taxonomy): Bacteria > Pseudomonadota > Gammaproteobacteria > UBA11873. The sequence continues at coordinate 62,273 of CAXBJY010000019.1, forward strand.
AATCGTTCGAGTTCGCTCGCATCGATGTTCGTGATCAGATTGCCGAAATTATCCGGGGTAATCACGATGCCGTGCAGCTCGCCGCCGTGCATATCGGGCGGCTCGATCAGCGACGGGATGTAATCGAGCGTCGGCTTTCCGAGTGTCCGTGGATCGACCTCTCCCGCGGCCAGCGCGCCGGCGATCGGGGCGAAAATGTCGCGTCCGTGAAACGTCGCGCTGATCCGATCGAGACTCAGCGCCGCGAGGCGGTCGTCGGCGATTTTGATCACCGTCGCATCGATCGCATCGATCACCCCGGCGAGCAGACCGTTGTCAGGGGCGAGAAATGCGTGGCCGTCGCCGATCACGAGCAATACGGAGCGCTCCGTCCCGACCCCGGGATCGACAACCGCGAGGTGGACCGTCCCGCGCGGGAAATAGCGGAACGAACGCTCGAGCCAGAATCCGGCTTCGGCCGGCCAGTGGACGTAGGCTTCGTGCGTCAGGTCGACGATTTTTGCATCGGCGAAGCGATTCAGGATCACACCTTTCATCGTCCCGACGAACGGACCGCGGTGACCAAAGTCCGTCGTGATCGTGATCACACCGCAGGGTTCGAACAGCGTAGTCATTCCATCATTCCCGAATTCTCGCGGCGCATCATGGCACAGGCGGCGCGCCCGATCATGGATTTACGGCCGGATACCATTCCGGGTCGCGTTTTTCACGAAAGCTGCTGAAACCTTCACGCGCTTCCGCGGACTGGCGAACATCGGCGTGGAGCTGCACGAGATCCGCGAACTGCCGGTCGTCCATGAACTGTCCGGCACACTGCATGACACTGCGTTTCGTCGCCCGCACGGCACGCGGGCCAGCGCGCAGGATGCCGTCGATGATCGGCGCCGCGGCCTCGTCGAGGCCCCCCGGCGCGCACACTTCGTGCACGAGCCCGAGCGTACGCGCCCGCTCGGCGTCAAAGCGCTCGCAGCTGACGGCATAACGGCGCACCTGGCGTGCCCCGATTGCCGCGTTAAGTTGCGGGAAGATGATGCTCGCGAACACGCCCCAGCGCGCCTCGCTGATGGCGAATACCGCGTCGCTGCTGGCAATGACGATGTCCGCCGCCGCGATGATCCCGGTCCCGCCGCCGATGCAGGCACCATGCACGAGCGCGATGACCGGCATCGGCATCTCGTTCAACCCGCGGACAGCCGCGGCCGTGCGCGTGGAGGTCTCGAGATTTGCCGCCGGGTCCATACGGCCGATTTCGTCGAGCCACTGCAGATCCGCACCGGCCTGGAAATGCGGCCCGTTGCCGCGGATCACGACCGCGCGCAGGGACTCGTCGTCGCGCAGGGCGCCGAAAGTGTCGAGGAGCGCGGCGACAACTTCCGCGTTATAGGCGTTGTTCACCGCCGGCCGATTCAACGTTACCGTCGCAATTCGTCGTTCATCGATTTCGCACAATACGACCGCGTTGGACATACGCTCCCCTTTATTCAGTGACCGGATTTACGCTTCCCGCGAGTTCGATCCGATGCCGGACGACAAATAGCCCTGAAACCGGCCGCCAGAAACGGGATCATTCTAGCGTGAATCGTGTCGAGATCGTCGGACCGGCAGGTACCGTGCGAGAGTTGATCAATACGCCCCGTTTCCGCGAACGTGGTGGTCATGGCACCGAGTAAAAAATGAAACCCCCAGTAGACGTCCGGGATCGCGCTTTCCGGTAATGCCTGCTGCGCTTTTTCGATAAACAGGCGCGCAACCGGATCGAATTGCGTCGCCATGACCGTATCGGTCCAGCGCGGTGAGTTCGCGATCTGCGCGACGAGTCGCGCGTAACTCTTCCATCCGGCGCCCCCGCGCGCGCTCTTCTCGAGGAACGGCCGGGTGAACGCGTCGATCAGATCTTCGAGCGCCGGGGTCGGACCCAGCGATTCCAGCGCCGTGCGGCGCGCTTCGTTCAACTCGAGCGCGCGCCGTTCGACGACGGCGGAAAACAGATCCTTCTTCGGCCCGAAGTGATAGTTCGCGAGCGCGAGCTCCACTCCGGCGCGCTGCGTAATCATGCGCAGCGACACGCCATCGAAGCCGAGTTCCGCGAACAACGACTCCGACGCGTTGAGGATGCGCTCGCGGGTGCTGAGGTCTTCGTTACGGTCAGTCATGAGGGCTGTATGGTACTTGAATAGGGTCGGACGATCGGCTAAGTTTGAACGATCGTTCAAATCATGCGCGGCGTGCCGTGCGTTGCCAGGGAGACCCCGAACCATGCCATCTTACTTGTGCGGACTCGATATCGGCGGAACGTTCACCGACTGCGTGCTGATCGACGAAAACGGGACGCTGACGATCGCGAAAGCACCGTCCACCCCGGGTAATTTTGCCGAGGGGGTCATGGAAGCCGTGACCCGCGCGGCGGCGAAAGTCGACCTTGCGCTGCCCGATCTGCTCGATGCGATCTCCGTCCTCGCCCACGGTACGACGGTCGGTACGAACGCGGTAATCCAGCGACGCGGCGCGAAAGTCGGTCTGATCACGACGAAAGGCCATAACGATGTGATTCACATCATGCGCGGTTCGCGCGGCTTAAGCGGTCAGGACATCAAGCTGATCGTACACATTCCCGAGAGCAGCAAACCCGATCCGATCGTGCCGAAGCGCATGATCCGGGGCGTGTCCGAGCGCGTCGACTGCTTCGGCAAGGTCGTCGTCGAACTGAACGAAGACGAGGCGCGCGAGGCGATCACGGAACTGCGCGACGCGGGGTGCGAAGCGCTCGCGATCTGCCTGCTGTGGAGTTTCCTCGATCCGACCCACGAACAGCGCATCAAGGCCATCGCGGCCGAAGTGGCGCCGGATTTGTACGTCACCTGCTCGAGCGAACTCGCGCCGAAATGGGGTGAGTACGAACGCACCACCGCGGTCGCGCTGAACGGCTACATCGGGCCGACGACGGTCGGCTATATCACCCGGCTCGATCAACAGTTGACGGACATGGGCTACAAGCCGCCGCTGCAAATCACGCAATGTGCCGGCGGTACGATCTCCGTCAACAAGGCGCGCGAAGCACCGCTGCTGACGCTCGACTCGGGTCCGGTTTCAGGGGTGACGGGGTCGTTGTACCTCGGCGGCCTCATGGGTTATCCGAATGTCATCACGACGGACCTCGGCGGTACCTCGTTTGATGTCGGCGTCATCCACGAAGGACGTCCGGTCGTGTCCTACCGCAGCATCGTGCACCAGTACGAATACTTCCTGCCGAAAGTTGATGTGCAGACGCTCGGCACGGGCGGCGGCAGCAAGGTCTGGATCGACAAGACGACGCGTTCGCTGCGGGTCGGGCCCGACAGCGCCGGCGCCGATCCCGGCCCGGTGTGTTACGGCCGCGGCGGGACGGTACCGACGACGACCGATGCCGATCTCGTACTCGGCTATCTCGACCCGGACAATTTCGCCGGCGGCTCGATGCAGCTCGACCGCGACGCCGCGGCTGCCGCGCTGCAGTTGCTCGCCGACGAACTCGATATGTCGCTGCTCGAACTCGCGAGCGGGGTTGCGCAGATCGCGGAATTCCAGATGGCCGATCTGATCCGCAAGGTCACGGTGCAGAAAGGACTCGACCCGCGCGAGTTCGTCGTGTTCGCCTTCGGTGGTGCCGGACCGGTCCATATGGGTGTGGCCGCACGCGAACTCGGGGTGCAGAAAGTGATCGTGCCGCAGGGCGATACGGCGGCGGTGTGGTGCGCTTTCGGCGCCGCGTCGGCCGATATCCTGCACGTGAACGAACAGGTCAACATTATGTCCTCGCCGTTCGATCTCGGCAAGGTCAACGCGCTCCTCGACGAACTGACGGAGCGCGGGCGCGCGGAACTCGTCGCGGACGGCGTCGACCCGAAGCTGCACACGTTCAGCCTGTCGCTCGATATGCGCCACCGCGGTCAAATCAACGAAGTCGAAGTGGACCTCGACGAGGGCAGGCTCACCGACGGCGACATCGACGGTCTGCGCGCGCGCTTCGTCGAACGTTATGAACGCCTGTACGGCCGCGGTGCGGCACTGCCCGGGGCGCGGCTCGAAATCGTTACGTTTCGCTGCCGCTCGAGCGCGATCTCGCGCAAACCGCAGCTCACCGAAACGACCGATCTGACGAGCGAAATCGATCCGGGGGCACAGAGCGGCACCCGCGACATCTACTGGGCGGAAACAAAAGCACAGTCGGCGACGCCGATTTATGATGGCTACAAGCTGCGCCCGGGAAATGCCGTCGCCGGTCCCTGCGTCGTCGAGACCACAACCACCTCGATGGTCATCCATCCGGGCCAGTCCGTAGAAGTGGATGCGCTCGGCAATTTTGTCATTGATCCGAACGTCGCCTAGACGCACTGTCACGAGGAAATCCGCCATGCCAAGAATCAGCGAAATGACCGACGTCGATTTCAATGGAGTCGACCAGCCCTATGTCCCGCCCGCGGTACTGAAGATCTCGGACAAACTGAAGCTGCACAGCGACTGGGATACGGATATCGATCCCGTCACCTACGAAGTCGTGCGCCACAACCTGTGGCAGATCAACGAGGAACACGGCGCGACGATCCAGCGCATCTCCGGCTCTCCCGTGGCCATGTACGCGCTCGACCTGAACCCGTCCATCCTTACCGAAGACGCGGAGTTCGTGTATTTCGGACCGTACATGCAGTACATGTCCGGCGTCACGGACACGCAGGTGAAATGGACGCTCGAGAACCGCAGCGACAATCCCGGTATCAACGAAGGCGATATGTTCATCGCGAACGATCCCTGGGTGGGCGCCGCGCACCAGCAGGACGTGATGCTGCTGTGCCCGGTGTTCTGGGAAGGCGAGTTGTTCTGCTGGGTCACGAACTGCCTGCACCAGTACGATATCGGCGGCATTACGCCCGGCAGTTTCTGTCCGTCCGCGGAATCCGCGTTCGAGGAAGGCATCCTGTTGCCGCCGCTGAAGATCATCGAGAACTTCGAGATCCGCAAGGACATCGAAGCGGTGTACCTGCGTTCGTCGCGCAAGCCGGATCTCGTGGCGCTCGATTTTCGCGCCCAGATGGCCGGCAACACGACGGCGCGCGAGCGCGTGCTCGACCTGATCAAACGCTACGGCGCGCGCACCGTGAAAGGCGTCATGAAGCGGGTGATCGACAATTCGGAAAAATCCTTTCTCGAAAAGATGGCAAGAATTCCGGACGGCTACTGGCAGGACCGCACGTACGTCGAAGCCTGCCGCCCCGGCGACCGCCGCACCCACCGGGTGATGATCGGCCTGCGCAAGGAAGGCAATAAGCTCGTGTTCACGAACGACGGTTCGGCCGATCAGGATGGCGCGATGAACGCGACGTATTCCGGCTGGCGCGGTTCGATCATGGTCGCGGTGAACGAGCTGCTGTGCTGGGATCAGTACTTTGCCTGCGGCGGCGCGCTGCGGCATATCGAGTTCGATCCGACCCCCGGCACGTTCAACTGCGCGAACTATCCCGCGTCCGTGTCGACGGCGCCGATCCAGTCGATGGAGATCTCGCTGTATCCGGCCTACAACGTGCTGTCGAAAATGATTTTCCCGGACGCGACGATGCGCAAGGACATCATGTGCATCGGCGGTACGAGCCAGTGGCCGGCAACGCTGTTTCGCGGCACCGACCAGTGGGGCGAACGTTACGGCTACCTGCTGATCGATCCGATCGGCGGCGCGATCGGCGCGTTCTCGATGGCCGACGGGATCAATACCGGCGGGCAGTCACGCACCCCGATCTGCCAGTTGCCGAACATCGAACACACGGAACAGAGCTTTCCCGTGCTGTTCCTGTACCGCAAGGAGCTGCCGGATTCCGGCGGCGCCGGGCAGTACCGCGGCGGTTTGTCGGCCGAAAGCTGCTTCATCCCGCACAACACCGACATGATTACGCAGGACACGCTGTCGTCCGGTAACGCGACGCCGACCTCGTCCGGCATGCTCGGCGGCTACCCGGCGGCGACGAACGCCTACACGTTCGTGCGTAACAGCAACATTTTCGAGCGCATGAAGGCGTCGGATATGCCCGGCGACGCCGCGGAAATGCACGGCGATGCGGTCACACTGCAGTTGCGCGAAGAAAACTTCGAGCAACACGGCAGCGATGTCTACGCCGTGCGCTGGACCGGCGGCGGCGGCTTCGGCGATCCGATGGAACGCGCGCCCGAAGACATCGATCAGGATCTCGAGGATTACTCCGTCACGCCGGAATCCGCGCTCACGCACTACGGCGCGATCGTCAACGGCGACGGCCGCGTCGACCCCGTGGCGACGGCGGAACATCGCGCCGCCATCCGCGCGGCGCGGGTCGCGAAGCATAACGCGCCCGCGAAGATCCGGCCGGGCGAACTCGTATTCGAAGCCGGCACGTGTCTGAACGTCCAGCGCGACGATCGGGGCCAGTACTGGGCCTGCGCGAGCTGTTCCGCGGACCTCGGTGAAACTGCCGCAAACTACAAGGATGCCTGCATCCGCGAGGACCACCCGGTATCAGATTCGAACGCCCTGATCGGCGCACCCGATCGGTTTATCGATGACGAGGTCGCGTTCCGCCAGTTCTTCTGCCCGGGCTGTGGTCGCCTCGTCGACAACGAGGTTGCCGTGAGCAGCGACCCGGTGCTCGCGGACATCTGCTTTCCGGCCTAGCGGCACCGCCCGGCGCGCGATTACGCCGCCGGGCGTTTGCGGAAAAACATGTCGAGCGCGGGCTTCACCATGAAGCGTTTGTGCGCGAGCACGAACCCGTGCTTGTGGAACAGCCGCTCCAGCGTCCGCGCATCGAAGTAGTACAGATGCTCTGACGGTTTCACTTCTTTCCAGGTCGACAGGTCCGCCGGATTGCGCCAGTGCGCGACATTCGGCGTGCGAATTTCGATGATCCCGCGATCGCGCAGCAGGCGATGCAGCTCGGCGACGAGTTGATTCAGATCCGGCACGTGTTCGATCACGTCATACATTGAAATGACATCAAACGAGGCGCCCGGATAGTCCTGCGCCTCCAGCGTGCCGCAGCTCAGCGTGGACAGGCCAAGCTGCTCGCGGCCGTAACGCACCGCGGCCGGTTCGAGCTCCACCCCGTGTGCGTCGTAGCCGGCATCCGTGGCGGCGCGGACGACGAACCCGGCGGAACAACCCACATCGAGCCAGCGGCCGGCGGCGGCGTAGCGACGCTGTACCCGGCGTACCCAGCCACGGCAACGCTTCAGTTTCTTGTCGGCCTTGCGGATGTAGCCGTCGCTGTAGTGCTCGTCATACGTGGCCGCGGTGTCGTCGCCTGACGGCGGCGGGTTGATCAGCATGAGCGTGCAGTTGACGCAGCGCACAAACGATTCCCCGGCCTGCTCGAACAGGCGCGCGAAATCACGCCCGCCGCAAACCGGACAGGCAATCGTGTCGCCTACGTGATCGTTCGGGTTCAACGGCGCACCGCTTCAGCTTGAAAAAAGACCCGGCGATCCTACACGATCCGGCCACGGCCCGGCGGGCCGCGGATCGACCGTCCCGGTGCTTCGCGCTACCATGGCGTCACCTTGTTCGGCGGACGTGAACCGCAGCGTTTCGGAGACCACGACATGAGCGAAGTCTACATTGCAGGCGTCAGCATGACGCATTTCGGCAAGCACCTCGATCGCAGCCTGAAAGACCTGACTGCCGAGGCGCTCGAAGGCGTACTCGAGGACGCTGGCTGCGAGCGGAATTTGCTCGAAGCCGCGTTTTTCGGCAATTGTGTCCAGGGGCATATGGAAGGCCAGGACATGATCCGCGGCGAAGTCGCACTGCGCTCACTCGGGGTCGAGCACATCCCCGTGATCAACGTCGAAAACGCCTGCGCAACAGCGAGCACGGCGTTTCACCTCGCGGTGAATTACGTCAAAGCCGGCGCCGCGGATATCGCGCTCGCGATCGGCGCCGAGAAAATGTATTCCGAAGACAAGGCGAAAATGTTCAGCGCGTTCGACGGCGCCTGGGACGTGCACGATACCGAGAATATCCTGCAGCAATGGACGAGCATGGGCGACGGTGTGGACGTTCCCGAAGGCTCGCAGTCGCCGCGCCCCTACAGCGTGTTCATGGATGTCTACGCGGGCTTCTCCCGCATGCACATGCGCGAGTTCGGCACCACCCAGCGTCAGCTGGCCACGATAGCCTCGAAGAACCACGGCCATTCGACGATGAATCCGCGCTCGCAGTATCAAAAAGCGTTCACTGTCGAGGAAGTGCTGAACGGCGCCCCGATCACCTACCCGCTGACGATTCCGATGTGTTCACCGATCAGCGACGGCGCCGCGGCGGCGATCGTCTGCAACGCAGCCGGGTTGAAGAAAATCAATGCGGCGAAAGCGCGCACGATGCGGGTGCTCGCGACGGTCGTCCAGACCGGGAGCACGCGGCCGGCCACGGACCTGTCGCGGCACTGCAGCCGCCTCGGTTCACAAAAAGCGTATGCACAGGCCGGGCTCGGACCCGACGATATCGATGTCGCCGAAGTTCACGATGCGAGCGCCACCGGCGAAGTCATCGAATCCGAAGCACTCGGGTTCTGTGCCGTTGGTGAAGGCGGTGTGATTGCCGAGCGGGGCGAGACGACACTCGGCGGCCGCATTCCGATCAACGTCTCCGGCGGGCTCGAATCGAAGGGCCACCCGATAGGCGCAACCGGTCTCGGGCAGATCTACGAACTTGTCACGCAATTGCGCGGCGAAGCCGGCGCGCGCCAGGTCGAGGGCGCACGCCACGCTATTGCCCAGAATGGCGGCGGCATCTTCGGTGTCGAAGAAGCGGTCGCCTGTATCACTATCGTCGGCAAGTAAGCGAAACCGCGGGGTCAGGTCCCCATGCGGCGCAGAGCCTGCAGCGTGAGGAAATCGTCGAAGATGGACGGATCGTTCACCTTCATTTCATAACCGCGCAGGTTTTTCACCTGCACGAGGCGGGTCATGCGATCGCTCTGCACGTTGTGCGCGTGCACGTTGCACCATGACCAGTATGGCTGATTGCCATCCATCACTTTCTGATCGCCGTTTTCATACATCGAATACGTGCCATCGAACGATTTGAACGGCTCACCGCGGCGATCGTAACTGACCATGTTTACCGGCAGCAGCGTACGCGCGTCGAACCAGACCCGCTTTTTGCTGATCGGTGCGCGCGGATAACCGGTGGGTTCCGCTTCGACGACGATCACTTCCGGGATCAACTCGACATTCGTGTCCCAGAACGTGTCGCCTTTCGGTCCACCGTGCGTACCGCCTTCCCAGTTCTCGTGTTCGCTGTGCCAGTTCTCGGACAGTCCGGAAAGAAACGGCCCGCGGTCGACGACCTTGTAGTTACCCCAGGTCAGGTACGGATCACCCGCGGCCCAGGCATCGGACAGGTACAGGGTCGAGCCAGCGATCAACGGCTCGAAACGCTGGCTCGCGGGGAACTGCCGGACGCGTTTGAACTGCGGCAGGTAGCCGTGGAGTTCCGGGAATTTCCGCTGGTCGTAGTACCACGAACTGAGAAACGAGGTGCCTTTCGCGTCATTCGGGTACGTGAACAACACGGTCTGATAGCGCAGCATGTCTTCGTGCCCGGGCAGGTAGGGTTTCGGGTCGAGCGTGACCCGACCGGTCGGCTGGAACTCGACCCAGACAACTTCGTAGTAGTAGCCCTGATCACCGGTCGGGTTGATTTCGAAATCCTTCACCGGATAGAACGACACGTCGTGGCGGCCCCACGACAGTGTGATACCGACGAATACTTCGAGTCCGTTCGTCGGCGAGGTAAACGGCAAGCCGCCGATCCACGGTTGACCATCGTCCGTGACGACATTGTTGTTTTCGTCGAATCGCGCGCGTCCCTTGTTGCGCAACGTGGCTTCGACGTAGTCGAGCGGACTCAGGCGCGTCATGTCCGTCACGGATTTCACGATGCCGAGCTTGCGGCCCATTTGCTGGATCTGGGTGAAACGGATCGGGTCGAGCAGATCCTGCACGAGATCGACATTGCTCGCGTCGATCGTATCGCCCGGCTTCAGCGCACCTTTCGTATACTCCTCGATCGAAAGCAACTCATCGGGATAGCTCACCTCGAAACCGCCGTTCTGCGCCACTGCATCCCACACCGGGAACAATACCCCGGCGCCGAACATGCCCTTCGCACTCATTTCGAGAAAATGGCGCCGGCTGTACCCGCGATCGTATTTTCGAATTCTCATGATCAATATCCTCGGTCATTCGTACGATGTCGCGCCAATTCCGCACCAGCGCGCGCAATTTCACCCATTAATAGCACATGTCCGTGCGCGATTCGCCGACTCGATGAATACTGCGGTGCCGCAATCAGCCTGCCTTCGCCGGCGCTTCAACGCACAGCGCGGTGAATTTCGCATCGAGCGCAGCGGTGTCCAGATCGCGGCCGATGAACACGATGCGGCTCGTGTGATCGTCGCTCGGCCAGCGATCCAGCCACACGATCGGATAGAACTTGTCCTGCACCGCATGCAGCAGCGCCGGTGCACCGTCCTTTTCCGTGAATCCGGCGATGCCCTTGATCCGCAGGATCTGCTCGCGCTGCTCGTTCACCGCGTGGTTCAGAAACACGGACGTGCCGGCGAGACTCAGGCTCCCGGCATGCACGATCGCATGCGTCGTGTAGCCGCTGCCATGATCGTGCTCGTGTTCTTCGCGATCCCGCGCGTCGTGATCGTGATGGCCGTGCAGCCAGGATGCGGCGGCATCCGACCGATTCGTCGGGTCGAACAGGCCGCGGCCGAACACGCGCCGTGCGTCGACCGCGCCGGCGACGACATCGAGCCGTTCGGCCCCGGGGTTGATCGCATCGACCGCGGCCGCGGTGCGCCGGATTTCCGCGGTCGTTGCGATATCTGTTTTCGCGAACACGATAATGTCGGCAAGCGCGACCTGGTGTGCCGCGGTCGGGTGCGCCGACAGCGTGTCCGCGCCACACACGGCATCGACGACGCACACGATCGTATCGAGCCGGTAAGCCGACATGATTGGGGGATTGGCCATCAGGGTGTGCGCAAGCGGTATCGGGTCGGCGAGACCGGTGGTCTCGATCACGACGTGATCGAAGGCCCTGATTTCGCCGAGCAGCCGCCGGTGATACAGGTCGCGCAGGGTCATCGCAAGGTCGCCGCGGATCGTACAGCACAGACAACCGTTGCGCAGTTCGAGGATATTTTCCGCCAGATCGGCCACTATCAGATGATCGATACTGACCGCGCCGAATTCATTGATGATCACGACGGCGTTCGACAGCGCTTCCTGTTCGAGCACGTGGGCGAGCAGCGTCGTTTTGCCGCTGCCGAGAAAACCGCACAATAACGTGACCGGCGTTTTTACCATCCGCCCGGCCGCGTTCAGTTCACCGCTCGTTCGGCGTCGCCCCAGAACGTCTTGCGGATTTCGTTCTTGAGGATCTTGCCCACCGGAGAGCGCGGCATGTCGTCCCAGAACTCCACCCGTTTCGGTGCCTTTACGCTGCCGACCTTCGCTTTCGCGTACGCAATGATCTCCTCCGCCGTCGCGGTCTTGCCCGGGCGCAGCATCACGACCGCCGTCACGGCCTCACCCCACTTGTCGTCCGGGGTGCCGATCACGGCGCAATTCTCCACCGCGGCGTGTCCGTTCACGGCGTTCTCCACCTCGGCCGAGAACACGTTGAAGCCACCGGTGATGATCATGTCCTTCATGCGGTCGACGATATAGACGTAACCGTCGTCATCCCAATACGCGACATCCCCCGTATGATGCCAGCCAAACTTGCGCACTTCGGCGGTGGCTTCCGGGTTGTCGTAATAGCATGGTGACACGAGGTTGCCCTGCACCACGATTTCACCGCGCTCTCCGCGTGGCAGGATATTGCCGTCGGCGTCCATGATTGCCATGCGCGTCTGCGAGCACGGCTTACCGCAGCTCTTCAGGCGGTGCCGCAGGTTTTCGTGCGTGACCGCCGCGACGAGATCATGCTGCGGCAGGTAGGTAATCAGCATCGGCGCCTCGGCCTGACCGTAACACTGGCACATGCACGGGCCGAATACATCGATCGCTTCGGCGAGCTTGTCGGGTGCTACCGGCGAGGCCGCGATCAGAAAATGCGTCAACGAGGAGTAGTCGAATTCACGCACCCGCGGGTGTGCCAGCATCGCGTATAACGCCGTTGGCGGAAGAAATACATGCGTCACCTTGTGTTGCTCGATCGTCTGCATCAGTTCGAGCGGCTCGATCTTCTCGACGATCACATTCGTCGGCATCTGCGGGGTCAGCATGAACGTGAGAATACCGGCAGCATGCGTCATGGGCGCCGCGCACAGATGCACCGGCGGTTCTTTGCCCGGCATGATAATACTCGTCTCGGCGATCATGGTCGCCCAGGTCAGGTTGTCCCACATGATCCCTTTTGAACGTCCTGTCGTGCCGCCGCTGCCGAGGATCGTACACATGCGGTGAGCGTCATAGGGGATGTCTTCGGGCACGGCATCGCGCGTACCGGCGATGAATTCTTCGAGGCCGGGATGCGGCTTGCCGGGCCGGTCGATACAGATGATGTGCTTCAACGACTCGACGGACGCTTCGATTTCCGGAACGTAGTCGGCGAACGTACTGTGGTAGAACAGCCATTCGCAGCGGGTCAGATTCATGAATGCGATATTGGCATCGAGCGCGTTGCGCGCATTGATCGGTACCCACGTACCGCCGGCGCGGAACGTTGCAATGACACACGCGAACGCATCAGCGCCGTTCGGTGCGTAGACGGCAACACCGGCGGTGTCGCGCAGACCCCGGGTCTGCAGCGCGGCGGCGATCGCATTCGAAAAATCGCGCATTTGGGTGTACGTGTACGTGCGATAGCGATCGATGAAAGCCGGACGATCCGGCGCGCCCTGTACTGCTTTGTCAAAATAATCGATAACCCGCATCATCCACTCCTGTCTCGTTACCGCGGTTGTGTTGACCGCACGCGTGCGCGGTTTGCTGAACACCAATTGTAAACGTTCGCGGACGCGAATCACGCAAACGTCCACCGCGCTTCAGCCGGTGCGGCGGTCACCGCAGGACAGGGATCCGCGCAACGCCTCGACCTGCGGTTTCAGCGCAGGCGGCATCAGTTCTACCCGGGAATCGACCTCGACGAGGACGTCGCACGCCGCTTCGGGACGGGTTGAGCCGGCGCGAATTTCGAGCCGGCGCAACATCCCTTCCCACCAGATCTCACGCCGCGGGTCAGAGCGCTCCGTGATGATCTTCCAGGCGCGATCGGCTTCGAGTTCGCGTTCGGTCTTCTCGGCGGCGAGCGCGAACAGGCGATACGCATCGCCCGCTTTCGGATACGCTTCGCGGAACGCTTTCGCGGCGTCGTAGGCTTCCGCGTAACGTTCGAGTTCGAGCAGCGCTTCAACCAGGATGATGCGAAACCGGCGTTCCATCGCGGGTTCGGACACGAGGCCCGGGAGCAGCTTTTGCGCCGCGGCGAGGCGAATATCCGCGCTGTCGCTGGCCTTGATAGTCGGATAGATCTGTTCGAGCTGCCAGCCCTCGAGTCCGCCACTCGCGGTTTGTTCGAGGAAGGCGAGGAACGCGCTGTCGTCGCCGAGACGCTCGAGCGTTTTCAGGCGCGCCCACAACATGCCCTGGCGCGCGGAAATGCTCAGCCCGCCCGCCTGCTCGATCGCGTCGATAGCCGCGAGAACCTCCGCCGGCTTGCTGTCCGCAATCGCACGCATCTGAATGGCAATCGCCTTGTTTTCCGGTATGCGTTGTTGCTTGTTTGGCAGCTTCGCGAATTCCGCGATGCCGCGCGAGGCAAGTGCCACCGGCGGATCACCGCCGGTTTTGCGGATCGCGTTCGAGAAGTCACGCGCGAGAATATAGAATTTTGTCTGTTGCACGCTGCCCTGCAGTTTCGCCGGCTTCTTCACGGAATTCAGCATATAGAACGCCTTGCTCGAATTCGTCGTCTGCTGAGCGACCCGCAACCGCGCGCCGTCGGCATCGGGATCGTCAGGATAGGCGGTAACGAATCGTTCGGCCGCTTTCTGCATTGCTGCGCGGGAGCTTGCCGTGGGCTTGCCCTTGCGGGTTGCGCGCGCGACGTAGGCAAGTTTCACCGCGGCTTTCTTCGTCTCGGGATCGAGCTTCTTGTTGCGCAGCAAACTTTCGGCGATGAGCGCGGCGTCGTCGTTCAGTTTCGCCTTGTAGGCCGCGAGTGCGTGACGGTAGCGGATCCGATCGTAATCGACGTTGCCACGAAACTCGACGGTTGCGAAAAATTCCTTGTACTTGCGCACGGCATCGAAGTAGTGCTCGTTCTCGAACGCATACTCCGCCCCGGCCAGCGCCGTGTAGGGACCGATATCGTGCGCCACGATCTCCACCCGGTATTTCAGGATCAGTGCGATCAGTTCGTCGTCGATGTAGCCCGCCTGGATCACCCGGCGCAGGCGATCGGCCGCTTCTCGGGCACCCGACTGCGTCGTGCGGTACTGCTCGAACAACGCGAACGCTTCCGCGCGCAACAGCTTCGCTTCCGTTTCATCGATGCGACCGCTGCCAACCGGCCCGCTCTTCACCTGGCCGCTCTTCGCGCGCAGCAGGCGCAATTCGAGCGCGACGACGTCCGTCAGCGGGTGATTCGGATCGTCCCCGAGCGATCGCTGCAGGCTTTCGAAGATCTCGATCGCGCGATCGTTGCTACCCTCCGCGGCCGCGACATAGCCGAGCCCGAGCCAGCCGCCATAGATCAGACTCGGACGGAATACCTGGACCGACGTCGCGCGGAAGCCCTTTTTCGCTTCCCACACCCATTTGCGCTTTTCGTCGGCGCTTTTGATGCGCTTCGAAATTTCCAGGTCGATCCACGCGCCCCAGTACGGGAATGCGGCAAGCGCGAAACTGAGATCATCCCAGGCAATCGAGCGGTAGAGACTTTCCAGTGCGCCTTCGTTCTCGCCGGCTTGTGCTTCGGCGGCCTTCAGGCGTGCGGTGGCGCGATCGCGCAGGCGTTTCGTCACGTCGCGCATCGTCATCAACTGCTCGAGCGATGCGCTGCCCTGACGCACGCCGTCGACGACCTGTCCGAATTCCCGCCCGACCTGTACGTAACGGCTCGTCGGTGCCGTATCGGTCAACGACGACAGCAGTTGCTGTCCTTGTGCGATCGCGTCGGCCGGGCTCGACGGTACGGCGGCTTCGAGTACCGCGGCATGCGCCGATGCTATCAGCAAGACGGCGAGTATTCGGGAGCGGTAACGTACTGCGCAATCGGTCATCAGATTACCTCGAGCAGGGCGCGCATTTCGTTCGCGAACTGCTCACCCATGATCAGCGTGATCAGGCGTTTCGTAATTTTGACGTCGCCGTCCAGGGTGGCCGCGTCGCCGCCACCGGCGTCGGCCATGACCTGGAATTCATAAAGGGGTGCGTTGCGATACAGCGCGCGGGATATCTTGCGCCCGACCTTCGCTTCGATCAGCCCGGGATTCGCCTGCGGACCAATGTCGAGCGTCGAGACGGTGCCGCCGACGGCCGCGAAATTCTCGATCCGGCGGATCAGTTCACCGAGCTTCGTCGGTCGCGGCGGCGCATCGCCGACGACGATCATGATGCGACGGGCACCGGCGCGCCAGCCGCTCTCCTCGATGCCGACGGCGATCCCCTCGGTGATATCTTCGTACTGATCACCGCCGCCTTTCGCCTCCAGCGGATCGAGGAAACGACGCAGTTTCGCCGTACTGTACGTGAGCGGCTGCGAGCGCACGACGAATTCGGGGTCCGTGCGGTCGCGAAACGCGACGAGTCCGAATCGCGCCGCCGGCACGAGCGTACGCACGGTCTGTACGATGTCGTGGATGCGGGACTTGACCTCGTCGATCGCCCACGACATCGAGCCCGTCGCATCGATGACGAATACGACATCGAGGCCGGCATTACGCAAGCCGGACACGTAAGCCGCGAACCGGTTTGATGAATTACCGAGCGCGTTGCCGATCCCGGCGCCGAACCCGGCGGTCCCGAAGCCCTCGCCGAGCGGTAACGCGGACACCGGGTTCGCGAGTTCGAAGCCGGTCATGCCGCCGGAGTCCGCGCGCAACGCAAGCGGCGCATCGGGTGGCGGCGGGGTAACGGCCTCGGGCTGGATCAGCATGTCCGGCGGCTCTTCCTCGAACTCTTCCTCGAATTCGAGGGTGTCTTCCGGCGGCGGTCGCTCAATGGGTTTCGGCTTCGGCGGATCGGCGAGCGTGATATGAATTTCGACATCTTCGGTGTGTGGCAGCGGGTTATCGATGTCCTGGCCGATGCGCCAGGAAATGATCGCGTGCACCGCGACGGAAAATATGAACAGGGCGAACCAGGCAACCGGACGCTTCATGCGCGCTCTCCACGGCCGTGCCGGGGTCGCGGTGCGGCAGTGCCGCGGGCGATGTCGATGATGCTGTGCACGCTGCCGGTTCTCCGCGTTTGCGTTACTCGTGTACTTATCGTCTCAGGGTCAGCAGCGTGATCTGCTTCACCCCGACCTTAGACAGTGCGGCCACGGCCTGGGCGACAAGCACGGCATCGGCCCGGCCGTCGGCGGACAACTGGACGACCTGGTCCTTGAAATCGCGCTGCAGATCGAGCTCGATTTGGGGAATCGCAATCGATTTGCCACGGTACTGCACGACCCCGGCGGACGTGATCGCGATCTGCAGCACGCTACCCGGCGGTTCTGTCGTCGCGGACGAAACGGGGGGTGTTACCTCGAGGTCGATGTGCAGGTTACCGGCCACCATGAAATACAGCAGCAACAGAAACACGATGTTGATCATCGGCACCGTGCTCTCGGGGCGGCGTTCACGGGACGGACTCACATGCCCCGTGCCGATGGCGCCGAATTTGCGTATTTTCGGATTCAGCATGCTCGATCTCTCGCCGGTCAGTCGAAGGTCTCTGCTTCGGTCAGTGCAATATTCGTGAGGCCGCGGCGTTGCAGGATATCGATCACGCTGACGGCCCGCTGCAACGGCACGCCCGGATCCGAGGCGACAACGATCGGAGAGTCGGGCGCCGGGTTAAGTTCGTAGATCGCGTTCTCGATCGTATCGAGCATGTAGCGACCCTTGTTGATCCAGACCGAGGCGTCCGCATGAAGTTCGATCAGTATCGGGGTCGACTTCGCCGCGATGTTGCGCGAACCGCCGCCCTGTTGCGCGAGTTCCATCACGTACGGCCGCAGGAAGTCGCTTTCAAGCATGAAGAAGATCAACAGGATGAAAACGACGTCGATTAGCGGCGTCAGCGACAGGCGCGCGGCACTGCGCCGGCGATTCAGGGTGATCATGAAACAGATCCGGATCTACGACGACGCTTTCGTGCCGACGTTGATCGTCATCACCCGGGTGAGCAGATCGGAGACTTCAGCGGTCGCGTTATCGAGGCGCGTTTCAAGCCACGCGTGCACCGCGGTAAACGGAATCGCGATGGACAGACCGACGGCGGTCGTCAGCAGGGCTTCCCAGATACCGCCGGCCAGCGCGGTGGAATCCTTATCGAGACCCGCACTCGCTTCGAGGCCCCGAAACGCTTCGATCATGCCGAGGACCGTACCAAGGAGGCCCAGCACCGGGGCGAGGTAGTAGATGAGTTCGAGCGGACGCAGATAGGCGGCGTACGGTTGCATGAACTTCGTGGCCCGACGGGCGAGTTCTTCTCTGAGTTCTTCGGTTTCTGGCGTATCGCGATGTTCCAGCCCGAACTTCATGATCCCGCCAAGACCGAGACGTGATTTTTCGAGTTGCCCCAGCGTGGTCGTCGGGTCGATACCCCAGCCATCGAGCGCCTTGTGCAGGGCTTTGAACCGTCCCGGGCTGAGGGACGAGAACTGGAAAAACTTGTACAGCGCGATGGCGAACCCAAACACGGAGATGACCATGAGAACGGCGACGACGGGACCACCGAGTTCGAGCAGCGAATGCGCGGATGCCCACACATCGCCACCGAGTTGACTGATTTCCTGCTCTTCCATCGGGCGACCCTCTCTGCGTCAGATTCAGTTTTGTTGTTGTTTTCCGGTTAGGTTAGCACAGCGCAGTTCCCACCCGGCGTTACGAAAATTACCGTCGCGTCGGCCGCTCATTCCGGGCGTTCGGCCGGCAAGTCCACTAGATTGTTGCTGCCTGGGCCCGCGTTCGGCCAGGATTATCGAGCCCTGCGAGTTCAAAGATCATGGCTTTCAGTTCCTTCGTGTAACCGTGCAGATCTCCGGGACGACCATTACTCAGGAGCTGATAGGAACCTTCGATCAGTGCGGTGATACTCGCCGCGCGCAAGCGGCGAACCTTGTTCGATTGGATCGTGCCGAGCCGGGTGAGCAATTCGTACAGGAACGTGCGATACACGAGCAGGTAGCGTTCGCGGTGACTCGCCGCTTCGCTGCTGTGCATGGCGTAGGCCCAAAGGTGCGGTTCCGTGCCGGTTCGGCGCGCCAAATCGTCGACGAGATAATTGATAATCGCTTTAAAACACCGGGTCGGGTTGTCTTCGTGTTTCACCACGAGCTCGAGCAGTTCCTGACTGTACCAGACCAGCGCCCAGTTAATCAGTGCGGCGATCAAGCCGTCCTTGTTGCCGAAATGGTATTGAACGGACGACAGCTTCACCCCTACCTGCTCGGCGACCCGGCGCAAACTGAGTGCTTCGAATCCGCCGCGCTGAATGATCCGCAGGGTCGCCTGCAGCATCTCGCGCTTGCGTGCGGACAACGGTGCCGGTTCGCGCGTCTGCTCAATTAGCTTCAGTAAGCGCTGGTTATTCGGACGTGGGCTCAAATGTGTCAGTTGACATATGCGATGCTAGTCGAATTGCGACGCAACAAACAATGCCGGTGACCGGTGTCGGGAGCGGTTTCGCCCACTCGACTGCAAAGATTCGTTGCGCAGTTTCGACCGTAGAGCACGGGCGTCCACAGGTGGCGGCAGCGGCGACTTCCTCGCCGGCAAAAAAAAAGGTTCTTCGCACACTCCCGGGATTTGTCCTATTTTCTGCTT
>CAXBJY010000020.1:0-77939 GCA_963976285.1 uncultured Gammaproteobacteria bacterium
CGGTCTTCAGCGCCGCGAGGGCGCGTTCGATCGCTTTGCGAATTTGCGCATCGACCCCGGCAAAAGCGTATTTCCGGTCGATTCCTATCCGCACGTTCTTCACGCCCCAGCGGATCCCCTGAAGGTAATCCGGTACATCGAGCGGCGAACTCGTCGGGTCGAGCGGGTCGCGGCCCGCGATCGCGCCGAGCACCGCGGCGGCGTCTTCGACCGTGCGCGCAAGCGGACCGATATGGTCGAGTGTTTCCGACAGCGGGAACACGCCGTAGCGACTCACGCGCGACCACGTCGGCTTCAGACCGACCACCCCGTTACAGGACGCCGGGAACCGGATCGACCCCCCGGTGTCACTGCCGAGCGCGGCGTACGCAAGGCCGGCGGCAACGGCAACACCGGTGCCGCTCGAGGACGCACCGCTCCAGCGGTCGCGCACCCAGGGATTTTGCGGGGGCGGGATATCGGGATGGTGAGTGGCGAGCGCGCCTTCGGTCAGGTGCAGCTTGCCGAGGATGACCGCGCCGGCGTCGCGGAGTTTGCGCACGACGGTTGCGTCACGCTCGGCGATGGACTTGCGGAACATCGGGATGCCGGCCGTAGTCGCGATCCCTTTCATGTCACACAGATCCTTCACCGCGACGGGTACGCCGTGGAGGGGACCGCGGTGCTTGCCCTGTTTGTGCTCGCGGTCGGCGCGGCGGGCTTCCTTCAGCGCGGAATCCGCGAGTACCGTGACATAGCTTTTAAGTTTCGGATCGAGCTGTTCGATACGTTCGAGGCTGGACTGTGTCGCTTCGAGCGACGACAGCTTGCGCTTGTTGATGAGCTTGCCGATATCCACCAGTCCCATAAACGCCAGTTCTGAACTCATATCGCGCCTCGTATCGATTCTGTGGAACGCCAAGGTTAGCACTATCCGCGCATTCATCGCATGCCAATACGGCCGTCGCCGGTTTGCGCTCGAGTCCCTGTTCGGGCATCGTAAGCGCCGATTGCGGTGGCGGGGCGAGAATGGACTACAGGGTGATTTTATCTTCGCGCCGGCGCTCGCCGTACCGATCGGCCGGTGCCGGCGACGCGCCATCCGCACGCCTGGCGGGTGCCTGGCTCGCCGCGGCCCTTATCGTTTGCCTGGCGGCGTGCGGTGCGGATCCCGATCCGGTCGCGTTGTTTGAACAGGGCGATTACGACGAAGCTTTCGCGCTGTTCAGTGCGCGGGCGGCCAACGGCGATATCGTTGCGATCAACTACATCGGCATGCACTACTACCTCGGCGCCGGGGTCGAGCGGAATTTCCCGGAAGCCTTCAAATGGTTCGAGCGCGCAGCGCTGGCCGAACATCCGGGTGCGCAGCGTAATCTCGGCGTGATGTACCTGCGCGGTCTCGGGGTCACGGCCGACAATCATCAGGCGTACGGCTGGCTGTACCATGCCCGCGAACGCGGTAATGAGGGCGCGAATGACTACCTGCGCATGATCAGTGACAACGTCACTCCGAATGCCGCCGGCATTGCCCGCAAGCGCGTGCGGCAGCGGATCGTCGCGGCCCGTGCCGGGCAGGCCAGCGTGCCCTAGGCGCGTTTAATCCGATTCGATGCGCAGCCCGGCCTGAACCATCAGCGGCAGCACGCGTTCACCGAAATACTTCAGCTCCTCATGGTAGTCGAGCCACGCGAGGATCAGCCCCTCGACGCCAAGGTCGTGCAGTTCCTTCATTTTATCGACGACCTGCTCCGGGGTGCCGACGAGCGGGTAGCCGCCCCAGCCCGCGATGAAGCGTTCGCTGAAATGCTTCACCTGCTCGGTAAATGATTCACTTTCCATGCCGAGCAGGTTCATGATGTTGCGCGCGGCTTCCCAGTCACCCTTATCAACGATGTGCTGGTACAGCGCCTTCGCTTCTTCCTCGGTGTCGCGGCAGCACACAAGCGCGAAGCTCATGACGCCGCATTCGCGCTTGTGTACGGCGGCGCGGCGATGGATGTCCCGCACGAGTTCACCACCCTGTTCGGCAGTGGCGATCGTGATGAAATTGAAATCCACTTCACGGGCCGAGAATTCGCGGCCTTCCTCCGAGTTGCCCGCGTTCAGCAGCACGGGGTACGGCTGCTGCACCGGTTTCGGCGACAGATAGCCCTGGTTGATGGTGAAATACGCTCCCTTGTGGTCGAAATCCTGTTCCGTCCATGCCCGTTTGACGCAGGTCAGCCAGTCGGAAGCCATTGCATAGCGTTCGGCATGCGGCAGCTGGCTGATGCCGAACATTTCGATCTCGGGCCGGAACCAGCCGCAGACAATATTCAGGCCGAAGCGACCGCCCGAGATGTTGTCGATGCTCGCCCCCTGTTTTGCCGCGAACAGGGGATGCACCGTCGGCGTGTGCGAAGTTGCGCACACCATGATGCGCTCCGTGTTGCACGCCATCGCCGTGGCCCAGGTGTAGACTTCGAGATTGTTCTCGTTGAATTTCGTCGTGCCGCCGAAATGCTTCCAGCGCCCGACCGGCACGAGCATTTCGAAGCCGAGACGATCGGCGAGGCGGGCGATTTTTACGTTGTGTTCGTAGGTGGGCACGAAGCTCGTCCCGGCGTGCGTCATTGTGCAGCCGTTACTGCAGTTCGTGCCAAAAACGCCGAGTTTCAGCGGGTTTTCGTTGTAGGCAGGGACGTGGTCCCGGCGCCATTGCCTGACGTCATCGGGATGCACGGTAATCCTCCCCGTTGTTAATTATGCGCATTTTCTTATTTCCCCTGATCGCGGTTAGACTGAGCGCCGCCCGCGCCTCCCCGGCGTTGTCTGAATCTTAAGGAGAGTACCGGATTTTGAAAAGCGCAACCCTGTTGACGGCAATCACGCTGACGTTATTTGCATCGGGCTGTTCCATGCTGTCGGACGACGACACCGAGGTCCGTGTGGTCGAACAGAAAGAAATCGAAGTGGGTCGCGTCTTCATCTCGAAGGGACGTGAACAGTGTGAGGACAGCACCGGTCGCTCGCTGGACGATACGAAAGCGGCGCTTGAAGAAGCCGGTATTCGGGTATTTTCCTCGAGTTGCGCCCTGATCACCGGCACGATGTCGCCGGCGCTGTGCGGATCACAGACTTTGCACATCAATATCCACGGCATTGACAGCGATCGTTTCGGAGATGCTGAAGCGATCGGGTTTCGGCCGCTCAAATCACTCGAAGAAGCGGATCTCGGGTTCGACCCGGAAGGCTGCGACTGAGCAGGCTTCATTCGCGGCCGCGCCTGGTACATCGGCAACGCGGCCGCGGAATTTTGCCCGCGAGCGACTCAGCTCGTGAACGCGGGCATGACGTCATTGCAGAACAGCTCGAACGAGGCCGGTGACGCCGTCGCGATGATGAAGTACGACAGACCGGTTTCCTCGATCCGCTGCGCGAGTTCGCGCTTCACTTCCTCCGGGGTGCCGATCAGCGCCACCGGTGCGCGCTGCGCCGAAGCATAATCGGGAAAGCCGAGATGCGTTGCCACTTCGCGCAACGCCGGGTCATTCGGATCTTCCGACAGCGCCACGAACGACAGACCCCCGAGTTCGATTTCTGACGGGTCGCGACCAGCTTCGTCGCAGCACGCCTGCAGTTTTGCGATACGGCTTTTCAGCGTCGGCATGTCGAATTTGACCGTCGCCACGGGGTCGTTGATGAAATCCTTGTTGTTACCGGTTGGCGGAATAATATTGAGGATATCCGCGTGACGTGCGGCGATTCGCAGCAATCCGGTGCCGGAGCCGCCGAGCATGATTGGCGGGTGCGGTTGCTGGATCGCGCGCGGATTGTTATAGGCATGGTGCACTTTGAAATGCTTGCCGGAGAATGCGGGTTCGTCCTGCGTCCACATCGCTTTCAGCACGCCGATCGTCTCCTCGAGTTCTTCGAGCCGCTGTTTCAGCGGCGGAAACGCGTAACCATGCGCTTCGTACTCCGGCCCCTGCCAGCCGGCGCCGAGGCCGCAGATGAAACGTCCGTTGCTCGCGATATCGAGCGAGGTTGCGATCTTCGCGAGCAAGGGCGGGGTGCGAAACGACGCCGCGACCACCGCGGGCGCAAGCCTGATCGTCTGCGTCACCGCGGCGACCGCCGTCAGGGCGGTGAAACATTCGAGCTGTGGCGACTCCGGGTTGCCCAGGGGCGAATAAAAGTGATCGTTGTGTGACACGGAGTAAAACCCCCGCGCTTCCGCCTGCTGCGCGAGCGCCTGTGCCTCGGCGATATCGGATGGCACCATGAACAGACCGAATTTCGTTTGATACATGCAAGATCCCCCGTAGTTGCTGTAGAGACGACACCCGCTAGTGTACGCGCTCGACGCGCCTCGTCATCGTCGCGGGTCGTTCCCGTGTTCGTTCGTTTTACTGTCGTTGCCGCACCTGGACGGCGGTTTATTCAAGCGTGAGAACCCGGATCAGATCCGTACTGCCGGCCCGTTGATGGCTGCCAGTTGTTGCGATCACGACATCCCCGCCGCGGGCGAAGCCGGCATCCCGGGCCGTGCGCAGCGCAAACGCGAGACGTTCGTCGTCGCCGCCGTCGTCGTCGTAATGGATCGCGGTGACCCCCCAGTTCATCGCGAGCCGGCACACGACGCGCTGCGACGAGGAAATCGCGAGAATGGGACAACCCGGCCGGTACTTCGAAATGAGACGCGAGGTGAACCCGGTTTCCGTCAGCGCGACGATAGCGGCGGCATTCAGGTGTTTGGCCATCGTGATAGCGGCCTGCGCGACCGCGTCCGTGACCCGATCCGAGGCATGCGGCAGGATCTGCTGCAGATGACCGAATTCACTGAGTCCGGCCTCGGCTTCCCGCGCGAGCTCCGCCAGTGTGCGCACGGCCTCGACCGGGTAGGCGCCGATCGCGGTTTCGCCGGACAACATGACCGCCGAGGTGCCGTCGAGAATTGCGTTCGCGACGTCGCTCACTTCGGCACGGGTCGGCCGCGGATTGCGTTCCATCGAATCGAGCATCTGCGTTGCCGTGATCACGGGTTTGCCGTTCGTGACGGTGCTGCGAATGATCCGTTTCTGGATCGTCGGGCCGCGCGCGAGGTCGATTTCAACCCCGAGGTCGCCGCGCGCGACCATCGTGCCATCGGCAACCGCGATAATTTCGTCAAGATTGTCTACCCCGTCGCGACTTTCGATTTTCGCGATGATCGGCGTGTCCGCGCCGAGACTGTCGAGTTTTGCGCGCAGGCGATTGATGTCCGCGGCATCGCGGATGAACGATGCGGCGACGTACTGGGCGTCGTGTTCGGCAACGAATTCGAGATCACCGGCGACGTCGGAATCGATCGAGTCGAACACGGTGGCATTGCCCGGCAGGTTCACCCCTTTGCGGTCGCGCAGTTCGCCGCCGCATTCGACGGTACACCGGATGCCTTCGAGGGCGACAGCCGAGACGGACAACTCGATCAGGCCGTCGTCGAGCAGGATCCGGTCGCGCAGCTTCACGTGTTCATGCAGGGTCGGATGGGATACCGAGACACCGTTCTGGTCGCCTTCGCGTTCGTCGCCGTACAAAGTGAACGTGTCGCCCGGATGCAGGATCGCAAGTCCGCCGGCGATGAGTCCCGTGCGAATCTCGCGCCCGCGCGTGTCCACCATGACCGCGATATTCGCATCGAGTCCCGCGGCGACCATGCGCAGGCGCGCGATGCGCTGGGCGTGATCGTCGAATGTTCCGTGGGACAGGTTCAGTCGGGCAACGTTCATACCGGCGGCGATCATGCTGCGCAGGATCGCCTCGTCGTCACACGCCGGTCCCAGGGTTGCGATAATTTTTGTCTTCTGCTGAAAGTAATGTGCGCCCAAGCTGACTTCCTCAATGACCGATGGCCGGGGTAGCCGGCCCGCCGCGGCAGCGAGCGGGTGCCGCTGAACCCGGCCCGGCGAATTACGAAGCCTACTGCAAATCCACCCGCCGTGGCGATGCGCCGGCCGCCGGCCCGCACGGGTTCGCGTTAACGACACCGGGAGGCAGGGCAAAATTATGGGATCCCGGTGTGCGGCGCAACGCCCCGCGCGGCGCGAATCGACGGAGGGACGTGCAGGCGATGTATGCGATGATTCGAGGCCGGATTCATCGTGTTTCGGAAACCGGAACGCGTCATTAGAATCTACGGTTGATCGCCAAACGGGGAACGGACATGAACGACACCACCGCACCACCGGGGGTACTCGACGGCATACGGGTCCTCGACCTGACCCGCTACCAGGCCGGACCGGGCTGCACCGTTATGCTCGCGGACATGGGCGCCGAAGTGCTCAAGATCGAAACACCCGGGCGCGGTGACGAAGGACGCTACGTTTTTCTCGACCCGGGCGATGACGTCGGGGCTTACTTTCTCGCCATGAACCACGGCAAGCGCAGTGTCGCGATCGATTACCGCAAGCCGGCCGGGCGCGACGCGGTGTTGCGCATCGCGGCGCAATGCGATGTCGTGGTGGAAAACTTCCGGCCCGGCACGGCGGCCGCGCTGGGGCTCGGATATGAGGCCGTGCGCGCGGTCAACGAGCAGGTCATCTACGCATCTGCATCCGCTTTCGGTGACGTCGGCCCGATGCACGACATGGCCGGTTTCGACATCCACGCACAGGCCGTCGGCGGCATCATGAGCACGACCGGTCCGGACGGTGACGCGTACCCCGTGGGCGCCGCGATCGGTGATCAGACGGCGGCGATGACACTGTGTACGGCGGTACTCGGCGGCCTGCTCGCGCGCGAACGACACGGTTACGGGCAACAGGTCGGTGTGTCGCTGTACGGCTGTCAGATGGCGTTACAGTCGTGGGAGATCAGTCAGTATGCGAAAACGCGGAAACTTCCGGGCAAGGGCGGCACGAGTCATCCGACGGTTGGCGGTACCGGCAGCGTGTGGGGCAGTTATGCCACGCGCGACGGTCATATTGCGCTCGGCGTACTCGGACCGAAACAGCAGCAGGGATTCCTCGCTGCGCTCGACGTCAGTGCCGGCGACAGTACGGATGCGTTCATGCTCGACGCGCGACATATCGACGCGGAAATCCGCCGCCGCATTGCCGAGCGTACGTCCGATGAGTGGATCGCATTCTTTCGCGAGCGCGATCTGCATGTCGGCCGGGTCAACAATTACGCCGACATTCTCGACGATCCGCAGCCGTGGGCGAACGGCTATCTCGTGGAAATCGAACACACGAATGCACAGCGCTATACGATCGTCGGTCCGACGATCCGTTTCGGCGCGACCCCGGCCCGGGTGCGCGCGACGGCGCCGGCGCTCGGTGAACATACCGAAGCGGTGCTGCGTGAGCGCGGCCTGAGTGATGAGGATATCGCGCAGCTGCGCAGTGAGGGCGTCGTGTGAAAAGCCCGTTCGATACCACAGAGCGCAGGGCGTTTCGTGAGGCGGTCGCACGCTTCGTCCGAACCGGAATCGAACCCAACGCTGATGCCTGGGATGAGGCCGGGACGTTCCCGTGGTCCGTGCACGAGCAGGCGTGCGAACTCGGCCTGTTCGGCTTTGGTATCGATGAAGCGTACGGCGGCCTCGGTTTCGATGATGCGTTCATGCGTACGGCATCCGCGGAAGAGTTTGGCCGTGGCGGGATCGGCGGCGTCGTCGCGAGCATTGCCTCGCGCAGCATCATGGTCGGACCGCTGAATTCACTCGCCACGGAAGAGATCAAGCGGCGCGCGCTGCCGGAAATTCTCTCGGGCAAGGCCGGCGGCGCGCTCGGCATCACGGAGGCGTCCGGCGGTTCGGACGTCGCGAATCTGCGCACGCGCGCGGAGCGGGTCGGCGACGAGTTCGTCATCAATGGCTCGAAGACATTCATCACCGGCGGCATGAACGCGCGCTATTTCGTCATTGCCGCGCGCACCGGGAAACCCGGGGTCGCCGGTATTTCCCTGTTCTTCGTCGAAGCCGACACCCCGGGATTTTCGCGCAGCCCGATCGAACGGAAAATGGGCTGGTGGTCTTCGGACACGGCGACCCTGTATTTCGACGATTGCCGGGTGCCGGCCGCTAACCTGATGGGCGAGCAGGATCGCGGCTTTCTCGCGATCATGAACAATTTCAACTATGAACGCCTGTACATGGCCGCGCAGATGCTCGGCATGTCCCGCCGCTGTCTCGCGGAAAGCATCGCTTATGCGCAGACGCGCGAAACGTTCGGCCAGCTACTGATCCGGCACCAGGTGATTCGGCACAAGATTGCGGAGATGTCATCGCGCATCGACGCGATGGAAGGCCTGCTGAACCAGATCTGCTGGAACGTGAACGAAGGTGACATGCCGGTTGCTGAAATCTGCAAGGCGAAGTTCTTCTGTTCCACGGCGCTCGAGTACTGCGCGAGTGAGGCGATGCAGATTTTCGGTGGGGCGGGTTACCTGCGCGGAAATCCGGTTGAGCGGATTTATCGCGAAACGAAGGTAATGGCGATCGGCGGGGGATCCGCGGAGATCATGCGCGACCTCGCGGTGCGGCAGATGGGGTTATAGGCCGGGCCGTGTTGCGTTCTGCTTGCCGGCCACCGGCCACCGTCGTTATGCCGCAAGATGGCGGGCCCGGGCAGTCGCCGCAGACGCGATGGTCCGAATCCGGTACTGATACCTAGCTCTTGCCCATGATGCCCCGGATCGCGGCCGGAATATCGGCGGGAAAGACGACGGATTTCGCGTTGTCCGATTGCGACAGATTCTGCAGCGAGTTCATGTATTTTTCGCCGAGCAGATAGACCACGGGCATTTCCTTTTCGCCGATCGCCTCGGTGACGAGTGCGATCGAGCGCTGGCTCGCCTTGGCGAGGATGACCTGCGCTTCCGCTTCGCGCTTCGACGCTTCGAGTTTGCCTTCCGCTTCGAGGATCACGGCCTGCTTCTCGCCGTCGGCGCGCGTGACGGTTGCGCGTCGGGCACGCTCCGCGGCAGCCTGTTCTTCCATGGCGTGCTGCATCGTCGGTGACGGATTCACGTCCTGGATCTCGACGGTCTTCAGAGTGATACCCCAGTCCGCGATATCGTCGGAAATTGCTGCTTTCAGTTTTGCCTTGATGTGCTCACGCGAGGACAGGGCATCATCCAGCGTCATCTCACCGACAATCGAACGCAGCGAGGTCTGCACGAGCGTCTGAATCGCGAGGACGTAGTCTTCCACGCCATAGACGGCTTTTTCCGGAGCAATGATGTTGATATAGGCCACCGCGTTCGTGATCAGGACCGCGTTGTCCTTCGTGATGACTTCCTGCGACGGAATATCCAGCACGATGTCTTTCGTCGTGATTTTGTACGCGACGACATCAACGTAGGGAATAATGAAATTGAGCCCGGGGTTCAGCGAGGTGTTGAATTTTCCGAGTCGCTGCACCACCCACTTGTAACCCTGCGGCACCTGCCGCACGCCTTTCAGTGCCGTAACAATGACGAAGACGCTGATCGCCAGCGTAATAAACAATCCTGCCTGCATAATTGCGCTCCGTGGAAGCCCCGGTTGATTGAGGTCCGTTTAGTTCAGGTTTATGCCATCGGTACCGGTTCCCGATTTACTCAGGGCTCGTCGAATTGAATTTTTCCACGATCAGCGAGTTTCCGGAAACATCCGTAACCGTGACCCGGTCCCCGATCGCGAGCTCGTCCCGCGACAAAATAATCCATTCGTCGTTGCCGAGTACGGGCGCGGGGAAACGCAGTTTGCCGCGCTTCCCGGGTTTCGGTACGACGAGTACCTGGCCGACTTCGCCGACGATCGCTTCTTTCGACAAACCGGCTTTCGTTTTATCGATGGATAACGGTTTCAGATACTTGAACCAGCCGATGGCGAGCACGGCGGACAGAATTGTCCACCACAGTATTTGCGCGGTCAGGGAGAGGTTTGGCATGACGAAAAGCAACATGCCGACGAGGACCGCGGCGGTGCCGAACCACAGGATGAAGAACGTTGCGACGAAGATCTCGCTGATAACGAGCACGATGCCAAAGACGATCCAGTGCCACGGGAGTAGTTCAAATCCCATCGAGTCGTTCCTCGTAAATCCCTGCAGGCAGTATAACGGCATATCCGCTGCATTCATTTATCGCGAACAGCCGCACAGGAATCCCGCACGGCACGGCTGACAGCGGCCGGGCGGGGCAGGACCCGGCGTTACGGTCCGGCGCTCGATGACCGCCGGATCGGTTCGCGCAACAGACCCGGGCGCGGCCGGTCCGCGCGATACCCCGCGGCCTCAAACCGTGTCGGTGACAACTTTGTAGGTCGGGTCTTCATAGTAATTGACCTCGATAATCGCGGCCGCGTTCGCGAGCAGCGTTGTACAGTCGTCGGACAGGTGCCGCAGGTGGACTTTTTTGCCCGCGCGCGCATAGCGCTCGGTGATCTTGTTCAGCGCCTCGATCGCGGACATATCCGCAACCCGGCTTTCCGCGAAATCGATGACGACGTGTTCCGGATCGCCGGCGACATCGAATTTCTCCGCGAACGCCGTGGTCGAGGCAAAGAACAGCGGGCCGTAAATCTCATAGTGCTTCCAGCCTTTCTCGTCGATGTGTTTACGCGCCCGAATGCGTACCGCGCTGTCCCACGCAAACACGAGGGCCGAGATGATCACCCCGATAACGACAGCGAACGCGAGGTTGTGCAGGATCGCCGTGACGAGTGTTACGAGAACCATGACCACGAGATCGGAGCGGGGCATGCGATTGAAAGTCTTCAGACTCGCCCATTCGAACGTACCGATAGCCACCATGATCATGACGCCGGTCAGCGCGGCCATCGGCAGGCGCTCGATCAGCGGTGCACCGAACATGATGAACACGAGGAGCATGACCGCGGCGACGATGCCGGACACCCGTGCCCGCGCGCCGGACGAGATATTGATCAGACTCTGGCCGAGCATCGCGCAGCCGCCCATGCCCGAAAACAGGCCGGACAAAATGTTCGCGGTGCCCTGGGCAACGCATTCCTGGTTGCTGCGGCCCCGCGTTTCAGTCATTTCGTCGATGATGTTCAGGGTCAGCAGGCTTTCGATCAGGCCGACCCCGGCCACGATTGCGGCATACGGGAAGATAACCAGGAAGGTTTCGAGGTTCAGCGGTACCTGCGGCACGTGGAACGGCGGGAAACCGCCCTGGATCGACGTAATGTCGCCGACGGTTTTCGTTTCGATGCCGAACAGGGCGACGATCGCGAACACGACGAGGATCGCGACGAGTGAGGCCGGCACTGCCCGGGTCAGGCGCGGCAGGCGCCAGATGATCACCATCGCGAGCGCGACGAGCACGGCGAAACCCGCGAGTTCGGTTCCGGCGAGCCAGTTGCCGGAGACGGTTTTGAACTGGTCGATCTGGCTCGTGCAGATAATGATCGCGAGTCCGTTGACGAAGCCGAAGATGACGGGTTGCGGGACGAGGCGCATCAGTTTGCCGAGCCGCAGAAACCCCGCCGCGAGTTCGAGCAGGCCGGCGAGGATCACGGCCGCGAAGACGTACTCCGGTCCGTGCGACAGCGCGAGTGCCGCGATGACGACCGCGACCGCACCGGTGGCGCCGGAAATCATGCCCGGGCGCCCGCCGCACACACTCGCGACGAGGCCGACGACAAACGCCGCATACAGCCCGGTAAGCGGAGACAAGCCCGCAATCAGCGCGAAGGCGACGGCTTCGGGCACGAGTGCGAGTGCGACGGTGATGCCCGACAGCACTTCGATGCGGTAGTTGACCGGTGCGGGGGAGCCGAAAAGGTTCAGGAGTCTCGTCATGTCAGGGTTTGCCGTTAACAGTTAAAACAAAGCGACCACGCGCCGACCACGCGAACGGGCGGGTAAGCTGTGCGATGCGCGGGATTGCAGGGCCGCATGCGACCGGGCGCAGCGCGCCAGGTTGCCGTAAAAGTCAGGAATGGCCGATCGATCGTGAAGCCGGGCGGCGGCCGGAACGTGGCGCCGAAAGGGACGGATCATTAACGGGGAATCTTCCCGGGCAGCATTGGCAACGGTGTTTCCGGCGCAAATGCTGCAGTGCGATTATACGGTGTATTCGCGAAACAGCCAGCGCGCGTGCGCGTAGCGACGACGACCACGTCACACCGTCGTGGTTGGCACGCTGTCGCCGTGTCTCTGCCGTGGCGGGCAATGCGATGGACGGGCGCTGCCGGCGCGCACGTCCGCTTGTTGCACCGCAGTGTTTCAGGTCGGCAGCAAGGGAGCGGAAAATATGACTGACAGTGTCCGGTCCGAGCGTGCCGTGCCCGCCGAAAATGTCATGCGCTGTGGTAGTCTCGACCCACCGCGACACCGGCGCGTTCAAGGCCCGGCCGATGACACGTCCGGCGGTGCAGGCAGGTGCGCGACTGCGTGACACGACCCGTGACCGCCGCGAAACAATCCGCGCAATGCGCGAGCACACAGGAGACATGACTGATGGGACAGCTGAATGGTGTACACCACATTGCCCTGATGACGGCGAATGTGAAGGAGCAGATCGAGTTTTTCGCTGACGTGCTGGGGATGCAACTGAAAGCGCTCTACTGGATGCACAACGTCGACGGTTATTTTCACGCCTTCATGGCGCTGAACGACAGTTGCTCGGTGGCGTTCGTGCAGTCACCGCAGGTAAAGGACATCGGTCATGAGTTCGGGGTCACGCACGCCGGTAACCCCACCGCGCCGTGTTCCGCCGGGGTGATGCAGCATCTTGCGTTCAATTGCGATAGCGACGAAGAACTGTATGCGATGCGTGACCGTATCCGCGCGAAAGGCGTGCGCGTACTCGGGCCGCTCGACCACGGTTTCTGCAAGTCGATCTATTTTGGCGGTCCCGAGAATCTCGTGCTCGAAGTATCGACATCGAACGGGGTCGGCATCAATGAAAACGCCTGGATCGATCCGGAAGTCGTCGCCCTGAATGGTATTTCGCCGGAAGAACTCGAACGCTACAAAAACCCGCCGGCATTCGATCACATCGGCGAACCGGTCGCGCAACCGGCCGCCGGCACCGGCCGTCCGGAATATCAGAACATGGATCCGCAATTTGCCGCCGCGTTTGATTTGCCGGACGACGTCGTGACCCGCGAGTTGAGTGAATCGACCCCGCCGGTCAAGGCCGCCTGAACGGAGAGCACCACGATGTCCGATGACCCGGGTGTGTTCGCAACGATGCACACGATGCGCGCCATGCGTCGGCTGAAGCCCGACCCCGTGCCGCAGGAAATGATCCACAAGATCCTCGACGCCGGCATCCGCGCACCGAGCGGACAAAATCTCCAGCGCTGGGCGTTCCTCGTCGTGACCGAACCTGAGGGCAAGCGGTTTTTCGGCGAACGTTATGCTTACTGGTTGCGCAACCGGTTTGGCAGTGCCGTAAACGATCCGGATCTGTCCACCCGCGACGGGCGTCTGATCGCATCAGCGGTGCACCTCGCGGATCACATGCACGAAGCGCCGGTATTGCTGTTTTGCTGTGGTCAGCGCGACTGGCCGTTCGTGGTGCCGGAAGACGAACGGGTGGGCAAGGCACCGCCGTCCTACGGTTCCATTTATCCTTGCGTACAGAACATCCTGCTGGCCTGCCGCGCGCTCGGCCTCGGTGCGAGCCTCACCACGATGCACCAGATGTTCGAAGAGGAGATTCACGCGCATTACGACATCCCCGAAAATTACGGGGTCGTTGCCGTCATTCCGATCGGCTTCCCCGAGGGCAATTTCGGCCCGGTGTCGCGCGATCCGGTCGAGACGAAAACCCATTACGGCAAATGGGGCAATCAGTCGCCGCACTGAACCGGCCTGATTTCGCCCGCGCAGGGTCACCGGCGCCAGCTCACACAAGAACTTGCCGGGCGTAAAGCCGCGCCCGGGTCACACACATCGGTTTGGGGGCCGATACACTATGAAAGCAATGGAAAACCGCGTTGCGGTGGTCACCGGGGCCGGATCCGGGATTGGGCGTGCGCTCGCACTTGCGTTTGCCGCCGAGGGTTGCCGGCTGGTTCTCGCCGATATCGAGGCGGAGCCGCTTGCACAATCGGAACAACTCGTGCGCGACACGGGTGCCGATGCCCTGTCGCGGGTGACCGATGTCACGGATCCCGAGTCGGTCGCGGCGCTCGCCGACGCCAGTGTCGCGACGTTCGGCGGCGTGAATATCCTGTGCAACAACGCCGGGGTCGGCGGTGGCGGCCGGATCAGGAACCTCGAACTCGTCGACTGGAAATGGGTGATCGATGTGAGCCTGTGGGGTGTGATCCATGGCCTGCATTCTTTCCTGCCGCACCTGATTCGTGCCGACGAGGCGCATGTCGTGAGCACCGCCTCGGTTGCCGGCCTGATGGCAAACCCCGGACTCGCGCCGTACAACGCGGCGAAGTACGGGGTCGTCGCGATCATGGAAACACTGTATCTCGAAATGCAAAAGGATCCGGATGCGGATGTCGGGGTATCGGTGTTGTGTCCGGGCGAAGTGAACACGAATATCACCACCGCGCAGCGCAACCGGCCGGCGCACCTGCGGCGCGAACGCACGGAGAAGCGCGCTTCGAACGATGACGCTCGGCGGCGCAACGCGGCGATCGCGGCGGCGCTGGAGGCGGGCAAGGATCCGGCTGAAGTCGCGGCCCTCGTGGTCAGCGCCATTTACGCGGACCGCTTCTGGGTACTGTCGCACCCCGAGTATCTCGCCGATATCCGGCATCGCAACGAATCCCTGCATGCGCTCGAGAATCCGAGCTTGCTGCGTGATTTTTTCGAAGCCGATTAACCCTGGCCGTGAGCTGAGCTTCGCCCGGCGCGCCGACGTGGCGCGTTCGCGCCGGCGGCTTTCGCGTGCGGATTTTCCCCGCGCCGAAGCCGGCCTGGCGCCGTCCCGGGCGTGCATCCGGCAACCCGTTTAAGGCCGGCAGCTGCCGCCAGATTCAACAGGAACTGCAAGGAAATTACATGTACAAAAAGCAAGACCCGGTGACCCGGCTGTGCACGAGTGACGCCGACAATATCTGGATCCGCGGCCGCAATTTGTGTGACGATCTGATTGGTGAAATGACGTTCACGGATTTCATCATGTTCCATTTCTTCGGTGCCGAGCCGACCCCGTTGCAGCGCAGCGTGGTGGATGCCGTGCTCGTGTGCATCATGGAACACGGGCTTACACCGTCCGCGGTGGCGAGCCGGCTCACGTACCTCGGCGCGCCGGAATCGCTCCAGGGTGCCGTGGCCGCGGGGCTGCTCGGCGCCGGTTCGCGTTTCGTCGGCACGGCTGACGAGGCCGCGGCGTTGCTGCAGCGGATCGTCGATCGCCCGGTCGCGGAACGTGCAAGCGAAGCCGCCGCCATTGCGCGCGAGCACACTGAGGCGAAGCGCTTGCTGCCGGGTTACGGCCACCCGATCCATACGCAAGGTGATCCGCGCGTGAAACGTCTCGATGAAGTCGCGCGTGCCGCCGGTGCGTCCGGTGAATACATCGATGCGATGTACGTGCTCGGCGACGCAATCAAGGCGGCGTCCGGGAAAAACATCGTGATCAACGCGAATGCGGCGATCGGCGCCGTGCTGCTGGAAGCCGGGATCCCGCCGAAAATCGCGCGTGGATTCAACCTGATTGCGCGCTGTGCCGGGCTCGTCGGGCATATTCTCGAAGAACAGGACGAGCCCGCCGGCTACAAGATCTGGCATCTCGCGGAGGAGGGGATCCCCTACTCACAGGACTGATTCAGCCGGAGAGGGGTGGGGGACGCCGCGCGCCCCCCGCCATGCCGGGGACGCGCGGGGGAGCGGACTCAGCGCGTGCGCTTCAGCGTATTGCGGTCGAAATCGCGATCCGTCAGCCCGGTTTTGAATTCGTAGTCATCCCACAGCAGGATCGTCGATTTGCCGGTTTGATGGTTCGTCATTTCCATGCGGCCGGGGCGCCAGTACTGGTCGAGATACAGGTTCCAGTCGCCGGAGACGACCGTTTTCAGCTCCGCGTTCTTGCGGTCGTAGTAGTCGATCCGCAATGGCTGGTACATCTCCTTGTCGAGCCACACGACCTGGCGCGTGTAGCCGGAATTCTCATAGACCGGGTACGCCTCGATCACGAACGTGTCCCGGCCGTCGATCGTTTCGTCCCGCAAATACTTGTAGGTGTATTTCTCGACTTCCTGCGAGGACAGATCCTCGTAGGCGAATTCACTGCCGACGAACGGGCCCGACTTGTTCGCCGAGGCAATCCGCTTGACCCGTTTCAGCGCGGGCAGGTAGAGCCACTGATCGTCCGGCGTGGTCGCGTGCGTGAAACTCAAAAAGGCGGTGCCCTTGATGTCCTTCGGCGCATCGAATACGGACAGACTCTTGTCGCCGTCGCCCTGCACCTCGAGGGTCTGCAGCCGGATCGAGCGCTCACTTTCCTCACCCTGCTTGTTTTTCAGGATCATTTTCATCGATGCCTTCGCATCGACCCAGCCGGTGTCGCGCCGGTCGGCCTCCTGAATGATGGCGAGGCCTTTCTCCTCAGGCGTTTCGGCCCCGGCGATGGCCGGTAGCAGTGCACCGAGCAGGACAATACAGACGGGAAACTTACGCATAGGATTTTTTCTCCTCGATTTTCATTAACAGGGGCGGCAGCATCACAAACACCATGACCAGGGCAAGCGTAATAATGACCGCGGTCATCAAACCCATGCCGGAGTTCATCTGGAAACTGGACGTGGCGAGCACGGAAAACCCGACGACGAGCGTCACGGTCGTAACGACGAGCGCGCGGCCGACGGTGCGGAACGCATAGCGCACCGCATCCGGCGAGCTCAGCCCGTTTTCGCGCCGTGCACGCAGGTATTTCGACAGAAAATGCACGGTGTCGTCGATCACGATCCCGAACGTCATGCCCGCGACGATGGACAGCGCGAGGCCGACTTCGCCGACGAAAATCCCCCAGATCCCGAAACCTACCGCGGCCGGCGCGAGGTTCGGGAGCAGGCTGACGAAGCCGAGACGCAGCGAGCGCAATGCAATCATGAGGATCCCGGAAATCAGGATCAGCGCGATCGTGGTGCCGATGATCATCGCGTGGATATTGCGTTGCCCGATATGCGAGAACATGAGGCTGACCCCGGCGCTGTCGGTCTCATGGAACGTCAGGGCATTTGCCCGCGCCCAGGCGAGCGCGCGCTCGTTGAAGGCAATCATGCCGCGACTCGACAGCAGACCGAGCGTCACGGCGACTTTCGTCGATGATTTGTCGACATTGATCTGGTTGTTCAGGTCGAGGCCGTACGGCAGCGACAGTTCGTAGAGCAGCAGGTACTGCGCGGCGAGGTCGCGCTCCCGCGGCAGCCGGTAGTAGCTCTCATCGTCGCCGTGCATGTTCTTGTTCAGGCGTTTCATGACATTCGTGAAGCGGTCGACATGCACGACTTCCGGCTGCGCCTCGAGCCAGGTGGCAAACGCTTCCACGTCGCGCTGGAATGCGGGGTCGCTGATGCCGCCCGATTCACCTGAGTCGATGGAATAGTTGATGAAATCGACCCCGGTCAGGTTTTCGATCATGAAGTCCGAGGAATTCCGGAACTGGATCGATTTGTCGAAGTAGTGGAGGAAAACGTCGTTCAGTTCGTTGCGGGGCAGGTTCGCGACCGCCGCGACGATAACCGCAGCCATCACCCACAACAGTGACGTGCGCCTCGCGATGACGAATTCCGCGAGTTTCTCCATGTGCGCGTAATCGTCCTGGCCGGTTTTTTTCACCCGCACCGGCAACAGCGTCATTGCCGCGGGCAGAAACGACACGGTCATGACAAACGAGAGCAGCACACCGATCGAGACGATGGTGCCGAGGTGATTGAACGGCGGTACCTCGGAGAAATTCATTGTGAGAAAGCCGATCGCGGTCGTCGCACTGGCGAGAAACACGGGCTGGAGGTTCACCCGCAGGCTTTCCTGCATCGCGTCGATTTTCGATTTGCCCTCGTGCAGGACATGGATGAACGTGACGAGGATGTGGACGCAGTTCGCGACCGCGACCGTGAGGATAATAATCGGCGCCGACGACGATACCCCGGTGAGCGGGAATCCGATATGCCCGCCCGCACCCATCGCGCCGATGATCGAAAATACGATGATCAACAGGGTAACGAGCGTACCGAAAAATCCCCCGACCAACAGCGCGATCAGGGCAAGCATGAGGGCGAAGCTGATCGGGATCAGGGTCGTCGTATCGTCCATCGCACTTTCGAAAAATGCCTGGTCCATCATGATCATGCCGCTCAGATGGACATCGATTTCGGGATGTTCCGCGCTGAATTCGGCAACCATGTCGCGGACGAACCGCACCACGACCTGGGTCGATTCGGCGCGCTCGCCAACCGGGATCTGCAACGTGACATTCACCCCCGTGACATGCCCGCGCGCGGAGATGAGGCGATTGACGAGTGCGGGCTCCGCCATGACGGCGCGCCGGGTGTCCGCGAGCTCGGCGTCGCCGAGCGACATCGCATCGCTGACCATATCGCGCACGATCAGGTCGTCTTCTTCGGAATAGGTGTACTGGAAGTTCGTGATCGAATCGACGCGGTTGGAGTAGGGGATCTGCCACGCGGCGGTCGTGAATTCCTCGATGGCGGCGAGCGTGTCGCGCGTAAACACATTGCCGTCCCCGGGTGCGAGGATCGCGATAATGTTGTCGTCCTTGTTATACGTGTTCTCGACGTTCTCGAATGCGATCAATTCCGGGTTGTCGGCGCTGAAAAATGCGCGGTAGCTCGTATCGAACCGCAGTTTCGCGCCACCTGCGCCGAGCCCTGCGATCACGATGAGGCACACGATCATGATCGCCGCGCGGTGATGCATCACCCAGCGGGCGTAGGCAGCTTCGAATTTTTCCATGGTCAGGGGCGTCAGTTCTCTGTTTGGGGGGAGCGTGGTGCCATGAGGCCGTTGATCAGCAGGTCGACGACACCGTTAGCACGCTCGTCGAATTCACGGCGTTCATACAGGCCGACGAACAACGGAACATCGAAAAACGCGAACGTGGTGAAGATGTAGCGTGCCGTCGCGTGGATGTCCGCGACGCAGAATTCCCCGGCCTGGTTACCGGCGTCGAGGATTTCGGCGATCAGATCATAGTGGGCGCGAAACTTCGAATGCAGCAGGTCGGGCTCGGCCCGGGTAACGGCATCGACGAGTTCGCCCATCATCGAATCCGCGGCGGTCAACTCGTGGCTGTCATCGACGAGTTCGAGCGCGTAGCGCCTGAGCTTGTCGCGCGCACTGAACGTCGTGTCGCGCACGACCGCGCGCAGGCGCCCGAGGCGCTCGTCGATGCAGCGAGCGGTGCACTCGGCAACGATATCCTGCTTGTTCCTGAAGTAGCGGTACAGGTTCGCCGCGGACATACCAGCGTCATCGGCGATTTCCGACATCGTCGTCTTGTGATAACCGAAACGCAGCAGGCGGGCCTGGGCCGCGTCGAGAATTGCTTCACGGACGAGTTCGGACGGCGAATGTGCGGTAGCGGTGGACATTCCCGGAGTCTAACTGAATTCTGAAGATTTAATAAATTATTCAGTATTTGATTATCGTCCCCATGCCGCACCGGATCCGCACGGTGGCGCCGGGGTGGCGAGTGTTGTGAATGCGGCAGGGGGCCACGCCGGGAAGCGCGAGGCCGCGCGCGGTAACTCCCGGGTGTTCGCGCCGCGCCAGCCGGTGCACGCCGAACGCACCGTCGGCGCCGGCCGTGCACCCGTTTCGCGCGCTGCCACGCCAGCGCCCGGGCGGGGAGGTTTCCGGCTCAGAAGATTCCGTGCTAGTCTTAATCTTAAATATTACATATAGCGTTTAATCCATTGAATAAAAAAACGTTAACGGCCTTCTTAATCTTGATTCTAGGTTCGCCGGCCGCGTTCTCGACGAACGGCTATTTCATGATCGGCTATGGCGCGAAATCGATTGGGCTGGCCGGTGCCGGGGTCGCGCTGCCACAGGATCGTCTCGTCGGCGCATTGAATCCGGCCGGGGTCGTGCAGGTCGCGGACGGGTACGATGCCGGCCTGCGTGTCCTCGCCGGCATTCGCAACGGCAGCGTGGATTGTCGCGGCATCGGTGCCTGCGACGCGGTCATCAAGGATCGTTCGGCTCGCGATCTGTTCGCGATCCCGAACTTCGGCTGGAAGCGGCAACTCGCCGAGGATCTCGCGATCGGGGTCGCGGTCTACGGTAACGGTGGCATCAATACGACGTTCGGGCGCGCATTCTATGATGAGGCGCTTGCCCGCATTCTCGGCGGCACACCCGGAACCCCGGGTTTTCCGCGTGACGGCAAAATCGGGGTCGACTTTTCCCAGTTGTTCATCGCGCCGACCTTGAGCTGGCAACCGCATCAGGCGCATGCGTTCGGGATCTCGCCAATCCTGGCGGTACAACGGTTCAGCGCGCGCGGTTTCGAAAGCTTTGCCCGTTTGTCGGCGGACCCGGGCAGCGTTACCGGCCGCGGCACGGACTACACGCTCGGCGGCGGCTTCCGGATTGGCTGGATCGGCAAGCTCACGCCGTCGCTGCGACTCGGCGCGCAGTATACGAGTCGGATCTGGACGAAAAAATCGACGAAGTACAACGGTCTGCTCGCCGACAACGGCTCGATGGAGGCGCCATCCCATTGGACCGTGGGGCTCGCATACGCGCTGACGGAACGCCTCACACTCGTGTTCGATTATCAGCAAATCGCGTTCAATTCGATCGGTGCGTTGAGCAACCCGGGCCCGACGGCGGCCGAGTTGCTCGGCATGATCACGCCCGAGCGGCGGCTCGGTGCGGACGACGGGATCGGTTTCGGGTGGACGGATGAGTCGGTGTTCAAAATCGGCGCCGCGTGGCGCGCGACGGATCGCCTGACCCTGCGCACCGGCTGGAACCATGGCTCGAGTCAGATTCCGAATGCCGAGGCGCTCATGAATATCATTGCGCCGGCGACGATTAACGACAACGCGACGATCGGTGGCAGCTGGGATTTCCCCGGGCTCGGCGAATTGTCATTCTCCTATATGTACGCGTTCAAAAAGACGCACCACGACCGCTCGTCGGCGTTTTTCGGTACCGCGATCCGTCATTCGATTTACGAACATGCGCTCGATGTGAGCTGGTCACGGAATTTCTGAGCGCCTCGAATCAGCCCGGGATGTCGTGATCACCCGCGCGGCCATGTTCGCGGCCGAACCCCGATCGGGACCGGCGCATGCCGGGAACCGCACGCCGGTGTCCGCGACGAAGTTTCCCTGCGTGCCTGAAACTGGCGTAAGGTCGGTCGGCGAAACGAAATTAGAACTCGCCCACAACCTATTAATATTTAAATAATTAATGATCTAAGTTAATGTTGTTTCCGGCATCGGTGCAGGCCTGGCGGCCACGTGAGTGTCGATGGCGGTGTGACGGGTCTGTTGTTCGAATGTGATTCACGGGTAAGATGGTGCGGTGCGGGATTATTACCCCGGGGAGGCACCGCAATGACAGCTCGTACGATCAGAGACATTCTCGAAAATCAGGGCTTCGTAACTGTTCCGAGTGAGATGCCGGTGAGCGAAGTCGCGGCGTTGATGAAGTCGCGCGGGATCGGCGCGATCTCCGTACTCGACGGCAGTCAGCTCGTCGGGATATTTACCGAACGTGATGCCTTGTTTCGGGTTGCCGCGGCAGGCCTCGATCCGAAAGACACGACGGTCGCCGCGGTGATGACACCGAACCCGAAGACGATCAGCGCCGACAAACCGTTCACGGATGCGCTCGAAGTCATGCACACGGGGCAGTTCCGCCACGTACCGGTACTCGATGACGGGGAACTGATCGGCATGGTCTCGTCGCGCGACGCGATGGGGCCGGAACTCGAACAGTTCATGTACGCGAAGATTCTCGACGAGCAGACCCGCGACGTACTTGCCTGACCGGCCCCGCCGGGCGGTCGCGCGCCAGCGGGTGGCGCGGGGGCCCGGTGACGCCCGTCCGCGGCGCGGGACACGACAGCCGTCCGCGTGCTCCCCTATAATTGACGCATGCCCCGCATCGAAATTCTGTCACCCGTTGCCGTAACCCGGACCACGACATTTCCCCTGGCCGCCCGCCCGGATTCACTGCACGGACGGCGCATCGGCTGGGTCGACAACCTGAAAGCGAACGCGGGCGCCTTGCTCAACGCGATGTCCCGGCAACTCGCCGCACGCGGTTGCGAATTTGCATCCTTTCACGCGACGAAGAATGCGACGGCGGCGGCCCCGCCCGCATTGCTCGCACACCTGGAAACCTGCGATGCCGTCGTGCTCGCGATCGCGGACTGAGGGTCGTGTACGTCGTGGAGTGTCCATGACGCGATCGCACTCGAGCGGGCCGGGATCCCGACCGCACTATTGTGCAGTGATGAGTTCGGACCGCTCGCGCGGGCCGAATCGCAGGTGCTGGGTATCGGCGCGTTGCCCCTGATCGCGCTGCCGCACCCGCTCGCGGGTAACGATGCGGCGCTGGTCGCGGACAAAGCGGCCGCGCTCGCCGATGAAGTAATCGCGGCCTTGACGGGATCCACGGCCACGTTGACGTCACATTACGCGGAACGGTTCGTGACGCTGACGGAACGTCGCCTCGCCGGCGGCGCCGTCTGCATCGACTCGGTGTGCGTCGCAGACCCGGGCATGATCCGGCGCGCGTGAACGCGGACGGGGACGGAATTTGAGTCGCACGCTGAGTATCGATCCGGATCGTATCGACGACGAATTCGAGGCCCGTGGCTGGTCCGATGGCCTGCCGGTCGTCGCGCCGACCGCGGCGCGCGTGCGTGCGATGGTCGCCGCCGCGGGTCGCGATGCAGACGAGGAACTCGGTACGATGCCGCCCCGGCACGGGATCGTGACCCCGGAAATTCTCGCCATCAATGCCGTCATGGCCGGGTGCCGGCCGGCGTATTTCCCGGTTGTTATTGCCGCCGTCGAAGCGATCCTCGATCCCGCCTTCAACCTGTTCGCGGTGCAGGCGACGACGCATCCGTGCTCACCGTGCGTGATCGTGAACGGGCCGATTACCGGTGCCATCGCCCTGAACGGCCGCTATGGTGCGTTTGGTCCGGGCTGCCGCGCGAACGCGACGATTGGGCGCGCGCTACGCCTGATCCTGCTGAACGTTGGCGGCGCCGCGCCCGGGATCCTCGACCGCTCGACCCAGGGGCAGCCGGCGAAATATGCGTTCTGTGTCGCCGAAAACGAGGCCGAGAGCCCGTGGGAGCCGCTGCACGTCGAACGCGGCCATGCCGCCGGCGAGTCGACCGTCACCGTGACCGCGGCGGACGGCCCGCACAATATCAACGACCATGTGAGCGACACGGCCGCGGGAATCCTCGCAACGGTGACGAATGCGCTCGCCGACATGGGCGGTAACAATGCCTATCTCTATGGCCAACCCACGATCGCCTTCGGCCCGGAACATGCTGCAATTCTCGCCGCCGATGGCTATACGAAGCGCGCGATCAAGGAGCATGTTTTCGCCCACGCGCGAATTGCGCGCGAGCAATGGTCGCGCGGCGGTATGGCCGGTATGTTCGAAGACCGCTTTGCCGACGCCGCGCACGTTCCGATCATCGCGCAGCCGGATGATCTGATCGTGATCGTCGTCGGCGGCTTCGGCCGTCATTCATGCTGGTTACCGACATTTGGCGCGACGACGCGGGCCGTCACCCGGGCAATTGCGCCGGCGCGGAATACCGCATGAACCGCGCCAGCGGATCCCGGGCGCCGGCCCCGGGCATCATTACTTCCCGGGAGGACACGCGATGATCACGCTACACGGCATACCCATCAGCAATTATTACAATACGGTCAAGCTCGCCCTGATCGAAAAGCGGATTGAATTCGAGGAAGTCAAAGTATTTCCGGGCCGCGATCCCGAGTTACTCGCGACGAGCCCGATGGGTAAAGTGCCGTGGATCGATATCGACGGTGCGCCGTTGAGCGAGACGAACGTGATTTTCGATTATCTCGAAGACACGCACCCGCAGCCGGCCCTGTATCCGGCCGATCCGTATGCGCGGGCGAAAACGAAAGAGCTGATCCGGGTCGTCGAGCTGTATCTCGACGCGCCCGCCCGGCGCCACATCGCGGCGGTGTATTTCGGCAAGCCGGTAGACGACGTCGTGTTCGCGGAGGTACGGCCGCAGCTCGAATCCGGTCTCGCGGCGCTGACCCGGCTGGCACGGTTCGCGCCCTATATCGCCGGCGATACGTTTACGTTCGCCGACATTGCGGCGTATTTCCAGCTCGGGTTCACGAACCTGCACACCCAAACGATCTACGACTGGGATATCACCGACAGCGTCCCCGGACTCGGCGACTACCTCGCGCTGCTGCGCGAACGTACGAGCGTGGCCACGGTGGATGCAGTCATGCAGGCTGCGATGGCGAAAATGCGCGCGAAGTGATGTCGGCACAGGCGTACTGCCGGGCCGCGAACGCAGACCCGGCTCAAGCGCTGATTTCGACGCCGCGCCAGAATGCGATGCGCCCGGCGATGCGTGCCGCGCGCGGCTTCGGCGCGGGGTAGTACCACGCCGCATCCGGATTCGTCTTGCCGTCGACGACGAGCGAATAATAGTTCGCGACGCCCTTCCACAGGCATTTCGAGGTCTTTGCGCTCGCCACGAGATAGTCGGGATTGACGGCGTCGGCGGGGAAATAATGCTTGCCGTCGACGACTATCGTGTCGTCCGCCTCGGCGATTACCGCGCCATTCCAGCTGGCTTTCATCGTGATTCCCCGGATGCAGCAGCCGCCGGCACGCGCCGGCGGCTGGCGCGTGAGGGCTATTTAACCGACTTCAGATCCGGCGCGTGATGCGGCGCGAGCGCCGCACGTTCCGTTTCGCCGGACTGCGCACCTTCGGTCATCGCGCGCACCGCGCGTTCGTTCTCGTTGATTTTCGCCATGATGGCGTCACCGGCGCGGTCGAAGACGCCGCGGTGCTCGATCACGTGGCGCTGCGAGTCGCGGTAGCCGTCGAGCA
Source organism: uncultured Gammaproteobacteria bacterium (assembly GCA_963976285.1). Taxonomy (GTDB): domain Bacteria; phylum Pseudomonadota; class Gammaproteobacteria; genus UBA11873. The sequence continues at coordinate 24,987 of CAXBJY010000020.1, forward strand.
TCCCGTTCACTTCCGGGATCACGTAGCGCGCCACGAGGTCCCAGCTTCGCGCCGTGTTCGCGGGATTCGCCCAATCGTGAGCAAAGCCGATCACGGTGCCGAAACCGCCGGTGACGTCGACCATGCGGCGGATCGCGTTGACGAGGTCATCCGGGGTACCGATGACGCTCGCGCCGGCCGCATTGCCGATCCCGTCGAGCGCTTCTTCCGGCGTTGCAAACGCCTCCATGTCGGGCCGCATCAGCGTGCCGACGTTGTATTCGTTGTGCCAGCGGAACAGACCTTCGCGGGCTTCGTCACGGGCCTGCTCGCGCGTCTCCGCGATATGCCAGCTCATGACGACACGCCAGTCGTCGCGGCTCACGGTGTTGCCGTGTTTCGCCGCGGATTCTTCAGCGAAGCTCCATTGCGTCGGCAGCGCGTCGAGCCCGGCGCTCGACATCGAACCGATCGACAGCACGCCGGTGCTGTGTTTGCCCGCGAGCGTCATACCCGACGGGCTGATCATCGAGGCCACCGCGAATGGCAGGTCTTCCTGCACCGGAAACAGTTGCAGTCGGGCATCGTTCAGGGTGAACCATTCGCACTCGTAACTGAAACGCTCCTCCCCGTTGAGCAGGCGACGGATCACACCGATCGCCTCGTCCTGGCGATCGCGCTGCAACATCGGATCGATGTTCAGCATGTGCGCGTCGGACGGCAAGGCACCCGGGCCCGAGCCGAAAATCGCGCGGCCCTGGCTCATGTGATCGAGCTGTACGATGCGCTGGGCGACGTTGAACGGGTGGTGATAGGGCAGGGAGACGACCCCGGTACCGAGTTTGATCCGGTGCGTGTGCTGGGCGGCGGCGGCGAGGAACATTTCCGGCGACGCGATGATTTCCCACCCGGTCGAGTGGTGTTCGCCACACCAGAACTCGTCGTAACCCAGGCGGTCAAGTTGCGCGGCGAGTTCGAGATCGCGCTGAAACTGCAGCGTGGGGTTTTCGCCGATGGGGTGGTGGGGCGCCAGAAAGCAGCCGAATTTGAGACGAGCCATGCGCTGATCCTCAGGGAATTATTCGAAGTGTGCGGTCGATGTTACCGCGATTCACGCAGAAAGCGACCGACGGGGTCGGGCGTGTCCCGCCGTTGCGACGGCGTCGTCGGGTCGCGCGACGCGGTCGGCGGGTGCAATCACCGCCGTCGGGGCGTCGCTATTCGGAAAAATTCTCGGCGCGATAGCGCCAGAAACGCAGCGTGTGCGACCAGTGATCCGGTGGCAGCCCCGCTTTCGCCTTCAGGTGCTGCAGGAACGTCGCCGGGTCGGGTAGTTGTTCCCAGACCTTGGGCAGGAACGTCGCGCGATTCGCGCCGTCTTCGAGCGTGAGACCGTCGACGAAGGGTTCGAGTTGCTCGAGTAATTCGGCCTGGCTCGCGACCGGGAATGGCTGCTGCAGCGATAAAATGGACAGCTGTACCGTGATCCGCGGTAGTTCGGGCGCGGCGACCGGGGCGAACCGCGGATCCCGGAACGCCGCGGCGGCGGCGTTCGCCACGACATCCTCCGCGAGGGGGCGCCGTGGTTCGAGTGAGCCAATGCAACCCCGCAGCACGCCATCACGAAGCAGCGTGACGAAACAATTGCGTCGCGCGGCGAATGCGGGTTGCGTGAGCGCGTCGCGAAGCTCGGGGTCGTCGTCACCCATCGGCGCGCCCGCGCACGTCTGCGTGATCGACGTCCGCGCGAGCGCGAGCAGGCTCGCGCGCAGACCGGCAGTGAACTCAGTGCAGGGAGAATGCGCCATAACCTACCACTCGCGTGCGATCGCCGGCCGTGTCGCCCGAGTTCCGCACATCGAGCATCTCGACGTCGAGACCGCGTTCGCGCGCCACCGTCATCAAACCGTTGATGGCATGGGCGCCACACGCCTCGCGCCCGTGCAGGCGGGTCGAGCGCTGCACGATTGCGGCGGCGGTTTCGCGATCGATCGCGGTCGCTTCGGTGTACGGCAGATAGTGGGATAAATCCGAGCTGACGACGATCAGTGTTTCCGGGCCGCCCCAGACCGCGCGCAGGGCATCGGCGACGATCGCCGGCGCGCACGGTCCAACGACGAATGGCACGAGCATGAAGTTACCAAGGACGGCGGCAAGGAACGGTAACTGGACCTCGAGGCTGTGTTCCGCGGCGTGAGCCACATCGGATACCTGGACTCCGGGCACGGCGGCGAGTTCGTCGAGTGCCGTGGTATCGAGCACAATCTCGCCGCCGGGGAATCCGAACCGATCGCACGACGGTATCGCGATTCCGTCGAGCGCTACCCGGTGGGCCGGGCCGAGCAACACGACTCGTGTGTAGCGCGCCCGGTGCGCGCCGATTTCGCGATATGCGCTTGCCGCGATCGCGGCGGAATAAGCATAGCCGGCGTGTGGCACGATCACGGCTTTCGGTGGCCTGGTACTGGCGGGCCTGGCCGTCGCGGCGCCGAGAAAACCCCGCACGCTCGCGTCCAGGCGCGCCGGGTCGGCGGGATAGAACAGGCCGGCAACAGCAGGTGCACGTGGGGTCATTGGCGGGCTCCATAGCTTTTGCTCATGCTTGTTATATGGCGGCGGCGGCCCCATATACAAGGCATGGACAGCATTGTCTCGACAAAGTACTGGCACCGTCTCGATAACGGTCAAATCCAGTGTGACGTGTGCCCGCGGCACTGCCGGCTGCGCGAGGGGCAGCGCGGACTGTGTTTCGTGCGCCAGCGGCTCGACGACACGATAAAACTCGTCAGTTACGGACGCTCTTCCGGCTTCTGCGTCGACCCGATCGAAAAAAAGCCGCTGAATCATTTCTACCCGGGCAGCCGCGTGCTGTCGTTCGGTACCGCCGGCTGCAATCTCGCGTGCAAGTTCTGCCAGAACTGGGACATGAGCAAATCGCGCGAGATGGAGTCGCTCGCCGATGCCGCGAGTCCGGAGCGCCTGGCCGCTGCCGCACGCGAGACGGACTGCCGCAGCGTCGCGTTCACGTATAACGACCCGGTGATCTTCCTCGAATACGCCGTCGACGTGGCGGCGGCCTGTCGCGAAGTCGGGGTCAGGTCCGTGGCCGTAACCGCCGGTTATGTCGACCCGGAACCCGCGGCTGAATTCTTCACCGCGATGGACGCGGCAAACGTCGACCTGAAAGCGTTCAGCGAGCGTTTCTATCACAAGATTTGCGGCGGACAGCTCGCGCCCGTGCTCGACACACTGCGCTATATCAAGCAGGAGACGAACACCTGGCTCGAAACGACGACGCTGCTGATCCCGGGCGAGAACGACAGCGAGCGCGAACTCCATGACCTGTGCGCCTGGGTCGTGGAAACGCTCGGGGCGGACGTGCCCATGCATTTCACGGCGTTCCACCCGGACTGGAAAATGCGCGATGTCGCGCACACTCCGCCGGCGACGCTGACCCGGGCGCGACGCATCGCGCTCGAACACGGCGTGCGTTACGCCTATACCGGCAATGTGCACGATCCGGCCGGTTCGAGCACGTTCTGCCACGACTGCGGCAACCTGCTGATCGAGCGTGACTGGTATGAACTCGGGCGTTTCGATCTCGACGCGCACGGTGCGTGTAATGCGTGCGCGACCCCGCTGGCCGGTCACTTCGATGCCGCGCCGGGAACAGCGGGCGCGCGGCGGATGCCGATCCGGCTGCGCTGAGCGGATCGCCGACGGCTCAGCGGCGGGGTGTCAGCGCGACCGCGGCGCGTTCGAACTCCGCCGCCGTGCGCGCCTGCGGACTGACGACCAGCGTATCGACACCGGCGGCGAAATCCGCGTCGCGTACGGCCCGACAGTCGTCCTCACTGCCGAACGCGAACAGGCGCTCGATCATCGCATCCGGGATCGCGCCGGCGATGGCCGCGCGGTCGCGTGCGGCATAACCGGCGCGGATTTTCTCAACCGCGGCGCCATACCCGAGATTGATCATCGCCTGCTGATACGCCGGTGCCGAACCATAGGTGCCCAGATAATGGCGGAAGAAATCGACGGCGGATTCGCGATCATCGACGACGAGAAACGCGCGTCGTTTGATAATCTCGACGTCTTCCACGCGCCGACCGGCGCGTTTCGCGCCGATGTCGAGTTGCGCGAGCGCCCAGTCGAGCCGATCGGGTGGGGTGAAATCGTTCAGCATGACGCCGTCGGCGAGTTCGCCGGTGAGTTGCAGCATTTTCGGGCCGATCGCGGCGAGATTGATCGGCACCGGCGCGCTCGGCAGGGCTTTCAGCTGAAACCCGCGGCTGCTGATCGTGCGTCCTTCGAACGCCGTTTTCTCGCCGGCGAAAATCTGTCGCAGCATGGCGACCGTTTCGCGGATTCGCAGCAGCGGCCGACTGAACGGCAACCCGTACCAGCGTTCGATCATGTTCTGGGTCGAGGCGCCGAGTCCGAGCGCGAAGCGGCCCGGTGCCTGCGCTTCGGCGGCGACGACCGCCGTCGCGAGCAACGGCGGCGGACGGTTGAACACGGGCACGATGCCGGTACACAAGCGGCACGATGTCGTGGCGACGCCAATCGCCGCGGCCAGCGTGATCGGGTCGGGCAGTGCTTCGGCATCGGCAAGCCAGATGTCGTCGTAACCGGCCCGTTCCGCCCACAGCGCGCGTTCGAAGCCCGCGTCGAGACCGGGTACCGGCCACAGCATCAGGCCTGTGCGTCGTTTTCTCGTCGTCATCAAGTGTGTGCCCCGACAGCAGTGTCAGATCAGGTGACAGCAGGTTCTCCCTGCGCCGCTCCCCGTCACCCCGGGGAGGGCGCGCGAACCGGTCAACGAGGATTCCGGTGCGCAGCCCGCCATCAGTAAAACGCGAAGCCGCGGTACGACTTCTCGACGACGTTTTCGCAATGGTGCACGTAATCGGGCCAGTCCACGTAGGGTACGAACCCGCGTGGTTTGCCCGGGATGTTCGCGCCCTGATACCAGTTGTCGCAGGCCGTGAACAAGGTGCGATCCGCGGCCAGTCGAACCTGTTCGACCCACTGTTCCTCCGCGTCCGGTTCCGCCTCGACCTGCGCGTAACCGGATTCGCGCATGTGTTCGAGGCATTCACCGATCAGGTTCACATGCTGTTCGATCGCGACGACCATGTTCGCGAGCACGGAAGGGCTACCCGGCCCGGTAACGATGAACAGGTTCGGAAAACCGGCCGCCGCGAGACCGAGGTAGGCACGCGGTCCGGCGGACCACTTGTCCTTCAGCGTCGCGCCGTTGCGGCCACGGATATCAATGCGGTTGATCGAGCCGGTGAACGCGTCGAATCCCGTCGCGAAGACGATACAGTCGAGTTCGTGGTCGACCCCGTTCGCGCGGATGCCGTGCGCCGTGATGCGTTCGATTCCGCTCTTGCTCACATCGACGAGACGCACGTTCGGCCGGTTATAGGTGTCGTAGTAATTCGTGTCAATGCACGGGCGTTTGCAGGCGTAGATGTGCGGTGGTTGCAGGGCGCGCGCGGTGTCCGGATCCTTGACGAGTTCGGCGATCTTGTCGCGGATGAATTGCGACAAATCCTCGTTCGCGGCACGGTTCAGTGATGAATCCCGGAACGCGACGGAGAAGCTCAGGCCGCCCTTGTTCCAGCACTTCTCGTAGACGGCGCGACGTTTGTCCTCGTCCAGATCAAACGTTTTCGGCGCGTCCCGATCGATGACGAGATCGAGCGCCACCGGATTACGGTAGTTGCGCGCCCGATACTCCGCGTATTCGGCCTTGATCTGCGCCTCGTATGCCTTGTCCATCGGGGTATTGCGCGCGGGCGTGCTGTATTGCGGCGTACGCTGGAACACTTTCAGCTCCGCGGCCGATTCCGCGATCACCGGGATCGCCTGGATCCCGGTCGAACCCGTGCCGACGACGCCAACGCGCTTGCCCGCGAAGTCCACCCCGCCGGCTGGCCAGTTGCTCGTGTGATACCAGACCCCGGTGTAGTCATCGAGACCGGGAAAGTTCGGGGTGTTTTGCGACGACAGACAGCCCGTGGCGAGGATGCAAAAACGTGCCGTCACGGTTTCGCCACGGTCCGTCGTTACGCGCCACGTGCGGCTCGCCTCGTCGTAAATCGCCTGCTCGACGGACGTGTCGAACTGCATCATCGGGCGTAAATCGAAGCGATCGGCCACGTGCTGCAGGTAGCGCAGGATTTCCGGCTGTGACGCGTACAGTTCCGACCACACCCATTCCTGCTGCAACTCGGCGGAAAATGAGTAGGAGTATTGCATCGACGGGGCGTCGCAGCGTGCGCCCGGGTAGCGGTTCCAGTACCAGGTGCCGCCGACATCGCTGCCGCGTTCAAACAGGCGCGCGCTGAAGCCGAGTTCGCGCAATTTGTAGACTGCGTAGAGTCCGCCGAAACCGGCGCCGACGACGACGGCATCGACATCGACGGCGCTGGCGGTTGTGGAGCGTGGATCATTCATTAGAAACGTTCTCAAAGATAAGTAGCGTCGCGGTGTTCGGAGCGGCATATACTCGCACATGTGGGCAGGTATGCTGTAGCCCGGTTGCCATCGCGGTGCGTTGCCCGCGTGATCGCCGCCAGCGTAAAGCGTGATGGTGTTCGCGCCGCCACACTGTCGCGAACCTGTTCGCGGCACGCAGGCTCGGGCGCGGGCGCAATCCGTGAGGCCATCAAAAAATTGGACAACGTGTCATCCACCCTGAGTGAACTCGTCCGCGAGGTGCGCGGCTGTACGCGCTGCGCGGCGCATTTACCGCTCGGGCCGCGTCCCGTATTTCAGATCGACGCGCGCGCGACGATCCTCGTCGCCGCGCAGGCGCCGGGCACGAAGGTGCATGCCTCCGGGCGACCGTTCACGGATCCGAGCGGCGATCGGCTGCGCGCGTGGATGGGAATCGATGAAGCCACGTTCTATGATCCGCAACGGCTCGCGATCATCCCGATGGGGTTCTGCTATCCGGGTCGCGGGTCCGGCGGCGATTTGCCGCCGCGCCCGGAGTGTGCACCGGCGTGGCGACAACGGCTGCTCGCGCAGTTGCCGAACATCCGTTTGACGCTCGTGATCGGGCAGTACGCGCGCGACTGGCATTTGCCGGAGACCCGTCGGCTGACCCTGACGGAAACGGTGTCGCGCTACGCGGAGTTCGGGCCCGCCTGTATTCCCCTGCCGCATCCGAGCCCGCGCAATAACCGGTGGCTGCAAAAGAACCCCTGGTTCGAACGCGACGTCGTGCCGGTGCTCGCGCAACGGGTGGCGGACGCGATGTCGTGATCCCGCTGGCTGCCCGGATGTCGTCGTATCCGGGGGGGCGCGCACGCGGCCGGACCGCGTGTTATCCCGGATCGCAATGGCGCCGATGCGGCCGGGTGCATGACGCATGAGGGATTGCCACAACCCGCGGAATCACCGAACGATGAGCTCATCGTAATGAGCAAACCTGCCGCGACGTCGCCGTTTCACGCCGGCGAACGCACAATACAAACCCGGGCCGGAGTTGCCGAGCGTGCGGAGCTGCTCGGTGGCCGCGTGATTCGTGATCACCTGACCGGGCAACACCGCGAGTTCTTCGCCTCGGCGCAGTTGATCGGCGTGGTCGCCCGTGGGCCTCGCCGGTCTTTGGCCGGCCCGGGTTCGTGACCACGCCGACCGAGCGACGCATGCACATGCGCGCGCCGTTGTTTGCCGGCGATCCGCTCAACGATGCGCTGGGCCCCGGTGCGAATGTCGGCTTGCTCGGTATCGATTACGCAAGCCGGCGCCGTAACCGGGTTTCGGCCCGCGTGCGCGCCGTCACCGGCGGCCTCGAACTCGACGTCGTGCAAACGTTCGGCAACTGTCCGCAGTACATCCAGGCCCGCGCCGCAACCTTGCTGCCGGCGATCGAGGCGTCACCCGCGCGGCAGACGGTCGCCACGATCACCACCCTGACGGACCGCGATCGGGATCTCATCACGCGTGCCGACAATTTCATGATTGCATCCCATCACGCGGGTCCGGCGGACGCCCCGAGCGTGGGCGCGGATGTCTCACACCGCGGCGGGGTGCCGGGCTTCGTTCGCGTCATCGACGCCGGTACGCTCGAATTTCCCGACTACCCGGGTACTTCAATACGCTCGGCAACATCGCGAGCGGTGGTCGCGCCGGGCTGACGTTCACGGATTTTGCCCACGGGGATCTGCTGTACCTGAGCGGTGACGCCGAGATTATCTGGGACCCTGCCCCCGGGTACGCGGCGTTTGATCCGCTTGCACCTCGAGTCCGGCACGCGCCTCGAGCGCGCCGTCCCCATCCGCCGGGAATTCCGCGGCTACGCGCCGCAATTCACCGCGCCGAACGACGCCTCGTCCCGGTAGGCGCTTGAACGATTGCCGGATCGGGCCCATGACGGCGCCGGGCGAGGTCTAATATATGTAATTAGCAGCATGTTTAATTGGATTTCTCTATTGCTTACACTGCGATGTTGCGCGTTATATAAGCCTCCATCCAATTATATTATGAAAACAAGTGCATATCTGGTTTTGCTCGCGATCGGTGCGCTGACGGGCCCGGCCCAGGCCGCGCCATGGCGCGCGCAGGACGCGTTGGGTCTGCCGGTATGGCTGAGTCTCGAGGGTGCGTTCCGTGCCCGCTATGAAACACTCGGCCCGCAATATCGCGCAAGCCACACGGGCAGCGACCAGGTGTTCGTCACCCGCACGACGCTCAAGGCCGGTCTCCATTACGGTGAATTCTCCCTCGTCGGTGAAATGATCGATTCGCGCGCAGCCCTCGATGACAACGGCTCGTTCCTGAACACGACGGTCGTCAACCCGGTGGAACTGTTGCAGGGCTATGTGCAATGGCGCCCGCGCGAACTACTGCTCGCCGGTGACGCGAGCGATATCCGGGTTGGCCGCTTCACGATGGATGTCGGCTCGCGCCGCTTCGTCGCGCGCAATCGCTATCGCAATACGGTCAACGCCTTTACCGGCATCGACTGGCAGTGGCACGCTGCGGATGGCCGCGAGCTACGCGCGTTTTTCACCTTGCCGGTGAATCGCGAGCCGAATACGTTCGCCGCGCTACGTGACAACGATATCGAGTTCGACGCGGAGGATTCCGACGTTAAATTCTGGGGTCTCGTCGCGGCCGCGGTCTGGCAGGAAAACGATCACGTGGAAGTGTTCTATTTCGGTCTCGATGAGGATGACTCCTCGACCCGGTCGACCCGCAACCGCGACCTCTCGACCATCGGCGTGCGGCTCTATCGCGGCCCGCGCGCGGGACACGTCGACTACGAGTTCGAAACCGCGTTCCAGTTCGGCGCATCACGCTCATCGACAGCAGCGACGAATACGCGCGATCTCGATCATTTCGCGCACTTTCACCACGCGGAGGTGGGGTATTCATTCAGCGCGTCGTGGCAGCCGCGCCTCGTCGCGCAATACGATTACGCGAGCGGCGATGACAATCCCGCCGATCGCGATTACGAACGTTACTCCACGCTGTACGGCGCGCGCCGCTTCGATTTCGGGCCGACCGGTATCTACGGCCCGTTCGCGCGTGAAAACCTGAACACCCCGGGACTGCGGGTCGAGGTGCGGCCGGCCGCGCAACTGTCGGGTTTCCTCGCCTGGCGTGGCTACTGGCTCGCGAGTGATCGCGATGCCTGGACGACCGCCGGGATTGTCGACCCGAGCGGCCGCACGGACAGTTTCATCGGTCATCAGGCGGAAATGGCCGTGCGCTACGATGTGGCGCCCGGAAACGTGCGTCTCGAAGGCGGGTTCGCGTATCTGTTCGCCGGCGACTTCATGGATGAGGCACCGAATTCGCGGCGGCAGGGCGATGTGACGTATGCCTACACGCAAATCGCCCTGACGTTCTGAGCGCATGACGGATCTGTTCTATGCATTCGCCGAAGCCGCCGCGCTGATCGCGCGCTGCGACCCGGGTTTGATCGAGATCGTCGCGCTGTCATTGCGCGTGAGTCTCAGTGCCGTCGTCATCGGCACGGTCCTCGGGATGCCCCTCGGCGCGGCAATCGCCATTGCGCGTTTTCGCGGCCGTGGTTTTTTGATCGTCTGCGTCAATGCGCTCATGGGTTTGCCGCCGGTGGTCGTCGGACTGCTCGTCTACCTGCAGCTGTCGTCTTCGGGTCCGCTCGGGGTGCTGCAGTTGCTCTACACCCCGGCGGCGATGATCATCGCGCAGACGATACTCGTCACCCCGATCGTGGTCGCGCTGACCCGACAATTCGTCGAGGACGCGAACCGTACGTACGACGAGGAACTGCGCTCGCTCGGGGTGCGGGGCGCGCGCAAGCTCGCCACGTTGTTGGTGGAAGTCCGCTACAGCCTCATCACGGTGGTCTTCGCCGGCTTTGGCCGTGCGATCGCGGAAGTTGGCGCGGTCATGATCGTCGGCGGCAATATCCACCACGTCACCCGGGTCATGACGACGGCAATCACGCTCGAGACCTCGAAGGGTAACCTCGGACTCGCGCTCGCACTCGGGATCGTACTGATGCTGCTGGCGCTGCTCGTGAACGGGCTCGCAACGACGGTCGCGCGATTCGCGCCAGGCACGGCGTATGCGTGAGTTACTCTGGAGTGGCTTCGCCGCGCGCAGCCGCGAGCGTTCCGCGCGGATCCTGCCGCTCGACGTGACGGGCCTGTGCTATGCCGTGAACGCGACGCGCATTATCGATGCGGTAAACCTGCAGATCGACGGCAATGGTTGCACCGCGATCATGGGTTACAACGGTGCCGGCAAGAGCGTATTGCTGCGCCTGCTGCATGGCTTGCTCGAACCGACGGGCGGCAATATTACCTGGGCCGTCGACCCGGACACGGCGGCACGGCAGCGCGCGATGGTATTCCAGAACCCGGTCATGTTGCGGCGCTCCGTTGAAGCCAATATCCGCTACGCGCTCGTACAACGCGGCTATCCACGCGCGCTCGTACAACAACGCCTGAATGCGATCGTCGAGGAAACGAATCTGCTGGCCCTGCGTGAGCGGCCGGCCGCGGTACTCTCGGGTGGTGAGCGACAACGGGTGGCCCTCGCGCGCGCCCTCGCGCCGGAACCCGAACTCGTGTTTCTCGACGAACCGACCGCGAGCCTCGACCCGGCGGCGACGATCGCGATCGAGGACATCCTCCAGCGCGCGAAGATCGCCGGTCGCAAACTCGTGCTCGTCACCCAGAGTATCGGCCAGGCCGAACGTCTCGCCGACGATGTCGTGTTTCTGCATCACGGGGCCGTAACGGAACACACGCCGATCGGGGAATTCCTCGACCGTCCGCGCTCGCGCGCCGGTGCGGCGTTTGTTGCGGGTCGCTTGTTAACCTGAAGGAGAAACGCGATGAAACGCTTGATGGGGTGGGTTCTGTTGTGCGCGGGGGTGCTCGCGGGTGCGGGGACGACCGCAGCGGATGATTCGTTCATCATCCTGCAGTCGACAACGTCCACGCGCAACTCGGGTTTGTTTGATTATTTGTTGCCGATGTACGAGGCGCAATCCGGGGTCGAAGTCCGCGCTGTTGCTGTGGGTACCGGCCAGGCGTTGAAGAACGCGCGCAACGGCGATGGCGATGTGTTGCTCGTGCACGCGAAAAGTGCGGAAGAGGAGTTCGTCGCGGCGGGCTTTGGCATTGAACGCTTCGATCTGATGTACAACGACTTCGTGATTGTCGGCCCCGCGGCCGACCCTGCCGGAATTAACGGCAGCCGCGACGCGGTGGCCGCGCTGAAAGCGATCGCCGATGCCGGCGCGACGTTTGCATCTCGCGGGGATGACAGTGGCACGCACAAGAAAGAACTCGCGCTGTGGCACGCCGCGGGGGTGGAGCCGGGCGTTGCAAGCGGGACGTGGTATCGCGAGACCGGCAGCGGCATGGGCGCGACCCTGAACGTCGCCACCGGGACTCACGGCTATTGCCTGACCGACCGCGCGACCTGGATCAGTTTCGCGAACAAGCAGGATTTTCGCATCCATGTCGAAGGCGACCCGCAGCTGTTCAACCAGTATGGCCTGATCGTCGTCAATCCCGCGGTGCATCCACGGGTCAAACACGCCGCCGCCCAGGCTTTTGTCGATTGGCTTGTGAGCGACGCCGGCCAGGCCGCGATCGCGGCATTCAGAGTCGACGGCAAGCAGCTGTTCTACCCGAACGCGAAGCGTTAGGCGGGAGCCCTTACCCGGTTACTACGCACCCTGGCGCGGCGGGAACAGCTCGGCGTCCTGGATCCGCTCCGGGGCGGGGTAGGCGATTTTTGAGTGACTGAGTCCGAGTTCGAGAAACAGCTCACACAGTTTGTACGCGACGAGGCCCGGATTGATCACGGGCACCGGCAGCTGTGCCGCGAGATAGGCGTGTGACTGATGCATCGTCGTCGATCCGATCACGATCACATCGGCACCATCGGATTCAATGGCGGCGCGGCCCGCGGCCTCGAGTTTCGCGAAGACGATTTCTTCCTTGCCTTCGAGCAGTTCCTGCACGTCGGGCCGCGTATCGATATGCCGGATCGAGGCAAGCCGTGCGTCGAGGCCGTAGGCATGGATCGATTTCCGGTACATCGGAATCCACTGGGGCCACATCGTCAGGATCGAAAATCGCTGGCCGAGCATCGCGGCGACGTGAAATGCCGCGATGCCGGGTCCGATCACGGGTATCGTCAGCCGCGAGCGCAATGCCGCAAGCGCGGAATCACTGACCGTGTTGATACAGACGGCGTCGAACCCTTCCTGCTCCGCCCGCATGCCGGCCTCGAGCACAATCGAGTCCATGATGAACAGGTCGTAATGGCTGTCGGCGAGCGTCATGAGCCGCTCGGAACCGGCGAATTCGACGGTAAATTGCGGACCGATCAGCGCCGGCGGGATCTGCGCTTCGACCATGCCGCGGGTCTGCTCGTTCATGGGGACCGGAAAGATCAGCTTGATCCGTTTGTGCATCGGAGAAATACCTCCTCGGGTTGGCGCTGTGTCGGTGCAGCGTGGCGGCCGTGATCCGGGAATCATTGCTATCGTGATGATCCGGCGCGGCGTCCGTTGCTCGTGCATGAAGTTATATCACCTTCATCGCCGCTGCACCGGCCGCGGCGTGGACGCGGCGCGGGGCGGCTCTTATGATTCCCGTCAGATTCGAACGAGGGGCAGGGCAATGACATTCTCCAGCGCAGATCCGGAAACACTCGGCTTCGATCCCGAACGTCTCGCGCGGGTCGGCGCGGCCATCGATCGCGATATCGAGCAGGGCCGCTACGACGGTGCGGCGATCGCGGTCGGCCGCCACGGCAGTCTCGCGCTGTCGTCATTCCACGGGTACGCGGATCGGGGGTCGGAGCGCAGGCTCGGCGAGGGCGATGTATTCGTGACGTTTTCGTCCGGCAAGCAGTTCACCGTCGCCGCCGTGCTCATGTATGTCGAGCGCGGCCTGCTCCAGTTACACCAGCCCGTTGCCACGGTGATCCCGGAATTCGCGGCGAACGGCAAGAGCCGGATTACACTGCACGAACTGCTCACGCATACGAGCGGGATCCCGCCGTACCCGCCGCCGCTGCCGGGCGAGGATGCGGCCACGCTCGCACCAACCGTCGCCGCGATTTGCACCCAGATACCGGAAACGCCTGCGGGTGAGAACGTCAAGTATTCCGTACTCACGGCGCACGCTCTCATGGCGGAAATGGTGCGGCGGGTCGACGGCGGCGCACGCTCGTTCGGTGCCATCATGAGCGAAGAGATTTTCACGCCGCTCGGTATGCACGACACGGCGCTCGGGGTGCCGGAGGCGCTGCAGGGGCGCGTGTGCCCGGTGGTTGTACGGGATCGCACGCCGGGCCTGCTCGATCCCGACCTCGTCGAGGGGCTCGGCAATACGCTCGGGCCGGCGTCCGAAATCCCGGCCGGCGGGTATGTCACGACACTGCACGATTTTGCCCGCTTCGCGGAGGCCTTGCGCGCCGGCGGCATCATCGACGGCACCCGCATCCTGTCGCCGGTAACGCTCGAACTCGCGGCGCGAAACTACACCGGCCGCATGCCGAACGATCTGTGGACCTACGCGGTCGATGCGCGCGGGTGGCCGATTTTCCCCGCCTATCTCGGGCTCGGATTTTTCCTCCGCGGTAAAGGCACGCATCCGACCCCGTTCGGCAGCCTTGCCACGCCGCGGACGTTCGGCGGCATCGGTGCCGGTTCGACGGCGTTTTTCATCGATCCGGTGCGTGATTTGTTCTACGCGTTCCTGTCCACCGGTCTGCTCGAGGAAAGCCGCTCGATGGAACGTCACCAGCGGCTCGCCGATCTTGTTCATGCATCGATAGTCGAATGACGTACGATGCCCTTACTGTTCACCCGAGGAGGGTAACCCCGATCATGCAACAACGACTGATACTGCAAGCGCTGCTGACCCTGTTTGTCGCAACGGCAAACGCCGGTACGGTAACGGAGTGGAGCGCGCTCGAGCGCGCATCGGAACGGCCGCAGAACTGGATCACGCACCACGGCACGCTCGACGGCCAGCGCTATTCGCGTTTGGACATGATCAACAAGGACAACGTGAAGCAACTCCGAGTGGCGTTTACCTACGTGGTCGGCGGGGTTGGCGGCGGCGGGGCCTGGGAGCACGCGGGCCTCGAAGGCACACCGCTTGCCGAGGACGGGTTTCTGTATATCACCGACGGCTGGGGCTCGGTGTACAAGCTCGATGTGCGCGCGAACGGCAAGCTCGTGTGGAAGATGGATCCCGAGACCGATCGTGACTGGGCCGGCGCCGTGACGTGTTGCGGGGTGGATAATCGCGGCGTTGCGTTGTGGCGCGACAAAGTCATTTCGCACGCGCTCGACGGTCGGCTCATCATCACGAATAAAGACAGCGGTGAAATCGAAGCCGATATCCCGGTTGCGGATCCGGCCATCGGCGAAGTCCTGACGGGCGCGCCGCTCGTCGTGAAAGACATCGCGGTAACCGGAGTCGCGGGCGGTGAGTACGGCATCCGCGGGTGGCTGAACGCGACGGATCTCACCGCCGGCGAACGCGACTGGCGCACCCACACGATCCCGGCGCCGGGCGAACCGGGCAGCGAAACGTGGAAACCAGGCCCGGAGCCGCACAGCATCGACGCGTGGAAACACGGCGGTGGGGCGACGTGGCTGAACGGATCCTACGACCCGGTGCTGAACACGATCTACTGGGGCACGGGTAATCCGGCGCCGGACTGGGATAACGCGTATCGTCCGGGTGACAACCTGTATTCAAACAGCGTGCTGGCGCTCGATGCCGACACCGGTGCGATCAAATGGCATTTTCAGTACACGCCGAACGACGCTTACGATTTCGACGGCGCGAACGAACAGACGCTCGTCGACGCGTCGATCCACGGCCTGCCGACGAAAGCCGTGCTGCATGCCGATCGCAACGGGTTCGCCTATGCCATCGATCGAACGAACGGGAAATTCCTCTGGGGTACACCGTTCGTGAAGGAACTGACGTGGACGTCGGGGCTCGACAAGTATTCCGGCCGCCCGCTCGACTACGATCCGACGAAGGACGTACAGCGCTACAATCCGGCGACCTCGGTGTCGCGCGATCAGCGCGAGAGCAGTTCCTGCCCGGGCAATATGGGCGGCAAGAACTGGCCCCCGACGGCGTACGACCCGGTACGCAACCGTTATTACATCCCCGTGATCGAAAGCTGCGCATCGCACGTGAACGTGCCGCAGACGAACGCATGGGAAGCACGCGAATACTGGCTCGGTGGCGCACCGAAGATGGGCCCGGTGATTACCGGCAGCGTCACCGCGCTCGACGTGAACACGGGCAAGGTGGTCGGCAAGCATGAAACGCAGTACCCGATGCTCGGCGGTTTGCTCGCGACGCAGGGCGGGCTCGTGTTCGGCGGCAGCCCGGATGGCGAATTTTTCGCCCTCGACGCCGACACGCTCGAACCGTTGTGGTCGTTCCCGACGAACACGGGCATCAATGCTCCGCCAATGACGTTCGCCGTCGACGGCAAACAATATGTCGCGATCCTCGCCGGGGTCGGCGGTGCCTGGCCGAAATGGTTCATCTCGTCGACTCCGGGGCTGGAGACAATCGAGCCCGGCCAAATGCTGTTCGTCTTCGCGTTATGACCGGGCCGGGATCAATGCGGCGCCGGATCCTCGCGGCCGCACGGTTCGGCCTGGGTGCCGTCATGCTCGCGTTCGTGCCGGCGGTCATCGCCGCCGGGCCGCCCGTCGGCAGTGAGCCCGTGGCCCAGGTCGACTACGGGCTGTCGACGGCGAAGCGCGCGAACTGCCTCGGGTGCCACAAGTGGCACGGTAACGGCGGGCCGGGCTACGGCGGTGCCGCGATATCGTTACGCAGCACGACCCTGAGCCGCGACGATCTGATCACGGTGATCAAATGCGGTCGACCGGGTACGAACATGCCGTACTTCGATCGCAAGGCCTACAGCGATGATCGATGCTACGGGATGACGTTCGAGGATTTCTCCGATGCGGACGGCAACCGGCCGCTGCAAGGGAAAAAATATCTGAACGACCGTCAGGTGAACGCGGTCGCGGATTTCGTGATCGCGGAACTGCAGGGCAAGGAAGTCACCCGGGCGTACTGTGAAAAGTTCTTCGGCGGCCCGACGAAACAGTGTGAGACGATCGCAGCGCCGTAAACTGTGTGATCCCGCGCCCGCTCAGGAACCGGCGGACTTGCCGCCATCGACGGGCAGGGCGACGCCGGTCATGAAACCCGCGCGGGGCGAACTCAGGAACATGAACGCCTCGACGACGTCGTCGTTCGTCGGCAGGCGTTGCATTTTGCTGCCGGCGGCGAACGCGGCATAAGCCGCCTGTGGATCCTCGGCGCGGTTGAATCCCCGCCAGCCCATCTCGTTGTCGACGGTCGTCGGACAGACGCAATTGACGCGCACGTTCGGCGCCAGTTCCATCGCCATCGACCGGGTCAGGTTCGCGACCGCGGCTTTCGATGCGCAATACGCGGGGATGTTCGCAAAGCCCATGAGACCGGCGATGGACGCGTGATTGATGATCACACCACCGTCGCGCAACGCCGGCAATGCGGCGCGCGAACAGAAGAACACACTTTTCACGTTCGCATCGATGGTTTGATCCCACAGCGCCTCGTCGGTATCGGCGATCGAGGCGATCGGGTAGGTGCCGGCATTGTTGATCAGGATATCGAGGCCGCCGAGGCCGTCGATCGCGGCGTGAACGACGCGCTCGCAGCCCGCCGCACTCGATACGTCGCCGGGCGCGGGATGGCAATGTTTTGCCCCGCCGAGCGCTTCTATCGCCGCTGCGACGGCTGCGTTCGTGCGTCCGTTGATCGCGACGCGTGCGCCGGCAGCGATGAAGCGGGCGGCGAGCGCATGGCCGATGCCGCGGGTTGACCCGGTAATCAAGACGCGCTGATTGGCAAATTCCATCGTGCTTGCTCCCGCTTTTATAATTTGACGGCAGGTCGAGGCCGTCGCCCGGGCTATCTTACCCGCTGCGACCGGCACGACGGGAAACGATGTCCGCGCGGGGTCCGAGCCAGGACTCACCGGGCGCGATGTCGTGAGGTTCACCACCTGCGCCGCGGCTGCCTCGACGTGCCGGAAACCGGCCGGGCGCTGGACGTTTCAGGCTGCAGGACGCAACATGATCGCGATTTGGTTTTGCCACGATACCCACGCTATGTCCTATAAAACGCTCTTCACGTTCGCGACCTTACTGCTCGTCGCCGTTGCCGCCGCCCCCGCGACGGCGCAGTCGATATTAGATCAAATCGATGAAATCCGCGGCGAACGCACCGTCAGCGGAGCGGCCGGCGGCGACGAAATCGAAACCCTGTCGGCTTTCCAGGAGCAACTGAAACGGGTAGTCCGGATTGGAGACCTGCTCGACCAGGCGACCGGCGACGATGAGCCGGCGCGCCTCGCAAGCGCAATCAAGCAGCATTTCACGACGCTCGAAACGCTCGCCGGCGAGCTCGAGGCGCGCGTGAGCGACCTGATGCAGCAATCGCGCGAACTCGCGGTGACGGAACGGCTCGACATTCAGTATCGCTTGCGCAGCTATGACGAATTGCTCGCCGATCTGTTCGCCGAAACGAGCGCGAACGCGGCGCGGGCTGCCGCCGCCGGTATCGATGCCGGTGCGGCGCTCGCGACGTTCGACGAGCGCCTGCAGCAACGCGCCGCGGGCCTGGCGGAACGGCTGCAAGATACGCTGCCGCGCATCGATGCCACGACCGAAAAACTCGGCAAGGCGCCGGAATCCGCGCAAAGCGACCTCGAAACGGAACTCGTGGTACTTCAGGAGCGCCGGCAGCGTTTGAAAAATGCCCTGGGCAGCACGATCGAATTGCTGCGCGAACGGGGCCTCGACACGAGCGAGTACGTCCAGGTGCTGTTTCAATCCACGGGTGAGATTTCAACGGACCTGCTCGACTCCGTCGTCCTGAAAGGGCTGCTCGCTCAGTGGGCCGAGCGCACTCGCGATGCGCTCGTGGAGAACGGTCCCGGCTGGATCTTCCGCGTTGTGCTGTTCATCGTCATTCTGGTCGCTGCCCGGATGGTCGGTAAACTTGCGGCGAGCATGGTGGGGCGCGCGCTTGCCGCGAAAGGCGTGCCATTGTCGAACCTGATGCAGGCATTTTTCGTCAAGCTGACCCTGAATCTCGTGTTCCTGTTCGGCCTGCTGATCGCGCTGTCGCAGGTCGGGGTAAACCTCGGCCCGGTGCTCGCCGGCCTCGGTATCGCGGGGTTCATCGTCGGCTTCGCGCTGCAGGATACGCTGTCGAATTTTGCGTCCGGCATGATGATCCTGTTCTATCGGCCGTACGATGTCGGTGATGTGGTCGAAGCGGCCGGAGTCAGCGGCAAGGTGCAGGCCATGAACCTCGTGTCGACCACGATCGTGACGTTCGACAACCAGAATCTGATCGTGCCGAACAACAAGATCTGGGGCGATGTGATTCGTAACGTCAACGCCGCCGATACCCGCCGTGTCGATCTGACGTTCGGCATCGGTTACGACGACGATATCGCGGCGGCGGAAGCGCTGCTGAACGACATCATCACGGCGCACGAATTCGTGCTGCAGGATCCGGCGCCGACGATAAAACTGCATACGCTCGGTGAGTCTTCCATCGACTTTATCGTGCGCCCGTGGGTGAAGGCGGAAAATTACTGGGCGGTTTACTGGGACGTCACCCGGTCCGTGAAGGAACGGTTTGACGACGCCGGTATCACGATCCCCTATCCGCAGCGCGATGTGCATGTTTTCAACGAATCACAGACCTGAGAGCGCCGGCTTGAACGCAGCGCGGGGCTGTAGGGCCGACACGTGTGAATTGTGACGACAGCCTGAAACGGCGGATTTCGCGCCACCTGCAAAAATTCGACGTGCGTGCGGCATCCGCGTCGGCCGGGCGGGGCGCCGCGGTTGCCGTCGCCGTGACGGACGGCGGCTATGGCGCCGACCTGAAAGGCATGCCGCGCTTCGACGCGTGGCAGTCCCATGCCGCGCTCGTGCTGACAAAGCGCTCATCGAAACTGAAGAACCACCCCGGACAATGGGCATTGCCGGGGGGGCGAATCGATGCCGGTGAAACGCCGGAGCAGGCGGCGCTGCGCGAAATGCATGAGGAAGTGGGCCTCGAACTGCCGCTCGATGCGGTCATCGGCCGCCTCGATGATTTCATTACCCGCTCGGGTTTCATCATGACCCCCGTCGTCGTGTGGATCGGGCCGGAACGTCGCTTCGTCGCAAACGAACACGAGGTTGATTCGATCCACCGCATCCCGGTTGCGGAATTCATGCGCCGCGACGCGCCAATGCTGAACAGCGAGGAGAGCGCGGGCGAGCCGGTATTGCGCATGCCCGTCGGCGACAACTGGATCGCGGCGCCGACCGCCGCGATCCTGTACCAGTTCCGCGAAGTCTGCATTGATGGACGTGAAACGCGCGTTGCGCATTTCGAGCAACCGGCCTTCGCCTGGCGCTGAAGCGCGCATCCGGCAACGACGGGCACTGTGCATCGGTCCGTTCGGCGGCCGCCAGGGCCGAAATCCACGGCCGCATGCTGCGCTGCGTATCGCGTTCATTCCGTGCGCGCCAACGGAGTGACCCGGCACCCGCGTTAAACTTTCTGCGCACCGGGACCGTTACCCCTGGAAGGGGTCCCCCGATCTTGAGTAGCAGGGAAGTAACGGTGTTGGCGAAAATCGAACCCGTAATGGTGTCGCGTGGACAGTCACAGGCGTCAACCGGCGGCATGCTCATCGTGGCGGCGGGCGGCGCTGTTGTGGGCGCCGATGCACAAGCGTGTGCATTGTTCGGGTGCGCCAACGACGACTTGTTGAACACAGCGTTTGGCGATCTCATCACGCTGTCGGACGATGTCGGTAGCGCTACTGCGATGCACCGGCTTGCAGCCGGGGAGACGCTCGGGTCGGAGCCGCAGTCCTACCTTGCGCGGGGTCGCCGCCGTGATCGCGGCGAATTCGTGACCGAACTCGTCGTTACCCCGATGGCTTGCGGCACGCGCGGCGGGTTCGTCGTGACGTTCCGCGACCCGTCGGCGGGCCCGCACGGGCAACCGCGCTGGTTCACGGAACAACAACGCTGGCGCCGCTTGCTCGAAGAACTCGGCGATACGTTTTTCATCTGGGATATCAACGCGGACCATGTCGAATACTCGCGGTCCTGGCTCAATTCGATGGACTACGAACCGCATGAACTCGCTTCGAGCGCTGCGTTCTATGCCTTGCTGCATGAAGACGATCGGGAAGCCGTTCGGCATGAGGTAAAAGCCTGCATCGACGGAACCCGCGACCACTTCAAACGCGAGTTCAGGTTGCGGACGAAATCGGGTGACTACCGCTGGATCCGGGCGAGCGCGCGCATCGTTGAATGGTTCAGCGATTATTCATCGCCGATCATGGCCGGCTTCTATCGTGATACGACGGCCAAACGCCGGGCGATCGAAGAGCTCGCGCGCTCGGAACTGCGCTGGGAACACGCCCTGCGCGGGTCACGCCTCGGCGTTTGGGAGTGGGATCTCGTCACCGGCGAGACGTTCTTCTCCGCCGAATGGAAGCGCATGCTCGGGTACGAGCCTGGTGAACTCGAACCGAGTATCGACACCTGGCGCTCACTCGCATTGCCGCAGGATCTCGCATTGAGCGATGCGGCGATCAGCGCGTATCTGGCCGGCGAGACCGATGAATACCGGGTCGAGTGTCGTATGCGCGACCGCGAAGGCCACATCAAGTGGGTGCTCGACCGCGGCAGAATCGTCGAACGCGCGCCCGACGGTACGCCACTGCGCATGATCGGTACCCACGACGACATCACACCGTTGAAGCACCGCGAGCAGGAACTCGTGGAATCGCGCGAGCGGCTGCGCCGCATTGCCGGCCTGCTCCCGGGGGTTGTCTATCAGCTCGAGATGACACCGGACGGCACGCTGCGTTTTCCTTACGCGAGCGAGGCCATTAACAGGATTTACGGGGTGAATCCGGCCCAGGTACGCGACGACGCGTCGCGCGTGTTCGAACTGATACACCCGGACGACCTCGATGAGGTCATCGCCAGCGTGAAACAATCAGCCGCGAGGATGGAATTGTGGGACGCCGAATTTCGCCTGCGCGCGGTCGACGGCAAGCCCGAACGCTGGTTGCACGGTGTCGCGAACCCGCAACCCGGGGTTGCCGGCGACGGCTCGACCCTGTGGCATGGGTACGTTTCGGATGTCACCGAGCGCAAACGCACGGAACTCGCGCTCGAACGCCGCACGCTCGCCCTGCAGCTCGCGAACGACGACCTCGAACAGTTTAATTACATCGCCGCCCACGATCTGAAAGAACCGCTGCGTTCAATTCGGCACCTGAGCGAATGGATCGCCGACGAACTCCCCGCTGACGTCGCGGATTCCGTGACCCGGAACCTGGAACGCCTGCAGGCGCGAACAGCACGCCTCGGCGCTCTGATCGAAGGCCTCGCGGAGTATTCGCGCGCGGGCCGTCGTGACGTGCAGTTGACGACGATCGACCCGGTTGTGCTGGCGCGCGAACTCGCCGAGGAAATCGATGGCGGCGGCGCCCGTATCCGGGTGGTCGGCGAGCCCGGCACGGTGTTCGCGAGTTCGGACGTGGCCCTGCAGACCGTGTTGCGCAATCTGATCGTGAACGCGCTCGTGCACCATCACGACCCCGCCCACGCTCATATCACGGTGACGGTCGAACCCGGACCGGCTCACACCGTCATCACGGTTGAAGATGACGGACCGGGGATTGATGCGTCCCATCATGAGCGGATCTTCAGAATGTATCAGCGCCTCGAACCGGAAGCCGGCAGGCCCGGCAGCGGTAGCGGGCTCGCGATCGTCAAACGCATCGTCAACAGCGTCGGTTCAAGGATCGAAATTGAATCGCCGATAGATGACGCTGGAACCCGATTTCGATTTGCCTGGCCGTTGACCTGGCCTTATGACTGAATCCGATAGCTAAAACGATGCTGAGACAAAGAGCCCAATCGAGTGCTCGCCGCAGCACCACGGTGCGGGCCGCGAATCCGCACAGCGTCACGGTAATGCGTCCGCGCCGGTATCGGGGCTTTGCCTGATGTGGCGTCGCACACTGCAAATCCTGATTGTTGATGACGATGATGCCGGGCGCGAGTCCATCTGCCGCATGAGCAGGAGAACCGGACTCGATGTCGTCGTGCACGAAGCGAGGAACGTCGAGGAAGGTATTGCGCGTCTGCTCTCGGGCGACATCGACTGTACCGTTGTGGAATGCCATCTTGGCGACGGGACTGCTTTCGAGATGCTGGCGCGCGTGCGCGAGAAGATACCGGGGTTCATCGTGCCATCGGTCTTCCTGACCGGACGCGGCGGCGTGGAGGTGTCCGGCAAGGCGCCGAACCCCGGCATCAACGAATACATCAGCAGGGACAAGCTCGACGCGAAGAGTCTCGGCCAGGCGATTCGCGCCGCCGTCGCCGAACACAAGTTCGCCCTCGCCGATTCCCGCTATCGCGAAGCGCTCGCGCATCGAAGTCTCCACGATGATCTGACGAGCATGCCGAATCGGCGGCTGTTTCTCGACCGGCTCGACGAGCGCATCGGCATGGCGCATCGCAGCAACGAGATATTCGCCGTGATGATGCTCGATCTCGACATGTTCAAATCGATCAACGACACGCTCGGGCACGCCGCCGGCGATTACGTCCTGCAGGTCATCGGCGAGCGCCTGCTGTCGATTGCACGACGCACGGATACGTATGCGCGACTCGGCAGCGACGAATTTTCGATCCTCGTCGACGGCACGATTGATGGCGCCATCGTCGTGGCGCAAAAAATCGCCGACGCCGTGGCTGAACCGATTGAATACGAACAACGCGTGCTCAAGGTGGACGCCTCGATTGGTATCGCGAGCTACCCGCTGCACGGACGGGACGCGAAGCTCCTGATGGCGCACGCCGACCAGGCGATGCACGCGTCGAAACAATCGGCCCGGCGTTTCAGCGTTTACAGCGGCGCGGAAGACGCGCCACTGCACGAGAGTTCGCGGATCTCGATGGAGATCCCGCGGCTCGCGCAAGCCGATCAGGTCGTATTGCACTACCAGCCGAAATACCGCCTCGGTGACGGCGCGATGATCGGGGTCGAGGCGCTCGCGCGCTGGGAGCACTCCGTCCTCGGGAACATTCCGCCGGACAAATTCATCCCGATCCTGGAACGCAGCAAGTTCATCTTCGCGTTCACGGATATCGTGTTCAACCAGGCACTCGCGCAGGCCGCCGCGTGGCGTGCGGCGGGCTACCGCCTGAAAATGTCGGTGAACGTCTCGGTGCAATCCCTCGACCGGGTCGGTTTCGTACCGCACATCGCCGAAATGCTCGAACGTTACGCAATACCGCCCGAGGAACTGATCATCGAGATCACGGAAACCGCGAGTCTCGTGAGCTACGACCGTTCGGCGAAGATACTGCGTCTGCTGGCCGAGCAGGGGGTGGGTATATCAATCGACGATTTCGGCACCGGTTATACGTCGATCCGCTACCTGCGCGATTTTCCGGTTTCGGAACTGAAAATCGACCGCCTGTTCGTGCGCAGTGTTGCCGAAGGCCAGCGCGATTATTCGATCGTCTCCGGCATCGTCAGGCTCGCCCAGGGTATCGGTGCGAGCACCGTCGCCGAAGGTATCGAGTCGGTTGAGACCGTCCGTGCACTCAGCGACGTGGGCTGCGATTTCGGCCAGGGCTACTACCTCGCGCGCCCGGCACCGGCCAAGAGCGTGACGGAGCGGCTCGCGGCAGGACGGGCCGATGGCGAGGCAACCTTGCTGGCCGTGTGAGCACGTATCCGCGATCGAGCTCCGTTACGGTGTCGCGAGAACGCCCGAAGAAAATAACCGGAGACGTCCCTCGCCGGTGTTATCCAACCGGCTGATCCGCCGCCGGCTTCAGCCCCCGAGACGCCATCACCCATCCTGACGGCGCCGGCACAAGCCCCCGTTACCGCGTTTGCGGGTAAGCCATGTCGCGCGCGATTGAAGGCGAGGTGTTCCGATCCGGCAACGGTGTCATCATAAACGCGCTGGACGGCCCCGTCGGCGTGCGATATCCGGCGCGAGAGCGTCGCGCAAGACCTGCGGGTTTGACCGTGGCGAACCCGCAGGTCCCGGCAAGAACCGGGCGAAGCCGGTTGTCGCCGCGCCGTTCGCGGTATTTACATAGAACGCCGAGCGTTGCGAAGGCATTGCGTGCGCAACGCTTCTGCATCCGAACGTGTGCGGATTCCGTCAACCCGAAGTCCGCCGCCGGACGAGTTTGTTGCGAACGAAGGTTTGAAATCACGAAAAAAAAGATCGGGCGAACGGGGAGGAGATACGATGGCTTCAACAAAATCGGGACGTGACGCAAATCTCAGCGCGGAGGAATTGCTCGATCGGATCAACGCCTTGCTGCCCGGTATCGCCGCGCGCGCCCGCCAGGCGGAAGTTGATCGCCGTCCGCACGATGAGACGATCCGTGAACTCGTCGATGCCGACATTATGCGCATGCTCGTTCCGAAACGGTTCGGGGGGCATGAAATGGGGCTCGGGACCCTGACCGCCGTCGCCCGTATGCTGTCCCGGTCGTGTATGTCGACGGCCTGGGTGACGGCGTTTTATCTCGGACACAACTGGATGCTGACGAAATTTCCGGAGCAGGGGCAAAAGGAATTCTTCGCCGAGAAATGCTACACGATGGCGCCAATCCAGCCTTCGCCCATGCTCCGCATCAAGCAGGTGCCGGGTGGTTATGAAGTGAACGGTCGGTCGAGTTACTCGTCCGGCATCATGCATGCCGACTGGGTGATCCTGGCGAAATCCGGCGGGCCCGACGCGCGTGCGTTCGTGGTTCGCAAGGAAGACATCGAGATCGACGACGTCTGGCACATGAGCGGCATGTCCGGGACCGGCAGTAATGACGTGATCGCCCACGATCTGTTCGTTCCCGAACACCGTACGCTCGATGCCGCAACGCTGTACAACACCGCCGCTTCAATTCACGATAATCCGCTCTACCGCATCCCGCTGCTGCCCTTTATTTATTGCGAGGTCATGGGCGTTTACGTCGGCGGCCTCGACGGGGCCACGCGGGCCTACGAGGACATCGTGCGCAAAAAGACCCGTGCGCATATCGGCGACAAAGTCGCCGAGCGGCAGTCCGTGCATGTGAACCTCGGTCAGGCGCACGCCCGCCTGCAAGCGTGTGACGCATTGCTTGATCGCCTTGTTGCGGAAACGCAATCCGTGGCGCAGGCCGGCGGGTTTGATATCGAAAAGCGTCTCGAGCTGAAGCTTCGCGCGGGCTATATCAACGACCTGTGTCGGCAAAGTGTTAACGAGATGGCATCACTCGGTGGCACGAGCGCGTTCCATCGGGACTCGCCCCTGCAGCGATTCTTCCGCGATCTGAACATGCTGGCGACACACGCATTCACCGATCGCCAGGGCGCGTATGAACTGTGGGGGCGTCAGCGGCTCGGGTTCGAGCCGAACAGCCCGCTGATTTGAATGCACACGGCGTTGCCGCGTATCGGCACCACACGACGCGCGCGGTACACCTCGTGTAGCAGAGGCCGGGCAAGCCAGGCCGCGGGGCAAGCGGCACGGGGACGATTCGCCGCGTGACGTTCGGGCTTGCGGGTCGCGAATACCTCGCCGTGTCAGCGCGACGACGATGGGCGCGAGCGAACACGAGCACCGGGGTGGGGACGCCGGATCTGAGCCGGAAGTTCCCGCCCTCGCGAATCGAGGGCGGGGAGGGCGTAAGCCATGAGGCTATCCGGAAGCCCGGGTGTTGCGGATCGCCAGTTGTGCCTTCAGAACAGTTTCTTCAGCCCGTCCTTGAGGGCGCTGCCGACATCTTTCGGTGCGTCCGTTGCGTCAGCCTCACCGTCAGCCTCAGTCTTATCCGCGCCGCCGAGTGCGCCAATACCGGGGATCTTCAGCTTGTCCTTGATCAGGTTTTCCGCTTTGTCCTTGATCCCCGACTGCGCAAGCTCCTTGCCGAGCGCCGCCCAGTCCGGCGCTATCTTCGGTTCGGTAAACGTGCCGCGCGCACGGATCGGCAGTGGTACGCCAACGAGTTGATCCGCCGCCGCACCCGCCTGGCCCTCGCAGGCACTGACGAGTTCAGCCATGACGAGGTAGTCCAGCGTTTCCTCGACGAGGTTCGCACCGCCGGCGCCGTTGACCCGCACGAGCGGTGATTTCACATCGAGGTCATCGCTCGCGGCAACGCCGTCGGTGAAGTTCACCGAGACCGACATTGCGGAAAACGCGGTGTCGCCATCTTCGTTCAGCTCGCCGCTCGCGCCGGTCAATAACTGGTCGATCTTCGTGCCGACGGAGCAGATTGTTTTGATTACATCGACGCCCTTGTAGACCCCGTCGTTCAGTGACAAAGCGACGGTACCGTTCAGCGATTTTTTGATCGGATCCGGAGTGAGTCCGCGCAGCGTGAGCGCGACATCGACGGCACCTGTGCCCTGCAACTTGTCGCTAGCGGCAAAATCCTGCAGCAGTGGGCCGATCTGGATCCCGGTGAGGCGGTTGTTGATCGCAATTCGTGGCTCTGCCGCGGTCGCATCGACGCGGATACCGCCGGCAACCTTGCCCGCATAGAGGTCCGCCGTGATCGGTTTCACGTCGAGCACGCCGCGCGCGCTTTTCAGGGTCACGGCGATGTTCGTGGTCTGCAGATTCGCGAGCTTGAGCGCGCCGATGTCGATTGTGCCGCCGAGATCGAGCGTGCGCAGCGCCGCGAGCGGGTCGGCATCCGCGGGCGCGGTTGTCTCCGCGCTCTCCGCTGCCGGGTCCGCATCCGACTTCGGCGGCAGGTAACGGTCGAGATCGATCGCGTCGAGTTTGAGCGCAAACCTGAGTGCCGGTCCGTCGAAAGACGTGACGGAGAAATCACCGCTGAAAGTTGACTCATCGAGCACGACGCTGAACGGCTTCAGTGCCGCACTGGATCCGGTTGCGGCGACGCCGAACTCCGCGCTGATGCGGGTCAGAGCCTCGGGGTCGGCCGTTACGGGTGCCACGCCACCGAGTGCCATGAGCTGCTTCAGGTTGGATTCAGCGAGTTTGAATGTGCCCGTGAAGGCCGGTTTGCCGTTCAGATCCGTACCGTTCAGCGCGCCGCTGAGGTCGAGATCGGGCCCGCTCAATTCCAGATCCGTGACGGCGAGCGTGCCCGCGGCCTGGTCGAGTGCGAGGTTCGCGCGCAATTCGAGATCGAGACCGCCGGAAGGCAGACCAGCGCCCGCGGCCGCGAGGCTGACCGCGAGTTCGTCGAGCTCGAAGCGGTTCAGATCGGCGTTCGCTGTAACGCGGCTGTCGAGCGTCACGGTGAACGTTTGCGCCGGTGCCTTGCTCGTCAACATAAACTCGATGTTCACCGGTACGGGTTTGTCCGTGGCGATCGTTCCGGTCGTAAAATTCAAACCCGACAGTTCGTAATGCTTGCCCGCCTGGCGGTCGTCCCAAACGAGGTTCGCGTCGCTGACGTCGATCCCGGCAATATTGATGGCGAGCCCCGGCTCCGTAGCGCCCGCCGCACTCGGGCTCGATTCGTCGCCACCGCCCCCGAGGTCGGCCCAGTTATTGCGCCCGTCCCGGGCGACTTCGAGATTCAGCCTGAGTCCGCGTATGACTATCGTGTCGACGTCGAGTTTGCGCGACAGCAGCGGCATCAGGGCAACCCGCAAATCGAGTTCTTCCACGGCAGCCATGTCCCCGTCATCGAAGCCGCTTCGGTTGCCGAACGTAACCCCGCCGAGTTTCAGCGCGAGATTCGGAAACACCGACAGGCCGATGTCATCGCGGATCGCGAGGTCGCGCCCCGTGGCCTGTTTCGCGGCGGCAATGATTTCGGGCTTGAAGTCGTTCGGGTCGACAAGTCTGGGGATCAATACGATCGCCGCGAGTACGATCACGACGATGGCGCCAATCAGGCCAAGAATCCATTTCATAGTTGCAGTTACTCCTGTTGCTGGTTCAACGGTGCGAGAAAACGCATGAACACGTTGTCATCGCGGCAGCTTACGCCATTGCTTGAATTGTGCTGTGCGCGCGTGTTCGCGGCGCAGCTTTCAGTGCGCCGGTTTACGGGAACGGCGCGGACGCCTGCCGCGTAGCATTAGAGTGCATGCGTCACAGTTTATTGCCGCGCCGCGTGTGGAGCGGCGAGTTACTTGTTACAGTTTTTAACAATCTCGACGGTTCGGTTTTGCCTTGCGATGACAGGGATGTTGTCGCGCTTATCTTCACCCCGGACGGACCCGCTCGCAACACCGCCGCTCAGTCGGCAACCCCACGCCCGCCGACCCCGAGTTCACGCAAATTCTGCAGCAGTTCCTCGCCCGCGCGCAGCGGTTGTACGTCCTCATCAATTGCGGCAATACGCCCGTCGGGTCCGATGTAGAACGTGACGCGCGCGGCGTAACCCGCGGCGGTGAGTACCCCATAGGCGCGCGCCGTTGTTTTATCCGGATCGCTCAACACGGGGAATGTTGCGTCATTCTTGCGCGCAAACGCCGTATTCGTGGCGAGGTCGTCGACGCTTGCCATGAACAGTACGGCGTCGAAACCGGCAATGGCCCTGGCGCTCTCACGGAGCGACACGCATTCGGCGGTTCAGCCACCGGTGAACGCTTTCGGGAACCACGCCAGCGCGACGGTGCGACCCGCGTAATCGGCAAGACGGTGCGTATTGCCGTCGGAACCCTCGAGTTCGAACGGCGGCGCCGGATCACCGACGGCGAGCGGCGCGGCGAATACGACCCCGCCGCAGAGGGTCAGCACGAGGGCAGTCATGAACCTGAACATGGCGATCTCCGTTAACGGGCACAGCTGTCGCGGCACACGGATGTCTCGCGCCGCCGGCCGGCGGCATCGCATGCCGCACCGTCAGTGTAGCGCCGGTGCGCTACCGGTGCTAAGCCGCGCGGCGGGATGGCCGTGTACTTTCACGGATCCGGGCGCTACCATTTCGACTCCTGACAGCAAAATCCATAATAAATCCGGAGAAACCCCCATGGCCTGCACCGTAGTACTGGAAATCAAGCTGAAGCCCGACATGATCGACACCGCGAAGGGCGCATTCAAGGAGATCCTGCCCGACACGCGCGCCTACGACGGCTGCAACAGTGTTGATGTGGTCGAGAACCAGGACGAACCGGGCAACCTCGTGCTGATCGAGAACTGGGAATCACGGGCGAAATACGAAAAATACCTGGCCTGGCGTGCCGAAACCGGGGTGCTGGATCAACTCGGCGCAATGACGTCCGCGGCACCGAGTATCCGTTATTTCGACAGCGTCGACGCCTGAGCGACCGATCCCGGCGCGGCCGCTTCGATGGCAAGCCCGACCGACTTTCCTTACGCGGAAGCCGTTAGCCTGACGCCGCGTCTGCGGCGTGTCACGGCCCCGAATCCGGGGCCGATGACGGGTCCCGGGACAAACACCTACCTCGTTGGCAGCGCGGAGGTCGCGATGATCGATCCGGGTCCGCCAATCGACTCCCACATCGAGGCGTTGATCGATATCGTTGGCGACCGCTTGCGCTGGATCTTCGTGACCCACACCCATCGCGATCATTCGCCGGCCGCGCAGGCCGTCGCGAACGCGACCGGCGCCGAACTCGTCGGCAACATCATCGACAACGATGGCTTTCAGGATCCGACGTTCACGACGGCCCGCGCGGTCGCGCACGACGAGGTGCTGAACACGTCCGAGTTCTCGCTGCGCGCGATTCACACGCCCGGCCACGTCGCGAACCACGTGTGTTATCTGCTCGAAGAGGATCGCATCCTGCTGACCGGGGATCACGTGATGGGTGGATCAACGGTCGTGATTATCCCGCCGGCCGGCGACATGGCGCATTACATCGCTTCGCTCGAGCGCATGCTCGGCTATGAACTCGAGCATCTCGCTCCCGGGCATGGCGCGTTGATCGGCGATCCCCGGGGAGAAATCGAGCACCTGATTGCGCATCGCCTGAAACGCGAGCGCAAAGTCGCCGATGCGCTGGCGGCCAACGCGCCCTGTGCGCTGGAGACGCTGCTGCCGGTCGTGTACGACGATGTCGACCCTGCGCTGCATCAGATGGCGGCGAAATCCCTGCTCGCGCACCTGCTCAAACTCGTCACCGACGGACGTGCGCGGCATGACGGCGAACTCTGGACCCCGCAAGGCTAGACCCCGCGTGCGCGCCGAACCGCGATCGCGGGTTCGGCTCTCAGCTACCGGTTTCGGCCGCGACTTCGGCGTCGAAATTGCCCGTGAACGCGGCTTCCAGCATGTTCGGGTAGGCCTCGCGCATGCCGTCGACGATCGCCGCGAGCGGCACATCGTTGTAGGTGCCGTGAAAGCGTACGTATTCCATGTGTTGCCGGCCATCGAGGTCGAACGGGTGGTAGATCGAGTCTTCCGTGCCGTCGAATTCAAGCGGGTGCAGACGAAATTTTTCACACAACTCGACGTTGAACGCCGGGGTCGCCTTGACCCAGGCATCGTCGATCAGGATATCCGTGTAGCCGTGCCACACGAACAGATCCGTCCCCATGTGCTCGCGCATGCGCGCGGTGGATAAATGATTGCGCACATCGGCATAACCGAGGCGCGCCGGGATGCCGACGGCGCGACAGCACGCGGCAAGCAGGTTCGCCTTCGTCACGCACCAGCCGCGTTGCGTTTCGAGTACGCGGCTCGCGCGTAAGCCGGCGATGGTCAGCTCGAGCGTATACGGGTCGTAGCGAAAGTCGTCACGCACGGCGTAATACAGGCGGACGGCGTTGTCGCGCACGCTGTCGGCGGCACGGTAATGCGCGTTCGCGTAGGCAATGACATCAGGGTGATCGGCATCGATCAGGCTGGTGGCTTGGAGTTCTTCCATATTCCGGGTCCGAATCAGATCGCGAAAGTCGGGGTGCGCAGTGTAACATCGCGATCGGCCGCAACCGTCGCCCACCCGCATGCGCACGCGAATTCTCAAGCGCGCCGCGGGACACTACACTAGGCACGACGAACCGCAGACTCAACCGAGGTGAAGCGCCATGACTATCGAGTTCCATGATCCGCGGGCCGAACCGCTGACCCCGCCACAGCCGTACGAGCCGCGCGCGGATCTCTCGTCGTCGCCCGTGATCGGTCTGCTGGCAAACGGTTTCCCGGATTCCGACGTGTTCCTCGAAGCGATGGAGGCAGCGCTCGCCGACTGCCTGCCCGGGGCCGAATTCAGGCATTACAACAAGCGGAACGCGTCCACCCCCGCGAGCCCGGCGCTGGTCGAGCAAATCCGTGCTGAATGTAGCGTCGTGCTCGCGGCCTACGGTCATTGAGGCAGTTGTACTTCCGGCACCGTGCGTGACGGGATTGCGATTGCGCGAGCCGGCCTGCCGGCCGTCGCGTTCGTGACGACCGAGTTCTGGCCCCAGGGAGATTTCGTGGCGAGCGCGGAGGGCATGCCCGGGGTGCCGCGGGTGCAGCTGCCGCATCCGGTCGCCGGTACCGGTCGCGTCGCGATGGCTGAACTGGCGACGTCGATTGCCGGGCAGGTGCTCGAGCGCCTGGTGCACGGATGACCCGCCTGCTGACGGCTGCCGATGAAGCGGCAGCGCTCGAACAATTGCACGCGACCGGCTGTACTGACGGCCTGCCCGTGATCATTCCAACCGTCGAACGTGTCGCCCGGATGGTGCTGGCCAGTGGCCTCGACGGCGACATCGTACTCGGCGAAATGGGTCCGCAGCGCGGCGCGGCCACCGTCGAGAACGTCGCCATCGCAGCGGTCATGGCCGGCTGCCTGCCCGATCACATGCCCGTCGTCGTCGCCGCGATCCGCGCCGTCTGCCAACCCGAGTTCGATCTCACGGAGATGCAGGGCACGACGCATTGCATCGCGCCACTCATCATCGTGAACGGGCCGGCGCGGGTCGAATGCGGGGGCATTCACAGTGGTTTCGGCGTGTTCGGTCCCGGGCACCGCGCGAATGCGAGTATCGGCCGGGCGCTGCGCCTGGCGATGCTGAATATCGGCGGTGCGCGGCCGGGAGAGTCCGATATGGCCCTGCATGGCAGTCCGGCGAAATTCACGTTCTGCTGCGCCGAGGATGAAGAACATTCACCGTTCCCGCCGCTGCATACGAGCTTCGGCTACGCGCCCACGGCGAGTGTGGTCACGGTGCTCGGCACCGAGGCGCCGCACTCGGTCCTGTTCAGTGGCGACGCGGATGATCCCGCATCCCCCGAGCGCTGGCTGAATACCGTGGCCGCGGTGATCGCGAACCCGGGCAGCAACAATACGCATCTCGGTGGCACCGCCGCCGTGTGTGTCGTGCTGAATCCCGAACACGCCGCGGTGATGGCGCAGGGCGGCTACACGCGGGAGACGATTCAACAGGCCCTGTGCGAACGCGCGGTTACACCGCGGGCGGAACTCGAGGCGCTGAATCCGCGCATGCTCGTCGGCGACGAGGACAACATCCCGGCCGTCAGGGATCCGAAAAATATCCTCGTCATGACCGCCGGCGGTCCCGGCCTGTACACGATGGTGATGCCGTCGTGGAGCGCCGGGCCGCACGGCAATGTGGCGGTGCACGAACCGATCGAACTGGGCCAGTTCTGCGAACTGCCGGTAACTGTCAGCAGCGCATGAGGGTACGCGAGAGCGGCATGCCGGAGCGTGCCCGGTGGGAACGCTATTTTGCGCCGGCCACCGTGCTCTCCCGTCTCGGACTCGATCGTATCGATGGCGACGTCGTCGACTTCGGCTGTGGCTACGGGACGTTCGCGCTCGCGCTCGCCCCGATGGTAAGCGGCACCGTCCATGCGCTCGATATCGAGCCCGAGATGCTCGCTGTCGTCGCTGCGCGGGCACGACGCCGCGGGATCGGGAATATCGAAGTCGTCGAGCGTGATTTCATGCAGCATGGCAGCGGTCTGCCGGACGGTACCGCGGCCTGCGCGCTGCTGTTCAATATCCTGCACACGGAGCGCCCACTCGCGCTGCTCGCGGAAGCACGGCGTACGCTCCGACCGGGCGGGCTCGTTGCCGTGATCCACTGGAATCCCGACCCGGCGACACCGCGCGGTCCGCCGCTCGCGATCAGACCGTCGCCCGGGCAAATCGCCGCGTGGGCCGGCACCGCGGCGCTCGATTGCGGTCCCTGTATCGATCTGCCGCCCTATCACTTCGGCTTTTGCATGACCACGCCCGCGAGCGGCGCCGTGGCGGCACAACATTGACGCTCCGCGGCGTGGCGTCTAGCCTTGCCCGCTCGAACTCCGCACCGCGAAACAATTCATGACCCCGCCCGAATCCGACGTGATGCAGTCCGTGCCCGGCATCGACGAGTTGCTGAACCTCGAGGCCGCGGCTCCCCTGATCGCGCAACACGGACGTGCGCTCGTTACCGAGGCGCTGCGTTCGGCCACGGCCAGGCTGCGGGTGAAATTGCGTGAGCACGGCGAGGCGGCACGGGTCGGGGCGACGCACGACGCCTTGCTCGACGCTGCGCGTGCGTATCTCGATGCGCTCGCCGCACCGAGCCTTAAGGCCGTCTACAACCTGACCGGAACGGTGCTGCACACGAACCTTGGCCGGGCGCCGTTGCCGCCGGAAGCGATCGCGGCGATGGCGCTCGTCGCCGCCGGGGCGAGCAATCTCGAATTCGACCTCGCCCGCGGCCGTCGCGGTGATCGCGACGACCATCTGGAGCAATGGCTGTGCCGCCTCACGGGCGCCGAGGCGGCGACGGTCGTCAACAACAATGCCGCCGCCGTGCTGCTCGTCCTGAATACGTTCGCCCGGCGCAAGGAGGTGATCGTCTCGCGCGGCGAATTAATCGAGATTGGTGGTTCGTTCCGGATCCCAGACGTCATGTCGCGGGCCGGCGCGAAGCTGCGTGAAGTCGGCACGACGAACCGGACGCATGCGACGGATTTCACCGCCAATATCAACGCACGAACCGCGCTGATCATGAAAGTCCATACGAGCAATTACGTCGTCGAGGGGTTTACCTCAAGCGTGCCGGAAACGCAGATCGCGGAGATCGCGCACGCGCGGGAGCTGCCGTTCGTGGTCGATCTCGGCAGCGGCACGCTCGTCGACCTGAGTCGTTACGGCCTGCCGCACGAACCGACGGTTGCCGAGACGATTGCACACGGCGCCGACCTCGTCACGTTCAGCGGCGACAAACTGCTCGGTGGTCCGCAGGCCGGCATTATCGCCGGGCGCGCGGATCTTGTGAACCGGGTGAAACGCAACCCGATGAAGCGGGCGCTGCGCGTCGACAAGATGACGATAGCCGCGCTCGAAGCGGTCTTGCGACTATACGGCGATCCGGAGCGCCTCGCGGCGCGTTCACCGAGCCTGCGCCTGCTGACCCGTGACGTCGCCGCGATCAAGGCCCAGGCGCAGCGTCTCGGTGCGCCGTTGCAAAACGCGGTTGGCAGCGTTGCCACGGTCGAGATTGTCGCAGTCATGAGCCAGATTGGCAGCGGGGCGCAACCGATCGAACGGTTACCGAGCGCGGCGCTCGGACTGCGGCCACCGGTCGGCCGCGGCAGCGGCAAGGTCCTCGAACGCCTCGCGGCCGCGTTCCGTCGTTTGCCCATGCCCGTGATTGGACGCATCGAAGACGGTGCGTTCCTGCTCGATTTGCGCTGTCTCGAGGACGAGGCCGGTTTTCTCGCGCAACTCGGCGAATTGCATCCCGGCGGCGCCGCGCGATGATCGTCGCCACCGCCGGTCACGTCGATCACGGCAAGACCCTGCTCGTGAAAGCGCTGACCGGGGTCGATACGGATCGTCTGCCGGAGGAGAAGAAACGCGGCCTCACGATTGATCTCGGTTTTGCTTACCGCGATCTCGGAAACGGTGAGTTAACGGGATTCGTCGATGTTCCGGGCCACGAGCGGTTTATCCGCACGATGCTCGCCGGGGTCAGCGGAATCGATTTCGTGATTTTCGTCGTC
Source organism: uncultured Gammaproteobacteria bacterium (assembly GCA_963976285.1). GTDB lineage: Bacteria > Pseudomonadota > Gammaproteobacteria > UBA11873. The sequence continues at coordinate 60,514 of CAXBJY010000020.1, forward strand.
GCGGCCGACGATGGTCCGATGCCGCAAACGGCGGAACACCTCGCGATCATGGATTTGCTCGGCATTCGCCACGGGGTCGTGGCGCTGACGAAAACGGATCGGGTCGGGGACGAACGGATAGACGAAGTCCGGCAGCAAATCGCGGCCCTGATCGCACAGACATGTCTGCGTGAGGCACCGATCGTGCCCGTCTCCGCGCTCGAGGGTCGCGGTATCGACACGCTGCGCGATGCGATCGCCTACGCGGCAATGGAAATCCCGCCGCGAGTCGCCAGCGGCAACTTCAGGCTTGCCGTCGATCGCAGTTTCCTGCTCGCCGGTGCCGGCCGGGTCGTTACCGGTACGGTATTTTCCGGCAGCGCCGCGGTCGGTGAGCAACTGCTGCTGGCGCCCGCACGCGCCGAAATCCGGGTACGGGAAATTCATGCCCAGAATCAGGCCGCGGAGATCGCCCGGGTCGGTCAGCGCTGCGCCCTGAATATCGTTGGTGGCGATTTGCGGCGCACGGAAATTCATCGCGGCGACTGGGTCGTCGCGCCGCCGGCGTGTTTCGGCGTGACCCGCTGCGATGCGCGGATCCGGGTGTTACGCAGCGAGGAGCGGCCGCTGAAAAACCGTACACCGGTCCATGTACACATCGGTGCCGCGGATGTGACGGGGCGGGTGGTGACGCTGGAAGACGGCGAAATTCAACCCGGTGGCGATGGCCTCGTGCAGATCCAGCTCGCTGGTCCGATTGGCATGGTGCACGGCGACCGCGTAATCCTGCGCGATCAATCCGCGCTCAGAACGATCGGTGGCGGCACGGTGCTCGACCCGATGCCGGTCACGCGCCGGCGACCGCGCCCCGCGCGGCTCGCGTATTTGCGGGCGCAGGAACTCGCGACGCCGGAGCAGGCGCTCGCGAGTGCGTTCGCGGATATCGACACGCTCGACTTACAGCAGTTCGAACAGGCGTGGAACCTGTCCGCGGCGGAATCCGGGCAGCTTGCGGAATCTGTCGACATGGTCGTCGTCGACGATGGCCGCGCGCGGCTCGGGATTACGCCGACACGCTGGGCGGTGCTCGCCGCGCTCGTGATCGAGGGTGCGCGGGCATGGCACGAGCGTTACCCCGATCGGGTTGGGGTGAACGAGAGCGAATTGCGGCTTGCGCTCACCGAGCGCGTGCGCCCCGGGGTGTACGCGGCGCTCGTTCAACACCTGCTGGAAGACGGCAAACTCGTCCGTGACGGCGGCCTCGTCCGCTTGCCGGAGCACGCGGCCGTGAAGTCGTCTGCCGAGCAGGCCTTGTGGGAGCGGGTGGCGAAATTACTCGCGGCCGACGGCACGAAGCCGCCGGTGGTGCACGATATGTCCGTACACCTCGGCATACCCTATGGCGAACTGAACAAGTTCCTCATGAACGCCGCGCGCCAGGGCCAGGTCGTGAGGGTCAGCGACAAACGCTACTTTCTGCCCGAGGTCGTGCGCGCACTCGTCGAGGTCGTCGAGGCGCTCGTCAGCGCCGATCCGAACGGGCAGTTCAGCGTCAAAGCCTACCGGGACAAGGCCGCGATCGGGCGCAATGCGGCGATTGAGATCCTCGAATACTTCGATCGGGTCGGTTATACCCGCAGGCTCGATCAGGTACGCCGGATCCGCAAACCCGCGGCGGAAGCGTTCGGCTCACTGTTCGATTGACCACCGCAGACGGTGCCCGCGCGGCTCACGGCTTGTCGCCGCCGGGTGGACAGTCGGTGCGCCGCCTCGCTACTATCCCCGGCGGAAGAGCGACGCATCCCGGTGGGGCGCCCGGACTTCAAATCCGGTGGAATGCACGCATGTGTGTTCGGCAGGTTCGACTCCTGCCTCTTTCGCCAGTTTTTTTGATCCGCCGGATGCCGCCTTGAACGTGCGTGTACGGCGGGTTGCAGGAACCGGAAGCCGGCGCCCGCGGGCGCCGCTACGCGGACCGCGCCAGGGCATGGCAGACGCGGTCCGGCATGCCAACCTCAGACCTGAAACCGGGGCGATAGCGTAATGGCCGAACTGCTGACCATCGAGAATCTTGCGAATTTCGGCGTCCTGATTTTTCTTCAGGCCGTGCTCGGGTTCGACAACCTGTTGTACATCTCGATCGAGTCGAAGCGCGCGCCGGCCGCGCAGCAACAGGGCGTGCGCAAATGGGGCATCCTGATTGCCGTCGCGCTGCGGATCGTGCTGCTGTTCGTCATGATCAAGTTGATCGCAAGCCTGACCGAGCCGTTCTTCCATATTGATGTTCCGGGAGTCATCGAAGGGTCATTTACGTTCGCGACGATCGTGTTCCTGTTCGGCGGCGGATTCATCATGTACACGGCGGTCCGCGAGATCTCGCACATGCTGGCGATCGAGGATTTCGTGCGCGAAGGCGAGGCGGCGGCAAAGAAATCGGCCGCCACGGTTATCGCCACGATCGTGTTCATGAACCTCGTTTTCAGTTTCGATTCGATCCTCTCGGCGCTCGCGATCACGGATGTCTTTCTTGTTCTGGCCGCGGCAATCTTTACGTCCGGCCTCGCGATGCTGTTCCTGGCCGACCACGTGTCTGATTTCCTGCACCGCAATCGCAAGTACGAGGTGCTGGGGTTGTTTATCCTGCTGATCGTCGGCGTCGTATTACTCGGCGAGGGCGGGCATCTCGCGCACCTGAAGCTGTTCGGTTTCGCGGTCGTGCCGATGTCGAAGGCGACGTTCTACTTCTCGATCGCGGTGCTCGTTGCGGTCGACATCGTACAATCCGGCTATCAGAAAAAGCTCGCGTTACAGCGCGCGGAAAACGCCTGAGCCGTTCGTCAGACGCGCGCTTCGACGTCGACGGCGAGATCGAACGCGATTCGCCCGCCGGTTCGAGGAGCCGGTCGCGCCGGGGCGGAAGCGCCGCCTTGACCCCGATTTCCTGAGTGCACTTCGTCGCCGGCATGCCGATTACGGCATACCGGCGCGCGGTGTAATGATTTCAGGCTATTTGGTGCAGTCCGTCGAGCAGGGCACCGTACAGGTCGGCCAGCATGGGACGCACCTCATCGGCGCTGGCACCGTCCGTGTCCCAGTTACTGCCCCAGCGGGCGATGGTTTTGTTACCATCGTCTTCGAGCGTTACCACGGCGCAGTAGTTTTTGATCGGCAGGGCGTCGTTGAACGTAATCGTGTAGGCGAAGATGCAGTCGTTGTACGCGACGTCGAGGCGTTCGATTACGGTACCGCCGTCTTTCAGCTTCACCGTGCGCAGTGCACCGATTCCGGAACCGGTGACCTCGAGCGAGCTGATCATGTCGGGCAGGATCTTGTCGAGCCCGCCGAATCCAACCAACGCATCGAAGGCCTTCTTGCGCGGAAGATCGAGTGTTTTCTCTACGAGTACCTGGTACATGTTTCCCTCATTTTTTTGTTGTCGGTGAGCGGGCAGCTTACCGCCGGGCGGCGTTTCGCGTCGAGCCCCGCGGGGATGTGCCGGAAACCCTCGCGGCGCCGGTCCGACGATGATTAGTTATTGCACAATGCTTTGAACATCACGTGCCCGTTCTGAACAATGACGTCATGCCCGCTGCCCCCGAACTGAAGCAGAAAATCGCCCGCGCCCAGGGTCGGGACCGTCACCGCCTGCGTCGCTGGCTGCGTCGGGTCGGCGATGAACGCGAGTCGGTGGTCGCGCTCGAACGTGCGATCGACGCCTCCATCGAACGCCGGCGCCGGCACGTCGAGGAAACCCCGCCGCTCACGTTCCCGAACGAGCTGCCCGTGGTCGCGCGACGGGAGGAGATCGCCGCGGCAATCGCGCGCCACCCGGTGGTGATCGTGTGCGGCGAAACCGGCTCGGGCAAAACCACCCAGATCCCTAAAATCTGCCTGTCGCTCGGGCGCGGTGTGGACGGTTTGATCGGCCATACACAGCCGCGTCGTCTCGCCGCGCGCGCCGTTGCCGGCCGCATTGCCGAGGAACTGCGCTCGGAACCCGGTGACGTCGTCGGGTTTCAAACCCGCTTCAACAAGCAACTCGGCGAGAACAACCGCATCAAGGTGATGACGGACGGGATCCTGCTGGCGGAAATCCAGCGCGACCGCTGGTTGAACGAGTACGACACGCTCGTCATCGACGAAGCGCACGAACGCAGCCTGAACATTGATTTCCTGCTCGGTTACCTGAAACAACTCGTCGCCCGCCGGCCCGAGCTGAAACTCGTGATCACCTCGGCGACACTCGATGTGGCACGTATCGCTGCGCATTTCGACAACGCACCGGTCATTGACGTGGAAGGCCGTGCCTACCCGGTGGAAATTCGCTACCGGACGCTCGAAGCCGAAGCCGATGCCGACGACGGCGACGACCGTAACGTGAATCACGCGATCGACCAGGCGATCGACGAATTGCAGGAAGAGGGGCGGGGCGATGTGCTCGTGTTTCTGCCGGGTGAGCGCGAAATCCGCGATGCCTCGAAGGCGCTGAAACACCGGCGCGAGCGCTTCGACATCCACCCGCTGTACGCGCGTCTCGGGCCCGGTGAACAGCAGCGGATCTTTCAGCGCGGTACGAAACCACGGATCATCCTGGCGACGAATGTCGCGGAAACCTCGTTGACGGTGCCGGGGATCCGCTACGTGATCGACACCGGTACGGCGCGGATCTCGCGCTATTCCTGGAAGGCACAGATCCAGCGCCTGCCGATCGAACCGATCTCGCAGGCGTCCGCGGCGCAACGCGCCGGGCGCTGTGGTCGCACGGGGCCGGGGATTTGCATCCGCCTGTATTCCGAGGAGGATTTCGCGTCGCGCGATGCGTTTACGCAGCCGGAGATCCAGCGCACGAACCTCGCGGCTGTGATTCTGCAAATGGCGAATCTGAAACTCGGTGCGGTCGACGCGTTTCCGTTCATCGACGCACCGGACGCGCGCCTCGTACGCGACGGCTACCGCCTGTTGCGCGAATTGCAGGCGGTTGATGGCGAGCGCCGGCTCACGCGCACGGGGCGCGAGCTCGCGCGCCTGCCGATCGACCCGCGGCTCGCGCGCATCGTGCTCGCGGCGGCGGCCGAAGGTGCGCTCAGCGAAGTGTTGATTATCGTCACCGCGCTTGCCGTCGGCGATCCGCGCGAGCGGCCGTTCGACAAACAACAGGCCGCGGACGAGAAACATGCGCGGTTTCGCGACAAGCGTTCCGATTTCGCCGCGTTGTTGTCGCTGTGGCGCTATCTCGATGAACGTGGCGAAGCGCTGTCGCAGTCCGCGTTGCGCCGCCTGTGCCGGGATGAGTTCATCAGTTTCCGGCGGTTTCGCGAGTGGCGCGATCTGCAGCGGCAGCTGGCGCTCGCGGCGAAAGCCGCGGGTCTTGTGCGGAATACGACGGTCGCGGACTACGATGCGATCCATCGCTCGCTGCTCGCCGGATTGCTCGACCATGTCGGCTTTCGCCAGGAACGGGATGCGTACACGGGCTCGCGGAATCGCCGCTTCTTTCCGTTCCCGGGTTCCGATCTGCGGGCAAAACCCCCGAAATGGATTATCGCCGCGGAGATCACGGAAACGAGCCGCGTCTATGCGCGCACGCTTGCCGGCATCGACCCGGGGTGGATCGAGCGGGTCGGCGCGCATTTGCTGAAACGCCAGTACAGCGAACCGCACTGGCAGCGACGCAAGGCACGTGTCGGCGGCTACGAAAAGTTGCTGCTGAACGGACTCGTAATCAACCCGAAACGCCTGGTCGACTACGCCCGGATCGATCCGGGCGCCGCGCGCGCATTGTTCATCCGGCACGCGCTCGTACTCGGCGAGTGGGACGGCGTGGTCCCCGCGGTGGCGCAGAACCGCGCGCTCGTGGCGGAAATCGAGGACCTCGAGGCACGCACGCGCCGGCGTGATCTGCTTGTCTCCGAAGACGAGCTGTTTCAGTTCTACGATGCGCGCATTCCCGCACATGTGAATTCTGGCGCGGGGTTTCTCAAGTGGGTGAAACGTCTCGGGGATACCGCTGATCTCGAACTCGACCGTGCGCAGTTGCTCCGCAACAACGCGCCGGACGTCGCGCCGGATGCCTTTCCCGATCGCTGGCGTCACGGCCGCGTCGAATTGCCGCTGAGCTACCGTTTCACCCCCGGTGCGCATGACGACGGGGTGACCCTGACCGTACCGCTCGCATTGCTTCCCCAGATCGACGAACGCCGCACGCACTGGCTCGTGCCCGGTCTGCTCGAAGAGAAAATCGTCGCGCTGTTACGTGCGCTGCCAAAGCAAACGCGCAAGCACTTCATCCCGGTGCCGGACTTTGCCCGTGCCGCGACGGAAGCGCTCGAGCCCGGCCGTGGCGATCTGTACGCGGAGTTGACGGCCGTGTTGTTACGCATGACCGGCAAGGAGGTGCCGCTGTCGTTGTGGAACGAACCGGCCGATGAGCACCTGCGTCTGCGGTTCGTCGTGACCGGACCGGGCGGGGAAGTCGTGGCGAGCGGCCGCGATCTCACTGCGTTGCGCGAGTCCGTGGAGGACACGTTGATGGCATTGCCGCCGAGTCCCGCCGTGGATGCCTTTGAACGCGAGCGGGTCGACGGCTGGGATTTCGGCGAACTGCCGGAACGTCTCGAGTTCGCGGAAGACGGTTATACGATCGAGCGTTACCCGGGGCTCGTGGAAAGCGATGACAGTGTTGCCCTGCGCTTGTTCGATGATCCCGACAGCGCGGCGCGGGCAACGCGCGGCGGCATCGCGCAACTGCTGATCCGGGAGCTGCGCGATGAACAACGGTACCTGACGAAGAATTTGCCGGAACTGCAGCGCTTCTGCCTCGTGTTCGCGCCGCTCGCGGCGGCCGAGGTCCTGCGCGCGGACTTGTTCGTGACCGCGGCGGAGCGGTGTTTCCTCGATGACGCACCGTTGCCGCGTGATCGTGCGGCGTTCGACGCCCGGTTACGCGAGCGTCGCGGTGGTTATGTCGCCGTCGCGACCACGCTCGCGCAACAACTCGGCGCCGTGCTCGGTGCGTACGCGGAAGTCCGCGCGCGCCTGAACCGGGAACTGCCGCTGTCCTGTATCGAGGCCGCGCGTGATATCGAGGCCCAGGTCGCGGCGCTCGTCTATCCCGGCTTCCTGCGGGCGACGCCGCCGGAGTGGCTCGAACAAATACCGCGCTATTTCGCCGCGATCATGCGCCGGCTCGACAAACTCGATCGCGCGCCGGATCGTGATCGCGCGCGGCGTTCGGAGATCGAACCGCTGTTCGCGCGTCTCGAGGATCCGGCGTCGCTACGCGGCCGTGATCCGGCGCGCGTGCTGCAGTACAAGTGGTTGCTCGAGGAGCTGCGCGTCTCCCTGTTCGCGCAGGAACTCGGCACCCGGGAAAAAGTCTCGGTCAAGCGCCTCGATACGCTGTGGCGCGAACTCGATGCGTAAGGCCGGGACAATCCAACCGGGTCGGCGTGTCGGCCGCCTGCGCTGGTGGTATCGCCGCTGCACGCAACTGCGCGCGAGCTACGGCGCTGCCGCCGCGGTTATGGCTGCGCCGCTGGTTATGTGGCGCGCGATGGCGGGCGAAAACCGCGACCGCCGCTGGCCGGATCCGGACGGTCGCGCATTCGATGCGGCCCACGGTGTGGAGACGGCCGGGATCATTTCACTCGCCGCGCTCGATGTCGCCGAGGCGAGTTGGGTGCACGGCTTCGACTACCAGCCCGTCGAGCCGATCGACTTCGCCGCCGTGCTGGCGCCGTTTGCGATCGATTACCCGCGAACCACGTTCATTGATCTTGGCGCAGGGAAGGGGAGGGTCGTGATGCTGGCGACCGGATTACCGTTCAGACAGGTCGTCGGGGTTGAAATCGCTCCGGAACTCGCACGGGTCGCGGTCGCGAACATCAGCCGTTATACGCAGGCGCAACGCGCGGACACACCCTGGCGTATCGTGCGGGCCGATGCCGGCGACTACCGCTTTCCGGCGACACCGCTGGTCGTGTTCATGTACAACCCGTTTACCGCCGCGATCATGCACCGGGTGCTCGAGCGGCTGCGGGAATACCGCGAGCGGGTTGGACTCCGCGTACTCGTGATCTACGTCCGTCCCGAACTCGAGGCCATGTGGGTCGACGCCCCCGGCTTCCACGAAGTCGCGCGCACGCGCCGCTACCGGGTGTATGAGTCTGTCGGATAACGGTTCATGTCTGCGCACGATTTACGGTACTCTGCCGTGCCCGTGAATTATCGAGATCCCGACATGCCCGCGAAACTTTCCGGTCCCACCTCACAGACGTTCTTTTCGCAGCGCCAGCGCCTGCATTTCGTCGAGTGGGGCAACCCGGACGCGCCGCCACTGCTGCTCGTGCACGGCGGGCGTGACCATTGCCGTAACTGGGACGCCGTGGCGGAAGCGTTGCGCACCGACTGGCACGTGATCGCGCCCGATCTGCGCGGCCACGGCGACAGCGAATGGTCGGCCGATGGCAATTATTCGATGAACGCCTACCTCTACGATCTGGCGCAGCTGATCCATCAGAAAAATCTCGCGCCGGTTACGATCATCGCGCATTCACTGGGCGGCAATATCTCCCTGCGCTATACCGGCCTGTACCCGGACACGGTTCGTCGTCTCGTCGCGATCGAGGGTCTCGGCCTGCCGCCGAAAATGCAGGCCGAACGTGACAGCAAGCCGCTGCACGAACGCATCGTGAACTGGATCGAGGAGCGTCGGGGGCTGGCCGGACGGATGCCCCGGCGTTACCCGACGATCGATGACGCGCTCGCGCGCATGCAGGCCGAGAACAAACACCTGTCGCCGGCGCAGGCGCGCCACCTCACCGTGCACGGGGTGAACCAGAACGAGGACGGCACGTATTCGTGGAAATTCGACAACTACGTCCGCTCATGGGCGCCGTACGATCTGCCGCCGGGCGAACTCGAGCAATTGTGGGGGCGGATTACGTGTCCGACCCTGCTCGTGTACGGGACCGAGAGCTGGGCCTCGAACCCGGCCGACGACGGCCGCCTCGCGCATTTCAATAATGCAAGCGTAGCCGCCGTCGACGGGGCCGGGCACTGGGTGCACCACGATCAACTCGACCATTTTCTCGCGGTTACGCGGAAATTTATCAGCTGAACGGGAGCGGGATCTTGCAGCAACGCCATTTTGAAATGATCGAAACCGACGGCGCGACCCTGCGGGTCGTTGTCGAAGGCGAGGGACCTCTCGTGATCCTGCTACACGGCTGGCCGCAGTGCTGGTACCTGTGGCGCCACCAAATCGATCCGCTCGTCGCGGCCGGCTACCGGGTTGCGGTTCCGGATCAGCGCGGCTACGGCGGCAGCAGTTGTCCGCCCGAGGTGTCGGATTACGATATCCGCAAGCTCACGGCGGACGTCGATGCGATCCGCGCCGCGCTCGGCTACGACACGTTTCAGTTGATCGGTCACGACTGGGGCTGCCTCGTGGCGTGGAATACGGCGCTGCTGTACGAACACACGTGTACCGCCGTCATGGGCTTGTCCGTGCCGTTCTGGCGCATCAGCGAAGCGGCGGTAAACCCGCCGGGACTCGACGATCGCTTCTGGTATATCCGCTACTTTCAGCAGCCGGATGTCGTCGAACGCGAACTCGACCGGGATATCGAGCGCTCCCTGAGAACGAATTTCTATGGCCTGGGCAGCGATTCACCGCCCGGCACTTGGATGACGCAACTCGAGCATCCGGCATCCGTCGGTCTGCTCGATGCGCTGCCGGCGCCGGGCGAACTCGGGGCCTGGACCACGAAGGAAGATCTTGCCTACTACGTCGAGCAGTTTTCGCGTCACGGCTTTCGTGGACCGACGAACTGGTACCGCAATCTGCCGTCGATCAATGCACTGACCCCGGAACTCGAAGGCAAGCTGATTTCCCAGCCGGCCGCATTCGCCGCCGGCGCCGATGACGATGTGCTGCTCTACGACCCGGACTGGCGCGCGCCGTTCGAAGCCGGCTTTCGCGACCTGCGCTTTCTCGAGATCCTCGATGGCGCGGCGCACTGGCTGCAGGTGGAGAAACCCGCGGAGACGACCGCGTTGATGTTGCGCTTCCTGAGCGAGGTCGCCTGAGTCGGAACGTCCTGGACGGCCCGGCTCTCAGACGATCTTTTCGAGCGCCCCGGCGAGGCGTTTCACGCTGCCATCGACGTCGTGCAACTTGTCGAGACCGAACAAGCCGATCCGGAACGTCCGGTAGTCGTCACGCTCGTCGCACTGCAATGGCACCCCGGCGGCGATCTGGAAACCGAGGTCGGCAAATTTCTTGCCGTTTTGCAGCTCCGGATCGTCGGTGTAGCTGACGACGACCCCGGGCGCGTGAAAGCCTTCCGCGGCGACGCTCGGGAAGCCGTTTTCCTCGAGCAGCGCGCGCACGGCGTCGCCGAGTGCCTGTTGTTCGTCGCGGACTTTCTGAAAACCGTAAGCTTCGGTCTCGAGCATCGTTGCGCACAGTTTCACGAGACCATCGGTCGGCATCGTCGCGTGATAGGCGTGCGCGCCGCCTTCGTAGGCCTGCATGATTTGATACCACTTCGCGAGATCGCAGGCGAAACTCGTGCTCGTCGTCTCACCGAGGCGTTTCATGGCGCGCTCGTTCAGCACGACGAGACCGGCGCAGGGCGACGCGCTCCAGCCTTTTTGTGGCGCCGTGATCAGCACGTCGACATTGCACGCTGCCATATCGACCCAGATCGTGCCCGAGGCGATACAGTCGAGCACGAACAGGCCGCCGTAAGCCCGCACCGCCTCGCCGACGGCGGTGATGTAGTCGTCGGGGAGCATCATGCCGGCGGAGGTTTCAACGTGCGGGGCGAACACTACCGCGGGTTGTTCCCTGGCGATCGTCCGGACGACGTCCTCGATCGGCGGCGGGGCGAACGGTGCCTGCGCTTCGTCCCGCAGCTGGCGCGCTGTCAGCACGATCGACGCCGAGGGGATCGAGCCCATGTCGAAAATCTGCGTCCAGCGGTAGCTGAACCAGCCGTTGCGAATGACGAGGCATTTTTCGTTCGTCGCGAACTGTCGCGCGACGGCCTCCATCGCGTACGTCCCGCCGCCCGGTACGACAACCGTGGCGTCGCCGTGATAGGTGGCTTTGAGAATGCGGGAAATATCTTTCATGACGCCCTGGAACGAGCGCGACATGTGATTCAGTGAGCGATCCGTGAAAACGACCGAGAATTCCGCCAATCCGTCCGGATCGATATCTGGGAGCAGTGCTGACATAAGGCTTAAGCGTCCGGGAAACCGAAACCGTTATTCTCGGAGATCAGCCGAACCGACACAAGCGAACACCGGCTCGGCGGTGTGCGCGTGCTATCGTCGAACGGCGCACAAGCGCTTGGAGCGGCGACGCCGCGCGGCATGATTGGCGGCCCGGGATCGCGCGCGCTACGCGCGGGCGCGCGGACCGCGGGGTGACGGGGCGGTCACTTGTGGCGAGCCCGTCGTCACGGGGCCGGCGGCGGGTGCGTCGTGGATTGCGTCTGTGCACGACCGGCGTGCGGCATAATAGCTGCAGTGCCGGCGCGGTTCGCGCGCCCCGGCGAGCACGCAGGATTGTGTCGCGCGCACGCAAAGGCTTAATCAAACCGGAGGAATCCGACCATGGCTGTTGGTAAGGAATTGGGCGAGTTCAAGATGCAATACACGTCCGTGACGGTGGAACCGGGCAGGGGTGGTTCAGTTACCCTGCAGATGAATTTCGAGGGCAGTTCGTCCGGTGATTTCGTCTGTGACGCGCTGGCGACAATGACGATCGACAGCCGTAACGGTAAGGACGGTGACTACCGGATCAGTGCCCGGTGCTTCATGCGCGATGGCAGCGTCGTCGACGCGAACGGTGAAGGCAAGACGGTCCACGGTGACGGGCACAAGTGGAGCGTGGCCGGGATCACGGAAGTCTCCGGCAAGCCCGCCTACGCGATTCAGGGCGAGATCGACCTGCGGGCACGATCGTTCATCGGAAAAATGTTCCAGCGCACGTGAGCGGGTCGTCCGCAACGCAGCGCGCGGATAGCGCGCGGGATTTTTTGCCGGCCACCGAACTCGCCGCGCAGATCCGGCGGCGCGGGATCGGTATCGCCGAGTCGCTGCAGGCAGCGCTCGCGCGCATCGAGCGGGTCAATCCGCAATTGAATGCCATTGTCAGCCTGCAGGCCGAGGCGGCGATGGCACAGGCACGGGCGATGGACAGTGCGACCCCCGGCGACGATCAGCCGCTTTGGGGTATGCCGATCGCGATCAAGGACCTCGTGCTCACTGCCGGTATCCGCACGACGTTCGGATCGCCGCTGTACGCGGATTTCGTCCCCGATGTCGACGAGTTGTTCGTGACCCGCCTGAAGCGCGCCGGTGCGATCATCATCGGCAAGACGAACACACCGGAATTCGGAGCCGGTTCGCAAACGTTCAATCCCGTGTTTGGCGCGACGCGTAATCCGTACGCGCTCGAGCGAACGTGTGGCGGTTCGAGCGGCGGCGCGGCCGCGGCGCTCGCGGCAGGACTGTTGCCGTTCGCCGATGGGTCGGATCTCGGTGGCTCGCTGCGCAATCCCGCGTCTTTTTGCAATGTCGTCGGGTTCCGGCCGAGCCCGGGCCGGGTGCCGAACTGGCCGAAACAGTTTTCGAGCGAGCCGTGGTCCGTCAGCGGCCCGATGGCGCGTTCCGTCGACGACGCGGCATTGTTGCTGTCGGTCATGGCCGGGCCGGATCTGCGCTCACCGATTTCACTGCCGGAACCGGGAGCGACGTTTCGCCAGTCGCTGACTGGTGATGCCCAGGGCGCGAGGTTTGCGTTCAGTGAAGGTTTCGGTCAGTTCCCGGTGGATGCCGCGGTCACGGACGTGTTACGTGCGGCACTGCCCGTGTTCGAGACGATCGGCGGCCGGGTCGACGAAGACGCACCGGATTTGCAGGATGCGGCCGAGATCTTTTCGACGTTTCGGGCGTGGCTGTTCGCGACCCGGTTCCGCGACGATTACGCGCGCCATGCCGGCAAAATGAAACAAACCGTGCGCTGGAATATCGAGCAGGGCCTGCAATTGACGCTCGACGACATCACCGCGGCGAGCGTGAAGCACTCGGCGCTCGTCGGCCGGGTGGCTGGATTCTTCGACAACTACGACTTCCTCCTGTGTCCGGCCGCGCAGGTACCGCCGTTTTCGCTTGAACAGGAATGGGTCTCCTCGATCAACGGCGTCGAGTTACCGACGTATCTCGACTGGATGGGCGTGTGCTGGGCGATCACGGTAACGGGTTGTCCGGCGATTTCCGTACCGGCCGGTTTCACGCCGGATGGATTGCCGATCGGGATCCAGATCGTCGGGCGGCGCGGCCACGATCTCGATGTGCTGCGCGTCGCGCGTGCATTCGAGCAGGCGACCGGTTTCGCGGCGCGGCGGCCAGCGCTCGACTAGTCGGCGGCCGGCGAGGCTGATTCAGCGCCTCAGGCCCCCGGGTCGTGCCGGATTCACCGGCAACGGAATTCGTTGCTCGCACTCCGGGTTGCCCGCGCCGCGCTATACCCTTGGGCTCAATCCGGTTCGCCGTCGCGCTCGGCAACGTCACGGATTACCGCCAGCAGGTAGTCGATGTCCGAGCGCCTGAAACGATGGTTGATGATACAGGCGCGCAGCACCGGCCGGCCGAGCAGACGCGTGCCGGTGATGAACACGCGCCCGTCTGTTTCCAGCGCGGCTGGCAGATGGGCATTCCAGACATCGAGTTTGCTGTCGTCGAGGGTTCCGCCGCCGATATAGCGGAAACACGTGATCGCGAGCGGGCCGGTCGTCACGGTCTCGAAATCAGGCGCATCATCGCAGCAGCGCGCGAGATAGTCCGCGAGTTCGATGTCCTTGGCGATCATCGCCGCGATGCGCTGCGCACCATAAGCCTTGAACGACATCCAGACTTTGAACGCTTTCGTATTGCGCGACAGATCGAAATGATGTCGTGACACATCGAAGCGTTCCGTGTGTACACCGTAGTCGAGATACTCCGCGGACTTGTGGTAGGTACGCTTCAGCGCATCCCGGTCGCGCACGAGCGTGCACCCGACTTCGTACGGTTGGTACAACCACTTGTGATAATCGAGCGCGATGGAATCCGCGCGTTCGAGACCGCGATACGCGCCGCGGTGAGTGGCCAGCGCCGAGGCCAACCCGCCGTACGCGCCGTCCACGTGCAACCATAGTCCATTTTCTCTCGCGACCGTGGCGAGTTCAGCGAGTGGATCAATCGCGCCCGTGTTCACGGTGCCCGCGTTGGCGACGATACAAAAAGGCATGAGACCGGCGTTGCGGTCACGTTCGATGTGTCGCCTCAGCGTATCGGGGTCCAGGGTGAAGTCCGGCCGGGCCGGTATCTTGCGGTAGTTGTCGCTGCCGAGGCCGAGCACTTCGATCGATTTTTCAACGCTCGCGTGCGTCTGGTCGGAGCCGTACACGATGAGTGGTTTCAGGCCGAACAAGCCCGACGTGCGCACGCCGAGGCGTTCCGCGAACAGGTTCCTTGCGACGGTCAGTCCGGTCAGGTTCGCGGCCGAACCGCTGGCGACGATGGCGCCGCCGTGATGTTCCGGCAAACCAAGGAACTCTGCCGTCCAGGCAATCACGCGTTGCTCGATTTCCGTCATTGCCGGGGCGAGGTGCCACTTTGCGGCATTCTGGTTCAATGCCGAAGTAATCAGGTCTGCCATGACGGAAACCTGATTGCCGCCGGACATGACATAGGCAAACATTTTTGTGCCGATGTTCATCACCGGATGCGCGATGACGGTTGCTCCGGCTTCGCGCAACAGGTGATGGATGTCGATGCCGCTTTGCGGCAGCACCTCGTCGAACCAGCCGCGCACGGTTTGTTCATCGATACCGGGATGGGCATCGGCGTCATACATCGTGCGGTAACGTTCGATGACCAGATCCACACAAGCGTGCAGTTGGCGGGCGAACTCGTCGAGCGGCGCATCGAGAGACACTTCCCGATGCGGCAGGGTTACGGGGGCTGATGGCGGACGTTTCATAAGCCAAAACTAAAGGGTTTTTGCACAGTTTGGAATTTACCTTTCGATTTGTCTCGCGAGATGTCGCATGGCACCGATCGGCCGTGAAGCCGTCGATCGCAGGCTAGCGCGTTCGCCCGAGGGGTATTCCGGGCAGTCCGTTAGTTATTGCCACTATGCATACCCGCTGAACCGCAGTGCGCTTGATAACGAGAATCCGTCAAAATTCTTTACAAATAAACAACCGAGAAACCAGGCAAATTCCGGGAATTTTTACACACGCAGGCCTCTTTCGTCGGTAAGCGATTGATTTTGAGAATTGAATTACTGCGGATTTGATTCTTGCCTCGGTCAACCCTGGAACCCCGCCTGTAACACGAAGGGAAATATCATGCGTCGCTGGCGGTTCAATCCTGTCCTGCTCCTCGGCGTCGTACCGGGCCTCGCCACTTCGTGTCCGGTTTTGGCCGTCCCGATGCTCTATGGCGTCACGGGTAGCGGCGGTAGCCCAAGTTCGCTCTACACGATAAACCCGTTGACCGGAGCGACGACCCTGGTTGGGGCAACCGGCACGAATCACGTCACAGGAATCGATTTTGACCCGATTATCGGGACGCTCTATGGAGTGCGCAGCGATGTATTCGGGAGCGGTGAGACGCAATTGCTCACGCTGTATAGCGGCACTGTCGCTGCTGCGGTTGTCGGCACGACGAGCTACCGGATCCCCGATATCACCATTACGCGGAACGGTGTGCTGCGCGGTTGGAGTGACACCGACGCTACTTCTTCCTTCTTTGATAATCCGGTCGAAATCAACAAGGCTACGGGTGTAACGTCGCATACCGTATCGGGGCTCGATACTAACGGTACCGGGGTCGCGGTACTCGATGAGGCAAACCTCTATGTAACGTCGCGCGTCGCGCTGTATTCCGTTAACGTGACGACGGGCGCGAAACATTATTATTTGGCGGACTTAGTTCAGACAAGATTCTCGAAAATATGCCCGGCGGCGATCTTCTCATAGGCGATAGAGTTAGTGGCGGTACCCGGTTCAGCAGCATCAATCCAACGACAGGTGTTGTTACAACTCCCGGCTTTTCGAGTGGCGTGGCGTTTTCCGCAATCGCCTATTCTACCGACCCTGCCACGATGCCCGAACCCACGACCCTCGCGTTACTGGGGTTCGGATTAGCCGGACTCGGCTACAGCAGGAAAAGAGCAGCGTAAGTCCATTTAAACGGTCATAACACCGAACCCGCCTTGCGCGGGTTTTGTTTTTGCTGTGAGCTCCTGTTCATGATCCTTTTTTTTGGACAGGCATAAGGTTTTTTGAACGGCTTTTTTTTGGACAGGCATAAGGTTTTTTTTGGAGTTTTTTTTTAGACAGGCATAAACGCATAGTCGAATCACGAATTGGTCGTGGTGTCGTGAATCTCGATAACCGCGTAATGAGTGAAATCTTCGAGTTGATGTGATTGATTGGCAGCGCAATAGTCGCGAAAACATGCTGTCGCGGGTAATCCGCCAAGGCGCAGGCGAGCGCGAAACTCGCACCTATGTGCGTTAGAACTGAGTGGTTAATCAGCTAAGGTAAGATCGACGCGGCTACCCCGCTGGCGTCGGATAAAGACGTTTTGCAACACCGATTCCCTGAATCCATCGCTTGCGCCAACGATTCGCCAGGTTCTGTAAATGTTCCGGGGTTCCGATAGCCAGTTTCAGACGATGCTGTGGTTGCGTGACCGTATCCATCCATTGTGCAGCGTTGATGAAAAAGGATTGAATCAGCTTTGGAGTTGCGCCGTCGATAAAGCCGCGTTTGCCTTCAATGATGACCCGGCCGGTGGCGTCGACCAGGTTGAGGTAATCGTCCAGATTGAACGGTAGTGCGTGAGCGATGTCATCGCGTTCGGATTGCCGAAACGGGAGTAGCCGAGGCCGTTGCGCCACTGGCAGCCGCTGTGGTTGATTCTCCCTCGCTCGGTAACGGTCCTGCACCGACGTGTAATCGCTCGTTTCAATAGACTCGGCGAGCTTCGCCCGGATCGGATTCAAGTCCACATAAGCCATCGACCTCAGTAACGCGATGTCGTCGAGTACTGCCTGGGATTTGAAACGCGATTCCCAGAAGTGACCTTTGCATTTATCTTCTTTGTTCGCCCGTCGCGCGATGGATTCATTGAGACACCGCATGAACCACGACAAATCGCTTAGGCGAGCTTTCCAGGTAGCGATGTCGGCATTTAGCGCTTGTTCCTCGGTCGCATTGAGCGGTTCGTTGTTCCGATAGCGACGGGCCACATCGGTGCCCTTGAACAGAGTCAACCAGCGCTCGACGATCTCGCGGGCCGACCAGGTCGTGGTTCTTTCGGGATTGAACCGCCCCGGGATTTTCGGAGGCTCAATTCTTTGAGAGGATTGAGTCATG
>CAXBJY010000021.1:0-74100 GCA_963976285.1 uncultured Gammaproteobacteria bacterium
AGGCGCACCTGGTGTTCTGGCGGAATCGCGAACGATATCGGATAAGCGGTGACGTCGGTGATCAGCATGATGTAACGTTGCCCGGTGTTTGGACGCAGAGGCCGTGAGGCCGTCCGGCGATTGTCGTGATTTCACGCAGGGACCGCGGGTACGGATTTTTCTGCGGCTTACTGCGCGGTAATATGGCGCCAGATTAACACGCGGAGGCACCGCGCCCGCCGCGACAGGCTTACCGTATAACGCATGTCCACTATCCGCTATCTGGCTTACGGCTCGAATCTGTATCCGCCGCGCCTCGCCGCGCGCCTCGACGGGATCATCATTGCAGGCACGGTTGCATTACCGGGCTGGTCGCTCCGATTCCACAAACTCGGCGCGGATGGGTCCGGCAAATGCGACCTCGTACGCGACCCTGACGCTATCGCATTCGGTGCGATCTACGAGATTTCGCTTGCTGATCGCGCGCGCCTCGATCGCATAGAAGGGGTTGGCCACGGCTACCGCGGTGGCGAGATCGATGTCGCCGGCCACGGCGACGTGTACGTCTATCGTGCCGAGCGCAGTCACGTCGACGCGAACCTCGAACCATTCGACTGGTATCACGGTTTCGTCCTTGCGGGCGCACGCCACCACGCGTTTCCGCCCGCTTACATCAGTCAGATTGAACGTGTCGTACCGACCCGCGACCGCGATGAGCGCAGGCGCGCGGAAAATCTCGAAATCCTCGGCCAGGTTCACACGCGTTAATTGCGCGAACCGCGGGCGCGCGTTATCGTGCGCGCCGCGAACAAGAACTGAACGGAGACATATCGATGGAAATTATGATGCACGTAAAACTCGTCAAACCCGAAGGCGCTTCAAACAAGGAGTTCTTCGAGGTGTGGCGCCAGGAATCCGTCGCGGCGATGGAGGCGGTCAAAGCCGGTGCGCTCAAGCACATCTGGAAAGTCGGCGGTAAATACGAAGTGATCGCCGTTCTCGATGTGGACAACGGTGAGCAGATGGATGAGATCATCCACAGCCTGCCGATTTGGAAGCTTGGTTATGCGCATATTGCGCCGGAGATTACGTGGACGCCGCTGCGCTCCTACGCAACCTGGGCCGAGCAACTGAATACGCTGTCGAAGGGCGAGTGGTAATTTCGAAGAAATAAAAAAGGGCGGTAATACCGCCCTTTTCTTCCGTTCGCCGCGCTCAACTGAAGTGCGGCATGATTTCCTTCGCGACCTGATCGACGACGGAACGCGTTTCGAGGATCGGCTGTATCGCGACCTGGTGAACCCCGGCATCGCGCATTGCCTCGATCATTCCGATAACTTCCGGCTTCGTACCCGTCAGCGTCGTTGCCTGAATGATTTTCTTCGTCATGAGCGCTTCATGCTCGTCTTTCAGGTGTTGCAGGTAGCCGCTGTACAGTTTCAGGTGACGGGTTTCGACCGGCGCATCGGGTTCGCGGTAAACGCCGGCGAATGCCATTAATTCATCGCGCAAATCATCCGGCAACACGGACGGATCCTTGTGACACGACAACGCGAATATGTTGCTGCTCGATGCGACCATTGGCCCGACGGCCTCGCGCACCGCGCGGGTTTCGATTTCCTCATCGCTGTCCGTCAGATAAAACGCGGTCATCGACAGCACGTAGATATCATCCGGGTTGCGACCGGCCTCCTCCGCGCCCTTGCGCACGTTTCCGACCATCCATTTCACGATCGAAGGACTGACGGCGCCGAACAGGATCACGCCATCGGCCACCCGTCCCGCGAGTTGCGCCACGCGCGGGCCGCTCGCGGAGATATAAATCGGGATCGGATCCTTGATGTTGATGTAACCGAGGTCCGGGTTCAGAAACTTGATCTTGCGGTGCCTTTTACCCTCGCTGTAATCCGTGATTTTGCCCGCAAACAGGTCGCGGCAGACGCGCACGTGGTCTTCGAGTTCGGCAACCTTCGCCGCCGGCATGCCCATCGTGCGCCGCGTCGTATTGCCGGTTCCGATTCCCATGATCGCGCGTCCCGGTGCCAGGGAGTTGATCGTGGCCATGCCGCAGGCGCTCAGCGGCGCGATACGGGATGCGGGGTTCGTCACCCCGGGGCCAAGTTTGATCCTGCTCGTGCGGTCGGCACACAACGCGAGCGTCGCGTAGACTTCGCTGCCAAGCATTTGGGTGTCGTACAGCCACGCGTGCGAGAAGCCATTGTCCTCCGCGTACTTTACTTCCGGGTGGATGTGGCAATCCCCCATGAACACAAATCCAAAATCCATTGTTCAATCCTCCGCGCGAATCGTTAATTCAAGCGCTTTAACCGTTGATCTTCTACCGCGGACCTCAGGCGACCGAAGCCGCCGATGCCTGCGGCAGCACGCCGTGCTTACGGCAGAATTCCGCTGTCAGCCTGGCGATGAGCTGTGGCTCCTCGAACATCGGGTAGTGCCCGATGCCCGGCAGATGAACGGCTTCCCCGCGTGGCAGTGCGGCGACCGACTCATCGACGAGTTCTTTCGGTACCCAGAAATCATCTTCGCCGCGTACGACGAGCATCGGCAGTTCGATTTCGTGCAGACGATCGAGCACATCGTGCCGGGCCCAGCCTTCGAGGTCGCCGACCGCGCTGAGCTGCGCATTGCGATGCTGCCAGCGCAGTTCTTCGATTTTTTCCGGCGGGCATTGCCGGTTCAGCGATTCGATCGCGGCCCGTTCCATCTGGTCCTGCCACCCCGGTCCCCACGCCGGATGCAGCAACTGGCTCGGGACGGGAAATGTCGGCGAACGACCGAGACCTTCCATCGGTATGCCGGCGGCCATTTCGCGCCAGTGATGGACGGCGTAATCGAACGTGATATCACCGCCAATCGAACAACCCGTGATCACCGGGCTTTCCAGCCCGAGTGCGTTGACGAATGCATGTACGAATTCGGCGTGCTCGTGGATCGAACGATGCGGCTGCCAGTTAACCGGGTATGAGCGCGAATGACCCGGCAGATCCAGCGCGTAGGCGTGGAACCCCAGCTCGGCATAGAGCGGCAGGATGTAGTGATATTCGAGTGAATTCGCGCCTGCCGTGTGGATGCAGACGAGCGGGACCCCGTCGCCGATCTCGTCATAAAACGTGCGTGTGCCATTGACGTCGATGTAATGGCCGGTAATGTTCTCGGGTGTTGCCATCGTCATACTCCCTTCAGGCTTGGGCCGTGTCGCGCAGTGTGTAGGCGAGCAGAAACATCGCTTCGGTCAGACGCGCTGCTTCGAGCAGATTGCCTTCCGTCGCGATTTCAACGTGGGGCTGGCCCACGGTTTCGAGTTTCGGATCGTCGGTGAAATAACGCGTACCCGGAAACGTCAGGTCCGCCCAGCGACGCTTGCCGTCGAGCAGGAGTTGCCACGACGCTGCGCTGCCGCAAAACTTGAACGTATAGCCAAACGCTGAAGCGGCGGGTTCGTGGTCGATCACCCTGCCCTTGTAGATTTTGAGCCAGAGCTTGTCGTCGTCGACCTGTAACAGGACCGAACCGTCGAACGCGGCGGCCTGGGTAGTGAATGCTTCGTTCGCATTGAGCGCGTCGACGAATCGTTGCTGCAATGCAGTATCAGAAATAAAGGACATGAATGGCGGTGACTCTCATCAGTTTCTGGTGCGGTTAACGTAACGTCATTCGCCGGCGAATAAAAAACGCACGGACGCATAACTCGCCGCATTGTCACCGTCGCCCCGGTGAATATCAAGGCGGCCCCGAGGCCTGCGCAAACACCTCCTCTCGCCGGTCGGTATTGACACGAATTCGACCGCCATGCTCTCATCGGCAGTCCGTCGAAGTACTAATCAAATGATCCGGAGGCAGCCCGAAATGTTTGACCCCGCGTGGATGCAACGCTGGCAGGAAGCGGTGAACAACAATGGTCCGATGAGCTGGATCGGTAAACATTTCACCGCCGATTTGCTGCTCGGTTTCGGCGACAAGCAATTCGTCGTCAACTTCGTCAACGGCAAGCTCGCAAGCTTCACTGATGAAATCGGACCCGAGACCTGTTACCAACTTGCCGTCAAAGGCCCGGCAGCAAGCTGGGAGAAATTCTGTCAACCCGTCCCGCCGCCGATGTACAACGACATCTGGGCGATGGGGCACCCGCTGCATGGCCGGGTAACGCTGGAAGGCGACCAAATGGTCATGTGGCAAAACATGCGCGCGTTCACCTGGGCGCTCGACCGTATGCGTGAAATCTGAACGACGACTGCTGACTCTGGGAGATAGACGTGGCAAAAATTGAACCAATCGTCGGGCGCTATATCTGGGTGCCGTTTGAAGGCGAGGAATACCGGATTTACTACGAAGAAGCCGGTGAAGGGATCCCGCTCGTGTGCCTGCACACCGCGGGTACGGACGGGCGTGAATGGCGGCATCAGCTGTGTTCCGCCGATATCAACAAGAATTTCCGCGTCATTGCGCTCGACCTGCCGCGCCATGGCAAGTCGATACCGCCGTACGACTGGTACAAGGAAAACGAGGAATACAAACTCACGGCGGACTTTTACTCGGGTCTGTTGATGGCGTTTTGCCAGGAGCTCGAACTCGACAAGCCCGTCGTCATGGGCAGTTCGATGGGCGGCAACATCTGCCTGCACCTCGCGGAACGTTATGAGAACGACCTGCGCGCATTGATCGCGATCGAGGCGTGTGAATATTCGCCCGGCTGGCACCTCGACTGGCTGCGGCACTCGCACATCCACGGCGGCGAAACGTGTGCGACCTCGATCTTTGGTCTCATGGCGCCGCAGAGCCCGGACAAGTACCGCTGGGAAACGTGGTGGTATTACTCCCAGGGCGGCCCCGGGGTCTTCAAAGGCGATCTGTATTTCTACAGCGTTGATCACGACTTCCGCGGCAAGACGGAAAAGCTCTCCGGCAAGGTGCCCATGTACTACATGACGGGCGTTTACGATTTCGCCTGCACCCCGGACATGACCGAAGAGGTGGCGAAGAAAACGAAGAACTCCGAATGCATCATCATGGAAGAGATCGGGCATTTTCCAATGAGCGAAAACCCGGACGTGTTCAACAAGTATCTGATGCCGGTCCTGGATAAAATCCTTGCCGCATAGCGCCGGATAACAACAACACCGCACCACAACAAAAAAAAGATGGGATTGTGCGCCCGCCATGACAGCGGGCGTTTTTTTTAGCAGGGCACGACGCAATGGAAGACAACGCGGAGATCATCTCGCAACTGCGGGACACGGTGAAGAAAGTTTGCGCTGACTTCCCCGGCGAGTACTGGCGCGAGAAAGACCGCGAACGGCAATACCCGAAAGAATTCGTCGACGCGCTGACGGAGCTTGGACTGCTTGCTTCGCTGATCCCGGAAGAATACGGCGGTAGCGGCCTGCCACTGTCCGTCGGCGCGGAAATCCTCGTTGCGATTCACGAATTCGGCGGCAACGCGGGCGCCTGCCATGCGCAGATGTACACGATGGGCACCGTGTTACGTCATGGCAGTGCCGAGCAGAAACAACGCTATCTGCCCGGTATAGCCGCCGGCGAGCTGCGCCTGCAGGCGTTCGGGGTCACGGAACCAACCGCGGGCACGGACACGACGAGTATCTCGACGTTCGCGGCCCGCAGTGGCGACGGCTATATCGTCAACGGACAGAAAGTCTGGACGTCCCGGGCGGAACATTCAGACCTGATGATCCTGCTCGCGCGCACGACACCGAAAGACGAAGTCAAGAAGCGCTCCGAGGGCTTGTCCGTATTTCTCGTCGACATGCGGGAAGCGAAGCAGCACGGCATGACGATCAAGCCAATCCGCACGATGATCAATCATTCGACGACGGAAATATTCTACGACGACGTCCCGATTCCGGCGGACAGCCTGATCGGTGAGGAAGGCAAGGGTTTCAAATACATCCTTTCCGGCATGAACGCGGAACGGATCCTGATCGCCGCCGAGTGCATCGGTGATGCCCGCTGGTTCATCAGGAAGGCGAGCGATTACGCGCGTGAACGCAAGGTGTTCGGCCGTCCGATCGGCCAGAACCAGGGGATCCAGTTTCCCATCGCACGCGCTTACGCGCAGGCCGAAGCCGCCACCCTGATGCTGCACAAGGCGAGCGCGCTGTACGACGCCGGCAAGCCCTGTGGTACAGAAGCGAACATGGCCAAAATGCTGGCCTCGGAAGCGTCGTGGGCGGCCGCGGAGGTCTGCATCCAGACATTCGGCGGCTTCGGTGTCGCCGAAGAATACGACGTGGAACGCAAGTTTCGCGAAGCCCGCCTGTATCAGATCGCACCGATTTCGACGAATCTTATCCTGTCCTATATCGCGGAACACGAACTCGAATTACCGCGCTCATACTGAAAACGGGACGCGTGGAGGAAGCACATGGCTGAACTGCCGCAATTCAACCCCTACATCAATGGCGCCAGTGTCGCGCCGAGCACGAATGCGTATTTCGAGACGGTTAATCCGTACACGTCGAAGGCCTGGGCCGAGGTCGCGCGTTGTGACAAAGCGGATGCGGATGCCGCAATCGACGCCGCGCACGCCGCGTTCGCGGACGGAGAATGGGCAAGACTGACCGCGACCCAGCGCGGCGCCCTGCTGCGCCGGTTTGGCGATCTGCTCGCCGAGCATGCCGAGGAACTCGCGGCGTTCGAAGTGCGCGACAACGGCAAGCTCATCAGCGAAATGGCCGCTCAGTGCGCTTACATTCCGCAGTGGTACTACTACTTCGGCGGACTCGCCGACAAGATCGAAGGCGCGGTGATCCCGAGCGACAAGCCGGACATTTTCAACTACACGCGCCACGAGCCGCTCGGCGTTGTCGTCGCGATCACGCCGTGGAATTCTCCGCTGCTGCTGCTGTCGTTCAAACTCGCGCCCGCGCTTGCGGCCGGTAACACCGTCGTCATCAAGCCGTCGGAGTTTACTTCCACGTCGACCCTGCGCTTCGTCGAACTGTTCGCCGAAGCCGGGTTCCCGCCCGGTGTGGTCAACGTGGTCACCGGTTTCGGCGCCGAGGTCGGCGCCGCGCTCGTCGAACACCCGAAAACGGCGAAAGTCGCGTTTACCGGGGGCTCGGAAAGTGGCGCCCGGGTCTACCAGGCGGCCGCCGCCGGGCTGAAAAAATGCACGCTCGAACTCGGCGGCAAGTCGCCGAACATCGTGTTCGACGACGCGAACCTCGACGATGCGGTCAAGGGCGCGATCTCCGGCATCTTTGCCGCCACGGGGCAAACCTGCATCGCGGGGTCCCGCCTGCTCGTGCAAAACAGCATTTACGACGAATTCGTCGAAAAGCTCGTCGCATTCGCCGGTACGGCGAAGATGGGCGATCCGATGCAGGTCGAAACCCAGGTCGGGCCCGTCACAACACCGCCGCAGTATGAAAAAATTCTCGAGTACATCCAGGTCGCGAAAGACGATGGCGCGCAGGTATTGTTGGGCGGCGGCCCCGCGAAAGGCCGTCCCGAGTGCGGTGACAGCGAGTATTTCGTGGAACCGACTATTTTCGGCGGTGTGACGAACGACATGCGCATTGCCCAGGAAGAAGTGTTCGGCCCGGTACTGTCGATCATTCGTTTCGACACCGATGAACAGGCGATAGCGATCGCGAACGATATCGCGTTCGGGCTCGCCGCCGGTGTCTGGACCCAGTCGATCAACCGTGCGATCAAGGTTTCGAATGCAATCCGCGCTGGGACCATCTGGGTGAACACGTATCGCGCGGTCAGCTTTCTGTCGCCGT
Source organism: uncultured Gammaproteobacteria bacterium (assembly GCA_963976285.1). Taxonomy (GTDB): domain Bacteria; phylum Pseudomonadota; class Gammaproteobacteria; genus UBA11873. The sequence continues at coordinate 7,746 of CAXBJY010000021.1, forward strand.
TCGGCGGCTATAAACAAAGCGGACTCGGGCGGGAGAACGGCATCGAAGCGATCCGGGAATACCTGCAAACGAAAAGCGTGTGGATTTCCACGGCCGCCGACGTCCCTAACCCGTTCGTCATGCGCTAGGAATTACGATGGCTGCATTGAGCGATACGTTGGTGGTGAGTCTCGAGCAAGCCGTGGCCGCGCCGTACTGCACCCGCCTGCTCGCGGAGGCCGGTGCACGGGTCATCAAGGTCGAACGCGATGGCGGCGATTTCGCCCGCCATTACGACAGCCTCGTGAACGGCGAAAGCGCGTATTTCGTGTGGCTGAACAGCGGCAAGGAATCGCTCGTGCTGAACGCGAAGGATCCTGCCGACAAGGCACTGCTCAGCGCGATGCTCGAACGCGCCGATGTGTTCGTACAGAACCTGCGGCCCGGCGCGATAGAAGCGCTCGGATTCGACTATGCAACCCTCGCCGGGCGCAATCCCGGGCTCGTCATGTGCAGTATCTCCGGTTACGGTACGAGCGGGCCCTACGCCGGCAAGAAAGCCTATGACTTCCTCGTTCAGGGTGAATCCGGGTTGTGTTCCGTAACCGGTGCGCCGGGCGAACCGGCGCGGGTCGGGATCTCCGTATGCGATATCTCGACGGGGCTGACGGCCTATGGCGAGATCCTGCGTGCCCTGCTCGAGCGCGGCAAGTCCGGCACGGGTACGCACGTCGAAGTGTCCCTGTTCGGGGTGATGGCGGAATGGATGAGCGTACCGCTCGTGTATTACCGCGACGGCGGCAAGTTGTTGTCGGGTACGGGTCTCGATCACGCCCAGATTGCCCCGTATGGCGTCCACGAGGCGGCCGACGGGCCGTTCATCATCGCGGTGCAGCACGAGGGCGAATGGCGCGATTTGTGCGTGAAGGTGCTGAACCGACCGGAGTTGGCGCACGACCCGCGCTTCAGTTCGAATACGTTGCGGGTGGAGAATCGGGCCGAAGTCACGGCCGCGATCGAGGCCGTAACGCGCGAGCTTCCACGTGCGGAAGTCGCTGAACGGATGGAACTCGGCGGCATTGCCTACGGCAGCCTGAACGACTGTAAAAGCGTCTGGGATCACCCTGCCCTGCAAACGAAAACCGTGACATCCGGCGGTCGGGCATCGGTTTTCGTCCGTCGTGTGGGCGACACCGCCGAGCAGCCGCGCGAGATTCCCGCGCTCGGCGAGCACAGCACCCGGATTCGCAAGGAATTTCTGTCGTAATACTGATGAACGAAATCCGCATAGATGGTCCCTGTTTCGAGGACTTCACTGTCGGTGACGAGTTTTCCGCACCGTCGATTACACTGACCGAAGGCTACGCAGCGCTGTACCAGGCGATGATGGCGGATCGCATGCGCTTACCGCTCGACCACGAATTATCGCGTGCGGTGACGGGGAACAGCGCGCCATTCGCGCATCCGCACCTCGTGATCAACGTCGTCAACGGACAGACGACCTACGCCTCGCAGCACGTAAAGGGAAATTTGTTCTACCGCGGTCTCATTCTGAAACACCCCGTATTCCTGGGTGATACCCTGACTACCGCGACCCGGGTTGTCGGCTTGCGGCAGAACCGGACGAAATCCGGGCGCGCCGCGACGGGCATGGTCGCGCTGGAAATGTCGACGGCGAACCAGCATGGCGAAGTCGTCATGCAATACTGGCGTTGCCCGATGATCCCCTGTCGCGACCCGCAGGCCGTGACCGGGCACGAAGATGATCTCGGCGCCATCGGTCGTGAGATCACGCCGGCCGACATCGATGCCGCCGTGCCGCGGAACTGGAATCTGGATCCGCTCGCCTCCGACATAACCGGGCTGAAACCACGCCGTTTCGCCGTTGGGGACGAGGTATCGATCGTTCCGCGTGACACGATTACGTGCGCACCGGAACTCGTACGACTCACGCTGAACATTGCCTATACACACGTCGACGCGACGAAAAGTTATCTCGGCCGGCGCCTCGTGTACGGCGGCCATACGATTTCGCTGGTCCTTGGCCAACTGACGCGCGCGCTGCCGTCGATGATTACCGTCGTGGCGTGGTCGGGTTGCGACCACACCGGGCCTGTCATCGAGGAGGATTTGATCGGGACCGCGTTCAGGGTGCTTGACGTGCGCCCGGCACCTGGCGGCGGCGAGCTGCTCGACCTGCATGTACTCGCAACCGCGTCGCGGCCGGATCCGGAATCAGGCGAGTTTGCCGAACATGACGTTCTCGACTGGCGTTTGACCGTGTGGTGCGCGTAACGCGCTGAAGTTACAGCGCGCTCGAGAAGCCGCCGTCGATCGCGACGACCGCGGCGTTCGTATAACGCGAAGCGTCCGAGGCAAAATACAATAACGCTCCGTCGAGGTCGGACGGCTGGCCGAACCGCCGCGCGGGAATTTTCGCGCGCAGACGTTCACCGCCGTCCGTTTTCAGCCAGTCCCGATTCATTTCCGTCTCGATATATCCCGGTGCGATCGCATTGATGCGAATGCCCTTGTGCGCGAGATCCGTCGACAAGTCCCGCCCGACATTGATCAAACCGGCTTTCGCGGCGGCATAAGGCGCGACGTGCCCGATCCCGCGCAAGCCGAGAACCGAGGCAATGTTGATAATGCTGCATTCGCCACCGTCTGCCAGACGCCGTTTAATCAGTTCCTGTGACAGCACCCACGCGCCCCGCAGGTTCGTTTCGTAGACCGCGTCCCAATCGTCATCCGACAGGTGTTGCGGCGCTTTCACCACCGCGATTCCGGCATTGTTCACGAGCACATCGAGCGGTGCGTCGGCTTCGAGACGTTCGATGCACGCCCGGATCGCGTCGCGGGACCGAACATCGAGCGCGCAGGCTTCGCAGCTGCCGCCGTCTTTTTGAATCGTCGCGGCAAGCGCGTCGAGTTTATCGACGCTGCGGGAGGCCAGAATCACGTGGGCGCCGGCGCGCGCGAGCGTAGAGGAAAAATGCAGACCGAGGCCGCTTGAAGCGCCGGTGAGCAACACGCGTTTACCGTGCAGGTTAAACAGTTTACTGACGAATGCGTTCGTCTCGTCCATCGATAGTCGCCTGTGAGTTTCGTTTATGGAACAGTCTGGAGCAGCCGTTCGTTACGCGTTTGCACGCAACGAACGGCTTCGACTTGCGGGATTCAGGCGAGGCCGAGTTTCGGCCGCACCCAGGCCGCCATCCGCGCGACCGCATCGTCGGCTTCCGGTGCCTTCCCGGCCATGAACTGGAACACATGCTGCATTTCCGGAAACACGTCGACCTTTATCTCCACCCCGGCTTCACGTGCCTTCGTTTCAAATCGCAACGAGTCGTCAAGCAGCGTCTCATCACCACCGACCTGGATATACGTCGGCGGAAAATCGTTCAACTCGGCGCACAGCGGATTGGCGAGCGGGTCGCGCGGCGAACCGCCACCGAGGAATGCGGCCGCCATACCCTGCGCAATTTCGCGGTTCACGAGGACATCGACATCGGCCTTCGTGTCCATTGTTTCACCGGTGAATTCCATATCGTAATACGGGGACATCGGCATACAGGCGGCGGCCATCGGCAAACCCTGGTCGCGGATCGCGAGCAGCATGCTCGTGCACAGGGCACCGCCGGCTGAATCGCCCGTCGTCGCGATGTGCTCGGGTTTGATCCCCTGTTCCAGCAGCCACGCATACACCGCCACCGCGTCCTCGTTTTGTGCCGGATGCGGATTCTCCGGTGCCCTGCGGTAATCGAGGATCAGCGCACGGCACCCCGTCGCCTTCGCGAGATGACCGAACATCTTGCGATGGGTGTACATCGAGCCGACGACGTAGCCGCCACCGTGCGTACAGATGAGCACCCGTTCTTCGCTCGCGCCTTTCGGCACGGCCCACAGACACGGAACTCCGCCGCAAGTTTCTTCGATATAGTCCACCCCGCCCGGTTCGCCGGTAATATCGCCCCACTGATCGAACAGATCGCGGGTTTCCGCGAGCTCCATTTCGGGGTTCGCAGCCATCGCGGTTTTCCAGCGGCCGTAGAGATCCTTGATTGCGTTCGCCTGTTTGCTTGCCATCGTTTTCAGCTTCCTCAGATGTCAGATTCTTATCGTGTTTTCAGTTTCGTCCGGAATGCGCTGCCGCACAGGGCGGGTAAGTGTTTCCGACCGGTGTGGGGACGGGACGCTACAGGCCCGCGCGGGAAATTCCGCGCGGTTGAGCGGCCCCGGCCCCGGTCAGCGGGCGCCGACATTCAGCGCCGAGGGTTCGAAATCCCTTTGTTTGACGCTTTTCAGATTTGTCAGTGTTACGAGCTGGATCGCGGTGCAGTGCTTGTTCTGCACGTCGATGACACTCGAGGTGTCGAGCATCGGGACTCCCGATCCCTGGTTTGCGGCGATATGCGTGTCGGGATGCGCAAGGCCGCCGATGCCGTACTTCCACAGAACGTCCGCCTTGTCGTAGATCTTGCCGAATATCGGAAACATCGTTTGTGCGTCGATGTAAAAGTAACGCCGCCCAATCGGATGATCCGAGCGCTTCGGCCGGCCTTCGAGTATGTAGGCCTTGCGCAGCTGCCAGGTGACGTTCGGAAAACACCCTGAGTGTCCGTGGAAATCGACGAAGTTGTAGTCATGCTTGCGCGCCTTGCGCGTTGACGGCTGGATTTCGTCGCGGGAATACATCGGTAACAACTGGTATGTCGTGCCCTTGAACTCCCAGTCCATGTCCATGATGCGCCCGCTGTAACCGAGAAAGTCCTCGATCATGATGTCGCTGCCGAGAAACGAATCGGTGCGCGCCGTAGTGGCCACGCGCCTTACGCGGCGCAACAGCGGCACATACATCCAGCCCTGCTCGTCGAGCGTATCATCGCTGTTGTAGAAAATGAGCAGCTTCGTTTTCGCGACGTCACCGGGATCAAGCGCCTCGAGCGTTATTGCGCTGTACACGTCGTACGGATTCTTCTTCACCTCGGGAATCGGGGCGAGCACGTGGCGATACTTGAATCGCATTTGCGCGGCGACGAATTCGAGTACGCGCTCGACCTGCTGGCTGCGCATATCAATGTAATACCAGTACATCTCCGGTATTTCACCCGCGTCGCCCGAATAACCGTAGCGCATATTCCAGGCGAGCTTCTCACCCCAGCGTTCGCCGTCGGTAGTTGGCGTACCCGGAAACGGTCGGCCGGCCATGTAATTCAGCAGTTCCCCGGGATTCGAACCGAGCTGGGTCTGGCTTCCGTACTGCGCCGTCGCATTCACATAAGCCTCATGCGGCCGGAACGACAGCGGCTGACCAACAGTGATCGTGAGCCAGCCTTGCGCGATCAGATCGGCGAGGTCCGTATCGACAACGTCGAGATACTCCTGCACGTTGTCCTCACCGATGATGGTGCCCGGGGCCGGGCCCATCTCCTGGATCGCGGCGATGTCGATGTCGAACTCGTCGGCACCGACACCCAGCGCGGTGAACAGCAAGGCAAACAGACTGGTGTACGCAACGTGGCGCAGGTGCGACCGGGTGGCCGCTGAACAATTCGCTATCAAATCAATTTTCCCGGTAGGTCAGTTATAACGCCATCGACGACAGCGAATAGAATTTCTTTATCGCCGGTAAGGCCAGCGTCAACGAAGCCATCATCAACGAATGCATCGGCCGGCCCTGCTCCACTGCCTGGACAAACTCCTGAACGTTGATCGACTCGACTTCAATGTCTTCGTACGTATCCAGTTGCGGCTCTCCGACCTTGATACAGCCGGTCGCAAGGTACACGTGCATCCGGTTGTTCTGAATACCCGGATTCGGATAATGATGGCCGAGGTATTCGAGTTCGCTGGCCTCGTACCCGGTTTCCTCCCGCAGTTCGCGCCGCGCCGCGTCCTCGGCCTGTTCTTCGATTCCCGGCTCCGTCGTGCCACCCGGGAACTCGTAGAACCGCCGTTGCGCCGCATGTCGATACTGGTTTACGAGAATAATATGGCCGTCCTCGGTCAGCGGCACCACGTTCACCCAGTCGACGAGTTCCCAGACGTAATACGCCGGCATGACGCGTTCGTCCGGAAGCGCGCAGGTATCCTTGCGGAAACGGAAATACGGCGTCGAATACAGTTCATCGGAGCGCAGGATCTGCCACTCGTTCGTGCCGTCGCCGTCGCGCTTCTTTGTCGTCATTGTGACACCGCGGTTGCCAGGTGTGTCGTCAGACCTTCGTACCGGGAACATACTGCTCCGGCGCAATATGAACGATCGCCCAGGCCGCCATGCCGCGGATCCGCGGGTTCTCATCCGTCAGGAAACGCGCGAGTTCCTTGAGACGACCACGCTCCTGCCGTTGGCCGATTAACCAGATCGTCTGCATACGAACATCGACATTCTTGTTTGCGAGCCCCCAGGCATAGACTTCAGAGGCGTCCCATTCTATCGCACGCCATGATTCCAGCAGGCGGCTGCCGGGATCCGGTCGCAGATTCAGGGCGAACAGCTTTAACGACAGCTCGTGCGCGAGTTCAGGCGGCAGGCGACGGATAGCACTCGCACCAACTTCCGCGTTCAGGCTTTTTCCGCGTGCAATCACGTTCAGTAACTCCGCGATCGATTGCTCGTTTCCAAGCGCAGCCTGACTCGATATCGCGGCCAGCGAAACCCGCGCATCGCTGGAGCGCTGCAGTCGTTCGAGCGCTTCACGCGAGGCGGGTGTATCGAGATAACGTAATGCCACGGCCGCAACTTCACGCTGACTCATATCGCCGATTGCGACCACGTCGAGTAATTGTTTTTCGACTTCATTACCGCGGCCTTTCTGCGCGAGGTAGTAATAGCCGTAAGCCCGGGTCGTGAGGAGTACATCAGGGGCGGCGACGAGCTCGTTGATAATGTCGATCGCGGAGTCGCTGTCCTTTTGATGCACGAGCGCCTGAATAGCATATTGCTGCACGACCGGTTTGCTGGTTCGCAGCAAACTGAGCAGGAAATCCGACATGTCCTCGCGCGGGTTCGTTGCGAGGGATTGCGTGAGAAACTGGGTGAAATCGGGGTTGCCCGCCGCCAGGCGGTAGATCAGATCGATTCCGTTCGGATGCTGGACGCTGATGAGCGTATCGATCGCGGAGCGCTGGTACACAATATCGCTGCTGAGCGCGAGTTCTTCAAGCCGCGCGAGCGCGTCCGGATCACCGATATCGCTGAGGGTGCCGGCGCCGAGGATTTGATCGTAGAGATTCTCTGACTGGTACAAAGAGCGCGCCACCGCGACCGCGTCATTGACGATGCCGTCATTGGCGGCGACGGCGGGCGGCAGCGCGGCGAGCAGCGCGGCGAGCAGCGCGGCGCAAACCGCGAAAAATCGGGCATACGTCCGGGGCATATAGATACGGACCATTCGGGACTCCTGCATTCAACGGATACTGACCGGATCCCGAGCGGAACCGGCCTGGGATCCGTTGGACAGGATAGCATGTTCGAAGTTCTGACGAGAATCTGCGCACCAGGGCCTCATTATCTTTCATCGGCACCTCTGTTGCCCCTGAAAAATCGTCAATCAAGGCGCAACGAGCGTGATTTGGTCGTTTCAAATAAGCGAGTTGCAACGCCGGGTGACGGTTTTTCAGGGGCAACCCGAAGGGCTGAGACCCTGTTTGCGTCCGGCCACGTTATCGCTCGCTTATGTAGCTCGGCTACACCACGCTCGCTCTGCCTTGCCGGGCCACAAACAGGGACTCAGCAGTGGCGCCGATTAAAGATAAACAGGCCCTAATATCGCACACAAAAAAACGGGCCGTCCGGCCCGTTTTCAGTCACACAGGCAGGACCGGGAGGCCCTGCCTGTGTGTAATCAGCTCGATTAGAACTGGTATTTCAACTGCAGGAACAGTTCGTCGTTGTTACGCAAGGCGCCAATGCCTTCGCGAGCAAAGCCGAATATCGCTTGCTGATACGGATACGCCGCACCGGCGCCCGGGACACGGGCGCCGTCGCCGGTACCGCCGGCGATGAACGACGTGAACGGACCGGAGTCGTGAGTGTAGTTGTTGTCACCGCCCCAGATCGTGTGCAGGCCCGCTTTGACCGACCAGTGGTTGTCCATCAGCCACTCGAAGTTCAACCCGGCAGTCCACGAGTTCGTGGCTTCTTCCCAAACCACGAAACCTGTGGGCTTCAGTGTGTCACGCATGTAGTTACCAGCGAAGAAGAACGTCCAGATGAAGTTGTGTTCATCAACCAGGTAACCCGTGTTCTTGTCACCTTCATGGTCGAGGTACCACGTATCGAACAACTGCATGGACAGGAAGAACGTCCGATCCTTGTTCAACCACGGGATGAACGTCGGACGATCGAGTCCAACGGACCAGCGCATGACATCGCTTTCGTCCGCCCAATCGGCTTTGCGTGTGTTGTTCACGAGTTCGTCCAGCGTAATCGAGGACTCGATGCGGAACACGATACCGGACCACGGCTCGAAATAGTCGATCGCCATACCGGTCGTGTGCGCCTGCTTGTAGGCAATATGCGTCTGACCGCCGAGAATCTGCCCGTTCCGGTAAAACGATTCGGCATTGTCATTCAAAAGCGCAGCCTGTGCCTGAGCGGCAAACGCGCTCCCGCCATTAGCAATCGCCGACAGACCTTCCGTCGGGGTCATGACCCGGATCGGGATTGCGCCGACGGCGCCCGCAGTGGTCAAACTACCCCCGGTAGCCAGGTTCGCGGCGAGGTCGAAGATCAGGTTGTCCGCCGTACCACGCGTTTCCGCCGGGTTCAGCAGGGCTGTCGGGACGTTAACCGAATGGAACTGGAATACCGGAACGTCGTTCCAGCCGTAGTGGTGCGTGAACGCCATACGGACCGCTTTGAAACGGAATTCCCAACGCACTGCCGGCTCCGTATTCTCGATGTCCCAGTCCGGACGATCCGAATAGTTCAGGCCCACCGGCTGGCCGAAGCCCGACGGGAGTCGCTGATCGTTCGGACCGAACGCGCCGCAACGGGCATTCGGGTTGGCGGCCAGTGCGGCGTTGACACCGGCAATACCGCCACCCACTGCTTCCGCGAGGCCCCGACCATCAGGGCTGTATCCGGCACCGATGCACGGTTCCGTCGAGAAGTAGTGGTTGAAAATCGCAAACGTGCTCTGTTCCTTCGCGAACGGATGCGCCCACGCCTGCGACGGGTTGCCCAGGCCTACGCCTTTGAACTCGTCGAAGTTCCAGACGAACTGGAATGCGTTGTCGGTCAGCGGGCCGAAGTTGCCGGCTTTGTACTGAATCGACAGCATCCACTGCGGGATGCGGATGTCCTCGAACGAATCGAAAAAGAAGTGCTGACCGAAGTCGACCGGGTTCAGGATGTCCTGGAGACGGAAGAAGTCCGTTTTACCCCAGACGATCTGCTGCTTGCCGAGACGGATCCACCAATCACCGATGATACCGTCCGCATACAGTTCACGGAACGGATAAATCTCGCCGTTTGAATCCGTGTTCTGCATGGCAACGTCGAGCGGGTCGTTGTCGAGGTTCTGGCAGTTCCTGCAGCGCAGCTCCTGCTGGCCGGTTGCGGATACGAGCGGGAAGCCCGATGAACCGCCAGCGAAGGCCTGCGTGGTACTGAACGTGTTACCACCAGCACCGGTACGACCCGCGATCACTTCGAAGTTATCGGCGAGCCACTGTGGGCTTTGCATACCGTGCGTGACAAGTTTCGAGATACCACCTGTAGAGAGGGAGTTTTCACCAAACGCGCCGACACCGAAGCCGGCCGCAGTGACGTCGAATCCGCCGTGGCCGATAGGATCAGTATTGTGGCTGAATGGGTTACCAAGGTAAGAGACGTTGTCGCTCTGACGGTTGGTGGACCCACTCAGTCCGTTGTAATAGGCAGTGTCAATCTCCGGACGAATAACCGTCGTGAAGCTCAACTCGTCGAACACACCGACATCGGTGTAGCCCAAAGTCGCTTCGATTTGCAGCCGCTGTATCCACTGGGTGAGATACGGGTCGCCGCTGCCGACATTCGAGCGTGCTTCTGATGATAGGAAGCCCTCGATTTCGATGTCGCCACCGAGTGCCTCGATATTGATTCGCGCCTGAACCGGCATCGCTATCGCGAATACCAGGACAACCGCCCCCAGGGTCCATGACAAAGCACGTATTGAGCTTTTCATCGGGTTATCTCCCATTGTTTCCCCCAAAAGGTTTCGGCTAAGAGCCAGCCGATTGCTGTGCAAGTGCACCATCTTCCCCAATATGGTCGTGGCCTTCCTTACTACTGATGGCATCGTCCATATGAGATTTCATAACGAAACTCGGTTTGAATACTTTAACCAGCAGCGGCAACAGCGTTACCGAGCCGATCATGTTGCTGATCATGAGCAGTGAGAGCAGCATCGCCATTTCGCTGTTAAAACGCAGTGACGAACCGGGTATCCAGTAGACGATACCGGCGACGACGGTAACCGCGGTGAACACGACGGCGGCGCCCGTTGTCGACAGCGATTCGTGCACGGCGTCGTTGATATTGCGATGCCGGACTTCTTCACGGATGCGGTCGAGCATGTAAATCGCGTAGTCCACGCCGATGCCGATACCAACCGCGGTTACCGGCAGCGTGTTGATGTTCAGACCGATCCCGCGGAAGGCCATGTAAGCGCGGTTGATCAGAACCGCCATCGCGAGCACGACGAACACGAGCACCGCCGCCGTCACGGAGCGGTATGTCAGCATGACGGAGATCATGACGACGACCATGATCAGAACGGTCTGGACGAGTTCGGAATGTTCCACTTCCTGGTTACCCGCTGCAGTCGTGCCGATAATCCCGCCCGCGAATTGCGGAGTCACGCCTTCCATCGGGTGTGCTTCGAGGAATTCGTTCGCTGCTTCGATTGCCGCGTGCACCGTGGTGCCGGTAGCGTCCTTGAAGAAGATGACGAAGTTCGCGACGCGACCTTCGAGGTCCATGTACTCCGTGATAACACCCGGAATAGCAGCGCCGGCTTCGTACATGAACAAGGTATTGCCAACATCGCGCTGGGTCTTCGGTATCAGCGACCAGCGCGGATCGTCGTAGTGATACAGGCGGTTGATCGAACGCACGAGATCCGGGATGTCGCGCGTGCCGCCGTAGTTCACGACCTTGGCCATGTGGCGGCCGAACTGCTGCATGATGTCGACCACTTCCGGATCTTTCATCTTGTGCGGTTCTTCGGCTTCGAAGTAGATGCTGAGCTGATTCGCACCGGCGAACTTGTCGGCAATGCGCGCGGCGGCAATGTTGTACTCGGAGTCCTGGAACAGGATCGGCGAGCCCGGCTGGTTTTCGCCGACCGTCGCGTCCTTCGCGTAATAGATCGTGATCGCGATCACGATGAACGCGAAACCGAAAACCGGCAGCGAGGCGCGCGGCGACACGAGGAAGTTTGCCCAGCTGCCCATGATCCGCGAGTAGATATGCTTGTGGTCGTAATGATCCGCGGTTTGCTCGATTTTCGGCACCGGCAGGATCGACAGGATCAGCGGCACGAGCACGGTTACCGTAACGAGGTTACTGAGCGACCAGAAGCTGCAGAAGATACCGAGCTTCGCGATGATCGGAATCGACGACACAGCGAGCACGAGCAGGCCGGCGGCGTCGGTAAAAATGGCGATCGCGGCCGGGACGATGAGTTCGCCCATACTCGTGCGCACGGACGCGTCACGCGATTCACCCTTGCGGATTTCGTCGTGATAGCGCTCCATCATCTGCACGCAATGGCTCGCGGTGCGCGCTGAAATCAGGATTGGCACGACGAGGATCAGCGGATCGAGGTTGTAGCCGAGCCAGCCGACGAGACCCAGCCCCCAGATTGCCGCCGTACCCGTACCGATCAACGGGATCAGCACCCCGGCAATCGAACGGAAATGCAGGAACAACAGGAATGCGACGATCGCCAGGGTGACGGTGAAGATCAGTTTCAGCTCGGAGGCGTGGTAGTAGATCCAGCCTTTGAGCATCGGCTCGCCGGCAATATACAGCGCGGTCTTGCCGTCCTTTTCGACTTCGTCCTTGAGCGCCTGCAGGCGCGTAAAGATATCGTTGTAGTCGAGGCGTTCCTCGTCGAAGCCGGCGAGGATGAGCGCCGCGGTACCGTCCGCCGAAATGTACTTGCCGTAGACGATGTCGTTGTTGAAAGACTCTTCGCGCAGCTTCTTCAGCCCCGCGGCGTCCGTCGGCAGCTTCTCCGGGAGGACCGGTTCCGACTTGATCAGCCCGCCCGCGGTTGTGCGGATCCGGCGGATTTTCGGATGCGCGATACTCGCGACCTGGTAGTGGTTGACGCCGATGATCTTGTCGACCTCTTCGGTCAGCATTTTCACCTTGTTCAGGGTGCTCAGCGTGAACAGGTCTTCGTTTTCATCGACCACTTCAAGCGACATCGTGACGACGTTGGCGCCACCGAAGGTCTGCTTCATGCGGTTGTAGTTCTTGATGTATTCATGCTTGGCCGGCAGCAGATCGGCGAAGCGCGAATACACCTCGATGTTCGGCAGCGCGTAGGCCAGTGCAATCGTAGGGACTACGATAAACAGGAACGTGATGATGCGGTGATCCAGCATCCAATTGGCCAGCCGCTGACCGGCCCTGCTTTGTTCATTATTCGACAATTCTGACACTCCCCATTCTCGTCCGGCGCCCGGGCAGGACACCGCAGAGGAGGATTGTGCCACGACTTTGTAGAAACGTAAACAACTCCAATGTTGCTGAGGCACAACATGCGGTGCTCTGGAGGGCGCGAAAATACTTGATCGCCAGGCATTTGCAGAAATAGTCGCTTTTTTACCAATGTTACGCCGGGGATCCGCTTCCGAGCGACATGCGGTTACGTACGGCCCTGACGATTCCGGCACCCGATTACTGCGGCGGTTTACGTCGGGAGGACGTACGCACAAACGTCGCGCGCCCGTGGTTGGGGCGAATTTGCGTTCCTGCTACGCTCCGGAAGCCGCGACACTCGCAGCCCCAGCATTGAACAGCCAGGTAGCAGCCATGATTGAGATCGGTGTTTTCCACAACGGGTCGAGCGACCTGCCGCCCGTGCGCACGCCGTCCGGGGTTGCCTGCAACGACGGCTCACTCCACGACGTGCATCTCGCCGCGCAGCGCACCATCGTCAACCAGATCCGCCAGGGCATTCTCGCTGACAAGCTCGGATTCGATTACTGGTTCCAGACGGAACACCATTTTCAGCCGGAGGGCGCGGAAATGAGTCCGAACCCGCTCGCGAGCGAAATGGCGATCGCGGCGAGCACGCGGCGCATCCGGCTCGGGCAGGCGGCGAACATCATTACCTGGCATCACCCCGTGCGCATCGCCGAAATGACCGCGATGCTCGACGTGGTCAGCGGCGGCCGGGTCGAAGTCGGGGTGGGTCGCGGCTATCAACCCCGTGAGAACGAGGTTCTGGGAAAGCCGTTCGGATCCACGATTCAGGACCAGGAGCGCAACCGGGTTGCATTCACCGAAGCGTTCGATTTGATGATCAAGTGCTGGACGCAGGAATCGTTCAGTCACCGCGATGAGTTTTTCTCCGTCCCGCCCCGCTACACGAAATGGAATCACAAGCAGACGATCGCGTATTTCGGGCTCGATCGTGTCACGCAACAGGTCGAAGATATTCTCGACATCGGTCCGCCGGACATGTACTCCGCCGGCAATCCGGTAATGGCCACGACGACCACGCTGAAGCAACTGAGCGTGTTCCCGCAACCGCTGCAGAAGCCCTACCCGCAGATCTGGGAACCGTTGACGAGTCCGCGTTCGATCAAATTCTGCGCCGAACGCGGGGTTAACGGTTATTTCATCGTCGAACCGAGTTCGCGCCTGAAACAGAATATCGATCTGTATTACGCCCATGCGGAGAAATGTGGCTGGCCGGACCGCCTGAACCGTGGTGCGTTCAAGTACGGATGGGATGCGGAGAAACGGCGCGGCATAGTCACGTGCCGTTACATCCATCTCGTATTACCGGGGATGGACCGTGAACATGAGTTGCGGCGGTACAAACAGGCGCTCGAGGTGCAGTGGGACTATTACGGTCCGTTCGGCTTTGCGGCAATGGTTGCCGAAGCCGGAGAAGCGTTTACGAATCTGAGCGCGAAAGTGGAGCCCGACACGCTGTTGCGCAAGGACATTGCACTGTTTGGCACGCCTGCCGAGATCGTCGGCAAAATCATGAAACTGAAAGAGGAAGTCGGTTACGACGATTTCATGTTTCACGCCTGGTTCGAACTCGCCGGATTCAATGCGGCGGAAACCGAGGACCAGATGCACTATTTTGCCGAAGAATGCATGCCCGAACTCTATCGCCTGTGCGGGGGACGCCCGGCCTATAAACCCGAGTTCCCGATCCCCGACTTCGACGATGTGCGTCGACAGCCTAATAGCGACGACAAACTGAGCTTTATTGGCGAACGACGTTAACGGCGGTTTCCTATTCCTCGCCGTCCCGCTAATATGCGGCGCCGTATGTACACAACCATCGGGACGATCCATGACGACAACGATTTCCCCTGAAAATTTCCGCAAGGCGTCGGGCCTCTGGGCAACGGGCGTATCGATCGTCACCACGATCGACGGTCTCGGTGCACCGTTCGGTCTGACAATGAACTCAGTTACCTCGCTGTCGCTGAACCCTCCTCTGTATCTCGTGAACCTCGATAACGGCTCCGACACATTGACCGCATTGATCGAATCGCGCGCGTTTTGTATCAACGTCCTTGCGAGTGATCAGCAGCCGTTGTCGAACAAGTTCGCGAAGAAAGGCGGCGATAAATTTACCGATGTCGCCTACAGCGCGGGAGCCACGGGTGCACCCCGCATCGACGGTGCATTGATGTGCATCGATTGCCGCATTCACGCGATACATCCGGGCGGCGACCACCAAATCGTTATCGGTGATGTGGTCGAGATTACGACGGCGGATCCGGACAGCGGCGCCGCCCCCCTGCTCTTCTACTGCGGTGCTTATGCGAATGTCGCGACCGTGTGACGACGCGCACCGCTTGTGTGTGAGACAGGGTTCTTGGTATTTTACCGAGCTTAATGCAGGGGGATTCCAGGCTGTGAGCCGCGGTTGAACATGCAGGTACCTGGTGCGCCGACACGCCATGTTGTCGCGCACGGGATCTGCATAATTCGGCGCGAAAGTGCAGTTTAAGGCTCCTGATTGGCCCGAATAACCTGCCTCCACGAATGCCATTACCGGTATACAAATTCTAATGCTGAAACGAGACAGTAAAATGACGAAAAATCGTTGCAAGCTTGCGGTCGCTTTATTTTGCGCCGCGCTCCTGAGTACCGCGGTGAGCCCGCTGACAGCTCAGGAATCTGGCGCTAAAGAAAACCGCACTCCATTGCCGGTAGATTTTATTGGCGCGGATTATCTGAAAGGGCTGAACGGTATCGCCGTCGCCGGTTTGTACGGGATGGTTGGTTTGCTCGAACTGAAGGACGGAGTCTGGAAACTCAATCGCGTCGAGAATCCACCGAAGGAAGACTTCACCGCGCTCGCGCGCTACACGGACGCTACGGCACTCGTGGGCAGTTCGACCGGGCGCATCTACCTGTACGATGGCAAATCGCTGACGGAACTCGCGCACCTGTCGGAATACGACGAACCGGTTCTCGATATCGTCGCCGTGGACGGACGTGCCTGGGCCGTCGGCGCCCGCGGCATGGTCGCCAAGAGTACGGATGGCAAGGAATGGGAAATCGTCGAAATCAGCGACGTGAAGCAGCCGACGATCGTGTTCCAGGAAGGCCGCCCGGCTGACTGGTATTTCGGCGTCTCCAACCTCAACGTCGATTCCGTAAAATTCGTCGGCACGGTTGGCGGTGAGCCGGCCATCGAAGACGAACATTACATCCTGTTCCCCGACGAAGGCTTTATTCAGAACACCGTTGAATTCGATATGGATGTCCCGCCGACGATCGAGTTCACATTCAATCCCGGCCCGCCGTTCCGTGCCGGCGACGTGTCATGGAACACTGTGTTGTACGACGGCAGCAAATTAACGATTGCCGGTGAGTTCGGTATGGTGTTCCAAAGCGAGGACGAAGGCGAAACGTGGGTACGACGCGACACGAAGCTCGTCGAAGGCGAACCGTCTCCCGCCTACTGGCTCGAGAGCGTGCAGCAGGGTTCGACCCTGTACCTCGCCGGCGCTGCAGGTGTGAGCTCGATGAGTGCTGATGGTGGCGTGACGTGGGTCCCGCAGCCGCGTCCGGGTAACGAGGGCATTTTCGGCATCAGCCTGCTCGATAATGGTCAGCCGCTGATTGCCGGTGCGGTCGGATTGATCGGCACGTACGACGGGTCGGCCTGGAAACTCGCTGACCGTACGCGATTGAAACTGCTTTCCTGGCTGAAAAACCCGGTCGAACTTGACGACGGCTCTATCCTTGTTCTCGGCGGGCGCTCCACGGCGATCAGCTACAAGGACGGCACATGGACGCGTATTCCGGTGGACGTAAGTCAATAAGCCGGGCTCGCGCGCAATAAAAAAACGCCGCATCTGCGGCGTTTTTTTTCTCCTTCTTTCACCCGGCGCGGTCACCGGTAGCTGTCGATGATCTCCTGCCGTCGAAAGCAATCGAGCGTGTGGTCATTGACGAGTCCCGTAGCCTGCATGTGCGCATACATTACCGTTGAGCCAAGGAACTTGAACCCGCGGCGCTTCAGATCTTTCGCCGCGGCGTCGGATTCAAGCGTGGTTGCCTTGAAGTCCGCGAGTTCGCGCAATTCACTGACTCGCGGTACGCCGTCGACGAACCGCCACAGGTAATCGGCGAACGTACCGAACTCTTCCTGCACGTCGATGAAGCAACGCGCGTTGCTGATCGCGGCTTCGACTTTCAGCCGATTACGAATGATCCCGGCGTCGCCAAGCAGCCGTTCAACGCTGCGCCGGTTGAACCGTGCGACCTTGTGCACGTCGAAATCGGCGAAGGCGCGACGGTAGTTCGCGCGCTTTTTCAGCACGGTATACCAGCTGAGCCCCGCCTGCGCCGCTTCGAGCGTGATGAACTCGAACAACACCGTGTCATCGTATACCGGCACGCCCCACTCCTGGTCGTGGTAGTCGACGTAATCCGGTTTACTGAGGTCAACCCAGGGACAACGCGGAATAGAGTCGGTCATGCCGGATACTCTGCCTAGGCGTCGATTTCGATCGCCACCGCGGTCGCTTCACCGCCCCCGATGCACAGGGTCGCGATGCCACGTCGCGCGCCGCGGTCTTCCAGCGCATGCAGCAGGGTGACGAGAATACGAGCGCCGGACGCTCCGATCGGATGCCCGAGTGCGCACGCGCCGCCGCGGATATTGAGTTTCTCGTGCGGGATGTGCAGATCCTTCATCGCCGCCATCGCGACTACCGCAAACGCTTCGTTTACTTCGAACAGATCGACATCGTCGACGGACCAGCCGGTGCGCTCGAACAGGCTAGTGACGGCCCCGACCGGTGCCGTCGTAAACCAGCCCGGCTCCTGCGCAAACGTTGCATGCCCGACGATGCGCGCGCGAGCCGTCAGACCAAGCGACGCGGCTTTCGCAGCCGAGGTCAGTACGAGAGCGGCGCCACCATCGGAGATCGAACTCGAGTTCGCTGCCGTGACACTCCCGTCCTTCGCGAACGCGGGGCGTAATTCGGGGATCCGGTCGATCTTTGCCTTGCCGGGCTGCTCGTCGATGTCGACGGTCACGGAACCGCCGCGCCCGGGTACGTCGACGGACGTGATTTCGCGCTGAAAATCGCCGGCTTCAATCGCATTGCGCGCGCGGGTGAGCGACTCGATCGCGTAAGCGTCCTGGGCTTCGCGCGAGAACGCGTACTTGTTCGCGCAGTCTTCGGCAAACGTTCCCATGAGCCGGCCTTTCTCGAATGCGTCCTCGAGTCCGTCATAGAACATGTGGTCAAGCATTTCGCCGTGGCCAAGCCGCATGCCGTCACGGACTTTCGGCAGGATATACGGCGAATTCGTCATGCTCTCCATGCCACCGGCGACGACGATATCCGCCGAGCCGGCACGGATCGCGTCGTTACCCAGCATCACCGCCTTCATGCCTGAGCCGCACATCTTGTTGACGGTTGTACAACCGACAGCAAACGGAATTCCGGCGCCGACCGAAGCCTGACGCGCGGGAGCCTGGCCGAGTCCTGCCGGCAGGACGCAGCCCATGATCGTCTCGTCGACCGCGTCGGCGGCAACGCCCGCGCGCTCGAGCGCGGCGCGGATCGCCGCGGCGCCGAGTTGCGGCGCGGGCAGACCAGCCAGGGCGCCCTGCATGCCACCCATCGGGGTACGTGCCGCACCTGCTATGACAACTGTATCGTTCATTTTTTTGCATCTCCGCTGCTGAAAAAATGCGCGGATATTAGCACAGCGCGACTGCTCCGGCGGCGCCTCAGGCGGTGGCTGCCGCGAGTTCGTCGAGTATCCGCTCCGCAATGGGCAACGCCGCGGTTGCTGCCGGCGACGGCGCATTGCATACGTGCACACTGCGGGGTGTCCGCCGGATCAGGAAATCGTGGATCAAGCTGCCGTCGCGACTCACGGCCTGTGCGCGAATCCCGCAACTGTAGCGCGTCAGATCGGCAAGCACGAGATCGGGGCAGTATTTCCGCACCGCGCGCAGGTATGCGCGACGACTTACGGCGTGCAGGCATTCGACGAGGCCGGCGCCGGAATAGCGGACCAACAGGCGCGCCAGCCCGGGCGTGCGTGCAAGTGCTGTCGCGTCACGCCATGAGATCGCGAACTTCGCGTACGTTTCCCGATCGAACGCGAGCATCGCACTCGGCCCGACCGTCATACCACCATCGATTGTCCGGGTCAGGTGCACACCGAGAAACGGCAGCGCCGGATCCGGTACCGGGTAGACGAGATGACGCACGAGATCCGCCCGGCTCTGCGGCAGTCGATAAAAGTCGCCACGGAACGGGACGATCGAAAATCCGCCGCCGATCCCGGCCAGTGCCGCGATGCGGTCCGACTGCAGGCCCGCGCAGGCGATCAGGCGTGTCGTGGCGACCGTGCCGGCGGAACTGGCGAGTTCGATACCGTGGCCGGTCTCGTCGATTGCCGTAACGTTCGCGTCGTAGCGAAGATCGACGCCGTCGCGCGCCAGGCGGTTCGCCATCACGCGCGCAACCACGGCGTAATCCACGATCCCCGTTTCGCGCACGCGCAGGGCAGCCACCCCGCTGACATGCGGTTCGATGCCTGCCAGCGCCTTGCGATCGAGTAACTCACAGGCGACGCGATTGTGCGTCGCGCGTTTATACAGGGCCTGCAGTCGCTCATGCTCGAGCGCGTTCGTGGCGACGACAAGTTTGCCGCACTGTTCAAACGGTATTTCGTGCGCGCGACAGAACTCGAGTGTTGCCGCGAGCCCTGCGCGACACAGAACGGCTTTGGCCGAACCCGGTTCGTAGTAGATGCCGGCATGGATGACACCGCTGTTGTGCCCGCTCTGGTGCACTGCCGGCGCGGCTTCTTTTTCGAGTACCGCGATTGCCGCACGCGGGTGACGTTCGCGCAGCTTGAGTGCCGTCGCGAGCCCGACTATTCCCGCACCGATCACCGTGTAGTCGTACGTCATTACCCCATCGTCCTCATCTTGTCCCGGATGCCCGCCTCGCGGCTATCGTGACGCCGCGCGGCTGGTAGAATACCGTGCCCCGGCGGACGTACAGAGAACCCGAAGCGCATGAATGAGAAAACGAACAACCTCACCTGGCACGATCAGAGCGTGTCGCAAGCAGCCCGGGAGGCGCTGAAAGGTCACGCCGGGGCGCTGCTGTGGTTCACCGGACTGAGCGGTGCGGGCAAAAGCACGGTCGCGAACGCCGTGGACCATAGCCTCAACGCCCGGGAGGTGCATACCTACCTGCTCGACGGCGATAATATCCGGCTCGGTCTGAACAGCAATCTCGGTTTTTCCGCCGCCGATCGCGAGGAAAACATCCGCCGCATTGGCGAGGTCGGCAAACTGCTCGTCGATGCGGGGCTGATTGTGTGCGCCGCGTTCATTTCACCCTACCGCCGCGACCGCGATCGTATCCGCGACATCCTGCCACCGGGGCGATTCATCGAGATCCACGTGCATGCCTCGCTGGCTACGTGCGAAGCGCGTGATCCGAAAGATCTGTACAAGAAAGCGCGTGCGGGCGAAATCAAGGGGTTCACCGGCATCGACGACCCGTACGAAGCGCCGGAAAACCCCGAGATTACGCTCGATTCCGACACCCACGATGTCGAAACGCTCGCTTCCCAGGTCGTTGATTATCTTGCCGCCGAAGGACTGCTGAGCCGCAACTGACGCAGCCGGAGCGGGTCCGGTTCAGATCACTTTGCCCGGATTCATGATGCCGCGCGGGTCGAGCACGTGTTTGAGCCGCCGCATCAGATCGATCTCGACCGGCGCGGCCGACGCCGCGAGCAAGCCGCGTTTCAACTGCCCGATCCCGTGCTCGGCGCTGAAGCTCCCACCGCTGGCCAGCGTCGTATCGTGGACGAACGCGGAAATCGCTTCAGCGTGGTGTGCGCGAAAAGCCGCGGCATCGCCGTCCGGCGGTGCCAGTACGTTGAAATGCAGGTTACCGTCACCCACGTGCCCGTACACGGACAAGCGGGTGCCGGGGAAACGTTCCGGCGTTTGTTCGCACAGGATCCGCGCGAGTTCCGGCAGCGCTCCCAGAGACACCGAGACATCGTGTTTGACGGAGCCGCCGGCGAGCCTCTCGGCGGCGGGGATGGATTCGCGCAGCATCCAAAGCGCACGTCGCTGCGTTTCCGTCTGGGCAACGACGGCGTCGCGAATCGTCCCCGCCTCGAGCGCATCCGCGACGATGCGTTCGAATCCTGCGCGCAACGCCTCGCCATCGTCGAAGGCCATCAGTTCGACGAGTACGTGATCACCTGTGTGACCATCCAGCGGGTCCTGAAAATCGGGAAACCGGGACAGCAGGAGCGCGAATGCGTCGCCCGCGACATACTCGCACGACGTCACGCAGTCACCGACGCCGCCGCGCAAAGCGCCGAGCAGGCGCAATGCCTGGTCGACGTGCTCGATCGCAAGCCATGCCGTCAGGGTGGAACGCGGTTGCGGCTGTAGCCGTAACACGGCGGCGGTAATGATACCGAGCGTACCCTCGGCGCCAAGGAATAGCTGTTTCAGATCATAGCCCGTGTTGTCCTTGCGCAGCCCGCGCAGGTCGCTGAGCACCCTGCCGTCGGGCAGAACCACTTCGAGACCGGCCACGAGATCGCGTGCCGTGCCGTAGCGCAACACCGACAAGCCACCGGCATTCGTCGACAAATTCCCGCCCAGCTGGCAGCTTCCCTGTGAACCCATGCCGAGCGGCAGGAGCAGGTTGCGGTCGGCGGCCGCGGCCTGGGCATCGGCGAGCACGACCCCGGCTTCTGCGGTCAGTGTTGCTGCCGCCGTGTCGAGTGCCCTGATCCGGTTCAGGCGCGCAAGACACAGCACGACGGAGCGACCGTGTGCGTCCGGGGTCGCGCCGCCGCAGTAACCGGTGTTACCACCCTGCGGGACGATCGCGAGGTTGGCGTCAGCGCAAGCGGTGACAACGGCCGCGACCTCGGCCGTCGTACCGGGTGTGACAATTGCCGCCGCGCGGCCGTGGTAGTTCGCGCGTTCGTCGACAAGTCGCGGATCGTCCGGATCCGGATCGACGACGCAGGCACTGGCGCCGACGATCCGGCTCAGTTCACGCAATACCGCCTGCATCAGGCCGGCACCGGGCGCAGGCGCAAGTCTACCGCCCGAACCGGTTGCAGGACGGACGGAACGCCGGGCTCAGGCTGCAATTTCTGGATCGGCTTTCGTAATAAACGCGTCGCAGTTGCGAACGAAGTTCGCCGTCGTCGCTGGCATCGGGATGCGCGCGAAGGCGATCCACTCCATCAGGTTCTTCCCTTCACGGATCAGGCGATTGCCGTCACGCATGAGTTCCTCCCCGAGCCCGGACCCTTCCGGGGCCGCCTGAAACCGCCACAGCTCGTTACCGGTCGCGACGAACTCCGGCCACACCTGGAAGATCACCGGGTCGGTCTTCATGGTTTCGATTTCATGTTTCGCCGCGACCGCGTAAGCGCGCAACAGGGATTCGGCGGGCGCGAACGCCGGGCTCAACACGAGCACGTCGCTTAGTTTGCGGGCGATCTCGTCAATCGCCGCCATCGTTTGCGCAATTTTGATGTAGCGCGATTCGTAGTACTGCGCTATCGGCATCGAGAATACTTTCAGTGGTTCGCCCCACAACTCATCAAGACCTTCCTCTCCACTGTAGTGCCGCACCTGTCGACCGAGGTCGAGCGCCTCGAGGAAACACGATTCGCATTCGAGCAGCAATTCGTTCTGATCGGTGATCTCGATGCCCTTCTGTTTCATGCGGAAAATCATGCCGAAAATATCGCTGCCGCGATTCAGCAGGGCGCCGGCGAGCATCGCCGCATTGACCCGTTTACGCTCAGGTTCCGATTCCCGTTCATAAGCCGCTCGCGCACTCTCGAGCTTGTACCCGGGTGTGTTGATTCCCGGCTCGGTGTGGTGAAACACGCGCTTCGTCAGGCCGTCGATCAGTTCGAGGCGGGCCGCGTCCTTGTCCGCGGGCACTTCGTATTTGCGGATCCAGTAACCATCGTAATACACGCACGGGGTGCCACGAATCGAGGAGACCGTGCCGTTAGGAACCGCCGCCTGGTCAGGTTCGGTACGCGAAATCTCCGCGATACCATTCAGCTCGTCATCTTCGGACATGTTCGAACTACAACTGCCTCATATTGCTGTGAGTCTTGAATTCGGGCCGGCCGGATCAGGCTTCCCCATAATCCTCATGTGGTTTACACAAAAGCAATTACAACACCATGAATTATCTCAAGGTTTCACCTGAAGCGGCGCGCGATAACTCACATTCTAGTCGGCCTGCTACGATATGCCAGTTTTTACTGCCAACGTAACGAATTTTTGCTATCGAACCACGACAGGAGAGCCGCGTGACGGAGTCCCAGGCGCATGCCGCACAAACCCGCGATGACTTTCGCTATTTTCACCGTATTGCCTTGCGCTGGAACGACCTCGACGCGTACCGCCACGTTAATAACGTGCGCTTCTACACGTTCTACGACACCGTGATCATGCACTACCTCACCGTCGAGGGTGGTTTTGACCTGCTCGACGGACCCGCGGTTCCGTTTACCGTGGAGAACCTGTGCCGATTTCACAATTCGCTGCGCTACCCCGCAATCGTCGAGTGCGGCCTGCGCGTAGCCCGGCTCGGTAACAGCAGCGTGCGCTACGAACTCGGGCTGTTCACGCAAGGCGAGTCCGCGATCGCCGCGAGCGGTTACTTCATCGATGTCTTCGTCGACAAGACGGAGAAGCCGTGCACGATCCCCGCCCCGCTCCGCGCGCATCTGCAAAGCCTGCTCGTCCCCGCACGAGACAGTAGCGTCGCGACCTAACTGCCCGCCGATTCCGGTAATTTGTAGTCGACGAAGCGCTCACGCAATTTCAGCTTGCTGATCTTGCCGGTCGCCGTGTGCGGCAACTCGTCGACAATCGCGACATCATCGGGGGTCCACCATTTCGCTATCTTGCCGTCGAAGTAGCGGATCAACTCCTGGGCATCGACGGTCTCGCCTTCGACCGGCACGACAACGAGCAGGGGACGCTCCTGCCACTTCGGATGCGCGATGCCGATCACCGCGGCTTCCGCGACCGCGGGGTGCCCCATCGCGACATTCTCGAGATCGATCGAGCTGATCCATTCACCGCCGGATTTGATCACGTCTTTCGTGCGGTCGGTGATCCGCATGAAGCCATGCGGATCGATCGTGGCGACGTCACCGGTATTGAACCAGCCCGGTTCGGCATGGGCATCGCTGGGTTGGTCGAGCTTGTAGTAATCGGCGCAAACCCATGGTCCGCGAATTTTCAGCGCACCGAAGGCGACGCCATCCCACGGCAGTTCGTTACCATCATCGTCGGTGATTTTCAGCTCAACCCCCGGCACGGCGCGACCCGCGCTCTGCAGGTGGTGCTGAAGCGCATCGCCTTCGAGTTTCACGGTATCCGCCGTATGGTTATTGGCCGTACCGAGTGGACTCGTTTCCGTCATGCCCCAGGCGTGGATCACCTGCACGCCGTAGTTGTCGCGGAAATCCTCCATCATCGACAGCGGGCAGGCGGAGCCGCCGATCGCGGTCTTGCGCAAGGGGTGGAGATTGCGCCCGCTCTCCTTCAGGTACTTCAATACCGGCAACCACACCGTCGGCACCCCGGCGGATACCGTGACGCCTTCGTTGTTGATCAGGTCGACGAGCATTTTCGGGTCGCTCAGCTTCGCCCCCGGCATCACGAACTTCGCCCCGACCATTGCGCCGGCGAAAGGAAAGCCCCACGCGCCAACGTGGAACATCGGCACGATAGGCAGTACGCAGTCCAGCGCGGACAGGCCCATCGTATCGACAAGCGCCTGTCCGTAGGTATGCAGCACGGTCGAACGGTGGCTGTAAAGCGCGCCCTTGGGGTGGCCCGTCGTGCCGGACGTGTAGCACAGGCCGGCGGCGGTCTTCTCGTCCAGGAGCGGCCAGTCGTAGGTGTCCGGCTCATCGGCGATCAGTTCTTCGTAACACAGGACGTCCGGCAGCGATGTCGCGGGCATGTGCTCACGATCCGTCATCACGACATAGCCCTTGACGAGAGGACAGTCGCCGACGATTTTTTCGAGCAGCGGGACGAACATTACGTCGACGAAAATGTACTCGTCCTCCGCGTGGTTGATGATGTAGATGAGTTGTTCCTCGAACAGTCGCGGGTTGATCGTGTGGCAGACGCGGCCGCTGCAGGAAATGCCGAAATACAGTTCCATATGGCGATAGTCGTTCCACGCGAGCGTCGCGATCCGCGCATCCGGGCTGGCGCCGAGTCGCTGCAGGGCGTTGGCGAGTTTGCGGGTGCGCGCGAAACAGTCATTGAAGGTATAGCGATGCAGCGGATTGTCCCCGGTTACGGAAACGATCTCGCGACCGCCGTGATTGCGGTCTGCGTGCCGCATGATCGAGGTGATCAGCAGCGGTATGTCCATCATCAATCCTTGCATTGCTTCCTCCGGCAAACACGAGCGTCAGGGTTGTCCGGTCCGGCGGGGCGAGACATCCGGCCGGCCGTGACCACGAAACAGTGCGGATTCTACCGATCGTCGGCCACAAGTCACGTCCCGCTCGGTCGTGGCGTCGCGCCGGCGAACCTGGCCGTGCTAAATTCCCCGCGATGAGTGAACAACAGATTTCCATCCCGCGTCCTGACGACTGGCATGTGCACGTGCGTGATGGCGCGGTGCTCGCGGCCGTCATAAACGATACCGCCGCGGTATTCGGCCGCGCCATCATCATGCCGAACCTGACTCCGCCGGTCACCACGAGTGCACTGGCCCGGGCCTACCGCAACCGGATCCTCGCGGCGCTGCGTCCCGGTAGTGCGTTCCAACCGTTGATGACCTGCTACCTGACTGACACGACCGAGCCGGCCGACTTGCGCGCCGGATTCGCCGACGACGTCCTCGTTGCGGCGAAGCTTTACCCGGCGGGCGCGACGACGAATGCCGAAGCCGGTGTAACGCGAATCGATCGGCTCGACCCGGTGTTCGATGAAATGCAATCACTCGGGATGCCGTTGCTCGTGCATGGCGAGGTCGTCGACCCGCGGGTCGACGTGTTCGACCGCGAAGCCGTGTTCATAGAACGCACGCTCAGCGGCATCGTGGAGCGCTTCCCGCGGCTGCCGGTTGTGCTCGAACATGTCACGACCCGCCAGGGCATCGAATTTGTCGCGGGCGCGGGCCCGCAGGTTGCGGCAACGCTGACCCCGCACCATCTGTTGATCAACCGCAACGCGATGTTTACCGGCGGTATCCGGCCGCATTTTTACTGCCTGCCGGTGGCAAAGCGCGAAGAACACCGGCTCGCGCTGTGTGAGGCGGCCACCTCGGGGAATCCGAAATTTTTTCTCGGCACGGATTCGGCGCCACACGTGAACGCGGCGAAAGAAAGCGCGTGCGGTTGCGCCGGGGTCTACAATGCGGCAACTGCCCTCGCGTGCTACGCGCAGGTCTTCGACGACATGGGCAGGCTGGATCGGCTCGCGGATTTTGCCGCCAGATTTGGCGCCGCGTTTTACGGCCGGCCGGTCAACGACGACACGATCACGCTGCGGCGTGTTGCCCCGCTGCGCCGCCCGCCACCGGTGCGCGTCGGCGACGACGAAATCACGTCATTCCTCCCCGACACGCCGGTACGCTGGCAAACCGTTGACGCGCGGCAGTAAGCTGCGATGCCGGCCCGGACCCTTGTGGACTCGACGCAGGCGTTGCTCGATTACGACCGCGCGCACATCTGGCATCCCTACAGCACATTCACGGCTCCGCCGCCCGTGTTCGCGGTCGAGAGCGCCGCGGGCGTACGCCTGCGACTCACCGACGGGCGTGAACTCGTCGACGGGATGTCGTCGTGGTGGTCGGCAATTCATGGTTACGGGCATCCGCGCCTGGTCGCCGCGCTGTGCGAGCAGGCGCAGCACATGTCTCATGTCATGTTTGGTGGCCTGACGCATCGGCCCGCGGTAGAACTCGCGGCCCGCCTGATCGATATAAGCCCGGCCCCGCTCGAACACGTATTCTTCGCCGATTCGGGTTCCGTCGCCGTCGAAGTTGCGTTGAAGATGTCGATGCAATACTGGGCCGCGCGCGGGGCACCGGCAAAACACCGGCTCCTGACCCTGCGCGGTGGTTACCACGGCGACACATTCGGCGCGATGGCGGTGTGCGATCCCGTGACGGGCATGCACAGTCTGTTCAGCGACGTACTGCCGCAACACGTGTTTGTCGAACGGCCATCCGTTCGTTTCGGCGCGGCATTCGACCCGGCGGCGATGGCGCCGCTGGAAACTGCCTTACGCGCGCACCACGCCGAACTCGCGGCCGTCATCGTCGAGCCCGTCGTTCAGGGGGCCGGCGGGATGTGGTTTTATCACCCGGGGTACCTGCAAGCGTTGCGGCAATTGTGCGACGAACTCGGCGTACTGCTCATTTTCGACGAAATTGCTACCGGCTTCGGGCGGACCGGCAAGCTGTTCGCGCTGGAGCATGCCGACGTCGTCCCGGACATCCTGTGTCTCGGGAAAGCACTGACCGGCGGGATGATGACGCTCGCGGCGACCGTGACGACCGCTGAGGTGGCCGCTACCATCAGTAACGGCGAACCCGGCGTGTTCATGCACGGGCCGACGTTCATGGCGAACCCGCTTGCGTGTGCCGTGGCGAGCGCGAGCATCGATACACTGCTCGATGAACCATGGGCAACGAAAATTGCCCGCATCGAGCAGCAATTGGCCGCGGAACTCGCGGTGTGCGCGGATTTCCCGGCGGTGAAGGAGGTTCGTGTACTCGGCGCAATCGGCGTGGTTGAACTGCACGAGCCGGTCGACATGTACCGCATGCCGCAGGCGTTCGTCGACCAGGGCACGTGGGTGCGGCCTTTCGGACGTCTCGTCTACGTCATGCCGCCGTACGTTATCGACGAACCCGATCTGCGCACGCTCACCCGCGCGATCACCCGCGTGCTCGAAAATCCGCCGCTCGTTGCCTAAGCTGCGTGCAACACGGTTTCCGCGTCGCGGTACGGCAGTTCGAAAGCCTCCGCGACGGCCGCCTGGGTAATCTCGCCGTGGGCAATGTTCAGCCCGGCACGCAAACCGGGATCGGCGTCGAGCGCACGCGCGAGTCCAAGACTGGCCAGACGCACCACGTAGGGCAATGTCGCGTTGTTCAATGCGTACGTCGAGGTGCGCGGCACTGCGCCGGGCATGTTCGCGACGCAATAGTGCACGACACCATCGACGATGAACGTCGGATCCGCATGCGTCGTCGCGTGACTCGTTTCGAAACACCCGCCCTGATCGATCGCAACATCGACAACAGCGCTGCCAGAATGCATTTGTGCGGTCAACGACCGCGAAACGAGCTTCGGCGCCGCGGCACCGGGCACGAGCACCGCGCCAACCACGAGGTCGGCATCGCGCACGGCACCGGCGAGGACCGGCGGTGTCGCGTACAGCGTATTCAGCTTTCCGCCGAACCGCGCGTTGAGTTCGCGCAAGCGCGGCAGTGATTTGTCGAGTACGGTTACCCGCGCGTTGAGTCCGAGCGCCATTTCGATCGCGTTCGTCCCGACGACCCCGCCGCCAATCACGACGACATTCGCCGCCGGCACGCCAGGCACTCCGCCGAGCAGAATGCCGGCCCCGCCGCTTTCGCGTTCGAGCGCGCGTGCACCGGCCTGCACCGACAAGCGTCCGGCGACTTCGCTCATCGGGGCGAGCAACGGCAGGCTGCCGTCCGGGTGGGTGACGGTTTCGTAGGCGATTGCGCACGCGCCGCTGGCCATCAAGGCGCGGGTCAGCTGTTCGTCCGCGGCCAGATGCAGGTAAGTAAACAGGATTTGCTCAGGTCGCAGCATCGCGCATTCGCTCGGTTGTGGCTCCTTGACCTTGATGATGAGGTCGCTGTCGCGGAATACCGCGGCCGCGTCGACCGCGATCGTCGCGCCGGCGCTCACGTAATCGGCGTCCTGCGCGAGTATTCCCGCCCCCGCCCCACTCTGAACCAGGATGCTGTGGCCATCGCGCACTAGTTCCGCAACACTCTGTGGGGTGAGGCCCACGCGGAATTCGTTCGCCTTGATTTCGGTCGGTACTCCAATTTTCATCGCGCAATCCCCTGTGTGGCCGGGCGTTATCACCGGAAACTTTCGGCAGTTCAGCGCAGGATAGACCGATTTTGGTCGAATTAAATGCCGGTTATTGTTTCAATCCATGCCGTTTCGCAAGATAATTCTACTTAACGCCCGTTTTGCGCTCTGAAATCCCCGTATATGAAAATCGACCGCACGGATCGGGCCATCCTGCACGAGTTGCAACTCGATGGCCGCCTGAGCAATGTCGCGCTCGCTCAACGCGTGAACCTGTCGGAATCGGCTTGCCTGCGGCGCGTGCGCAACCTCGAGGACAGCGGCGTTATCGGCGGGTACGCGATGATAGTCGATCAGGCGAAAGTCGGCTTCTCCACAACGGTCTTCGTCCAGATCAGCCTCGACCGTCAGCAGCGCGAAGACCTCGAAAAATTCGAGCGCGCCGTGGCGGACGTACCCGAGGTTGTCGAATGCTATCTGATGACCGGCGAGGCTGATTTTTTGTTGCGCGTTGTGGCCGCCGACGCCGCGGACTATGAGCGCATACATTCGACGCACCTGACCCGTCTGCCCGGGGTTACCCGTGTCCATTCGAGTTTTTCGCTGCGCAATATCGTGAAAAAGACGGAATTGCCGATTCGCTGAACGGTCTGCCGCTATCTGGCAGAATCCCGGCTATGAATGAAACGTTCGACGATGATGTCCTGCGCGCGATTGCGAAATGGCCAAATGTGCCGGCGTGTTATGGCTGGCTGCAGCTCGATCGCCGCGGCCACTGGCTGATCAAGGGCGCCAGGATCACCCACGCGCGGGCAGTCGCATTTCTGAACCGCAACTACGCGCGCGATACCGACGGCGCCTGGTTCGTTCAGAACGGGCCGCAACGAGTCTATTGCGAACTCGCATACACGCCGTGGATCTATCGCCTCGACGGCCACAATGCGGTCGTCACGCATACGGATCTGAACGCGCGGGAGATTTCAGGCGTCTACGTCGACGAGCATGGCAACGTGTTGCTCACGAGTGAACATGGGGTCGGCCTGCTGGATGACCGCGATATCGTCCGGTTCGCGGAATCGCTGAGCGTACCGGGCGAACCGCATTCCGACCCGGCGGAGCGGCTCGCCTCACTCGCCTCGGGAACGCGCACGCAAGCCGGGTTGCGGATCGGCAATCACGACGTTGTGGCCCGGGTCGTGTCGAGTACCGAACTCGGTAACCGGTTTGACTTCATCCCCTCCCCGCTTGCACCGGCCGGGCCCGACTGACCGGCGTCCCGCCGGCTCGCGACCGGGTCGGTCTGCGTTTCACATATGCCGTCGCCACCAGACGCTCAGGAGAATCGAGGCGATGATGATCGCAATGCCGCCCACGGCCCGCAGCCAGTTGTCGCGGGTAAATCCCGGCCGTACATGGACCCGATAGAACCGCAACAGGAACGCGAACAGGATGGCCGCTGCCAGCGCGCTCGCAAGGATCTTCGGATCATCCATAACGCGGTTCCGGTACCCGGCGGAGGCATTGTGTGAAAGCCGCGCCAGCGATCAATTTTTCCGTCATTGTCCCGAGCCGTAACTGTGCGGCGCGACCGGCCGCATGCTCGCGCTGATTCTAGAGCAAACCCCTGGGGGCAGCGAGGCCATCTCGGGCGGCGGGCGCTCGCAGGTGTCAGCGCAATGCCGGTACAGCGGTCGCGGGCACGCGCAATCGCGGGCATCATGTCGGCGCTGTAAACGCGTTCGCCACGAGCCGGAACATTAACGATGTCTGTGCAACTCAACTTTATCACCGCGCTGCCCAGCGAGGCGCGCCCGATTATCGACCGCTTCAAACTCGGACAGCCGCGGCGAACGAACGGCATCACGTGGTATGACAACGCGGGGGTTCGCCTCGCGGTGTCCGGCGTCGGCAAATCCGCGAGCGCGTTTGCCGTCGGTGTCCTCAGCGGTATGGACCGCGGGTCCGCGCAATCGCTGTGGCTCAATGTCGGCATCGCGGGTCATCGCGACGCAAGTCTCGGCACTATCGGCATCGCACACCGGATCGACGACCTCGCGACTGCGCAGGTGCACTACCCGGCCATCGTGTTCAATGCGCCGTGCGCGAGCTTTCGCGTCGCGTGTTTCGATCGGCCGACGACGTCCTATCACGGCGATGCGCTGTGCGACATGGAGTCCGCGGCGTTTTTCGCCGCGGCGATACGCACGAGCGGTGTTGAATTCGCGCACGTTCTGAAGATTGTCTCGGACAACAATGCCGAGCACCTCGACGCGCTGAATCGCCAGACCATCACCGATCTCGTGCGCGCTCAGATCGACGTGATCGCGGACGTGGCTGAACAGCTCACCGGATTTGCGGCGCGGGTGACACCGGCACCGGTTCGTGAGTCATCCGATCCGATTCTGCAGCGCTGGCGTTTCAGCGTCACGCAAGCGCTGCAACTCGCGGAGCTCGAGCGGCGCTGCTCGTTGTTGCGCCCGGATTCCGCGTGGCCGCCGGTCGATTTAACGCACTGTACGGACGCGCGCGCAGTGCTCAGGCATCTCGCGGAGGTCATCGACAGTGAACCGCTGCGCCTGGAGGTCCCGTGATCGATTCCATCTATGTCGAAACGGCAGTGGTCGATCATCCACGTGCACGTTCCGTGCTGCGGCGCTATCCGAGGGCACGAGTCATCGAGTGCGCGAGTTATGCGGAAATCTTCAATCGCCGGCAACAGAATTTTCGCGCGCAGAAAGCACGTCCGGCACTGATACTCGCGGAAAAATCCACGCCGCGTCTGAGCCCGGTCCCGGCAGGCCAGCACCTCGGTGCCCCGCATAACTATTATTTCTCGCATCTGCTGAACTGCCCGTTCGACTGCCGTTACTGCTTCCTCCAGGGCATGTTTACGTCGGCGAACTACGTGCTGTTCGTCAACTACGAAGCGTTTCTCGAGGAAATCGCCGCCGTATCGCGCGACTGTGACGGTCCCGTGCATATTTTTTCGGGTTACGACTGCGACAGCCTCGCGCTCGAGCCGCTGACCGGTTTCGCGGAATATTTTGTCGCCGGTTTCGCCGGCCTCCCTGAGGCGACAATCGAGTTACGCACGAAAAGCACCCAGATCCGTTCACTGCTCGCGCAATCGGCGCATGCGCACTGCATTGTCGCGATGAGCATTGCACCTGCTTGCGTCATCACCCGCTTCGAACACGGCACCCCGGGGCTCGATGAACGACTCGGCGCACTGAAGCGCCTGCAACAGCACGGCTGGCCGATCGGCCTGCGTTTCGACCCGCTGCTCGTATTCGCCGATTGCGAGGCCGTCTACCGGGAGTTTTTCGCGCGCGTATTTGCCACGCTCGACCCGGCCGCCATCCATTCGGTCACGCTCGGTGGCCTGCGTCTGCCGCGCGAGTTCGCGAAACGCATACAACGGCTGTACCCCGACGAAGCCCTGTTCGCCACCGCCTTCGACGACACCGACGGGGTTTACACGGCCGGCGGAACAGGCGCCTTGCTGCGCACGGCACTCGACGCGGTGAGTCGCCACGTGCCCGCAACACGTATTTTTGTGCAACACGCCGTGGAAGACGACGAAGCGCAAGCTGCATGCTGAACGTTCGCTTCGAACTGCTGTTTGGCTTCGGCGTCTACCTTGCCGCGGTGGCCGCGATCGGCGCGCTTGCGTGGCGGGCAACGCAGGACGCAAACGACTTCATGCTCGGCCGTCGGCGCCTGCCCTACTGGGTTGCGGCGCTCAGTGCCGGTGCTTCCGACATGAGTGGCTGGCTGTTGCTCGGGCTGCCGGGGCTGGCGTACGCGGCCGTCTCGGAAGCTGCTCTCGTCGCGCTCGGGCTGTTCATTGGCACATATCTGAACTGGCGCTTCATCGCCGAGCGACTGCGTCGCGAAACAGCCCTGCACGGTGACGCGCTGACGCTGCCGGAGTATTTCGAGCGCCGTTTCGACGACCCGGGCCACATGCTGCGCCGGCTCACCGCGCTGTGCATTCTCGTATTCTTCGTGTTCTATACCGCTGCGGGATTTGTTGCCGGCGGCAAGCTGTTCGCCACCGCATTTCCGATCGACTACCCCGACGCCGTGACCCTGGGGGCCGTGCTCATCGTTGTGTACACCGTGTTCGGCGGCTTTTTGGCGGTCGCCTGGACGGACGCGTTGCAGGCAACCCTCATGTTCGGCGCGTTGACATTCGTGGCTGCGATCGCGCTCGGCACCCCCACGACCGATCCGGCAGGCGTTCGCATCGCGCCGTCGTTGAACGCGCTGTCGGCAATGAGCGTCACGTCTGCGCTCGCGTGGGGGCTGGGTTATTGTGGACAACCGCACATCCTCACCCGGTTCATGGCACTGCGCGATCCGGCAAGTGCCGTCCCGGCTCGACGACTCGCGACCGCCTGGACGGGGATCGCGCTGATTGCGGCAATCATCGTCGGTCTGGGCGGTCACTGGGTTCTCGACCCGGCAATGCTCGCATTCGATCGGGAAACCGTGTTTATCCGTTTGCTCGACGCGCTGCTGCACCCCGTCGTCGCCGGGATCTGCCTCGCCGCGATTCTCGCCGCCATCATGAGCACGGCGGATTCGCAATTACTCGTTGCTGCCGCGGCGCTCACCCACGACCTGCTCCCCCGCCGGCAAGGACGTCGCATGCGCGGGCTTGCCTGGCACCGCGCCGCCGTGTGCTGCGTTTGTATCGTCGCCTGGCACCTCGCGCTGAGCGCGCAGGCGGGGGTGCTCAAGCTCGTTGCAACCGCCTGGGCCGGTTTTGGCGCGAGTCTTGGTCCCGCCGTGATCATGAGCCTTTACGCGCCCGCGGCCCCGCGTGGCGGGATCCTGGCGGGGATCGGCGTTGGTGCCGCGACCGTCGCGGTGTGGGAACAGCGTGACAGCGGTATATTCGCGGTTTATTCGCTGTTGCCGGGTTTTGCCTGCGGTCTCGCGGTGATGCTGATCGCGACGACATTGCGCCGCGGAACGCGAACCGGGAGCGGTACCGGGCAGGTGACCTAAAGCCGCCGCAATGCTGCGCCGCCATCAATACGCGGAGCGCCGGGCACGTCAGCGGTTCAAGGCACAAGTGCGCTTTGGCCAGTTGTTAGGAAGATCTGCCAGTGATCGTTATAATGCCGGCGTAAGGTGCTGATAAACTGATTAAACTGACCGCCCGTCAGTCGCGGGAGACGGCCCCCGGACGACAGTGGTCGTGGCTAACAACAATAAGCTTATGGATCTTACCGAGACAGCCGTATTCAGAATAGGCGTGAAGCAGGTCGACCGCTTGTTCAACGCGGCACGACTCGATTGCATCGTGGGCTTGCTCGGCGCTTGCGTGCTGCTTGCCGCGGTCTGGGTCGCGAACGGCTCGGTTGCAATGATCGCGCTGTGCGGTTCTGCCGCGGTGCTGTCAATTATCCGCCTGCTCATTGCCCTCATCTACAACAGCAAACCGCGACCGAGTTCCGCGGTCAGGCGCTGGGAACTCACGTTCAATGTCGGCACCATCGCGGCCGGTGCACTGTGGGGTGCGATCGCCGCAACGCTGCTCGTCAACGATCAACTCTCCGCCGCAGCCGTTGCGCTCGCCGTCGCCGCCGCGGTGAGCCTGGCCGGGGTCGTCTTGTTCGCCGGCTCCTATGTCATCACCGTTGTGTTCGCCGCTGCCGCCCTCGCGCCGCCAGCGCTCGCTGCGGGGATTCGACTGGACGCGAACGGTGCGCTGTTTGCCGTGGGCGCCCTCGCCGCGTTTGTCATCACCGCACTGTGCGGCCGCGTGATCAAGCAGGTCATGTGGGAAGCCGTCATGGCGCAGACTGAATGCGAGCAACTCACGGGTCACCTCGACCAGCGGCGCACCCAGGTTGAAAAACTCAACGTTGCGCTGAAAACGAACGCCGACAAGCGCGAGCAGGCGGAAATCACGCTGCGCCGCACCGCGGCAGACCTCGGCCTCGTGCAGGGCAAGGCGAAAGCCCTTGCCGATACGCTCGAGCGCGTGTCGCCAATGTGCCAGGTGACCGGGCTCGCGAACCGGCGTCATTTTGATGTGGAGTTCGACTCCGAGTGGCGCCGCGCGATGCGCGAAGAAAAACCGGTCTCGCTCGTCGTCGTCGAAATCGATGAGTTCGAGGACTACGCGTCGAATTACGGCAATCAGTCCGCCGATGCGCTGCTGAAACGGCTTGGCCAGACAATGAAAGGTTTCGGCCGCCGCTCGGGTGACCTCGCCGGCCGTTACGAAGATGAAAAGCTGGCGCTCATGTTGCCGGGTTGCGACATACGCAATGCCGCGCGCATGGCCGAAGCGCTGCGCAAGCGCATCGAGGGGACCAAGATCGCCCATGCGGGATCGAAGAACCGCGAGACGGTAACCGTTCACGTCGGGGTCGCGACGATGAAACCATCGCGCGGATTGAACAAGGAAGAACTGTCGACCCGCGCCGATGCCGCGCTGTACGAAGCGCGCTTCCAGGGCGGCAACAAGATTGTCACGTACAAGCCGCTGAGCAAGCTGAAACTCGAACGCTGGGACAAGCCGAACGACGGGCCGCTGAGCGAGCAGTCGTTGACCCAGAAGCTCCTCGTGTGGGGCTACGACACGACGAAAGAGATACTCACGCCGAACGACAAACCGCGCGAGCACGTCTCCGACCACGACACCGTTATCGCGATCCTGACCGGCGAACTGCTGATCGACGTCGAAGGTCATACTATGGCCCTGAAGCCGGGCGATTCGATTTTCGTCCCGACCGGGGTCGTCTTGCGATTACAGGCGACGGGTGAACATCCGGTCGTCAAATTCACAGCAACGAAAAGCGCTTGAGCAACCGCATTCCCGGTGACACCCCGAGCGGTGTCCTGGCCCGGATCGTGTTCATTGTCGCCTGCTGCATGTTGACGGGCTGCGCGGACGAACCGCCGCCGCTCTCACCGCTGCCCCGTGATGCCGTTATTCTTGCGTTCGGCGACAGCCTGACCCGCGGCACCGGGGCCGCCAATGCCGCGAGCTATCCCGCGGTGCTCGGCGGTCTCACGGGACACACCGTGGTCAACGCCGGCATTCCTGGCGAACTGTCGGCCGCCGGACTGAGCCGGCTGCCCGGTGTCCTCGCGGCGACGAATCCGCAGTTAATGATCCTGTGCCATGGCGGCAACGACATGCTGCGCAAGCGCAATATCGGGCAACTGGCGACGAATCTGCGTGCGATGATTACGCTCGCGCGGCAACGCGGCGTCGAGGTCGTACTCGTCGGCGTGCCGCGGCCCGGCCTGTTGCTCGGCACGGCCGAAATATATCGTGAGATTGCGGCGTCGATGGACGTACCGCTCGAGGCAGACGTGCTCGCGGACGTCCTCGGTGATGCCGGTTTGAAATCCGATCCGATCCATCCGAATGCCGCGGGTTACCGCGTGATGGCCGAAGCCGTGTATGCGCTGTTACGCACAGCAGCGGCACTGTAAACGGCGTGCGCGCGCGGAAAGTTTGACCCGCGGCGCTTCTGTGGGAAGATGCGGCCCCTGATCGCACACGCCAATGGAGAGTCTCCCGCAATGAAACGGACGTTGTTCCTAGCCTTTACCCTGTTTACGACCGCCCCGGTTTTCGGCGTCGGTACTTCGCTCGAAACGGATCAGGAGAAATTCAGCTACTCAATTGGCATCCAGATCGGCCAGAGTCTCATCCGCCAGGGCGTTCAACTCGATTCGGATGCGTTCAACCTTGCGATTCGCGACGCGATCGACGGCTCGAAACCACGCCTCGAGCCTGGCGCCATGCAGGAAGCGCTCAGCAAGGGCGAATCATCGGTTAATGACGGACTGCGTGAACGGGCAAAGTCGAACCTGAAGGCTGGTAAGGAATTCCTCGAGGAAAACGCGAAACGCGAAGGCGTCGTCGCACTCTCCAGTGGTTTGCAATACAAGGTGCTGCGAACCGGTGCCGGTGAATTTCCGAAACCGAACAGCACTGTCGAGGTCCATTACGTCGGCACGCTGATGGACGGACGCGAGTTCGACAGTTCGCGTCGCCGTGGCGAGTCTGCAACGCTGAACCTCGGTAACGTCATCAAGGGCTGGCAGGAAGCGATTCCGTTAATGCGGGTTGGTAGCCGCTGGCAGGTATTTATCCCGCCCAGCCTTGGCTATGGCGCGAAGGGGGCCGGTGCCGTAATCGGGCCGAACGAGACCCTGATCTTCGAAATCGAACTGCTCGATATCGCCGGTTGAGGCCGGGCAGTCACCTTGTGTAATGAACGAATCGGCGTAACATAGCGTCGAACCGCTACGGATTTTCGGCTCTCATGATTGAAATCGAACGCAAATCGGGCGACGACCCGATGGTCTTCAATGTTGTGGTCTCGGACTCGGCCGGCTCCACAAAGCACCGGGTCACCCTGACCGATGCAAGCTACCAGAAGCTGACCGGCGGCAAAATCACCCCTGATGCCTGCGTCGAGGCGGCGTTCAAATTCCTCCTCGAACGCGAATCGAAATCCGACATCCTGCCGAGTTTCGATATCAACGTCATCAACATGTCATTCCCGAGCTTCGAGCGGGAATTCGCGAGCTATATGTAAATCGCCGGCGCCGACCGGCAGGCGCGCCTCAAACGCATAACACGGCCGCGCTGTGGGCCGCCTCGACTTCCGCCCGCACGTAGGCACCAAACAGGGCTTCACGCCACCCCTCGTAGAGCCGTATACCGGTCCGCCGACCGACGGCCATTTCCATCTCCCGCCGGGTCGCGACGAGGGACGTCGAGACCCCGAGATCCCGGCACAACTCGCCGAGTTCCCTGAGCAGACGATCCAGCAGCTTTTTGCCGGTGGCGCTCAGGCGCGGTTTCGTCGGCGGTGGCAGCGGTTCGCGCGGTACTCGTGAGTTCAGCAAGTCGAGCAGGGTCGCGCCGTAGCGACGTACGAGGCCGGGGGAGATGCCGGTCGTATCGCCCAGCGCCGACAGCGTGCGCGGTGCTTCGCGCGCGAGCGCAAGGAGCCGATCGTCTTTCAGGATCCAGCCGCGCGGCAAATCGCGCGCTTTCGCGGTCACTTCGCGCCACTCGGCGAGCGCGACAGCACGGGCGAATTCGGTCTCGCTCAGCTTTTCCAGCCCTTTCAGCCGCTGCCAGGCATCCGCCGGTTCCGCGCTGTAGAGCGTCGGTTCGGTCAGCCGCTGGCACTCCTCTTCGAACCAGGCGATGCGACCGCTCGCGACGAGTTCCTGTTCGAGCTGCTGCTGCATCGAACCGAGATAGCGCACATCGTCGGCAGCATAATCGAGCTGTCGCGTGCTCAGCGGCCGTCGCGACCAGTCCGTCCGCGAACTGCTCTTGTCGAGATCGACCCCGCACAGTTCCGCGACGAGGCCGGCATAGGCGATCTGATCCGGGCGCCCAAGCAAGGCCGCGGCAATCTGGGTATCGAACAATGGCGCGGGGACGTCGCTGTGCGCGTGGTAGAAGATTTCGAGGTCCTGGCGTGCCGCGTGGAAGATTTTGCTGCACCCCGGTGCGCTCAGGGCCTCATAGAGCGTGCCCAGGTCGTCCAGCGCAATCGGATCGACGCACCAAATCATGTCATCCACGGCCAACTGGATCAGGCACAGGCGCGGATAGTAGGTCCGCTCGCGGACGAACTCCGTGTCGACGGCGACGCTTGACGCGCGCGCCACATTTTCGACCACGTGGTCGAGACCCGCGGCCGTGTCAACGTAGCGAGCGATCGCGGAACCCATCAACGCATTACCCGCGGAGTCTGCGCGGCACCGGGTCGGGTGCCGCCGGCCACGCCCGGCTTCTGCCGGTTCGCATTGCGGTCGCCGCGGGCACCATCGCACCGCTCAAGCGGGGCCGGCTGTCGCCGGAATCCGTCATGGTTCGCGGGAAAACCCCCAATATCCACATTAAACCCTTGTTTTCTCAAGCGCCGAGCCTGCAAATAAGATAAACTTTTCCACCCTAAAGAATGTCGTAGTGTTCGAAGATACTAAAGTATGACATCAGCGCATCCTGAGCGATCCATGAAAATCATTCTCACGCTAATCGCCGCCGCGGCGATCCTTGTCGGCCAGGTTGCTTTCGCGGCCGTACCGATCACGCCGAAAGACGAGCTCGCGCCGCGCGCGGAGCATAAACGCGCGACGCGGCTGATCACGCACTTCATCGCAAATTACCATTATCAGCGTCCGCCGCTGGACGATGTACTGTCGGAAAAAATTCTCGAGCGCTACGTGGAAATGCTCGATTCGACAAAGAGCTACCTGCTGCAATCCGACATTGACGAATTCCACGAGCATAAAACGATGCTCGATGATTATCTGCGGCAATCCAACCTGCAGTCGGTCTACGACATGTACGTGCGTTATCGCGAACGGGTGGAAAGCCGGATCACGCGCGCCATCGCAATGCTTGAGAATCCGTTCGATTTCTCGCGCGACGAAACGTTTATGTTCGATCGTGAAGATGCCGCCTGGGCCGCAAGCGAGCAGGAACTCGACGAGTTGTGGCGTAAACGGGTGAAGAACGACATCCTTTCGCTCAGCATCGCCGGCAAGGAGCCGGATGAAATCAACGACACGTTGCGCAAGCGTTACGAAGGCATCCTGCGCCGCACGGGCCAGTTGAACAGTGAAGACGTGTTCCAGATGTTCATCAATGCCTATACGACGTCGATCGATCCACACACGGCGTATTTCTCTCCGCGCACGTCCGAGAATTTCAAGATCCGCATGAGCCTGTCACTCGAAGGGATTGGTGCGGTGCTGCAAACGGAAAACGAACACACGCTCGTACGCGAGGTCGTACCGGGCGGCCCCGCCGACAAGGGCGGTAAATTGCACGCCGACGACCGCATCATTGGTATCGGCCAGGGCACGGATGGTGACATTGTCGATGTCGTCGGGTGGCGGCTTGATGATGTCGTCGACCTGATTCGCGGGAAAAAAGGCACGATCGTAAAACTGGAAATCCTGCCGAAGAAATCGGGTCTCGATGGCCCCGGCAAGGTTATCAGCATCGAACGCAATACGATCCAACTCGAAGAGCAGGCGGCAAAGAGCTCGATCCTCGAAGTTGGCGAAGCGCCGGGCACGCGCCGTATCGCGGTCATCGAACTGCCGACGTTTTACATGGACTTCGACGCCCGATCGCGCGGCGACGAGAATTATCGCAGCACCACGCGGGACGTACGGCAGCTGATCGAAGAGCTCGAAAAGGAATCGTTCGACGCGCTGATCATCGATCTGCGCGGTAACGGCGGCGGTTCACTCAGCGAAGCAACAGACCTGACCGGCCTGTTCATCGATACCGGTCCGGTCGTACAGGTGCGCAATTCCCAGGGACGCGTACAACTCGAGCGCGACACCGATCGAGGCGTCGCCTACAGCGGGCCGCTGGCAGTACTCGTCGACCGCAACAGCGCGTCGGCTTCGGAAATTTTTGCCGGTGCGATCCAGGATTATCATCGCGGCATCGTTTTGGGTGAGCCGACGTTCGGCAAGGGCACGGTGCAGAATCTCGTCGATTTGAACCGTTTCGACGATACGATGGACGGTAAACTGGGTCAGCTGAAGGCGACGATCGCACAGTTTTTTCGCGTCGCCGGCGGCAGTACACAGCACAAGGGCGTCGTGCCCGACATTGTGTTCCCGACCGCCCTGAGCGCGGACGACCACGGTGAACGCGCACTCAACAACGCTCTGCCCTGGGCGAAAATCGCCGCGGCCCGATTCAAGCCCGTCGACAATTCGAAGGTCGGTATCGATGTATTGCGTGAACAACACCTGTCCCGGGTAGCGAAGGACCCGGCGTTTCAGGCCCTGCTCGCGCAGGAAGCCGCTATCGAGGAAGCGCGCGAGCGCAAGGAAGTTTCTCTCGTGCGCGAAACGCGCAAAGCCGAGCACGACAAGAACAAACGCGAACAACGCGAGCGCGAGAACCAGATCCGTGTGGCACACGGCCTTCCCCCGCTCACGGATGATGACGAGGAGGACGACGAAGCTGTCGATCCGCTGGCGGACGAGGAAGATGACGAGGACCTCGCTCAGCGCGACGACGAAGAGCAGTTCGATATCATCCTCGAAGAGGCGAGCCACGTCGTTGCCGACATGCTGAGGCCGACGGGCCTGCCGACAAGCCGTCTTGTCGAGACAACAACGGAAGACGCGCTGTTGTCCACGCAACCGAAAACTGCCGCGGCTGCCCGCGTCGATTAATCCCGCTGCCCGACCTCCTCCGCGGCGACGAACAGCGCGAGGCGATCCATCCAGCGGACGATATCGTCGAAACTGTAGGCGGCATTCGCCGCACTCGGATTCGGGGTCACGAACACGGCGGCGCCGGCGCACAACTGCGCCTGCGCGCCCCACTCGAGCGACTCGAAACGCACGCCCTGCGCGTAGAACATGAAGTTGCGGTAACTGACCTTGCCCTGAAACCATACGACACGCGGCGCCAGTGCGCGGAGTTTCGCCAGCGCGATGGGCGCCCAGTGGCGAAAATCGGCGGCTTTCAGATCGCCTGCCCCCGGCGTAGGCCGCTTGACGACATCCGTGAAGCCCATCTTTTCCGCTTCGAGCAGACGTTTCATCGCGTCGACGCCGGGCGGGTAATCCGCGCTAACGAGCCGCGAGCGGTTTAATGCGCGCCAGAACCGGTTTTGCGGGGTCGCGTAGGGATACCCGCAGCGGACAGAGTTCGGTGACGGATTCAGGCCGACCGAGATAATGCGCAAATCGGGCGCGAGATAGTCCGGTAGCGTCTTCATCGCGCGTTGTTCAACCGTTCGCGTGGCCGGCGCGGAGCCTGGATTTTGTCGATAATACGCTGTACCGCCATGCGCTTGAGGATCTAACCATGCCGACCGGCTTCGCTTACGACGTCGAATTTCTCGCTCATGACACGGGCCCCGGCCACCCGGAACGGCCCGCACGCGCGAGCGCAATAATGCAGCATCTCGAGCATCTCGACTGGTTTCCCGCACTCACCCGCTACTCGCCACGCCCGGCAGAGCGGCATTGGGTCGAGACCGTACATACCGACGAGTATATCCGCCGGGCCGAGTCCGCCTGCAGCGCCGGCCTGCCATTCCTGGATTCGATGGATGTCGCGATCTCGCCGCGCTCTTACGAGGTTGCGTTGCTCGCCGCGGGCGCGCCGCTGGCACTCGCCGACGCGCTCGTGGCCGGCGAGATCCACAACGGGTTCGCGCTCGTACGGCCGCCGGGACACCATGCCGAGCATAATACCGCGCTCGGATTCTGCCTGTTCAATAACGTCGCGATACTCGCGCGTTACCTGCAGCGGCAGCATGGTTTCGACAAAATTGCGATCGTCGACTGGGACGTTCACCACGGCAATGGCACCCAGCATACGTTCGAGTCGGATCCAAGCGTGCTGTACGTCAGCACGCATCAATATCCGTACTACCCGGGAACGGGGGCCGTCTCGGAGCGCGGTGAAGGACGCGGCAAGGGTACGATCGTGAACTGCCCGATGCGTGCAGGTTCCACGGACAGTGCATACGAACTCGCGTTCATGGAACGCATCATCCCGGCGCTGGAAGCCTATGCGCCGGAAGTGATCCTGATCAGCGCCGGCTTCGACGCGCATCGCGACGACCCGCTCGCCGAAATCAAGCTGTCGACCGCGGCGTTCTCGTGGATGAGCGAGCGTGTGCTTGAAATTGCCGATCACCGTGCCGGTGGCCGGGTCCTGTCGCTGCTCGAAGGCGGCTACAACCTCACCCGTCTCGGCGACTGCGTAGCCGCGCACCTGGCCGAACTGAAGCGCGCGGCTGACGCCTAGCGTGCGCGGCGGATTGCGGAATTCGGCGCGGACGCTAGTCCGCCGCGGCTTCCTTGCACCCGACGCACGCGGTCGCGTACGGAATTACCTCGAGGCGCGCGGGCTCAATCGCGTTTCCGCACACGCTGCAGATGCCGAAACTTCCGCTATCGATACGTTCGAGCGCGGCATCGATCGCGAACAGCTCGCGCCGAACGCCGTCGTCGAGCGCCGCAACGACGTCATCGTTGAGCCGTTCGGTCGCCTGCTCCGTCGAGTCGGCGCTGACCGGCCCGTCCCGATGATGGAGATGCCCGTCGAGTCGTTCATGGCGTGCGAGCAGATCCGCACGCAGGGCGCGCAGTTGTTCGGCATAGTGTTCCGTGTTCATCTTTTTCTCCCGGTTCAATGCTTCAGGCGGCCTTCTTCGCGCCATTGGTGCACGAGCACACGGAACACGTCGGATTCCGTAATCAGGCCGACGAGCCGCCGCGAGGCATCGAGCACGGGCAAACCGCCGATCTTGTTTTCGAGCATCAGCTCCGCCGCGTAACCAAGTTCATCAGACTGGTTCACCACGATCGGATCCCTGGCCATGACCAGATCGACGACGATCGAGTCGAGCTTGCCGGACAATTCGTTAAACGACAGGTAACGTCCCACTTCAGCCGGCTTGAAGCGCAGGATATCGCCGAGCGTGATAATTCCCACGAGCTGGCCCCGTTCAACGACCGGGATCCGCCGAATCTGGTTGACCGTCATCTTTTCGTACGCCTCCGCGAGGGACGCGTACCTTTCGAGCGTGATTAAAAACGGCGTCATACAGTCGATAATCGGCATCGCCGCAATCGATTTGCCCATCAGGCGTTTCTCCATGGTTCGCAGGCGCAGACTAACCCTGCGCCTCATTATGGCGTTGATCCGGATCAACCGCGTCCGGTTCCGCCGCACTCACCGTCCCGCTCGCCGAACCCGCAGATCACGCTGCTATAATGGCCGGCTTCGTATCCCGCTGAAAAATCTGGAGTACCCGGTGAAAGTTGTCGTCAGAATCGTGCTCATTGCGGCCGTGATCGGTGGCCTGTGGTTCGCGATGCAAACGCTCGCGTCGAAAAAGCAGCACGACCTGGAGGCCTTCGCAAACATGCCTCGCGCTCTGCCAACCGTCGAGGTCGGGTCCGTTACTGTCGAGCGTTGGCAACAGTACCTGTACGCGGTCGGGTCGTTCAAGGCCGTGCAGGACGTCAGCGTCACGAACGAAATCGAGGGCAAGATCACCGGTATCCGGTTCGCGTCCGGGCAACGCGTTGAGGAAGGTGCGGTACTCGTCACCCTCGACACGAGCGTGGATACCGCCGAACTCGAAGCGCTCGTCGCGGAGCAACGCCTCAACGAGGTGCAATTCGAGCGCTCGAAGAAACTGCTGAAGGACAAGACAATTTCGAAGTCGGAATTCGACATTGCCGCCGCCCGTCGCGACGAAGCGGCGGCGATGACGCGGGCGAAGGCCGCGGCAATTGCGAAAAAAACGATTCGCGCCCCGTTCTCCGGAGTGCTCGGGATCCGCAAGGTCGATTTGGGCGAGTTCCTCGATGCGGG
The DNA here is from genome assembly GCA_963976285.1 of uncultured Gammaproteobacteria bacterium. Taxonomy (GTDB): domain Bacteria; phylum Pseudomonadota; class Gammaproteobacteria; genus UBA11873. The sequence continues at coordinate 51,929 of CAXBJY010000021.1, forward strand.
CGAGGAGATCGTGAAGCTGCAAACCGTGTCCCCGATCTATCTTGACTTCGGCACCCCGGAGCGATTTTTCGACAAGGTAACGGAAAACCTTCCGATCGAGGCCGAAGTCGCCGCCTACCCCGGGGAAGTTTTCGCCGGCCGCCTCGTTGCCGTCGAGCCGGGTATCGACCGAGCAACGAGAAACGTGTTCATGCGGGCAGAATTCGCGAACCCCGACGGCCGTCTGCGCCCGGGCATGTTTGCCGAGGTTCGCGGCCTGCTGCCGGGCATGCAGGACGTACTTACGATTCCGGAAACCGCGGTGACCTACACGCCGTACGGTAATTCCGTCTTTGTCGTCGAACAGTCCGACGACGGCGCGCGGACAATCCGCCGCCTGATCGAAACCGGCGAAATTCGCAACGGCCGGGTCGCGGTAATCCGCGGGCTCGACAGTGATGCCATGATCGTCAGCGCGGGCCACAATAAACTTCGCAATGGCATGCTTGTCCAGATTGAACAATCAGGCAACCTGACGACATCGATGAACGCGCGGTGAAACGAACAGACCCGACTATGATGCAATCGAGGACCCCACGGGCGTGAAATTTACCGACATATTCATCCATCGCCCGGTGCTCGCGAGCGTCGTCAGCCTCCTGATCCTCGTTCTCGGGATCCGCGCCATCGTGTCCCTCGAAGTGCGCCAGTATCCCGATACGAAAAACACCGTCGTTTCGATCACGACGACGTATCCCGGCGCCAGCGGCGAACTCATCAAGGGCTTCATCACGACGCCGCTGCAACAGGCAGTCGCCGAAGCGGACGGTATCGACTATCTCACCTCGAGCAGTCGCCAGGGCGTGTCGAAAATCGAGGTGTACATGAAGCTCGATTACGATCCGAAGGACGCGGTCGCGGAAATTCAGGCGAAGGTCGCGAGCCAGCGCAATGTTCTGCCCCGCGAGGCTGACGACCCGGTGATCGATTCCGAAACGGGCGATTCGAGTTCACTCATGTACATCGCGTTCTACAGCGCGAGCATGGACCCGTCTCAGGTGACGGACTACCTGCTTCGGGTGGTGCGACCAAAACTGCAGGCGATCCCCGGAGTCGCGAAAGCGACGATGTTTGGCCACAAGACATTCGCGATGCGAATTTGGCTCGACCCGAGAAAGATGGCTGCCATGGGAGTCACCGCCGGCGACGTGCGGCAGGTGCTGCTGTCGAATAATTACCTGTCGGGCGCGGGTGAGACGAAAGGCGAATACGTCGCCATCGACCTGAGCGCGACGACCGACGTCACGCGGGTCGAGGATTTCGAAAACCTCGTCATCCGGGTCGAGAACGGCAATCTTGTCCGCCTTTCCGACGTTGCGAAAACGGAACTCGGCGCCGAGGATTATGATTCCGGCGGCTGGTACAACGGGCAAACGGCCGTTTACATCGGCATCGATCCTGTGCCCGGCAGTAATCCGCTCGAAGTTGCGCATCTCGTGCACGAGGCGATGCCGGAAATCAGCGAGCAGATGCCCGAAGGTATGGCGGCAAAGATTCCCTACGATGCGAGCGAGTTCATCGAATCCTCGATCAAGGAAGTGTTCCGCACGCTCGGCGAGGCGGTGCTGATCGTACTGCTCGTCATTTTCCTGTGCCTCGGCTCCGTACGGGCAGCACTCGTGCCGGCCGTCGCGGTGCCCCTGTCGCTCGTCGGCGGTGCGTTTCTCATGCTGCTGATGGGCTTCTCGATCAACCTGCTCACGCTGCTGGCGATGGTGTTGTCGATTGGACTCGTCGTGGACGATGCTATCGTCGTCGTCGAAAACGTCCACCGTCACATCGAAAACGGACTGTCGGCGTTCGATGCGGCGATCGTCGGTGCGCGCGAATTGTGGCTTCCGATCATTGCCATGACCACCACGCTCGTTGCGGTGTATGCGCCGATCGGCTTCATGGGCGGACTCGTCGGTTCGCTGTTCATCGAGTTCGCGTTCGCGCTCGCGGGGGCGGTGATAATTTCCGGGGTCGTTGCACTGACCCTGTCGCCCATGCTGTGCGCGAAGGTGTTCAAGACCTCCCGCCACGGCCGCTTCGAACAGTTCGTCGAGAACTCCTTCGCCCGCCTCGCCCGCGTCTACGGCGCGGTGCTGCACCGGGTGCTTGATTTCACCTCCGTGGTCATCGCTTTCGGGATCGCGGTGCTCGTGTGCATCTACTATCTGTTCATCATGTCGCAGAGCGAACTTGCGCCGACGGAAGACCAGAGCATTCTTTATGTCTCCGGCCGTGGTCCGGAGACCGCCACGATCGACTACACCCGCCACTACGCGCAGCAGGTCATCGACGCCTACGAGACGATTCCCGAATATAAAGAAAGCTTTTTCATGCTCGGGTTCGGCGGCGCGCCGAATACGCTGTTCGGCGGCTTTAAAATGACCGCGCCGGAAGCGCGCGAACGCTCGCAATCGGAAGTCGCGCCGGAATTGCAGAACAAGCTGACCGCGATCCCGGGTATGCAGATTTCGACATTCCCGCGACCGAGTCTGCCCGGCGCCGGCCGCGGTTTGCCGGTTCAGTTCGTGATCCTCAGTGCGGCCAGCTACGCGGACATGGACCGCAATTCCGATGCACTGCTCGACAGTGCTCTCGGCAGCGGCAAATTCATGTTCCTGCAGAAGGCGGTCGAATTCACCCGCCCCAAGACGAATATCGTGCTCGATCGCAATCGCGCCGGCGCGCTCGGTATCGATATGGAAGAAATCGGGCGCGCGCTCGCGTTGTTCCTCGGCGGCAACTATGTCAACTGGTTCAATTACGAGGGCCGCAGCTACAAGGTCATCCCGCAGGTCGCCCCTGAGTTCCGCCTCGATTCCGACATGCTCCAGGGGTACTACGTTCGCGGAGAAGCCGAGCGCCTGATCCCGCTCGCCTCGCTCGTGTCGTTCGAGAACATCGTCGAGCCGAGCGACCGCACCCAGTTTCAACAGCTGAATTCACTGATTCTGCAGGGCGTTCCCGCGCCCGGGGTGACCATGGGCGACGCGCTCGCATTTCTCGATGAGGAGGCGAAAAAGCTGTTGCCGCGCGACTACTCCTGGGATTACGCGGGCATGGCGCGACAGTACGCGCAGCAGGGCAACGCGTTGCTCGTCACGTTTTTCGTCGCGCTCGTTATCATTTACCTCGTCCTCGCGGCGCAATTCGAGAGCTGGCGCGATCCGCTGATCATCCTCATGTCCGTGCCCATGTCGATCGCGGGCGCATTGTCATTCATCGCCTGGGGTTTTGGCACGATCAATATCTATACGCAATTGGGCCTGATCACGTTGATCGGCGTGATCGCAAAGAACGGGATCCTGATTGTCGAGTTCGCGAACCGACTGCAAATTCATGAAGGGCTCGCCAAGCGCCCGGCCGTCGAACAAGCCGCGATGACTCGCCTGCGGCCGGTGTTGATGACGACCATCGCAATGGTCGTCGCGATGACGCCGTTGCTCACGGCTACCGGTCCGGGTGCGGCCAGCCGCTTCCAGATGGGACTCGTGATCACTACCGGGCTCGGCATCGGCACGGTTTTTACCCTGTTCGTCGTGCCGGCCTACTATCTGCTGATCGCCCGCGACCATCGGCAAACCGCGCCGGAACCCGCGACCGCGGTGGCGAAACCCGCAGGCGAAGTTGCGGGTTGATGCGGCCGACCCTGCGTCCTTTGCCGCCGCGCCGTTCAGGACTTCGCGGTCGCTGAACGGCGACTGAAAAAGCGTTCACAGTACTGCCGCGGCTCGTCCGTCTCGTAAGCCTGCGCGAACGCCGCCAGGCTGCCGGTAATCGCGTCGTCAACGCCGTGTGGTTCCCAGCCGTTACACAGACGTTTTTGCAGCCGGATTGCATTCGGCGCGGCTTCGGCGATGTCACCGACGGCTGCCGCAATCGCGTCGTCGATGTCATCACTGCCGACGTATTGTTCGATAAAGCCGATCCGTGACGCTTCCCGCGCATCGATCAGGTGACCGCGAAGAACGAGCTCGCGTGTCTTGCCGTGTCCGATCAGGTGCGGCAACAACGCCGCCTCGACGACGGATGGAACCCCGACCCGCACCTCCGGCATGCCGAATACGGCCGTATCGTCGCACGCGCGGAAGTCGCAGGCGGCGGCGATTTCCATTCCCGCACCGAGGCAATGCCCGCGGATGCGTGCGATAACCGGCACCGGGAACGCGCGCAGACTCGCGCAGAACTCGTGAATGGCGCCGACAAATCCGGCCGCATCGTGCGCCTGGAGCGCCTGCAACTCACGCAGATTAGCTCCGCCGATGAAAGCGTCGTCCGGCCCGCCCTGTAACACCGCGCAGCGGATCGTCGGGTCGTCCCGCATTGCGGCGACCCCGGCCGTGCATGCGCGCATCGTGTCGATGCCCACAACGTTCAGGCGCGTTTGTCCGTGGACGGTGAAAATCGCCACGTTACCGCCGGTATGGGCAAACGTCTCACAGGAAAATCCCGCATTCGTACTCATCAAAACTTACTCCTGAGGTTGGGCCATCGCGTCGCCGCAGTATTTCATGCACGGTGCGCCATCCCGTGCGATCTCGACAACGTCGGGGCAACGACAAAACGACGGGAAATTCCGGCGCATCATTCCGGCGCCGCAAGCTTCGTCAGCGCGAGCGCAACACTAGCACCCGGGTTTGATCACGGCGCTCGGCGTGCCGCTGACGTCGACCCGGATTCCGCGGTCGGCAAGGTCCGTTGGGCGCAAACAGATTAACGCCGTCGTTGCCCCGGTCCAGCGTATACCGATATTACGCGCGGTAAACGGCACGCCATCGTTCGCGAGCTTCGTTTCAATCAATTTTTCGCGGCCGTCCAGGCTCTCGCGTTCGAGATAGGCGGTCACGATGTGGCGGGCATGCGGCAGCGCCGGCACCGTCACCGTCACGACGAGACGAAACTCCCCACCGGGCGAAGTGACCGTGTCGAAATCCGTTTCCGTACCGCCGCAACTGCTCAAGAGCAGCGTTAGTCCGCAGACCGTTATCGCGAGCCGGATTGTCGCGCGCCCCTCGTGTTCAGCCATCAGCTCGTCTCCGCTTTTCACCACCCAACAGACTGCATTATCGCGCTGTATTCATCACCTGCGGGTAAAGGATAACGCAAGCCGGGGCGCGTCGTTGCGTGGAAACGGCGCGCCCGGCACGGGGTGTTTCGTTGCTGTGCACAAGCGGGCTTGCATTACGGCAAAAAACCGGTAAATTGCGCGGCTCGCAGCACGAACGAGGACTTTGTGTCTACTCGCCACGGCATTATTGAGATTTTTAACTGGGCGCATTTGCGGCACGGGGACTTTAATGGTCGGCGGGCCGTTAATCAGCACCCCAAATCGCGCAACGCATGCGCCGGGTTACTATCATGGATCAATTTGCTCGTCCCTGGGGTCAACACCTCATCCTCGACTTCAATGGCTGCCCGCGTCATACACTGACCGACGCCGGCCACCTCCGCAACTGGGTTACCGACCTCGTGCGCGCCATCGACATGCGCGCCTACGGTGAGCCGGTCATTGAACATTTCGCGACGGACTGTTTCGAGACTGCCGGCTTTACGCTGCTGCAGTTGATCGAGACGTCGAACATCTGCGCACATTTCGCCGAGAATCTCGGCCAGGTCTACATCGATATTTTTTCCTGCAAAACGTTCGATAACGACGTCGCTGAAGCGCTGTGCGCGCAATACTTCGAGCCGACATCGGTGCAGCGTTTTGCGCTTGACCGGGGGGTATTCAGAGACGTCCTGGCTCAGGCGGTCTGATGAGCGGGCACCGCTTCATCGAGGAGTTGCACGCCGGCAAAGTGTTTCAGGGTTTTTGCGTCGAACGCAACTTGTTCAGCGCGAAAACACCCTATCAGGCAATCGAAATCATCGAGACCGACGCATTCGGACGCGTTTTGATCCTTGACGGGGTCGTGCAGACGACGGAAAGGGACGAGTTCGTGTATCACGAGATGCTCGTCCACGTTCCAATGTTCGCTTGCGCCACGCCGCGGCGGGTGCTGATCATTGGCGGCGGCGACGGCGGCTCACTGCGTGAGGTACTGCGGCACGACATCGAGGCGGTCGACATGATCGAAATCGATGAGGCGGTCGTAACAGCGTGCACCGAGCATCTGCCGAGCCTCAATAACGGCGGCGAGATTTACCGGGATCCCCGTGTGAATCTCGTAATCGAAGATGCTTTTGTTTACCTGAAACGCGAAAACCGGCGCTACGATGTAATCATCAGCGATTCCACTGATCCGATTGGAGCCGGCGCGGTTCTGTTCTCGGACGATTACTATCGGCTGTGCGCAGATGCGATCACGGATACCGGTGCAATGTCGTTCCAGGATGGTGTTCCGTTCCTGCAACCGGAAGAACTTCGCCAGACCATGCGTTCGCTTCGTGGCCTCGGACTGCACGCGACGTGTTATCAGGCTCACGTGCCAAGCTACTACGGCGGCGCGATGGCCCTCGCGTTTGCGACCCGCGACGCCGGCGTTTTTACCCACGACCTCGCAACCGTTGAACGTCGCAACGAGGCCTACTCGATACCGTTCAAGCATTACTCGCCCGCGCACCACGTCGCGAGTTTTGCGTTACCGCGCTGGATCCAGGCGTTAACCGAGGAATAACATGAACACTGAAACGGACCATTTCAAGCAAACTGAAACGGGCGAGTACTACGCCGGTGATCACCTGCTCGTGGAATTCTGGGGTGCGATCGCGTTGGGCGACATCCGTAAAATCCAGGCCGCGATCGAGGCCAGCGTCGCAGCCGCGGGCGCAACGCTGCTGCATTCCTACTTCCATGCGTTTGGTGACGGCGGCGGAGTCAGCGGTGTCTCGGTGCTGGCGGAAAGCCATATCACAATCCATACGTGGCCGGAGCGCGCGTATGCCGCGATCGATATCTTCATGTGTGGCGACTGCGATCCAAGGGACTGTCTCGGAGAACTCGAGCGAACGTTCCGGCCCACGCGCGTGGAAACGCGCAGCCTGCGTCGCGGCGAAGTGCCCGAACGGGTGCAGGAAGTCGCCTGAACCGCGCTGTGCCCGCCGCCGGTCGGTGCGCCACGGCAGAGGATGACGTCGTCAGGCGCCCTGCCGTGACTGTACGACCGGCCCGAACCCGGCGCCCGGCGCAACTGTCCACGCTAGCATTCAACACCGAGGCGTTCGTGCCACGCGGCGATGGATTCAGCGGGATACCCGTCGAAGCACTGATCCGCCGCGCCCGTCGCGATCTCTACCCAGCCCGCTTTCGAGCCGACCATGAGGTGGGTACGTTCCGGCGGGACGGGTAATTCCGTATCAATCGCCGAGGCAAACGGATGCAGTAGTTCCGGCCAGCGCGGATCCCAAACCCACAAGGCCGAGCCGCATTGACGGCAGAAATGCCGCTCCGCGGGGCTCTGCATCGACTTCCCGCTTTCCGGGTCGGCCACCGTAGCGTGGAAGACCGCGGTGTGTTCGCGACCCGTAACCGCGAGCGAAGCCGCGTCACCGCCGAGATTGATCGCAAATCCCCCGGCGCCGGCCGTCTTGCGACAGATGGAGCAATAACACAGGTTGAACGGATACGGGTGCGCGGACTCGAGCGAAAATTTGACCCGGGCGCACGCGCATGAGCCTTCCAGTTTCATGTCAGTAATTCCTCCAGTGCCTGGTCGATGAATTCATTATCCGGCGGGTTGATCCCGAATCCCGCGGTATGTCCCCAGGACGACGGGATTGGCCGTAGTTCGGCGTTCGGCATCTGCGCAAGCTCGAGCGCATTGTCCGCCACGCGAAAATAGAGATCCGTTGCGCCCGGCAGTACGATCGCGCGCGCGGTAATCGCACGAAGCGCGGCGGCGAGATCGCCGTTGAATTCCGGGTTCGCGCTGATGTCACCACTGCGCCAGGTGTCCGCCATCGCGAGCAAGTCGTTGGCATCACTTTGCAGAAAATAGCGTTGGGTCAGGCGGACGACATCCTCGATCGATGCCAGCCCGATGTCCCGATACAGTCCCTCGCGGAAAAAATCCTGCGAAAAGAACCAGCTTGCATACACCCGACCAAACGCCAGCAGGCCTTTCAGCGGAGGCTGGTCGTACCAGCCTTCATTGAACGCCGCATCGGTCTGCAGGGCACTCACCGGGCCATCGAGCATCAGCTGATTGTGCGGCGAGGTTTTTGCCGCACCGCAAATTGGGGCGATCGCATCGACGAGATCCGGATAAAGCGCGCCCCACTGAAAGGCCTGCATCGCGCCCATCGAATACCCGACCACGAGACGCACCCGGTTCACACCAAGTCCGGCCGTCAACAACTCATGCTGCGCCCGGACGTTGTCGTACAGCGTCATGCGCGGGAAGGCGCCGCGACCGTGCGGCAGTGGCGTGTTACTCGGCGAGGAAGACAAGCCATTGCCGAACATGTTCGGGATAATGATGAAGTATTTCTCCGGGTCGATGAAACGCTCCGGTCCACAGAAGTACGCGGTGTCGCTGTGCCGCCCGCCGTAGAACGTAGGTACGACGATCACGTTGTCGCAACCGGCATTCAGCGTGCCGAACGTCTTGTACACAAGTCGGGCGTCGAACGTGATCCCGCCCTGGGTCGTGAATCCGGGGATCAGGTATTCTGCGGCATCTTCCATCGGGGTCTCCTGTGGCCTTCCCGTGTCACGCTAGCGAGCGGTGATTATGCGGTCAAGCCGGAGGCCCGCGGTATGGACTTCGCCGTGGCTCCCCCGGCATGTCAGAATGTAGTCCTCGACCGCGGCGCGGCGAGTGAACGGAACTCAAGGAGTATCTGCAACCATGCCAGTCTACAAGGCGCCTGTCACCGACACCGAGTTCGTCCTGAACGAGGTGCTCAAAATTCAGCAATACGCGGATCTGCCCGGCTTTGAAGAGGCGACTCCGGACCTCGTCAGTGCGATCCTCGCGGAAGGCGCAAAATTCGTCGAGGAAGTGACCCAGCCATTGAATCAGGTGGGCGACGAACATGGCTGCACCCGTCATCCGGACGGAAGCGTCAGCACGCCGCCCGGTTTCAAGGAGGCCTACGACGCACTCGTTGCCGCAGGCTGGGGCGGACTCGCCGCGGATCCCGCCTACGGCGGCCAGGGTCTGCCGCATGTCATCGCGAATGCATTCGAGGAGTACATGATTTCCGCGAACATGGCTTTCACGATGTACGTCGGCCTGACGCAAGGCGCGATAGCCGCGATTACCGCGGTCGGTACGGACGCGCAGAAGCAAACGTTTATCCCGAACCTCGTCGAAGGCCGCTGGAGCGGCACGATGAATCTGACGGAGCCGCACTGCGGGACCGATCTCGGCCTGCTGCGAACGCGCGCGGAACCGCAGGCCGACGGCAGTTTCAGGATCAGCGGCACGAAAATATTCATCTCTTCGGGCGACCATGACCTGACCGAGAACATCATTCACCTCGTGCTGGCGAAGATGCCCGACTCACCGGACACGGTGCGTGGTATTTCGCTGTTCATCGTGCCGAAGTTTCTCGTCAATGCGGACGGCAGCCTCGGCGAGCGCAACGCGGTTTCCTGCGGTTCGCTCGAGAAAAAAATGGGCATCCACGGCAATTCCACGTGTGTTATGAATTACGATGGCGCTACCGGCTATCTGATCGGTCAGAAAGACAAGGGCATGCGCGCCATGTTCATCATGATGAATGCGGCGCGCCTCGGGGTGGGGTTGCAGGGCCTTGCACAATCCGAAGTTGCCTACCAGAACGCCGTCGCTTATGCGAACGAGCGGCTCCAGGGGCGTTCGCTCAGCGGTCCGAAGAATGCGAACGACAAAGCCGACCCGATCATTGTGCACCCCGACGTCAGGCGGATGCTGCTTGACGCGAAAGCGTTCAACGAAGGCGCCCGCGCGCTGACGCTGTGGGGCGCGCTCCAGGTCGACCTCGTGCACAAGGGCGCGAGCGAAGCCGACCGTCAGCGCGCGGACGATCTGATCGGCCTGCTCACCCCGGTCATCAAGGGCTACTTCACGGACAAGGGTTTCGAGAACGCTTCGAACGCGCTGCAATGCCTGGGCGGTCACGGCTATATACGCGAATGGGGGCTCGAACAGTTTGTTCGCGATTCGCGCATCGCGATGATTTACGAAGGCACGAACGGCATTCAGGCGCTCGACCTCGTCGGCCGCAAACTCGCCCTGAACGGCGGTCGCGCGCTGCGGACCTACATGGGTGAACTACGCGCCTACATCGAAACCCATGGTGGCGACACGACGATGAACGCATATACCGAACCGCTGGCACGCGCCGTAGATGATCTCCAGGGCGCGACCAGTTGGTTGATGCACAATGCAATGACGAAGCCGGAAAACGCTGGCGCCGGATCCACTGCCTATATGCATCTCATGGGTCTCGTGTCACTCGCTTACATGTGGGCCCAGATTGCACAGGCGGCGCACGCGGCGCTCGAGGCCGGCGCCGGGGACGGCGCGTTTTACGCCAACAAGCTGACGACAGCCCGTTATTTCTTCTCTCACGTACTGCCGGAAACTGCGATCCATCGCACCCGGGTCGAGGCCGGCGCGGAAAATATCATGGCTCTCGACGCAGCCGCGTTTTGAGCCCGCGCCGACACGAACAGCACAACGGGGTACGCGAATACGGAGGATGCCGAGTCAGATCCGAATGCGACATTTTGATGAAATTCATGCCGTCGCGCTGAACCGCAAAGGCGGTGCGAAAGCGCTCGAGAAACTGCTGCGCAAGCCGAAAAGTGCGGCCGCTTTGCGCAAAATACCCGATGATCGCTGGCTCAGCAGCATGACGAAGAACGTGTTCCGGGCCGGTTTTGTGTGGCGGGTCGTGGAGCACAAGTGGGCGGAGTTCGAGCGTGTGTTTGGCCGCTTCGACGTTCACGGTGTGGCGTATCTGTCCGACGAAGCGATCGAGGCGATGCTCGAGGATCCCGCAATCATCCGTCACCGCAGGAAATTGCTCGCGGCGCGCGAAAACGCCGCGTTTCTGCTCGAGCTTGCCGCGGAACACGGATCGGCCGCGACGTATTTTGCGAATTTCCCGCGCGAGGAATTTGTTGATTTGCTTGACGATTTGAAGAAGCGCGCATGTCGTATGGGCGGCACCTCGGCGCAGTATTTTTTGCGCGAAATGGGCAAGGATTCGTTCATCCTCTCGCGCGACGTCGTGGCCGCGTTGAAGCGCGAAAAAGTTATCGACGGTGCCGCGAACTCGAAGCGTGATCGTCGCGCGGTGCAGGATGCGTTCAACCGCTGGTGTGAACAATCCGGACGTTCACTGACGGAGATCAGCCGCATACTCGCCATGAGCATTGAATCATGATCAAAATTCGCGAACTCGACCATGTCGTTCTGCGCGTGTCCGATATGGACCGGATGATCGACTTCTATTGCACAGTGCTCGGGTGCACGCTGGAGAAACGCCAGGACAAATTCGGGCTTGTGCAATTGCGCGCCGGTAATTCGCTTGTTGATCTCGTCGACGTCGATGGCGTGCTTGGCCGGGCCGGCGGCGCGCCACCGGGTGGTGGCGGACGCAACGTCGACCATTTCTGCTTTCGGCTCGAACCATTCGACCCCGAGATGATCAAGACACACCTCGCGTCGTGCGGCGTGGAGCCCGGACAACTCGCGTCGCGTTACGGCGCGGAAGGCCAGGGCCCGTCGTTCTACGTCAGCGACCCCGAAGGCAACACCGTCGAACTGAAGGGCCCGCCCGACCTCGGCGTCTCGGCCTGACCCGGACGATCGCGACCGCATCGGCGCCGGGCGGGCAGCCGCTTGCCTTGTTAACCAGGAGTAAACTTCGTGCAGTCTCAGGCGGGACGGACCCACAGGGGGCGTAAACAGGAACCCGGTTTCGAATGGAACGCACTGCGTTCGCTCGCACCGTATTTGTGGCCGCGTGGCGACAGCTCAGTCAAATTCCGCGTCGTCGCCGCGCTCGTCATGCTCGCGTGCGCAAAACTGGCCACCGTCTACGTGCCGCTCGTATATCGCGACATGGTCAACCTGTTTTCGAATCCCGACCGCACGGCAATCGAACTGCCGATAGCCCTGCTCGTCGGCTACGGCGTATTGCGCGTACTTTCGATAGCCTTTGCCGAGCTGCGCGACGCGATATTCGCGAAAGTCGGACAACGCGCGATCCGTGACGTCGCACTGAGTACGTTCAAACATCTGCACGCCCTGGGTTTACGCTTCCACCTCGAACGTCAGACAGGAGGACTGTCGCGTTCGATCGAACGCGGCACGAAAGGCATCGACTTCCTGCTCACGTTCATGCTGTTCAACATCCTGCCGACGCTGCTCGAAATCACCCTCGTCTGCGGCATTCTGTGGGCGCTGTTCAACTTCTGGTATGCGCTCGTGACGCTTGTGACGATCGTCGCTTACATCGCCTACACACTGTTCGTGACGGAATGGCGACTCAAATACCGCCGCCAGATGAACGAGACGGACCAGGAGGCGAATACCCGCGCCATCGACAGCCTGATCAACTACGAAACGGTCAAGTACTTCGGCAATGAGCGCTACGAAGCCCAGCGCTTCGACCGCTCGCTGAAGCGTTACGAATCGGCTGCCGTGGTCAGCAAGACCTCGCTGGCCCTGCTGAATATCGGTCAGGCCGGCATCATTGGCATCGGCCTGACGCTGGTGATGGCTATGGCGGGTAACGGCGTAATCCACGAGCAGTTCACGGTTGGCGATTTCGTGCTTGTCAGTACGTATCTGATCCAGCTCTACATGCCCCTGAACTTCCTCGGTTTCGTCTACCGGGAAATCAAACAGTCACTGACCGACATGGAGGCCATGTTCCATCTCCTCGACGTGAACGCCGAAATCGAGGACGCCGACGGCGCGCCCGTGCTGCAGCCGGGGCCGGGGAATGTTGTGTTCAGTCATGTGACGTTCGCGTACGACGAACGCCGCACTATCCTGCACGATGTCAGCTTTCATATCCCCGCCGGCCACCGCGTCGCGATCGTCGGCTCGAGCGGCGCGGGAAAATCGACGATCTCGCGCCTGCTGTTCCGCTTCTATGATGTCCATGATGGGGCGATAATCATCGACGGCCAGAACATTCGCGAGGTGCAGCAGAAAAGCGTGCGCGATGCGATCGGGGTCGTCCCGCAGGATACCGTGTTGTTCAACGACACCATCTACTACAACATCGCCTATGGCCGCCCCGATGCGACCCCCGCGGAAATCGAGCAGGCGGCGCGGCTCGCACGAATCCACGATTTCATTACCCAGTCTCCGGACGGTTACCAGACGATGGTCGGCGAGCGCGGCCTGAAGCTGTCCGGTGGCGAGAAGCAGCGTGTCGCAATCGCACGTACGATCCTGAAGAATCCGCGGATCCTCGTATTCGATGAAGCGACCTCCGCGCTCGATACGCGCACGGAGCGCGAAATTCAGGCCTCGCTGCGCGAGGTCTCTCGCGGTCATTCAACGCTCGTCATTGCGCATCGCCTGTCGACGGTTATCGATGCGGACGAGACAATCGTGCTGCACGAGGGGCGTATTGCCGAACGCGGTACGCACGCCGCGTTACTCGAAAACGCGGGTCTGTATGCGGCGATGTGGCGCCGGCAGCTCGAATCCGAAGCGATCGACCTCACCCCGGACACGCTGCCTAATGGCATCGAGCCGGTCTGACGCGAACCCTCCGCGCCGGGGAAAATGCCGTTATAGTTACCCGCCTGCCCACGGAGACAGCCTGCCAATGACCAGGATCGGCGACAGCCTCGAAGGAAAGACCGTACTGATCACCCAATGCGAAAGCTTCATGGGGCCGGTACTGAGCCGCACGTTTGCCGAGCATGGCGCGACCGTCGTGTCCGACCCCGCGCCCCTGCTCGCGCCCACAGCGCCGGCGGAACTCGTCGCGCGCACCGGAACCGTGGACGTACTCATCGCGAACCTCGCGGTGCCCGCGCCGAACACCGCGGCCAAAGACGTGAGCGACGACGAATGGCGAACCGTGTTCGCGCACCTCGTCGACCCGCTGCCCCGACTCGTCAGAGCCGTGTTACCACAAATGATGGAACGCAAGGCCGGCAAGATTGTCGTTATGGGGAGTGCATCGGCACTCCGCGGTATGCCGCGCTACTCGACATACTGTGCCGCTCGCGGGGCGCAGGTGTCATACGTGCAGGCCGTGGGCGCCGAAGTGGCAAAACACAATATCCAGGTGAACCTGATTGCGCAGAACTTTGTCGATAACCCGACTTACTTTCCTCCGGAGATCCAGGCGCTCGACGCGTTCAAGGCACGGCTGGCCCGCGAGGTTCCCGCCGGCAGGCTCGGTACGCCGGAGGAAGACGCACTGTTCACGGTGTTCCTCGCTTCCAGCGAGGTCAATTTTTTCGTCGGTCAGGCGATCCCGTTCAGCGGTGGCTGGGCGGTCTAGCTGCACACCGGCGCTTACGACATGATTCGACCCAGGACAAAGGTGTCGCCCGCATGAAATTCCTGCTCACCGTTCTTTTCTCGCTGTTCGCATCCGGGGCCGCGGCGGAACAACCGGAGCCGTCTGACCCGCTGTGGATCGACGTACGCACCGCCGCCGAATATGAAAGCGGTCACCTGCCAGGTGCGCGGCACATCGAATTCGACCGCATTGGTGCGCAGATCGCCGCCCTTACGCAGGACCGGAACCAGCGCATCGTGCTGTATTGCAAGAGCGGCCGTCGTTCGGGATTCGCGAAACAGACGCTGATCGAACTCGGCTATCGCAATGTCCATAACGCGGGCGGGGTCGCGGATGTGTTACGGCGCACCGGCAGCGAACCCGCATTCGGACCGGACTGCATCACTCGCGAATGCTAGCCGCCTGCCCCCGGTAGCGGTTCCGCGCTGACCCGAGCTGAATTACTGCCCTCCCGGGGCAACGCATCGCCCCGGGCTGGCGGCCGCTGGCCGGCGCTGCGGGGCGGTCGGCTGCGACCTGCTCCCCGATCGACCGGCCGAACATAAGCTCAAGATTCAGCAAGAAATTCCGCTAGACTATCGAACCCACGAACCCCCGAGCCGATGATAGCGAACGCTGCCACCCGCCCCATTGCAGACGTGCCCGCGGCACCCGGACCTGAGGCGGACAGCCCCGGTGCGGACGCACCGAACGCGGCCCGGGATGCCACGCCGACGTTGTGGCAATGGACGCCGGCCAGCGGCGAGTTTCGCGTCACGAAGCCCGGTCATGACACGTTGCTTGCCGGTACGCTGGCGGATTTTCTCGCGCAAATCAGCGCCGCGGATCAGGAGCGCGTCGCCGAAGCGCTCAGCGAAATCGCCCACACGTCGCAGAATCACCTCGATGTCAGCTACGACCTGCGTGATGGCGATGGTACCCGCCGCCGTGCCCGTCTCGTCGGCCAGGTCGCAGACCGGGACACGACGGGGATGGCCTTGTCGGTGTTCGGCGTAACGCTCGCTGCCGATCCCGGCGCGGACAATGCGAAATCGTGGGCCGGACATGCGCTCGATCTCGGACTCGCGTTCGAAGGGCCGCACCAGGGTGTCTGGGAGTGGAGTGCGAGTGACAACCGGTTCGAGGCTTCGGCCCAGTGGCGCGAGCTGTTCGGGTACTCGGAGGATGACATCCGCAACGAACTGCGTGATGTCAGCAGGCTCGCTCACCCCGACGATCTGAAAGCGACGCGCAAGGCCCTGATTGCATTGATGCGCGGAACTGCCGATCGCTACGAGGCGCAGCAGCGCATGCGCCATCGCGACGGACGCTATCTGCCTTGTCTCGCTCGGGCACGCGTCATCGAACGGGACGCCGACGGCCGCGCGCTGCGCCTCGCGGGCACCCACACGGATATCAGTGCGATCGTCGAGACGCAGGACGCGCTGACGAAGAGCAACGCAACCCTGAGCTTCGCGCTGGAACACGGACGCCAGGGGATCTGGGAATGGGACTGCACGACGGATGCGTTCAAGCACTACGGTAACGCACTGAACCGACATTACGCCGCGACCCAGCGCTCGTTTGCGACGGGCACTGAATTAATCGCGTGTACCCACCCCGATGACCGCGGTCGCATCCTCGCAACCCTGACCGCCTACCTGCGCGGAGATACGGAAGATTACGAGGTTGAGCAACGCGTTGCTCTCGACGATGGTACGTATCGTACGTTCCTGGCCCGCGGACGCGCGCTGGAACGTTCCAGCGACGGGCGCGTTATCCGCGTCCTCGGCTCATCGACCGATATTACGGAGTTGAAGGCCGAAGCGCAGCGCCTGCAACTCGCCCTTGCAAACGGCCGTCAGAGTATGTGGGAGTGGACGCGGGAGAACGATACCTTGACGTTCCCGGACAGCTGGAGCGCACTGTATGGCGGCGGAAGAAATGACGCGGCCTCGACGCTGGCGGGGTTCCGCGACCGTATCCATCCGGACGATCGCGCAAGCGCTCATGAGGCGCTGACCGCCTTGCTCGACGGCAATCAGCCGGACTACGCCATCGAGCTGCGCTTCCTGACCCAATCCGCCGGATATATCTGGATCATCGAACGCGCTCGCGTGCTGGAATACGATGCGCGTGGCCGCGCCATGGTCGTGGCCGGCACCCACGTTGACATCACGGAACAGAAAACCGTTGAACATGAACTCAAGCAGTCACGCCGCCTGCTCGCGCTCGTGATCGACACGATTCCCTCGCTCGTGTACTGGAAAGACACCCAGTGCCGCTACCTCGGTGCGAATCGCAGCTTCGCGAACGCGGTCGGGCTCGAGAATGCCGACGCCGTAATCGGTTTGACGGATTTCGATCTGCCGTGGAAACTGGACGCGGCGGAATTTCAGCGCGGCGACCATCACGTCATCACGAGCGGCGAGGCGTTTCATCAGACCGAAGACGTCTATATCGACCTGGGCGGCGAGCAATGTCACCTCGACACCGTCAAGACGCCACTGCTCGATGAGTACGGGGAAACGATCGGGGTTCTCGGGGTCTCCGAGCAGGTCACGGAGCAACGACGCTATGAAAGACAGCTGGAGAAGTTCGCCGAGCGTATCACCGGCGCGGCGCACGGCCGTCTGCTGGACGCGCTGACCCGGGCGGCGGCCGAAATGTCCGGGCTCGCGATCGCGTTCGTCGCGAAAGCGAACGATGATCGCAAAACCGCGACGATCGTCTCGAGCTACCCGGAGGATCTCAAGCTGACGGGGCAGCACTATGAGATAGACGGCTCTCCTTGCGCCGAACTGCGAACCCGGGAGCTGCACATCTATCCCGATAACGCGCACCTCGCGTACCCCGACGATCCGGGCTTTGCCCGACACGGGGTTGTCGCATACATCGGACGTCGCCTTGTCGATCAGAACCGCGAGCCGATCGGCATCATCGGGCTGCTCGGCCGCAAGCCCGTGACAAACCCGCAGCACGCGGTCTCCGTGATCGACATCATGGCCGCGACTGCCGCCGCGGAGTTGCAACGCGAACAGCGCGAATCCGCGCTGCGTGAAAGCGAGCTGCGCTACCGCACCACGTTCGACAGCGTCCCGGTGATGATTTGCACGCTTACCGATGACGGCTGCATCATCGATGCGAACCAGGCCTGGTATGCGGCGACCGGCTACTGTGCGGACTCGACGCTGGGCCAGCCGCTGGCCCGATTCTTCGTCGACCCGGACCCACGCGGTCGACGAACCGCACAGGAGCATTACGATCTGCGCTGTTGCGACGGATCCACGATCCAGGTTTCATACGATGAGGGGCGACTCGCAGCGCCAGGTGCGGGCGGCGCGATCGTCGCCGTACTCGAGGATGTCAGTCACAAACTGTTCGCCGAACAACAATTGCGACTCGCCGCGACCGCCTTCGAAACGCACGAAGCGCTGGTTATTCGCGACGCCGGGAAGAGAATTCTGCGGGTCAACAAGGCCTTTCGCCAGATCACCGGTTACACCGACGACGACGTCATCGGGCGCCTGCCAAGCCACCTTGAACGCGGTGACGGCACATCAGCCGAAGCACGGATCTGGGCCTCCGTCGATGTCAACGGACAGTGGGACGGTGAACGGATCAGTTACCGCGCGGACGGGACTGCATACGCCGCCTGGCAAACGATCACCGCCGTTCGCGATGACGATAGCAGGATTACACATTATGTCGAGAACTCGACAGACGTATCGGAACTGAAGGACGCGCTCGCGGAAGCGAGAAAGCTCTCGCTGTTCGATCCACTGACGACGTTGCCGAACCGCCGCTATCTTGCCGAACGGCTCGAATCCAGCATCGCGCACGCTCGCCGGCACGCAACGAAGGGCGCCCTGCTTTTCATCGACCTCGATCAGTTCAAACAGATCAACGACTCGCTCGGTCACAGTGTCGGCGACGAACTGCTCGTGCAGGTGGCGAGGCGGCTGAAATGGCTCATGCGCAAGGAGGACACGATCGCGCGGCTCGGCGGCGACGAATTCGTCGTCATCCTGAGCGATCTCGGCAGCGACAATGAAAGGTCGGTCGAACAGGCGAGCCGCGTGGCCGACAAGGTCCACCTTGAACTCGGCAAACCCTACCAGGTCGAGAGCCATGAGTTCAATGTAACGCCAACGATCGGGATCACGCTGTTTCCTGAAGACGGCAAGGCCGCCGATACGATACTGCAGGAAGCGGATTCCGCGATGTACAAGGGCAAGGCGGACGGTCGCAATACGACGAAGTTTTTTCACCCCAGCATGCGTGCCGAATCACAGACCCGACTCGGTCTCGAGCGCGATTTGCGTACCGCCGCGGAACGCGACGAATTGTCGCT
Organism: uncultured Gammaproteobacteria bacterium; assembly: GCA_963976285.1. Lineage (GTDB taxonomy): Bacteria > Pseudomonadota > Gammaproteobacteria > UBA11873. Next base: position 70,725 of record CAXBJY010000021.1, read on the forward strand.
GTACTTTCAGCCGCAATACGACCGCGACGGCAGGTTGTTTGCGGCCGAAGCATTGCTGCGCTGGAACCATCCCTCACGCGGCTTCGTGCCGCCGGACCTGTTCATTCCGATCGCCGAAGAATCCGGATTGATCCTGCAATTGAGCCACTGGGTGTTCGCCACGGCGCTCGATCATCTCCGACGCTGGGAACGCAACGGCGATCTGTTCATCGATCACCTCGCGATTAACGTCAGCTCGCGCCAGTTTCGCTCGTCGCATTTCGTTACGGAAGCGCGCCGTGAAATCGTCGCCGCCGGCGTGCCCGCGGAGCGTGTTGTCATCGAAGTAACGGAAGGGACTGTTATCGATGACTTCGAGGAAACCGCCGAACGTATGCGGACGTTGCGCGACACGGGGATCCGGTTTTCGGTCGACGATTTCGGGGTCGGGTATTCATCCTTGTCCTACCTGTCGCGCCTGCCGCTCGACCAGTTGAAAATCGACCGTTCGTTTGTCAGCAACGTGCTCGGAGACGCCGACAACGCGGTCATCGCCGAGACGATCATCGGTATGGGCAGAAACCTGAAACTGCAGACGATCGCCGAAGGCGTCGAAACCCGCGCGCAATTCGAATTCCTCCGGCAGCGCGGTTGCGACGGCTTTCAGGGTTACCTGTTTTCCGAGCCCGTGCCGGAAACGGCCTTCCTGGCATTGTCGCCGACGCCCGGCGACTATTGATCGACGTAGAACTTCGTCATGATCCGCCACTGACCCTCGATCTTCGCGAGTTGAAACGCATCGGTGTAACGCCCGTCGAAATCGAAAGTGGCCTGGGCGCCAACGTCGCTGTAAATGTTGATCGATGTGATCGCTCCGGTGAGCGACGGGTTCGGGTCGCGTGCAACCCATTCATCGATAACTTCGCGCATCGGTCGCGAAGATTCGACCCGCTCGCCTTGCGCATTCTTCAGATAGGCTTTCATGTGCGCGTGTTCAACCGCGAACGCGCGTTCGAGGCGTCCACGATCCGCGAGACGTAAACCATCGAAATAGTCATCAAGCGCGGCCTTGATGCCCTCGTAATCGCTCATTGCTGCGGGTGTCGTTGTCATAGCTTGCTGTCCTCGCGGTTCGTACCGAATTGTGACCGGGGTAACCGGAAGCGGTCACAGGCAGCGGGTAATGGTGCGTCCCGGGGGCAGCCCCCGTGCGTCCGCGGCCGTCGCCCGGCGGGTCGCGACCCAAGAGATACCCCGCAACCCGGATACGCAATGTAGCAGTCGCCCCGCGATGTGTCAGCGATCGCGCGATGCGCGGGGTGCCGGCGGCCCCGCCGGCGTCGACGTCCCGCGGCATCAGTTGACGCTGCACGTCACCCCGGGATTCGCCCCGCCCCGTGCGACCGCCCGCTCGCGGTAAGCCGGGCCATGCAACAGCGCGACGCAGGTCACAAACCGGATCAGGCCGCAGGCGGTGCGCCGTGGAACACATCACGTTTTCATCCGCCTGCCCACACGCCCTGCGTGGCTGGCCCAAAGATTGCACCCTGGACTGATTAGATCGTGTGAGAACAAATCGGGAATGAATACATGAACGTCAACAAGCTGAGCCTGCTCATCCTCGGCATCATCATCAGTTGCGGCAGTACGCTCGCCGAGGCCGCGATCACGAGCGAGACGCGGACGCTGTCCGGCGACGTCAATGCGATATTTTTGTGGGCGGTTGATGCGGATGACATGAACTTCCACGCCGACGCCAGCGACTTCAGTGACCTCGCGGGATGGACGCTCGACCGCAACCCGGGGAATGCTGCGATCAACGACAACAGTGCCTGGGTCCTCACCGCACCGGGGGTTGCGAACGGTGGTGGTGCTATCGGTAGCACCGGCGCGACGGTAGAGATCGGCTTTGATTACGTTGTTGGCGGTTTGTTCGGGGTCAGCGCGTTTCAGTATCAGTTTGCCCGTGTACTGTTCGACGGGGTGAACGCGAACGTCGAGGCGTCGGGCGCGCGAACGCTCGTGCGATCGGCGATCGTCAATACCGGACTGAATTTCGGCCCTGCGCTCAATGCAGCGCAGTTCGACGCCATCGACAGTTATTTTGCGACGATGCCGGCCGCGGCGTCCGTTCCGATCCCGAACTCCGTAATTTTGATGAGTTCCGCGATTGCCTTCATAGGTATTTCACGGCGACGCCTCGGCCGCGCAAGTGAGCGCCCGGCGATGCTCCACAGCTGACGGACGTCCGTTACCGAACTCCCTCCCCTGGCGCCCTGACGGGCGCTTTTTCTTTTGCGCCCGATGTGTTTTGCTGTGCTTCCATGCGCTGTCGCCCCCTTTACGCGGCACTTATCCTGGCCGTCGGATCACACACGCTCTGCGGCAGCGCCGTGCGTGCCGAAATCGACGGGCTGGCCACCGCCTTCGACGCCGCGCGCATCGAATCCGGTATCCCGGCCGCTGCATTTTTCGTCGTCAGCAGCAATAAAGTTCTTGCGCTCGAGGCCTTCGGTACGACAGCGCGGGACACGGACCGCGCGATGCGCCCGGATCACCTGATTCGCATCGGCTCGATCACGAAAACCATCACCGCGCTGGCGACGATGGTCGAGGTCGAGCATGGACGGGTGTCGCTGGAAACCCGGGTTGCCGCCGTCCTGTCGCCGCCGCCGTATGTGAACGCGTGGTCGGCGACCCATCCCGTTACGGTTGCACATTTGCTTGAACATACCGCGGGTCTGCGCGACCTGTCGGCGCGGGAATTCGCTTTCAATGAGCCGGTGACCCTGTCCGCCGCATTCGCGGTAGACCCGGATTCCAGGCGTTTGCGCTGGCCCGCGGGTCTGCATTCTTCCTACTCGAATTCCGGTGCGGGAATCGTCAGTGCGGTGCTCGAAGAGATCTCGGGACGCGCGTTCACAACGCTCGTTGAGCAGACGATCTTGCGCCCGCTGGGCATGACGAGCGCGAGCTTCGCGCCGGACGCCGCGGCGCGGTCACGTTTGATAGCAGGCTACGACGCGGACGGTCACACAGCGATCCCGTACTGGCACACGCTGTATCCCGCATTCGGCGGGCTCAACGTATCCACGCGCGACATGGTGCCGTTCGTGCAGCTGTTCCTGAATCGCGGGCGGCACGGAACACTCCAGCTCGTGTCGGAACGCGGGCTCGAACGGATGGAGACCCCCGCAACCACGCTCGCCGCACGCACCGGTCTCGACTACGGCTACGGCCTTGGGGTGTACGACTATGAGCGTCGCGGCGTAGCGTTTCACGGCCATGGCGGTGATGCCGATGGGTATCTCGCGCACTTCGGCTATTCGACGGCGCTCGACCGTGGTTACTTCGTCGTGATCAATGCATTCAAACGCAGTGCCTTGCGGCGCTTGCG
>CAXBJY010000022.1:0-72788 GCA_963976285.1 uncultured Gammaproteobacteria bacterium
GTCGATGCGCAAATTCGCAAAGCGATCGAACGCGCCCTCGCGGCGCTGAAGACCGCGGGCGCTACGATCGTCCCGTTCAAAATGCCCGCTGTGGACGCTGCACTCGCGGCGTGGGGGCCACTGTGCAGCGCCGACGCCGCGCTCGCCCACAGCGCGACCTACCCATCGAAGAAACGCGGCTACAGCGACATATTCGGCGGCTTTCTTGCCGCTGGCCGGAGCCTGTCGGCGCTTGATTACAGTCGGGCGGAAATTGCCCGGCGCGAGTTCCGCGGCGCGATGGACAATGCATTCCAGTCCATCGATCTGATGATCAAACCGGTCTACGCGAAACTGAATCCGACCGTACGATCGTTCACTGCGATGTGCGCGAAGGAAGGCGGGCTCGATGCGTTGATCACGTTTACCGCGCCCGATGACATCACCGGACAGCCGACGATCACGCTGCCGGCGGGATTCGATACGAACGGTTCTCCGCTGTCGCTGCAGCTCGTCGGCCGCCACTTCGAGGAAGCGCTGTTGTGCCGTGCGGGGCGCGTCTGGCAGAACGAGATTGAGTGGACGCGCGCCCGTCCGCCGCTCGCGCCGTGACGCCGCCACGGTCGCGCGCGCAACCGTGACTGGCCCGGTCACTGATCCGGCGCTAGTCGAAAATGATCAGCTGGCGGACGGTTTCACCGGAACTCAGTTTGTCGAATCCTGCGTTCACCTGATCGAGCGTGATCTTCTCGCTCATGAGGCGGTCCACCGGCAAGGTCCCCGCTTCGAACATTTCGATGTAATCGGGAATATCGCGCTTCGGCACGCAACTGCCGAGATAGCTGCCCTTGATCGTGCGCTCCTCCGCGACGAGATTCACATGCTGTATCGAAAAATGACTTTTCGGATCCGATAAGCCGCTCGACACCGTCATGCCGCCGCGTCGCGTGAGCATGTAGGCGAGTTCCATTGCCTTCTCGGAGCCGACACATTCAAACGCGTAGTCGCCACCACCGTCCGTCGCCGCCTTCACTTTGCCGATGATGTCCGGATCGTCGGCGCGGAACACCGCGTCGGCGCCGAGTTCGAGCGCCATGTCGAGCTTGCTCTGCAACAGGTCGACCCCGATCGTCTTGCGCGCACCGCCGGCGACTGCCCCGAGCAGCGCGGCAAGCCCGGTGCCGCCGAGGCCGACGATGACCGCGGTCGAGCCCATCTTCATCGCCGCCGTATTGGCAACGGCGCCCACCCCGGTGATGACCGCGCAGCCGAACAACGCGGCCTGATCGAGCGGCAGTTTCTTGTGGATTTTCACGAGCGAACACTGCGACACGACCGCGTACTCGGCGAAACACGAAACGCCGACGTGGTGTGTCACATACTCGCCGTTGAGTCTGATCCGGCGCTGGTTGCCGAGCAAGGTACCGGCGACGTTCGCCGCCGCACCGGGTTCGCACAAGGCCGGGCGGCCCTCGCTGCACGGCACGCACGCGCCGCAGCTCGGCACGAATACGAACACGACGTGGTCGCCGCGTTCGAGCCCGGTAACGCCGGCGCCGACTTCTTCCACCACGCCGGCAGCCTCATGACCGATCACCATCGGCAGCGGGCGCGGCCGTGAACCGTTGACGACGGACAAATCCGAGTGACACAGCCCGGCGGCCGCGATTTTCACGAGAACTTCGCCTGCACCCGGCGGATCGAGTTCAATTTCCTCGATACGGATCGGCTTCGATTCCGCATAAGGCAAGGCTGATCCCATTTCGTGCAGTACGGCGGCTCGGCATTTCACTGGTCTTCTCCAACGACAGTTGCGTGTTCGAGCGCGATTGTAACGCAGGCGATCGATGCACGCAGGGCGTGGACTTCGTCGTGAACGTGATTGACACTATGGTGCATGAAGCCGTTTACGGGCGGTTGTAATCCGCCGCCAGCGACTTGCGGTCGCCTCATGTTCGCCGTACTGCTGAGTTTGTCCCTGTCGATGTCCGCCGCCGCGTCCGCTACCCGCGCGGACCTTGGCCGTGCGCTGTTTTTCGACGCAAACCTGTCCGCGGCGCGTACCCAGTCGTGCGCGACCTGCCACGATCCGGCCGCCGGTTTCCGCGACCCGCGCAACAACGGGGTAGATGGTGCGGCTTCGCTGGGCGCTGACGGGCAGTCGCTCGGCGACCGCAATACGCCCTCGATTACGTACGCCGCCGCGACCCCGGCATTTCACCGCGACCCGGACGGCCATTACCGCGGGGGTCAGTTTCATGACGGTCGCAGTGCCGATCTCGCGCGCCAGGCCGTGGAACCGATCATGAATCCACTCGAAATGGCGCAGGCCGATCCCCGCGCGATCGTCGAGCGGGTGCGCGAGAACCCCGGCTACGTCGATGCCATCACGGCCCTGTACGGTGCCGCCGTGTGGTCCAGCGCGGCTCGAGTGCTTGCCGCCATCGGCGAGTGCCTCGCGGCGTTCGAACAGACCGCGGAGTTCAATCCGTACGATTCGAAGTACGACCGCTATCTGCGGGGCGCATATACGCTGACCCCGCTCGAGGAAATGGGCCGTAGCCTGTTCTTCTCGCCACTGACGAACTGCTCCAGCTGCCACCTGCAGAATCGATCGTCACTGCAGGAACACGAGACGTTTACGAATTACCGCTACCACAATATCGGTCTGCCGGTGAACCGAACGCTGCGCGCGCAAAACGGCCTCGGCGATGCGCACCGCGACCCCGGCCTGCTCGCGAACCCCGCCGTGCACGACGCGGCACTCGCCGGCAAGTTCCGGGTGCCGTCGCTGCGGAACGTCGCCGTTACCGCACCGTACATGCACAACGGGGTGTTTCGCGAGCTGCACACAGCGATCGTTTTCTACAACAAATACACGGTGAACAGCCGCCAGAGCCGGACGAATCCGGAAACGGGTGAGCGCTGGGGTGAGACGGAATTTCCGCAAACGGTGGACACGGATTTGCTGTCCCAGGGGCAACCGATCGACGCCGGACGCGCCGAGGCGCTGATCGCGTTTCTGAAGACGCTCACGGATGCGCGCTACGAACATCTCCTCGAGCCGGGGGATGAGGTCCCGTCGAATCCGTAAATCAGTTAGCATAAGACGCTCCCGCGCGGTCTGAGAAAAAGGAAACAACTATGGTGCAAGCACTGCACAAACCGTCCGATATCCGGGCACTCGTGAGCGACGAAGAATGGCAGGTGCGCGTCGATCTCGCCGCCGCCTACCGCCTCGTCGATTATTACGGCTGGACCGACATGATTTTCACGCATCTGTCCGCGCGTGTTCCCGGTCCCGAGCACCATTTCCTGATCAACCCGTACGGCATGATGTTCGACGAAGTCACGGCGTCGGATCTCGTCAAAATCGACCTCGACGGCAATGTCGTCCTGTCCGCCGGTTACGACGTCAACCCCGCGGGGTTTTGCATCCACAGCGCGATTCACATGGCGCGCGAGGACGCGAAAGCCGTGATGCATCTGCACACCGATGACGGCGTCGCGGTATCGACGATGGCCGACGGCCTCATGCCGATCACGCAAACCGCGATGGTGATTTACAACGAGGTGGCGTATCACGAGTACGAAGGCGTCGCGCTCGACCTGAGTGAACGTGAACGCCTCGTCGCCGACATCGGCGACAAGCGCCTGCTCATGCTGCGCAATCACGGGACGCTCGCGGTGGGCGAGAACGTGTCGGATTGCTTCCTCATGCTGTATTCGCTGGAGCGCGCCTGCACGATGCAGGTCCGCGCGCTCGCCGGCGGGGTCGACATCTACCGGCCATCACAGGCCGCGCTCGAGACGACCCGCCGACAAGGCGAAAGCCTGATGGCACCGGGCGCGCTCGATGGTCTCGCCTGGCCGGCCTTGCTGCGTATGCTCGATCGTAAATGCCCGGATTTCCGGCACTGAGCACCCCTGCGGCATCCTCGCGGATGAACCCGAGCCGTCTTGCCGGGGCAACCCCGACCTCGGCGCTGCGACGTCTGTACAGGCGTTACGGTCGCCGTCGTCCGGACGCTATATCGCCTGACAACTCGGTAACACCATCAAGCGGGGGATCACGACGTGATCCGGGACCGCCAGCACGAACGCAATCATTTGCGCAACGTCGTCCGGATCGAGCGCGCGCGGAATCGAGGTGATCGGTTCGGCAAAGATTTCCGTCTGTGTCATCCCCGGTTCGATACAACTGACCCGCACCCCGGTCCCCGCGCATTCCATGCGCAGGCTCTCCGTCAACGCTTCAAGTGCGTGTTTTGTTCCCGCGTACCAGCCGATGCCCGCGCGTGGCACTTTCGTGCCGGAAATACTCGACAGGTTGATCAGATCACCGCTGCCTTGTGCTTTGAAACGTCTGACAGCTTCGAAAGCGATGCGATAGGCACCCTCGACATTCGTTCGCGCGAGGTTCGCAACCCGATCGCCCGCCAGCGCCTCGATCGGCCCAACGGCAAATGCGCCCGCATTGTTGACGACGGCGTCGATGCGGCCGAATCGCTCGCCGGCTGCCGTCAATGCGCTGACCGCGAGATCGGGATCGGTGACGTCACCGGGGATCGCAAGCGCCCTGTTCGCGCCGAGATCGGCAACCAGGCCCCCGAGTCGCTCCTGCCGCCGTGCGACGAGCCCCACGCACATGCCAAGCCGACACAGATGCCGCGCGGTCGCTTCGCCAATGCCGCTGCTCGCGCCCGTAATAAGCGCGACGCGGCCGCTCAGTTCTTTCAGGTAAGCCATGTTTAGCCCCGATTGCGGTCAATTAACCCGTCTGTCCCGCGCCCGCGAAACGGGGCGCCGACAAATCAAACCGCGACAGTGTATTCAGTGCAAATTAACGATTAAATAGCCGGATCGACAAAAGATAATTGCAAAATCGACATCAATGAAAATTGCACATCTCGAACTGTTCCGCGCTGTCATGCGCGAAGGCAACTTCACCGGCGTCGCCCGTCGTCGCGGGATCGATCCTTCGGCCGTATCCCGGGCAATCACGACGCTGGAGTCCGATCTCGGGATCCGACTGTTTGAACGCACGACAAGACGCTTTGCACCGACGGAAGCCGGACGCATCTACTACGCGCAGACGGATAGCCTTATCGAAGAACTCGAACTCGCCGCCGCCCGCGCACGCGATGCCACGGCGGCGCCAGCCGGACAGTTGCGCGTCACGGCCTCGATCGCGTTTGGCTGCGAAGTGTTGAGCCCCCTCGTCGCCGGACTCCGCGAGCGCTACCCCGCCCTTGCGCTGGAACTCGTACTCAGTGATCTGCCGCTCGACCTCGTCAACGAGCGCCTCGATGTTGCCATCCGGCTCGGACCCGCACCGACCGGCGAGCTGGTGCGGCGGCGTCTCATGGCTGTGCGTCACCGCGTGTGCGCGAGTCCTGCCTGGCTTGCCGCGAATGCACGGGTCACGCTCCCGGCAGAGCTGTCGCACTGCGACTGTGTGCGCTTTCCCTTCCCCGGCTTCAGCGATCGCTGGCGCTTCCGTGATGCGGAAGGCACCCTCGAGGACGTGACGATCAGCGGTTCCCTCGTCGTCTCGAACGCGCTGGCCGCGAAACGCTGCATCCTCGACGGCCTCGGTCCGGGGCTGCTTGCGGACTGGATGAGCGCGCGCGAACTCGCCGACGGAACGCTCGTTGAGCTACTGCCGGCCTACGCCGTCACGGCGACAGTGTTCGAAACCGCCGCGTGGATACTCTACCCGAGCCGTAGCTACATCCCGACGAAGGTGCGCTGCTTCATCGATTACCTCGCTGACAAGCTCGCGCCCTGAGTGGGAACCGCGTACCGGTTTGTCACCATTTTTTACACGACGGCAACGACGAGACCGCTTGTTTTATCGCATTTTTTACACTCCGCCCGTACACGCCAGTGTTTTCGTCGGGTATGAATCTTGCACAAGATTACCCGTATGAAGACCCATTCCGGGTCTTCACGAACGAGGATGCAGTTCCATGTTGATCCGATTTTTCATCATCGCTTCGTGCCTGTTCACCGCACTCCCGGCGACCGCGGTCCCGATCGTATTTTCCGGCACGGACGTCGGCGCGGCGACCACGAACGCCAACCAGGCGTTCGCCAACTGGTCGGCCAGCGTCGGTGCGTTCACGCTGGATAACCTCGACGGCCTCACCGGCACGCTCGGGTTCGGCGGCAGCGTCACTTCAGCGCTCGGCAACGTTTATTCCACCCCCGATGATCTGCTCGGCACCCAGAATCTGACGTTTGGTGTGCTCGATGGCACGAGCTTGCGTTTGACCCGGGTTGGCAACCTGACGCAACTGAACTGGCAACCGCTCGTGCCGGTCGATGCGTTCGGGTTTTTCTCGCGCAACCATTTTGGCGGGACCGTGACGATAGCGTTCAATGACGGTGCGGTGCGCTCGTTCGCGCTGACCGCGGCCGGACCGGCCGGACCGGGGGACAATTTATTCTGGGGTGTCGACGCCCTCGATAACCCGATTACGAACGTCATGATCACCTCGACGGATCCGCTTACCCTGTCCGCAAATTCGTTCTTCGACCGCTTCGTCTACGTCAGTGCCGCGGATATCCCGGAACCGGCCACGCTCGGGCTCGTGCTTGCGGGCCTTGCCGGCTTGTACCGGTCGCGACGCGCGGCGCGCGCCGGCGGCATGCGGTAGCCTGCGACCGGGCCCGGGCATGGCGGTTGCGGCTCGACATCGCTTCCGTCGCACAGGCTTGCGCGCGGCCGCCCCCGTCGTGCGCTCCGGGAGCAGGTCGAATTGCCCGGCGGACGCTAAGCCCCTGGCAATAAACACCCGGGCGGCCTGCGCCCCCGTGGTGCAGTCGGCGCGCGCCGACGAATCACGGGATTCACCCGAGCGGCCGATCAACAGCCTGCCCGTGGTGCATGAATGCGGCAGCGACCGGTGTTTGACTCCGGATAGCAGGTATATGCCGCACTGTTTCCCCCGGCGCGTTGCGTGCCCACATTGGCGCGCTGCGGATCCTGCGCGGGAACGGGATGATCCACGTGTGCGGGATCAAGCGTATAACGAGCACACGTATCCCGCACTGGCATCAGGTCCGCTCATACATCATGCCCGCAGTTTCGAAGGAAAGTCCGACCATCCTGTTCTGGTTCCGACAGGATCTCCGCCTGCACGACAATCCGGGTCTGTGCGCCGCGGTGGACGCGGGTCGTGTCCTGCCGGTCTATATCCTCGACGACGATAACGCCGGCCCGCATCGTCCCGGCGCCGCGAGCCGCTGGTGGTTGCACCACTCGCTCCATGCGCTGAACGAATCGCTCGCTGGCTCCCTGCTCGCGCTCGCGGGCGACCCCGGGACCTTGCTCCCACGCCTGCTCGAGAGCTACCCGATCACTGCCGTGTACTGGAACCGCTGTTATGAACCGTGGCGCATGACGCGCGACCGGCGAGTGAAGCAGACGCTCACCGACGCAGGGGTCGAGGTCAGGAGTTTCAACGGCTCGCTGCTGTGGGAGCCGTGGGACGTACTGAAAGCCGACGGCGACCCTTACCGCGTGTTCACCCCGTTCTATCGCAAACGTTGCCTCACCGCGGCGCCGCCACGCGAACCGATAGCGCCGCCGCCGGCAGCGGCATTCGTACGGACAAACGCCGCCGGGAACTCGATCGACGCGCTCGAACTGTTGCCGCGCACGCGTTGGGACCGCAAGCTCGAGGCCCACTGGGAGATTGGCGAGGCAGGCGCACAGGCCCGGCTCGACGGCTTCCTCGATCACGGCCTCGATGGTTATGCCGATGGTCGCAATTTTCCGGATCGGGCCTGCGTATCGCGGCTTTCGCCGTCACTGCATTTCGGTGAGTTGTCGCCAAACACGGCATGGCATGCCGCGCGGCGGGAACGCGACGACCATAATGTCGATGTCTTTTGCAGCGAACTCGGCTGGCGCGAATTCTCACACAGCCTGCTGTATCACTACCCCGAATTGCCCCGTGACAATCTGCAGTCGCGCTTCGATGCATTTCCATGGCGCGACGACAACGACGATCTCGAGCGCTGGCAGCGTGGCGCAACCGGCTACCCGATTGTCGATGCCGGCATGCGGGAACTCTGGCAAACGGGCTACATGCACAACCGGGTCCGCATGATCGTCGGATCGTTTCTCGTGAAGAATCTGCTGCTGCACTGGCACGCGGGTGAGCGCTGGTTCTGGGACTGTCTCGTCGATGCGGACATGGCGAACAACAGCGCGAGCTGGCAATGGATCGCGGGCTGCGGCGCCGACGCCGCGCCCTATTTCCGGATCTTCAATCCCGTCACGCAAGGCCAGAAGTTCGATCCGGATGGCCGCTACACGAGAACCTACTGTCCCGAACTCGCGTCGCTGCCGGACCGCTTTGTGCACTGCCCATGGGACGCGCCCGGCGACGTCCTGGCCACTGCCGGCGTTGAACTGGGACAACACTACCCGGCCCCGATCGTCGACCTGAAGGCCTCGCGCGAACGCGCGCTCGACGCTTTCAAGGCGCTGCCGAAACCCGGCGCGTGAGCGAAAAAAGCGCCAGCAAGGAAGTACGCAATCTCGTTGTCGTACTCGGCGACCAGCTGAATATCGACGCTGCCGCGTTCGACGGCTTCGATCCGCAAACCGATGCCGTGTGGATGGCCGAGCTTGCCTCGGAGGCGGAATTCGTGTGGTCGCACCAGGCGCGGATTGTCATGTTCATCGCCGCGATGCGCCATTTTCGCGCAAGCCTGCTCGCGCGCGGATTTCCCGTGTACTACGTATTCCTCGACGACCCCGGAAACCCGGGCACGCTCACCGAGGCCCTCACCGAGGCTGTTGCCACTCTGCAACCACAACGCCTCGTTATGTGCCAGGCCGGGGAATGGCGGTTACACGAGGCGATCACGACGCTTGCCCGGCGCCTGCACGAAACGCTGGAAATTCGCCCCGATCGACACTTCCTGTGCACGCCCGAACGGTTCGAGCAACACGCGAGCGGGCGCAAGCAGCTGCGTCTCGAGTTTTTCTACCGTGACCTGCGCCGCCACACCGGCGTGCTCATGGATGGCGCGGAGCCGGTTGGCGGCCAATGGAACTTCGATGCCGCGAACCGGCGCGCGTTGCCGAAATCCGGACCGGCGACGCTGCCGCCGCCGCGCGCGTTCGCCCCCGATCGGACCACGAACGAAGTGATCAAGCTCGTACGCGAGCGCTTCGCCGGCCATCCCGGTTCACTCGACGATTTCTCCTGGCCGGTCACGAGCGCCACGGCGCAGGCAGCGCTCGAGGATTTTATCGAACACCGGCTCCCCCGTTTCGGCGATTACCAGGACGCCATGTGGGCCGGCGAACCGTGGCTCTATCATTCCCGTCTGTCGGCCGCGATGAACCTGAAGCTGCTCGACCCGCGTGCCGTCATCGCCGCCGCGGAGGACGCCTACCGCCGCGAGCATGCACCGTTGAATGCGGTGGAGGGATTCATCCGCCAAATCCTCGGCTGGCGCGAATACGTGCGCGGCATCTATTGGCTCCTGATGCCGGATTACCTCGAACGCAATGCGCTCGCGGCGCACGCGCCACTTCCGGGCTTCTATTGGACGGGAGACACCCCGATGCGGTGTCTCAGCGACGCAATCCGGCAAACGCTCACCCATGGCTATGCGCATCACATTCAACGGCTCATGGTGACGGGATTATTCGGGCTACTGCTCGGGGTCGACCCGAAGGCCATGCACGAGTGGTATCTCGCCATGTACGTCGACGCCGTCGAATGGGTGGAGCTACCGAACACGCTCGGCATGAGCCAGTACGCTGACGGTGGGGTCATGGGGTCGAAACCCTATATCGCCTCGGGGAATTACCTCAAACGCATGAGCAATTATTGCGCGCAATGTCCGTTCAACCCGCGACACGCCGTCGGTGAGGATGCGTGCCCCTACACGACGCTCTACTGGGATTTTCTCAGCCGGCACGAATCCGTACTCGCGGACAATCCGCGCATGGCACTGCAACTGCGTAATCTCGCCCGCAAACCCGCATCCGAGCGTGCCGCGATAGCGGTTAAGGCCGGCGAGCTGCGAGCGGGAATGCGCGACGATCGGGGGTCAAGGTGAGCGCTCCGGGATTCGAGGCCGTGCGCGCCCGGGCTTCGTTGCACGGCGCGGTCGGCGGATGCAAACATCGTTCATCCAACATTAAGGAACCTCTGAACAAGTCATGACCCGGCATCCTGCGTCCACGCGGCCCGATTTCTGCGTTACAAAGCTTCGCAATAGCCAGCTATTACGTGCGCTTTGCGCCTTGAACTCGAACCGCATGGGCACAGGCTGCTCGGCCCAGACTTATTCAGAGGTTCCTTAAGTTGCGTCTCGTTAACCTGATTTACGATCAAATACGCGATTGAGACTGGAAATCCCTGCCGCGCTGCACTAATCTGCGCAACCCATGAGAATTACTGCGAAAAATCTCGGTAAATTCATCGTTGCGCTCACGCTGTGGATGCCTGTCGTGTCCGCGGCCGACGAACGGGCGCCCGCGGGTCTGTTCGCCTCGGCGGCGGCGGCGTTCGAAGCGCACGATTACGCCCGTAGCGCCGAATTGCTCGAACAACTCCTGCTCATCCAGCCCGATTGCGCGCAATGCGCCCACCAGCTGGGCAGGGCGTACGGCCACATGGCCGAACAGGCAACGTGGAGCAAGGCTATCGGGCTCGCGAAGAAAACCCGTCTGGCGCTGGAGAATGCGGTCGATATCGACCCGTCGAATGAACCCGCGATCGAAGACTTGATCCGCTACTATCGCGAGGCCCCCGGATTCCTCGGCGGTGACAACGCGAAGGCGACGCAACTCGAACAGCGTCTGCGGCGCCTGCAGGGTAAACTGCCAAGCTAGCGCGCCCGCGCGATACGGGCTCGGGCCAGGATTCAGGGCATCACCGGGCCCGCTTCACCCGGCCCCGCTACGTGACCCCGGAACCCGCGCCGATGATCTCTCCAAGGCGCTGCGTCAGCAGCATGTTCTCGCGGTAATCGATCGGGATCACGACGAGACTCGGGCCTTCCTCGTTGAACGCGCTTTCGAGTTCTCCGGCCAGGTCCGCGGCATTGCTGACCGCATGACAGTGCCAGCCGAACGCCGCGGCAAGCAAGTCCCAGCGCGGATTCGTGAACTCGAGATCGGTGTGGCGGCCAAACTCCGCCTGCTGTTTCCACGCGATGAGACCGTACTCGCAGTCTTCCCACACCATCACGACGAGATTGCAACCGAGCCGTTTCGCGGTTTCCATTTCCTGCACATTCATCATGAAGCCGGCGTCGCCGGCGATCGCGAGAATACGCCGCTCCGGGTGGACGAGACTCGCCGCAATGGCGCCCGGCAGCGCGAACCCCATCGAGCAAAAGCCGTTCGGGATCAGGCATGTGTTCGGCTCGTGGCAGTGATAATGGCGCGCGATCCACATCTTGTGCGCGCCGACGTCCGACAGCAGGATGTCATCCGGGCCAAGCACCGAGCGCGCGTCCCAAACCGCCTTTTGCGGGCGGATACTGCCCTCGGTCGTATCGTTTGCGTGTTGCGCAAGTTCCTCGCCCATACGACGGCGCATGTCGGTCTGCCCGGCGAGTTCGAATGCCGGTGTCCCCTGCGATGCGAGGCGTTCGTTCAGCATCCACAACGTATGGGCGAGATCGCCGACGAGTTCGACTTCCGGATGATAATGTTCGTCGATTTCCGCGGGCAGGAAGTCCGCATGAATGATCGTCTTGTCGCGGTTCGGGTTCCACAGCCGCGGATGGTATTCGACCATGTCAAAGCCGAGCGTCAACACGAGGTCGGCATCGTCGATCACGAGCGTCGGCAGATCCTTCGACCCGAGTCCGATCGTGTACAGGCAATACGGCGCATCGACATCGACCGCGCCCTTGGCCATGAACGTCGACAACACGCCGATCCCGGTCGTGTCGCAGAATCGACGCAACTGCTTGCTCGCACGGCGACGAATACACCCGTTACCGGCAATGATTACCGGCCGTTTTGCATTGCGCAGCAGTTCGAACGCCTTGTCGGTAATTTTGTCGTCCGCCACCGGGCGACGGTAGCGGTGCGGCGGCAGTGGTTGCGCCGCGGTCTCGTGCTCCGCAACATCCTCGGGCAATTCGATATGTACGGCACCGGGCTTCTCCGAGCGCGCAATGCGCACAGACTTGCGCACGATCTCCGGTATCGTATCGGCATTGAACACGGTCGTTGCCCATTTCGTCACCGGACCGAACATCTCGACGACGTCCATGATCTGGTGCGATTCCTTGTGCAGGCGCGCAGTGGAGCCCTGCCCCGTCAATACGAGCATCGGTGCGCGATCCATATTCGAATCCGCAACTCCGGTGATCAGGTTCGTCGCTCCCGGTCCGAGCGTACCGAGGCACCCGGCCGGTTGCCCCGTCAGGCGACCGTAGATCTCGGCCATGAACGCGGCGCCCTGTTCATGCCGCGTGAGGATGAAACGGATGCTGTCGGACGATTCCAGCGACATCATGAAATCCGCGTTTTCCTCCCCCGGCACCCCGAAAATATATTCGATACCTTCCGTCTCGAGACATCGCACCATTAAGTCGGACGCTTTCATTACACAATATTCCGCTCAGTCATCTGAAAAGTTAGCGGCTCAGAGGCCTCGTGCTGAACACGATCGGTTTTAACCGACGTCGCGACAGATTTAGTGGGCGATGTGGGGTAGCGAGGAGCCGGTTCGTGGCCAATTCAGGCGTGAGTCACCGCGCGGGCGGTGTCAGTTGCACTCGCCGGCCTCGTTTTCGTCTTCGTCGTCGTCTTCGTCTTCATCGTCGTTGTCTTGCAGCGCGAGGATCGCGTCGCTGCTCGGGTCCTGGAGCAAACCCGCGATATAGACGCCGGTTTGAGCAACCGGATCGAGCAGCGGGTCGACGAACAATTGTTCACACCCGATGCAGTTGCCGACCGCGATTTCCGCGATGCCGCCGAGCGCCAGGAACACGGCATCCGCGTTCATCCCCTCGCCGGCCGTCATTTCCACGGTGTCGGCGGTCACATTGAACAGCCCGCCCGAGGCGAGCGCCGCAAACCCGTAATCGCCCGGGCCCCCGTCGAGCGTAATCGTTTGCGCCGTGACGTTGAGTTCCGCCAGCGCGAGCACCGCTGCAAACGGCGGCAGGTTGTTAACTTCGCCGTTGAATTCCGCCAGCATCGTGGAGTCGATCGGCAGTGCGCCGGATTCTTCGCCATCACCGGCGTTGATTTCAAGCAGTTCGGCATTGATGTCGAGTGTTCCAAGGGACACTATCGCGGCAAACGCGTCCGGACCATGCCCGGCCTGGACCTCAACGCCGTGGGCGTCAATCTGCAGCGAGTTGTTCGCGAACAACATGCCCGGGGTCGCGCCCGTCGTATCGCTGCCCGCCTGGACGAGCACGTACTCAGCCGATACGTTCATCGTGTCGGCCGCAACGGTCGTGCCGGTGACGATCACGTCCCCGGTGCCAGGGCCGCGAAAGTTGACGTCGACCCCGTTTTCCACCGATTCGTTCGCGATCAGGTTCAGGGTCGGTACATTGAGGACGGCATTCAGGTTGATCGAACGACCGGCCTGCAGCGTCAACGAGCCAGCCGTCGCGACGATGTTTGCGCCAGCGAGCGAGGTGATGTCGTTGTTTGCCTGCAGCGTCAGCGTGGCACCGCCATTGAGCAGGTTCAGCAACGCTCCGTTCGTGATGAAGAAATCATCGCCGGGCAGATTCGCGAACGTGAAACTCGATTGCGGATCGGCGACCGCGGCGTTCGGGTCAAAGAACGCGAAGCGACCGCTGTCGACGAAGCCGTCGACGTCCGCATCCGGGCTCGCGAACAACAAGCGACCGTCGCTGAGCGTTTGCGGGAAAAACGCACCGAGACGCTCGCCCGCACTGATCCCGCTCGCGATCTGTACCGCCCGACCGGTGGTCGAACTGATCTGGACGATGCGTCCCGCGTCGACGAGCCCGCTGACGTCGGCATCCGGGCTGCGGATGATGTACCCGCCGGTAACGAACTGCGGGAAGACGCTGCCGAACATTTCGCTTGCGCTGACCCCGTTCGTGCGCCCGACTTCCTGGCCCGTCGCCGTGTTCACGAGCACGACCGTGCCGGCATCCATGAGCCCGCCGACGTCAGCTCCCGGGCTGCGGATCAGGCGTAAATCCGTATTAACGAACGTCAGACCAAAACTGCCGAAATTCTCGTTCGCGCTCCTGCCGTTGACTCGCCCGATTTCCGTGAACGTATTGCGGTCGAAAAACACGACCGAGCCGGCGTCCATCACCCCGCCCGGGTCGGCGTTCGGACTCCCGATTGATCCGGTGTCGGTGAAAAACGACGGGAACTGTGCGCCGAGTCCTTCGTTCGCGCTCTTGCCCGAAACCTGGCCCACGACGATATTACCGCCGCCGAGGTTCGTGTTCGTCACCCGGAATATCGCACCGGCGCCATTAAGGGCGCCGACGTTGTGCAGCGGCGCGCGGACCATGTAGTCCGTGGACGTGAGGAAGCTCAGGGAATTGCCGAGGAACTCGCCCGTCGCGTTACCGTTCAGGGTCCCGAGGATGCCCCCGGTCGTGCCGCTGACGAGGCGCAGACGTCCGGCATCGACGACCCCGCCGACATCGGCGTTCGGCACCGGCAGGAAGAAGTTCAGGTTCGTCGTCGTGATCGGAGAATGGCTGCCGACCCGGTCGCCCGCCACGGCGCCGTCGATCTGGTTCAGTATCGTCCCGGTCAGCGTGTCGTAGATGAACACGGAGCCGGCATCGACCCGACCACCCGGATCGGCGTTCTGGCTGCGGAAGACGAAATTGTTATTGCCGAGATTCGTAAATCCGCCGCCGAAAAACTCGTTCGCGCTGCCGCCATCGATACGGCCGCGAATGATATTGCCCGCACCGAGATCGACGGCTGCGGCCTGAATCACGGTGCCCGCATTCGTGTTTCCGCCCACCGTGTGTGTCGTGCTCGTGATCAGGATGTCGTTACCGCCGATGGCGAACGAATTGATGTTCGCGCCGAGGCCTTCGAACGGCGCCGTGCCGTCAACCTGCCCGATCAGCATTCCGGTGGTGCCGTCGGCGAGGTAGACACTGCCGGCACTCGTGTTACCCCCCGGTGAAGCGCCGGTGGAGGCGACGAAATAATTCCCGTTCGTGCGTTCGTAGACGAAACCCGAAGAGCCGAGGTTCTCGTTCGCGGCCTGACCGAACAGGCTGCCGATGACGGCCCCGGTGGTCGGGTTCGCAAGAATGATGCGGCCCGCGTCGGCACCGCCGGTGTCTTCGAACGGACTGAAGATCAGCACGTTGCCGGAACTGAACAGGGTCTGCATATCACCGGAACTGCCGAGTTGTTCACCCGCGGTGCCGTCGATCGTCCAGTTGATGTTGAGCGTGGTCGGATCGAGCGATACGAGTTGGCCGGAGTTCACCCCGCCTGCATTGCTGTTGCTGTTGTTGACGAGGATCGAGCCGGGCAACGAGAAAAAGTCGATATCCGCACCGAAGAAATCGCCAACGCCGCCACTTTGTTGATTGATCGCTGCGCCGGTATTGCTGACCAGGAATATCGTCCCCGTATCCATCGCACCGGCATCGGGAACGGGAATCAGGATCCCGCCCGCCACCGCCGTGACGCCCTCGGAACCGAGGTTGTCGTTCGCGACAGCCCCCAGCACGGTATTCAGGATCGACGCCGTGTCTGAACCATCGACGAAAAATACGGCACCCTGATTACCCGTATGTTCGGGCGAGATGATCATGAAATTATCAAAGCTGCCTAACGTGAACAGGTCGACATCGCCGAAATCGCCGAGCCGCTCGTTCATCGTGTCGCCCTGGATTGTCAGCAGCGCGTTGCCGGTGGCATTGTCGGCAACGATAACGGCGCCCACATCCACGGTGGTGCCGAGTTGATAGCTCGGTGCCTGCACGAGGTAGTTGCCGTTGTTCAGAAAAGTCAGTGCGCGATTACCGACGAGGTCGCCCGCTTGCGCGCCGGCCACGGAGCCGGAGAGAAAATTACCGCCGCCGAGATCGACGCTGTCGAACAGGCCGACGAGGCCCGTGTTGCCGCCGTGCATTGGGGCGCGGACGATGAGCTTGTCGAATCCGAGGTTGAAGTTTTGCTCGGTCGTCGCGGACAGTTGTTCATTCGCCGTATCGCCGTCGAATTGTCCGATCGCGAGCCCGGTGGTCCCGTCGACGAGGTACAGCGTGCCGGCGTCCGCCGTGCCACCCGGATCCGCGAGCGGGGACGGCGCCCAGTAATTGCCGTTCGTCGACTCGATGATCTGCAGATTACCGAGGATCTCGTTATCGCTCGTGCCGTCGAGCCGGCCGATCGGATTGCCGGTGGCGCCGTCCGCGAGGATGATGCTGCCGGCGTCGGTAAAACCGCCGACATCCGCGCTTTCGCTGAACACGACGTAATCGCCGCTGCCGAGGATCCGAAAACCGTCGGTGCCGAGCATTTCACCCGTCGACCCGCCCATGACCCGGCCGCGTTCGATGTTGCCGCCGCCGAGGTTCACGTTCGCGACCCGTATCAGCGCACCGGCATCGGTGAAAGCGCCATTATTGTGCTTCACGCTCGTCACGAGCACATCGGGTCCGAACGAAAAGTAATTTACGCTCGTACCAAGAAACTCGTTCGTGTTGTTACCGTTGACCTTACCGATAAGGTTTCCCGTACCGCCATTGACGAGCAGCAGCGAACCCGCATCCACGGTGCCGCCGATGTCCGCGTTCGGCACCGGCACGAAGTAATTGCCGTTCGCCGACAACACGAGCGGATTGCTGCCGACCCTGTCGCCGGCGGCACTGCCGGAGACGCGGCCGATTTCGCGACCGGTCATTTCGTTGACGAGGATCAGCGCGCCGGCATCCATGAGGCCGCCGACGTCCGCGAACGGACTCTGGATGGCGTACGTATTCGTCGGCACGCCGAAGAAATCGACCGTCAGGCCGAGTTGCTCGTTCGCGCTGGAGCCCGACACCCGGCCAATTTCCTGTCCGGTATCGTCGTTGAACAGGATCACGGCACCGCGCATTGACGCGCCCGCGTTCGGACTGCGGAACACGAGATTACCGTCCGCCACCGTCGACTGGAACAGGCTGCCCAGGCGTTCGTTCGCGGCACTGCCTTCGAGCATGCCGAGCAGGTTGCCCTGCGGGTCGAACAGCAGAATCTCCCCGGCGTCGATCAGGCCACCGATATCGGCGTCCTGGTTACGCACGAGGATGTTGCCGTTTGGCAGGATCGAAAAGCTGCTGCTGAAGCGGTCGCCCGCGCTCGGGCTCGGATCGAGGATTTCCGTCGCGTCCGAACCGGGAACGATCGTGATGTTCTCCGGGTCGAGCAATAACTGGCCGGCGTGTCCGTTCAGGGCGCCGACATCGAGCGACCCCTGCAGTACGAGGTTTTCCTTGCCGGAGACTTCGATGAAACCGCCGTCGCCGCCGCCGTTGCCGCCGCGCGCGCTCGCATGCCCGTAAAACTCCGTGCGCTGTTCGGACCATACCGCCACCGTACCGCCATCGCCGTTGACGGTGGCATCCGCGCTGATCCGGCTCAGGCCCGTCACCGTCACGTCACGCGCCGCCGGCAAGGTATCGGCACCCTGGATGTCGCCGCCAATCCGCACCGCGCCGCCGCCCGTCGCGCCATCCGCGCTGATCCTGACGGTGCCGAGAGCAATGTCGTCACCGAGCACTTCGATGCGGCCGCCAGCGGCCTCACCGTTCGCGCTTACCGTACCGGCGAGGACCACGCTGGCGGTCGCGGTATCGTCCGCCGCCGCCGCTTCGATGCGGATCGTGCCGCCATCACCGGCGCCGTTTGCGCTGATCACACTGTCGTCGCTCGTCTCGATGCGGTGACTCGCGAGCAACGATATCCGGCCCTGCTCATCGACGCTGATCGAATCGGCATTGATCTCGCCGGAGTGGCGAATCGTTCCGGCAAGGATTTCGGCCGAGCCGCCGGCAGCAATCAGCTTGCCGAGGTTGACCACTTCATGTTCGCTCGACTGCACCTCGAAGCTGATATCGGGATCATCGAGACTCGTGATCGTGATCGCGTGCCCCGCCGCGAGGATCAGTTCGCCGCCCGGGGTTTCGATGAGACCGCTGTTCTCGACCCCATCGACCGCTTCGTTGACGATGCGCGGCGCGAGCAGGATCACTTCGCCACCCGGCGCCGTCTTGATGTAGCCCCGGTTCACGATCGAACCCGCGGTCTCGTCGCCATTGAACGAATAGTGTCCGGCGAGAAAATCCTCGTTCGTGATGTTCAGGGTCGACATGACGAGGCCGGCCGTGTCGATCGTCGCGCCCTCCCCGACGAGGATCCCGTTGCCGTTGATCAGGAACACGCGTCCGTTGGACGTGAGGTTGCCGAGCAACTCGGACATTTGCGTGCCGGTCACGCGATTGAGGATCGCGCTCGCCGCGTTTTGCTGAATAAAGCGGGTCGTTTCGCCCGCGCCGATACTGAACGACTGCCAGTCCACGACGCTGCCGGGAGAGTTCGTGATCTGCAACACGCTGGCGCCCGGGGTCGTGATACCGACGTTGCCGTGAACAACCGTCGGACCGAGCGGATTGGCGGACGCGACTGCACACACGCCGAGCGTGCCGCAGAATGCGACGATGCGGCTTGCCGCTAAGGAACGATACATGCGTTACCCCCTCCATCGAGCAGCACATCCAGCACATCGGGGTTGCTACCGAGTTCAAGCGCCTGGTAGACCGGATCCTCGGCCTGGAAGGCCGGCACTTCGGCTAATTGTTCCGCCGGTCCCGTGCCGACGAAACCGGCTTCACCGGCCTCGAGATCAACGGTATTCGCCGGTGTCTGCACGCTGCAGTTGCCGACGTAGCAGCTGACGAACAGGCCCTGGCCGGGTGGCGCACTCGGCGGTGCGGGCGGCAGCACCACGCTCGCGGGATCCGGTTGTGTAATCTGGAACGGCATCGCCGGGACCGCGAACGGGGTTGCGCCCTGGGCGTTGATCAGCACGACATCGTCACCCGCGCCGACCGGGTTCGAGCCGTCGAAATCGACCATGCCGTCGGTGACGTCGACGAACAGACCGTCGCCGCTCGGATCGGGGGCAGCACCGGGATTGATACACGTTCCCTGGCATACGGCATCGTAGGCCGTACCGCGGATCCCGATCGTCGCGACGGGCGTATTCAGGCGGTAGCGCGAACGTCGCGCCTTGCCGATAGCGCCGGTAACGGCACGCAAGCCGCCACGCACGAGACGGAAGAAACTGCGACCCGCGGCCGGGGCTTCCGCCATGTATTCGAAGCGTTCGACAACGAATTCGGTATTCGGCAGGACCGTCACCCGACTCTCATCGCGAAACACGAGCACCGCGTAGCTGTTCGTGCTCGTGACGACCCGCTCGCCATTGAACAAGGGGTATCCGGTTTTCAGCGCCCGCGCGCGGCCGCTCGCGGCGCTGGCAATGACATTGCCCTTCGCGAAGGCGATGCGGCCCGATGGCGCCGGACGTGCTTTCGCTTCGTCGGCGCAGTCGCTGCCGCACAGGCGTACGTCGAGTTCCGTGCCACGAATACCGATCGTGGCAACCGCGGTACGCAGGCGCATCGCATCCGGATTGCGCTTGCTGATGAAGCCCGTAACCGCGCGCAACCCGCCTTTGAACAGACGCATGACGGCCAGCGGTTTCGCCTCGTCGGTGCTGAACTCCTCGACCGTAAACGATGACTGCGGGCGGATCATGATCCGCGAGCCGTCGGCGAGTTTCAGAATCGCCGAACTGCGCGGCCCGGTTGTGATCACATCACCCTGAAAGACAGCCGCTCCGCTCCCGATCAGGCGCGCGTTCGCACCGGGGCCGCCGGCGGAAACGAGTCCGCGCGCGAGTAAGGTTTCACCAACCTGGGTGGCAGCGCCGGCGTTGCCGACGCCCGCCAACAGCGTGATCAGCAGGATCAGGATCCCGCGCGTGGGGGTTCGAGAATGCAGGCGTGCTTTCATTAATATCGCAACACGACGTTGAAATGCGTTTTCACGTTGCCCTTGTCCGACGTTTCGCCGCGGGCGTGCGAGACAACATGGCCGTAGTCCGCGCTGACGTACAGGTATTCGCGGATGTTCACGCGAAAACCCAGCCCGGCACTCGAAATCGTATCGCTCGTGATTTGCGGATTCTGCGGTTCTTCAAGATGTTTGAAGCCGACATCGGCAAACGCGAAAAAGCGCAGGCCATACCAGTCGCGGATCGGCGGCGCCCAGATTTCGAAGTTGAACAGCACCGCATCGTCGCCGGCGATCGCGCGCTCCTCGTAGCCGCGCACGGTGCGTTCGCCGCCGAGGCCGTACTGTTCACCCGGGATCAGCGGTTCGTCGGCGTATTGTCCGGCGACCTTGCCCACCCCGAGCCAGCCGTGCGGCAGTTCGTGACTGACCGCGGCGCCGAACCGGATCGCATTCCATTCCGCTTCCGCACCGCGACGGACCCTGCGGTAGTCCTGATCGCGGTTGTTGCCACCGAACGTGAGGTTCTGGATGAAATCGACGGAAAACGACGCGCGGCTCTTCGGCCAACTGTAACTGCTCTGGTACGTCGCCGATATCGGGCGGGAACGGACCACCGTACTGATCCCGGGGATGCCGGCGCCGGTAGCCGCGTTACTGATATTCGTATCGAAGCGGCGATCCTGGATCATGACACTGAGGCTGTGGCGGTAACGACCGATCGGCAACAGCGTGTGCTTGAAGTTGACCCCGGCGAAATCACCCGCACCGCTGATATCGAAAAACGACTGCACGTTACCGACGTCGACATCCGAGCGGATGTAGAACGCCTGGATCCAGCCGTTCAGCGCGTACACCGGGGCCCGGTAGTTAAAGGCGTATTGCTGCACGTCGTCGGCGTTGTCCGGCGACGTCGTGAACGTCGCGGTCGCGATGTGCTCGCGCCAGAACAGGTCGTTATGTTCGACGCCGAGCGTGAGCCGGAGATTGCCCGATTCGTCGGTACCGATATTGTTCAGGCCGGCGAACACGGAATACGGCCGCCGCTCGGTGACACGCACATTCGCGTCGAGCGTATCGGGTTCCGTCGGGCTGCGCGTGAAATTCAGCCCGAGCCGGCGACCGGGATGCTCGTTCGCGACGGCGAGCGAGCGCGAGACTTCGCGCAGGTTCGGTGTCGTGCCCGGCGCCAGCGCCGGCAGTGCTGCGATGATCCGGTTATCTTCGAGGCGTTCATTGCCGGTGACCCGTTTGTCACCGAGTGCAAATGTCAGCACTTCGAGTTTGACGGTGCCGCCCGCGAGTTCCTGTGGCGGCAGCACGACGCGATGGAAAACAAAACCGCGACGACGCAGTTCGCTCTCGAGCGCGTCACTGGCCGCACGCAGTCCGTCCAGACCGTCGAATTCGCCGGTAAACGGCGCCACAGCCGCGGCGGTCGTGGCGGCATCGAGCGGATTGTCGCCGGTGACCTCGTAGCGGTCGACTGAAATAAGCAGCGGGGGCGGTTCCTGAGCGGCGGCAGTGACGCTGAGCATCAGTAGCGACGTTGCGATCAGTGCGCGGATTGCTGGATTGATACTCATCAACTGGCCACGATCCATTAGGCGGTCGAGCGATGTTACTCAATGTGGCCAGTTTACTCTTTCGCTCAAAGATGCGCAAAGAGGTAACTGAATTATTTCGGAATTTCATCCTTCGATTGCGCGGCCACGGCTCCACCCCGCGACGCCGACGGGACCGCTGGCACGATTGTGCTGCGGGCGCGGCGCACGCCATAATCCCGGCATGAGCAATTCTATTCCGGTGACGGCCCCGATGGCCGCGAGCGTGGTCAGCATCGACGTCGAAGCCGGCGCCAGCGTGACGGCGGGTCAACAGATCGCCGTGCTCGAAGCGATGAAGATGCACCATATCATCGAGGCGACCGTGGCTGGCACGATAGCGAGCATCACGGTCGCGGTGGATGACGTCGTCAACGAAGACGATACGATCGCCGTCATCGCCCACGACGGCAGCGCCGCGGGCGCGGCCCCAACGAACGCCGTGTTCGACCTCGACGGTGATCGCGCCGACCTCGATGAAGTCCGCGCGCGCCACGCGCTCGGCCTCGATGAAGCGCGACCGGACGCCGTCGCGAAGCGGCGCCGGATCGGCGCGCGCACCGCCCGCGAGAACGTTGCCAATCTGTGCGACCCCGACAGCTTCATCGAATACGGTGCGCTCGCGATCGCCGCGCAACGGCGACGACGCACGCTCGACGACCTCATGCACGCAACCCCGGCCGACGGCATGATCGCCGGCTTCGGCACCGTCAACGCCGCCGAATTCGGCGAGGACGCGACCCGGTGCGCGGTACTGGCCTACGACTACACCGTGCTCGCCGGTACCCAGGGGCATACGAATCACAAGAAGAAGGACCGCCTGTTCGAACTCGCGCAGGAATGGGCAACCCCGGTCGTGTTTTTCACCGAAGGCGGCGGCGGCCGGCCCGGTGACGTCGACACCGACGACCTGATGATGAGCTGGCTCGATATCAAGACGTTCGCAACCTGGCCGCAGCTGAGCGGGGTTGCGCCCCGGATCGCGGTAAACCACGGCCGCTGTTTCGCCGGCAACGCCGTCGTGTTCGGTTGCGCCGATATCACGATCGCGACGCAAAACTCGAATATCGGCCTCGCCGGCCCGGCGATGATCGAGGGTGGAGGTCTCGGCAAGTACGTGCCCGAAGACATCGGCCCGATCGAGGTGCAAACCGCGAACGGAGTCGTCGATCTCGTGTGTGCCGATGAACGCGAAGCGACCGCGCTGACCCGCCAGGTGCTCGGGTTCTTTCAGGGCGCGAGCGCGCACTGGGAAGCCGTCGATCAACGAACGTTACGGCATCTCGTACCGGAAGACCGCCTGCGCGTGTACGACATCCGCGCCGTCGTTGCCGCGCTCGCCGACGCGGGTTCGATGGTCGAGTTGCGACCCCACTACGGCAGCGGCCTCGTCACCGCACTGATCCGGATCGAAGGTGAACCGTTTGGCCTGATCGCGAACGATCCGAAACATCTTGGCGGTGCCATCGACGGCGACGGCGGTGAGAAAGGCGGACGGTTTCTGCAACTGTGCGATGCCTATGGCCTGCCGGTGATCTCACTGTGCGACACCCCGGGATTCATGGTCGGACCGGAGAGCGAGAAAACCGCGGCGGTACGCCGCGGGTCGCGCCTGATCATGGCGAGCGCGAACCTGTCGGTGCCGCTGTTCACGGTGGTCGTGCGCAAGGGTTACGGGCTCGGGGCCCAGGCAATGGCTGGCGGCAGCCTGCACGAACCGTTCTTTACGATCGCCTGGCCGACCGCGGAACTCGGTCCGATGGGACTCGAGGGCGCCGTCGAACTCGGGTTTCGCAAGGAACTCGACGCGGCGGCGACGCCGGCCGAGCGTGACGCCCTGTATCAGCAACTGCTCGCGCGCATGTATGAAAAAGGCAAGGCCGTGTCGGTCGCCACGGCGTTTGAAATCGACGCCGTCATCGATCCTGCCGACACCCGCGCGTGGCTGCTGCGCGGACGCCGGACGGCGGGCAAACGGCGTCGCGAGCGGCGCCGCTTTGTCGACGTGTGGTGAGCGTCGCTTGAGCGCCACGTTCACACACCTGACGTTCTCCGGCGCTCCCGCCGCGCGCGGCCACGCCTACGGCGAGTCCCTGCGCGAGCGCATCGCCGCGACGTATGCGCTGTACGCGGACAGTCTGTTCTCGGGCACCGCGCTGACGACGACCGCGCTCGGCGAACGCGCCGCGCGCGTACGCGAACTCATCGCCACGTTCGCACCGGCCTACGTCGAGGAGCTCGACGCCGTGGCGGCGGGTTCCGGGTTGCCCGCCTGGCAGATCTACACGCTGAACGCGCGCACGGAAATTCTGAACGCACCGATCCCCGAATGCACGGCGGCGTATTTCGCTGCCACGGCAACGCTCGGACAAAACTGGGACTGGGTGGCGGCGCTCGAGGACCTCGCCGTGCTCGTGACCTGGGAACTCGAAAATGGTCGCCGGATACTCGCACTGACCGAACCGGGCATGCTCGGCAAAATCGGCTTCAACGACGCCGGCATCGGCGTGTGTCTGAATATTTTATTCAGCGCACACGAACTCGACGGCATCCCCGTCCACGTGCTCACCCGCATGGTGCTCGACTGCACGACGCTCGACGAGGCGCGGGCGCTGATGTTGCGTTCCGGGCTCGGCAAATCGAGTCACCTGCTCGTCGCGGACGCGAACGGGGCGTGCTGCTCGATGGAGTTCGCGGCCGGCGAGCGCTTCGAAGTCGCCGCGAACGACGGCGTGCTCGTGCATACGAACCACTGCATCGCACCGGCCGCCCACGACAAGGCCGCGCGCATCCCGACCACCGTTGAGCGTCTCGACCAGGCCACGGCGCATGTGTCGGGCATGACGCACCGGGATCCGCGGGCGATGAAGACGATGCTGCTCGACGATTCCCGCGGCGCGTGTTCAATCAACATGGCCCACCACCCGGAACCGCTGCTCGACAATCAACCGGTCGGTACCTGCGCCACGGTTATCATGGAATTGGCTGCACGCCGCATGCAGATCAAGCGCGGTCCCGGCAGCGCCGACACGTTCACCACGTTCCGGCTGTAGACACGCCGCGGCCAACGGCCGATTGCAACGTACGGATGCGGACCGTATCGTTGGCTGGTCCGATTACGAATGAAAACCCCCTCATGACGAACACTGCCCACAACGCCGCGACCCTGGAACTCGGTGTCGCCGGTTTTACCTACGCCGATTTGTTCGAGCCGCATGCGCTTGCCCGCCTCGCGCACGAGTTCGATCGCTACCTCGTCGACGCCGACCCGGCGATCAGCGAACGCTTTGACCGCTACCGGCAAGCGGACGGAACCGACCATTCCCCGGAAGAAATTTCCGCCGTCCTGTGCGACACCGCGCCGTTCCTCGGCCGCTTTATGGCGCGCCTGTTCCGGATCGAGTCCGAGTGGCATGCCGCCGTCGATCTGGTGCGCGACGAAGACAACATCGTGTTCGGCTTTCGCAACGAATTCGTCGCGCCGCTGGCGAAACAGTACAAAGGTACCGACCCGGCGACATTCGATCGCGCGGCGCTCGCCGAGAGCGTGCGCGCGTTGTGCGATGTTGCGTGCAAGGATGCCCGTGCGCCCCACGACCGCGAGTATGTCACCGCCCGCGCCGCGGCCATCCTGAGCGAGCGCGAAGCACTGCCGGGCGATTTTCTCGACGACCTGCGCCAGGCGTGTGCGTCATGGGCCGACGTCCGCGACGATGCGGCATTGATTGCGGCAGCGCGCGAAGCGCTCGAACAATGGTGTGTACTCGTGCAAAGCGATCCGCAGTTCGATCCCGTCGCGGCGGAAGCGTGGGCATCGTTCCGGCAGCCGGCGCGCACGGACGTGAAACATCTCGTGCACTTTCCGCAAACGCAACACGCCGGTTATTCCGCGTGGGCGGCCGATGCGGGCCAGCGACGCAAACGCGACGGCTTCTCGCTGACCGACCCGCGCATGAAATCGCGCGACGTGCTTTACGAGATCGATCACTGCATTTACTGCCACGACCGCGACACCGATTCCTGCTCGAAAGGCATGCGTGACAAGAAATCCGGCGGCTTCAAGACGAACGCGCTCGACGTCCCGGTAACGGGTTGCCCGCTCGGCGAAAAAATTTCCGAGATGCACCTCGTCAAGCGCCAGGGCGACAGCATCGGCGCGCTCGCGCTCGTCGTGATCGACAACCCGATGTGCCCCGGTACGGGACACCGGATCTGCAACGACTGCATGAAGGGTTGTATCTACCAGAAGACCGAGCCGGTCAATATTCCGCAGATTGAAACGAACGTGCTGACAGACGTGCTGAACCTGCCGTGGGGCTTCGAGATCTACTCGCTGCTGACGCGCTGGAATCCGCTGAATGTCGCGCGCCCGTACATGCTGCCGTACAACGGCAAAAAAGTACTCGTCGCGGGACTCGGCCCGGCCGGCTACACGCTCGCGCACTACCTGCTGAACGAAGGCTTCGCCGTCGTCGGCATCGACGCGCTGAAACTCGAACCGTTGCCGGAACCACTGACCGGTTCGCTGAAAGAGCCGCCGCGACCGGTACGTGATTTCCAGTCGCTGTACGAAGATCTCGACACGCGGACGGTGAACGGCTTCGGCGGCGTTGCCGAATACGGCATCACGGTGCGCTGGGACAAGAATTTCCTCAAGGTGATCTACCTCACGCTACTGCGCCAGCGCACGTTCCGCGCTTACGGCGGCGTCCGCTTCGGCGGCAGCCTCACGCTCGACGATGCCTGGCAACTCGGTTTCGATCATGTCGCACTCGCCACCGGCGCGGGCAAGCCCTCGATCATCGGACTCCGGAACAATCTGATCCGCGGTATCCGCAAGGCATCCGACTTTCTCATGGCGCTGCAGCTGACCGGCGCGGCGCAGGACGCGTCGCTCGCGAATCTGCAGGTCCGGCTGCCGGCCGGGGTCATCGGCGGCGGCCTTACGGCGGTCGATACGGCGACGGAAGTCATGGCGTATTACCCGCGCCAGGTGGAGAAAATTCTCCGGCGTTACGAACGACTCGTCGCCGATCTGGGCAGCGACGTCGTGCGTGCCCGCTACGATGCCGAAGAACTCGCGATCCTCGACGAAGCGCTCAGCCACGGCCGCGCGATTGTGCGCGAGCGCGAACGCGCAGCCGCCGCGAACGAAGACCCGGACTTCGCCACGCTCGTGAAAAACTGGGGCGGGGTCACGCTGTTCTACCGCAAACGCCTTGAGGATTCGCCGGCCTATCGCCAGAACCACGAAGAGGTGAACGAGGCGCTCGGCGAAGGCATCGAAATCGCGCCGGAACTGAATCCGCTCGAGGCGCTCGAGGACGAACATGGCGCGCTGTGCGCCGTGCGCTTCGAACATACCGGCGAACACGCCGGCGAACCGGAACTCGAACTGCCGCTCAGGAGCCTGTTCATCGCGGCCGGCACGTCGCCGAACACGATCTACGAACAGGAACATCCGGGCAGCTTCGCGCTCGACGGCAAGTTCTTCCGCCGCTACGAGCCCGCGGACGGCGACCTGCGCGCGATCGATCCGGATGCCACGCTGATCCCGAAACTCGCGAGCGCCTCGCCGCTCACGTCGTACCGGGACGGCGCGCGCCGCGTGAGTTTCTATGGCGACAACCACCCGGTCTATGCCGGTAACGTGGTCAAGGCCATGGCGAGCGCGAAGGACGGTTATCCGTACGTCGTCGATTTATTCGCCGCCGAACTCGCCGCGCTCGATCCGGAACAACAGGCGCAACGCGAGGTTGATTTGCGGCGTTTCATGCAAATGCTCGACGAGGCGCTCGTCGCGACGGTCGTTGCCGTCAATCGCCTGACCCCGACGATCATCGAGGTGATCGTGCATTCACCGATGGCGGCCGCGAAGTTCGAACCGGGCCAGTTCTACCGGGTGCAGAATCCGCAGGCATTCGCGCCGCGCGTCGAAGGCACGGTATTGTCGCCGGAAGGCCTCGCGCTGACCGGCGCCTGGGTCGACAAGGAACAGGGTCTGATTTCGCTGATCGCGCTGGAAATGGGTGCGTCTTCGCGGCTGCTCGCGCGTTGCCGTCCGGGCGATCCGCTCGTCGTCATGGGGGTCACCGGCACCCCCACCCACATCGTACAAAACGGCACGGTGCTGCTCATCGGCGGCGGTCTCGGCAATGCCGTACTGTTCTCGATCGGCAAAGCCATGCGCGCGGCCGGCAATCGCGTGTTGTATTTCGCCGGTTACAAACGCGCGCAGGACGTATTCAAGATGGCCGACATCGAAGCGGCCGCCGATATCGTCGTGTGGGCCGTGGACCCGGGCGAAGGCGTCACGCCGATCCCGACCGGGCGGCCGCAGGACCGCAGCTTCGTCGGCAATGTCGTCAATGCGATGGTCGCCTATGCCGACGGCAAGCTCGGCAATATCGACATCCCGCTCGGTGACGTCGATGAACTGATCGTGATCGGATCGGACGCGATGATGGCCGCCGTGAAACGGGCGCGACACGAGGTACTCGCGCCGTACCTGAATCCGAAGCACGCCGCGATCGGTTCGATCAACTCGCCGATGCAGTGCATGATGAAAGGCGTGTGCGCGCAGTGTTTGTGCAAGCACGTCGATCCCGACACGGGCGAAATCTCGTTCGTGTATTCCTGCTACAACCAGGATCAGCCGCTCGACCAGGTCGATTTCACGAACCTGCGCGCACGCCTGCGACAGAATTCCGTGCAGGAAAAGCTGTCGAACCTGTGGCTCGATCACCTGCTGAATCGCGGCGCAAGCTGACCCGGCGCGAGGCCGCCCGCGGTCGCCGCCCGCCGGCGGCGCGCGGGCGCGCTTGTCGATCAACGCGACCACCGTGATACATTGCCGACTCCTCCATCGCTTGGGACGATTTTGCAATGCATGTAGGCTACTCCCCCATTTTTCAGAACCCCGGCAATCGCCTGTCCGACACCGAGGTTTATCGCGAAGAAGTTCGCCTCGCCGAACGCGCCGAACCGCTCGGCTTCGATTCGATCTGGGCGATCGAACATCACTTCACGGATTACACGATGTGCCCGGACCCGGTGCAGTTCCTCACCTACATGGCCGGGCGCACGCAACGCGCGAAGCTCGGTACGAGCGTGATCGTGCTGCCGTGGCACGACCCGATGCGGATCGCGGAGCAGATTTCGATGCTCGATCACCTGTCCGGCGGGCGCATGGTGCTGGGGCTGGGACGCGGTCTCGGCAACGTCGAGTACGCAGGTTTTCGCCTCGACCAGGGCGAAGGCCGCGAGCGCTTCGTCGAATATGCCGAACTGCTGCTCGACGGTCTCGAACGCGGCTACCTCGAAGGTGGTGCGACGGTACGGCAACCACGCCGCGACATTCGTCCGCAACCGCTGAAATCATTTCGCGGGCGCACGTACGCGGCCGCGGTCTCGCCCGAGTCGATGCCGATCATGGCGCGTCTCGGGGTGGGCCTGCTCGTGATCCCGCAGAAACCCTGGGATGTCGTGAAACAGGACTTCGCGATCTACCGCGAGGTCTACGAAAAGGAAAACGGTTGCGCGGCGCCGCAGCCGGTGTGCGGCGGTTTCTTTTTCGTCGACAAGGATCCCGGCCGTGCGGAAGCGATGGCCTACGAGTGGATCGGCGCGTACTACCACACCGCGATGAAACATTACGAAATGGCGGCACCGAAATTCGGGACGCACAAAGGCTACGAGTTCTACAAGAACGTCGGCAAGTACATCAACCGGCACGGCCTCGACGGCGCGGCGCGGGATTTCGCCGAACTCATGCCCTGGGGTACGCCGAAACAGGTGCTGGAAAAAATCGCCTACATCCGTGAAGTGATCGACATGAACCTGCTCACGTGCAACCTGAGCTACGCGGGCATGCCGTACGCCGAAGCCGAGCGCAATCAGAACTGCTTCGCCGAATACGTACTGCCGGAACTGAAGAAATGGGATACGACACCACTCGCGGAGCCCGCGCCGCTGAATACGCGCCTGGCCTCGTAAACGTGCAAGCCGCGCGGCGACCCGAACGCTAGCCGCCGGGTCCGACGAGCGCCGTCACGGCGTGGCTGGCCATGCGTAACAGGGACGCTTTCGACTCCCCTGCCCGTGCGCGGATCGCGAGGCTGTGCAGCACGCCCTGGGCGACCTGCGCCGCCGCGCGCGGATCGGCATCGCCGGGATAATCTCCGCGCTGTTGAGCGGCGCTGAATTTCGCTTCGAGCATCGCGTCGAGTTCACGCATCAGCGCGCGCATATCGTCCTGTACATCGGGGTGGCTCAGTGCTTCCACCGGCGCGGTGCAAAAGAAGAAGCAGCCAGGCGACGGGCGGCGCGCGAAGTATTCCTCGAGCGCGCCGTGGTAGAACGCGAGCAGCGCGCGTTTCAGATCCGGTTCCGCGACGACCCGGCGGCCGATCTCCGCGCGCAGATGCTGCACGAAGAACGCGAGCGTCTCACGGTACAGCGATTCCTTGTCACCGAACGCGTTATACAGGCTCGGCCGGTTCATGCCCGTCGCCGCCGATAAATCATCGAGGGAGGTCGCGGCGAAGCCCTTTTGCGCGAACACGTCCATCGCATTGTGCAGCGCATCACCGCGATCATATTCGCGCGGCCTGCCGCGCGGCCGTTTAACCATCAGTGTTTCGCCGGTCCCGGTGTTTGCGACTTAGTATACGGAACAGTACAAAATATCGCTAACGCGGCCCGCCGCCTACAGGCACGCGCGGATTTTCTCCGCGTGGGCCGCCAGCACCGCGCCGTCCTCCATGTCGCGCGCATGCAGTTTCAGGTCGATACCGTCGTGGCGCGGCAGGATGTGAAAGTGCAGATGGAAAACGGTCTGGCCCGCCGCCGGGCCATTCAGTTGCGCGATCATGATCCCCGGCGCCGCAAACGCCTCCTTCACCGCAGCGGCGACGGTCTGCGTCGTCGCGATCGTGGCGGCGAGGTAGTCCGGATCGCAGTCGAGCAGACCTTCGGCCGGGTACTTCGGAATCACGAGCGTATGCCCGGGAAGTTGCGGCATCACGTCCATGAATGCGAGGCTCATGTCGTTTTCGTACACCCGGTACGCGGGCATTTCATCCCGCAGGATACGGGCAAAAATATTATCGTCGGCGTAAGCCACGGTTGACTCCTGTGCGGTTCGAGGTGGCGCCGTCAGGCCAGCGTCACTTCGACGAGGTTATCGGAAAACGTCGGCGCGTGACCCATGTTCACGAAATCCGCCGAACTGATGATGTTGACGGTACCGGTGGTCAGTTGCCGCCAGTAACCGAGTGTCGCGACGACCACCCCGGGGTTCACGTCGTCCGTGATCCGGGCATCGCCCGAGAACGCACCGCGATCATTGAACACGCGCACGGTCGCGCCGTCACTGATCCCGCGTGAGCGTGCATCGGCGGCGTTGATCAACACAAACTGCTCGCCCTGCCCTTTCAGTTTGTGATCCATATTCGCATAGCACGAATTCAGAAAACCGTGGCTTTTCGGGCTGATGATATTCAGCGGGTATTTCGCCGCGAGCGCCGGGTTCGTCGCTGGCGTTTCGCGCGACGGCACGTAGTCCGGCAGATCGTCGAGCGCTTCGCCGCCCTGCAGTTCCTCGTACATCTGCCGGAACGGGCCGGCGACGAAATTACCGTTCGCGGCGATCGTGGACTTGAACTCGCACTTGCCGGTCGGGGTGGGGAAATTGCCGTCACGATGCGGTGCGCGCTCATCCGCGCTGCCAATACTCAAATGCGCGAATCCATGCTTGCGCAAATACGCGAGATCGATGCCGTCACACGCGGGCGAATCCCAGTCGATATAGTGCTCGAGGCATTCGCTGTCGGACCACTGGAACTGTTCGTCGTCGAATCCCATGCGCGCGGCGAGACGGCGAAAGATTTCATAATTCGACAACGCTTCGCCCGGCGCCTCGACGCACTTCTCGTTGTACGTGAGGTAGTTGTGCCCCCACGACAGGATGATGTCTTCCATTTCCGCGCCCATCGCGGCGGGCAGCACGATATCTGCATAGGCGGCGGTATCGGAAATGAAATGCTCGGCCGAGACGAGGAACAGGTCCTCGCGCAGCAGGCCGGCGACGATCTTGTCGCACTCGGGCGCCTGCGTCACCGGGTTCGAATTCCAGCACATCATCGATTTGATCGGCGGATCTTGCGGCGCCTCGTTCGTGAGCACGCGACCAATCTGCAGGTTGTTCACGACGCGCGTGCCTTGCGGGATCCAGTCCGGCCGGCAGATCACGTCGAACTTGTACGGATGCTCCCACACCGTCATGCCGAGGATCCCCCCGCCCACCTCGCGCCAGGCACCGATGAGCGACGGCAGACAGCACACGGCGCGCACGGTCTGACCGCCGCCGTAGTGGCGCTCGAGCGCGACCCCCATCCGGATCGCCGCCGGTGGCGTGCTCGCGTATTCGCGCGCGAGGCGGCGGATGTCCGCGGCCGGAATGCCGGTTAATTCCTCGGCCCACTCCGGGGTGCGTGATTTCGCGCGCGCCGCGAGTTCGTCGAAACCGTGCGTGTGCGCCGCAACGTAATCCTGATCGATCAAATCTTCATCGATCAGCGTATGAATCATCGCCATCGCGAGCGCACCGTCGGAGCCGGGCTTCGGCGCGATGTGCCAGTCCGCCTCTTTCGCCGTCCGCGAGGCGTACGCATCGATCACGACGACCTTTGCGCCACGCTTCTGCGCGTCCTTGACGACGTGCCAGTGGTGCAGGTTCGTACTGACACTGTTACACGCCCAGATGATGATGTATTTCGAGTGGATGAAGCTTTCCGGATCCATGCCGCCGCTCGGCCCCATCGTCAGCAGCCACGCGGTGGCCGCGCCTTCACCACAAAACGTGCGTTCCATGACGGTCGCGCCGAGGCGGTTGAAAAACGAATCGCCGCCGTTCAGGCCATGGATGAGCCCCTGATGACCGAGATAACTGTAAGGCACGATCGCCTGCGGCCCGTACTCGTCGATAATTGCCCGCCAGCGGGTCGTGATCTCGTCGAGCGCCTCGTCCCAGGAAATGCGTTCGAACTGCTTCGATCCTTTCGGGCCGGTGCGGCGCATCGGATACAGCACCCGATCCGGATGATAATGACGCTTTTCGTAGTCCTTCAGTTTCACGCACAGACCGCCGCGGGTCAGCGGGTGCTCGGCATTGCCTTTGACCCGTGCGAGTTTGCCATCCTCGACTTCGAATACCATTGAGCAGGTATCCGGGCAGTCATGCGGGCAGGCCCCGTGATGCGTGCTCTTCATTACTGCGGCCATAGGAACCTCCGGGTTCTTAGTCGGTCATGATTGAGTGGCATCGATGATGCCGGGAAACACCGAGAGTACCAGCAGCCGATGCCACGTCACAACGAATCCGCGAACATGCGCCGCCGCACGGAATTGTGGCGGCACGCTGTCCGTACCGTGTTGCTCGGGTTCGCGGTCCTCGACGGCGCCGCCGCGACGGA
This sequence comes from uncultured Gammaproteobacteria bacterium, assembly GCA_963976285.1. GTDB lineage: Bacteria > Pseudomonadota > Gammaproteobacteria > UBA11873. The sequence goes on from CAXBJY010000022.1 coordinate 33,099, forward strand.
CGAGCATTTCGACTGTGTCGACGCGTTCGAGCTCATCGTGCTCGCGACGACCCTCCGCTGTCAGACCGATACCGCGGCGGCACCCACGCCGGAATTGCTCGATGAGGCGCGCGCGAAACTGATCGACGCGGGCTTTTACCGGGCCGCGGATTTCGACCGTATCGACATCCGCTGGTGCCCGCTGACAAACGCGCTCGGTTTCACGCGCGACGCCGAACACATCGTGCTCGCGAGCGGGCTCGCGCTCGGCAGTGCCGATCTCGTCGCCGAGGTGCTGGCGCATGAAATGGTTCACGTACGGCAATTCCGCGAGCGTGGCGCGGACGCCTTCCGCTGTGATTACGTGAACGCGTTCATTGCCTGCGCGGGTTGCCAGGATCGCGGACACGCACTCGAAGCGGAGGCTTATACGCTACAGGATGTGGTGCGCGATCGATTGCATGAACGGTGGCTCAGACAGTAACGAGCCGCTCGCGCATCAGTGCCTGGCGTTCGGCGGCAAACGGCACCGCGCGCCGGGTCCGCAAATCGAGCGCCACGCCGATCCCCGCACTCGCAAACGCGAGCGCGTTCGTGTCGAGACTGAACATGAGATGGCTCAGGTGCATCGTTTTCGCCGCGAACGACCGCAGTCCCGACAACAGCACGAAGCGTTCACCCGCGTATAGTTCCTCGTGATAGACCGCGCGGCTCTCGATTACGGCACCCCCGAGTTCACCCTCCGCGCGCAAGGCAAACTCGGCCGGGGTCTGCAGCGTCGACATGAGGTTCGGGATAGCATCGGCGATGCGGGCCGCGTACTGGTACGCTTCGAGGCGCCCTGCCCGGTCGCACTCATCCGCCATGACCGTACCGCGCCCCGTCTCCACATAACCCGCGGCAAGCGCGGCGGCGACGGACAGATCGGGCTTTGCCGTCGCCGGCAGCGACCGTATGGCGCCGTGTTCCGGCACGACGGCGGCGATGCCTTCCGGCCGGACTGGCGGCGCCACGCGCTTGCCGTCGGCGTCGCGGAACTCGATGTCGCTGTTGAACGTCGTGTACAGCGTACCGTCCATGCTGTTGTGCAATTCCGAATACACACTGAGACGCCGGTCATCGACGCCGACGAACTGGCCGCTACCCACGAGCGGCGCGGCCACCCGGGCTTCGCGCTGGTAGCGCACGTGTTGCGCGGCGAGACGCGGCCGCAGCCCGAGTTCGGCCAGCCGCGACGGCGACAGGCCTAATTCCGCGAGCAGGTGCGTCAGTCCCTGCGCATTTTTGCTGATGTAGTAGCGCACGTTCAGGTGACCGTTCTCATCGCAGTCCCACGCGTTCACGTTTGAACGATGGATCACCCAGCGCGGTGCGGCACTCATGCGCTGCTACCGGTCGACGAACCGCGACTCACGAAACGAACGGCGGTTCGGTGCCGACGGGTGCGTGATTCGCGGCGCGAAATACCTGGCCCGCAACCCAGGGATCGGACATGGCTCCGCGGATCACCCGCGTTCGTACCTCGTCGGGCAAATGCGTCACTTCGCCGTACAACGAGGCCCAGCGCTGGCAGTGTTCGACGATCTCGCGCTCGCCGGCTTCCCAGGCCTCGAGCGCGGCCGGGATGTCGCGCCGTTCGTCCACGACTTCGAGCGCGACCGCCAGCGCGAGTCCGTTCTGCATGGCCATACCGCCGCCCTGCCCAAGGTTCGGCGTCTGCGCGTGCGCCGCGTCGCCGAGGATTGCGGTCCGCCCCGCCGACCATGCGTGGCAGCGGGTCACGCTGTAAACGCCCCAACTGACGGGAAATTCGCCAATCCGTTCGATCAGGTGTGACCAGTGCGGAAACGATGCGCGCCAGGTATCGTGATTGACCGGAATTTCCCGTGCCTCGTGATCGGTGTCCGGGCACGTCAGGGCGAGGTAGGTTTGCGCTTCATTCACGGGGGTGACGAGAAAGCGCCGCGCGCCGTTCCAGCATTCGATGTACTTGCCGATATCGTCCGCGCCGAAATCGCCGGGCTCGGCCGCCACCATCGTCCGCAGCGCCCCTTCGACGGTTTGTTCGTGCGAACGTTCGAGACCGAGCGACTCGCGGACTTTCGACCACACCCCGTCGACCCCGACCGCGAGATCCGCCGCCGCCGAACCGCCGCCGGCGAAAAACAATTCGCCGCGAGCGTTCGCGCCGGTCACTTCCGTGTGCGTGACGATTTCAACATCCGCATCGAGACAGACATCGCGCAGGGCGTCGAGCAACTGGCTGCGCGGGACCGTGAGCAGGCGGTTACCGCCCGCGATCGGCGCGGAGTCGATGATCGCGCCGTGATTGTCGCGCTGCTCGAAATGCGTGCCACGGAACGCGTTCGCGGTGGCCTGTTCGAACGCACCGAGCGCTTCGAGTACGCGCAGCCCGTTTTCCCAGATGTAGATCCCGGCACCGACCGCACGCAACGCGTCCTGGCGTTCGAACACCGTGACGTCCCAGTTGCGCTGCGCGAGCGCGGCGGCCGTGGCCAGCCCGCCGATCCCGCCACCGGCAACGATAGCGCTGAGCCTGCTCATGCCGCGTACACCAAATCGATGTCGCCGCGCGCGGCGAGATCACGCGGTGCCGCGCGGCGCACGGTCCATTCGCTCATGAGGCCGTCGGGGTCGCGGAGAAACAGCGAGCGTTTCCACGGCAGGTCCACGGTTTTCGCGCTCTCCCGCGCGCGCGCATCGAGCGCTTCGATCGCCGCCTCGAGCGCCGCTTCATCGGCGAGCTCGAAACTCGCATAACCATAGCCTGGCTGCGCGGCCGGCACGATCACGAGGTTGTGCGTGTAATCCGCGAGCGAGCCGCCGAGATAGACGACGCCCGCGTCGCGAGCAACGACTTCGAGTCCGCCGACCGTCGTGTAGAAATCGACGAGGCGGGCAACATCGGTACTGCGAATTACCGCGTGGGTCACGCGTAACGGGTGCAGCGGTGCCGCATCGACGCAGTGCCACTGCGGATCCGTTTCGTAGCGGCCCTGGGTAAACGGCTCCGCGGCGAGCGGATCCCAGTGCCTCGTGATCAAATCCATCTCGCCGTGCAGTACCTCACGCCAGTTTTGCACCGTGTCGCAGTAAAACTCGTTGTAATTGCCGTCGGGGTCGAACAGGTACACGCTGTGCGCGACCTGGTGATCCACGGTAATGTCCGTTGCGACGTCATCGGCCAGCAGTTGTTTATAGCCCTCGACAAGATCGCGCTCGTTGTCGAGTTCCCAGGCGAGATGGTTCAACCCGACCTCGCGGCCAATCGTGCCGGGCAATTGCAGGATGCCGTCGCGGCCGTAGCGGTCGATCCCGTTCGTCTTTTCGATCATGCCGAGATCATGCGGTGTCTGGCCGGTGCCGAGGAAGCTCGCGATCAAATCCGGCTCCGTGAACTCGATCGTCAGACCGCAGCACTCGTTGTAGAAGCGCTCCGAGCGGGCGAGGTCTTCAACCCACAGATTCACATGGCCGAGGCGCCGGGGTTTGAAATAGTGCGGCGTTGCTTGCATCAGGACCCTCCCCGAACTCGTTGCGAATCATCGCAGTTTACAAGAAACACGCGCCTCAGTATCTTGCGGCGACGACGGTTCGATCGGGGGGAGCACGAGTGTTGTACCGAAATTTCGCGACGAGCGAACAGATTGATGCCGAGTACGACATGAGCCTCGTGGTCGGGGACCCGAGTGAGTATTTCGCGTTCTACGCGCGTGAAAGTGCCGCGGCTCGCGAACAACACGCCTGCCAGCTCGACGTCCCGTTCGGCCCTGCGATCGAGGAAACGCTCGACATCTTCCCCGCCGCCGATCCCGCCGCGCCGATCGTCGTGTTCATCCACGGCGGCTACTGGCGCCGCCTCAGCGCGAAAGAGTTCAGCTATGTTGCCCGCGGGCTCGTGCGGCGCGGCATCACGACGGTAGTCACGAACTACGCCCTGTGTCCGAAAGTCACACTGCCCGAAATCACGCGGCAGTCGCGCGCGGCTGTCGCGTGGTTGCGCACGACGAAACACGATTACAACGGCGATCGCGACCGCATTTATGTCGCCGGGCACTCCGCCGGCGGGCACCTCGCGGCGCGCGTCCTGTGTACGGACTGGGCCGGCGATTACGCGCTGCCGGCCGATCTCGTCAAGGGCGCCTACGCCATCAGCGGCCTGTACGACCTGCAGCCCTTGCGTTACGCGTTCGTGCAGCCGAGCCTGCAACTCACCGGCGACATCATCGCGCGCGAAAGCCCGGCGCTGAACCTGCCGCGCGCGTCCGCACCGTTGATCGCGGAGGTGGGCGGCGAAGAGTCGGACGAATTCCGCCGCCAGTCCGCCGACTATATCGACCGCTGGCAGGCCGCCGGCCTCCCGGGTACGTACCGCGAACAGGCCGGGCGCAATCATTTCAACGTTATTTATGAATTCAACGATCCCGACAGCGAACTGTGCGAACGGTTCGTTTCGATGGTCGGTGGCTGACATAATAGCGGCCGCCCGGCGCGCCACCGATCAGGAGCCATTTAATGTACGAATGTTTCACCGTCGACATCACCGATCACATCGCGCACGTCGTCATGAACCGACCCGACAAACGCAACAGCATGACCGTTGCGTTCTGGGACGAACTGCCGGCGATCATCGAGGACATCGATGACGGCGCGAAAGCACGTGTGATCGTACTGTCCTCGACCGGCCCGCATTTCACCTCGGGCATCGATGTGTCCCTGTTCGGTCCGGACAACGACCTGCTCGAACCGGAATCCGACAACCCGTTCAGCGAGCGTCAGGACGGCGCGCGTTTCTACGATACGGTGCGGCGCCTGCAGCATTCGTTCAGCGCGATCGAAAACTGTCGCCTGCCGGTGCTCGTCGCGATCCAGGGCGGCTGCATCGGTGGCGGTGTCGATCTCGTGACCGCCTGCGATATGCGCTACGCGACGGAAGATGCGTTTCTCACGATCTTCGAAACGAACATCGGCATGACCGCCGATGTCGGCACGTTCCCGCGCCTCGTGAAGCTGATCCCCGAGGGGATCGTGCGCGAACTCGCCTACACCGGCCGCCGCATGCCGGCGGCCGAGGCGCAGGCAACGGGCCTCGTGAATCGTGTGTTTCCGGACCACGCCAGCCTCGTCGCCGGCGTCATGGAGATCGCCGCGGAGATCGCACGCAAGGCGCCACTGGCCGTGTACGGTTGTAAACGGATCATCAATTACGCGCGCGATCACACAACCGCCGATGGCCTCGATTACATCGGGGTCTGGAATGCGAGCATGCTGCAACTCGACGAAATCCGCGAAGCGATGGCCGCGGGCCAGGAGCAGCGTGCCGGACGTTTCGCCGAGCTGCCGCCGCGACGACGCCGCGCAGACCGATAACCCCACCGGTGCGCTATTTTCGCCCGCGTTCCCTTGACGAAGCGCTCAGCCGGCTCGCGGAGTTCGACGACGCACGGCCGATTGCCGGCGGCGCGACGCTCGTGGCGATGATGAACGCGGATCTGCTCGCCCCCGGCGCGCTCGTCAGTCTCGCCGCGATCGACGAACTTGCCGGCATCTGTGCCGCTGCCGACGGGATCGTGATCGGCGCGATGACGCGCCACGCGATGGTCGCCGCCGATCAGCGCCTGCACGGCGACAGCGCTATCGTCAGGCTCGCGGCGGCCGAGATCGGCCATCCGGCCATCCGCGCGGTCGGCACGATCGGCGGTTCCCTCGCGCACGCGGATCCGGCCGCGGATTACCCGACCGCGCTGACCGCGGCCGGCGCCGACATCGAAATCCTCGGCAGCGGCGGACGACGGCGCGTTGCCGCGGCGGAATTCTTCGAAGACTTCTACACCACGGCACTCGCCGACGGCGAACTGATCACGGCCGTGCACGTGCCCGCCCCGCGGACGGGAGGCATTGCCGTCTACCGCAAGATCGCACGCAGTGACGGCGATTTCGCGATCGCCTCGATCGCGTTCTGCGGTGTGTTCGACGGCGATCGCTGCCGCGACGCACGCGTTGTCGTCGGTGGTTGCGGCCCCACCCCGGTGCGCAGTGATACGGTCGATGCGATGCTCGTCGACACGAGCCCCGGCGATACCCGCCTCACCGACGCGGCCGCGACGCTCGCGGCGGCGTGCGACCCGATGGACGATGTTCGCGGCTCTGCCCACTACCGCCGCCTGCTCGTGAGACGCCTGTTACCGCACGTGTTCGCCGAAGCGTGCGCGGCGGCCGAGGCGCAATCGGCATGAGCGACAAGGCTATCGTCAAGCTGCTGATCAACGGTGAAATCCACGAACTCGCCGTTGCGGTCACCGACACGCTGCTCGATGTCGTGCGGGACCAGCTGTACCTGACGGGGTCGAAACGCGGCTGCAACCAGGGTGTCTGCGGTGCCTGTACGGTACTGCGCGACGGCACGCCGACCCGTGCCTGCCTGAGCCTCGCCGTCGAATGTGAAGGCCTTGCCATCACGACGATCGAGGGGCTGGCCGCGGACGGGGAACTGCATGCTGTGCAGCAGGCATTCATCGATGTCGCCGCACCCCAGTGCGGATTCTGCATGTCCGGCATGGTACTCGTCGCCGCGCACCTGCTGGCGACGGATCCGCAACCCGATGTGACAACGATCCGCGAAGCGCTCAGCGGCAATCTGTGTCGCTGCACGGGGTATACGAAAATCATCGAGGCGATCCAGCGCGCCGCGGCGGCACGCTCATGAACGCACTCGATTCAGTCATCGGGCAATCCGTGCGTAAGCTCGAAGCGCGGGCGAAAGTTACGGGTTCGGCGATCTATACCGACGATCTGTACCGCCCGCGCATGCTGCACGCGGCGCTGCTCGGCAGCCCCTACCCGCACGCGCGTATCACTCGTTACGACACGGCCGCGGCACGTGCCCTGCCCGGGGTCCGCGCCGTGCTCACGGCCGACGATCTGCCGGCCAGGCTGATCGGCCATACCCATCGCGACGAACCGATCCTCGCGCGTGAGCGCGTTCGCTACCTCGGCGAGCCGGTCGCCGCGGTCGCCGCCGACAGCCTCGACATCGCCCACGAAGCCCTGCGCCTGATCGACGTCGACTACGAGGAGTTGCCGGGCGTGATCGACGCCGCCGACGCGCTCGCCGACGACGCCCCGATCCTGCATCCGGATCTCGAACAGTACGCGAGCGTCGTCGGGTCACCGCGCTACGCGAACGTGATCGCGCACATCGAACTCGAAACCGGCAATGTCGATAGCGTGTGGGACGAATGCGCCGCGATCGTCGAAAACGAGTTTCACATTCCGGCCGTGCAACACCTGTACATGGAACCGTGTGCGGCGCTGGCCGAGGTCGATGGCACGGGCAAGCTGACGATCTGGTCGTCGACGCAACAGGTCTTCGGTACGCAAATGATGGTCGCCGCGGCGCTCGACCTGCCGATGTCGAAGGTGCGCTGCATCGCGCCGGCGGTCGGCGGCGGCTTCGGCGCGAAGTTCCTCACGATCGAACCGATCACCGCCGCGCTCGCGCTGAAAACGCAGCGCCCGGTGAAGCTCGTCCTGTCGCGCGACGAGGACATGACCTCGATGCGCTCGCGCCACGCCGCGACGATCCGTATGCGAACCGGCGCGGCGGCGGACGGCACGCTGCTCGCGCGCGCGACGGACGTGGTGCTGAACGGTGGCGCCTATGCGGACCTGTCGCCCGTGGTGCTCGAAGCGACGATGTTGCTGGCCGCCGGCCCGTACCGTATCGAGCATGTGCGCAACACCGGGCGCGTCGTCTACACGAACCGTCTGCGCGCCGGCGCGATGCGGGGTTTCGGCGTCATGCAGCCGACGTTCGCCGGCGAGACCCAACTCGACGAACTCGCGGCTCAGCTCGGCATCGACCCGTTCGATCTGCGCGCACGCAACGCGCAACGCTCCGGCGACTTCAACATGGGCAGTCATCACCTGCCGGTATGCCGGGTCGGCGATTGCCTCGAGGCGATCCGCCGGCATCCTGCGTTCATCGCTGCCGCGGTCGACGTCGGCGTGCCCGGCAAACGCCGGGGGGTCGGCATTGCATCCGTCGCGCAACAAAGCGGCCTGTTCGCCTCGAGCGCGAACGTACGCCTCGCCGAGGACGGTACGCTCACGGTGAGCAGCGGTTACATCGACATCGGTACCGGCAGTGACACGGCGCTCGCCCAGGTCGCGGCCGCGACGCTCGGGGTCACGGTCGATGCCGTCAACATCGTTGCCCCGGACACGGACGGTGCGGTGTACGACTACGGCACGGCCGCCGATCGCGGCGCGCACGGGGTCGCGGAATCGGTACATCGCGCGGCGCTGGAAGTGAAGCGGCAATTGATTGAACGCACCGCGGATATCCTCGAATGCGCAATTGCCGACGTCGAACTGCGCCCTGGCGGCAAACTCGGGATCCGCGGCGTACCTGCTGCCGAACTGTCGTTCGCCGACGTTGCCCAGCACGGCCTGTATTTGCGCGGCGGTCCGATCATCGGGCAACACGCCTGGTACATGCAGGAGCAGACGATCGATCCGGAGAAAACCCGCGCTTCCGGGTTCCGCATGGGCGGCGGCGTGTTCTACGGTTTCGCGGCAACCGCCGTGCACGTCGAAGTGGACGAACTGAGCGGCCAGGTGACGGTGCTCGAAGCCTGGCACGCGGCCGATCTCGGTCGCGTGATCAATCCCGACGGTGCGCTCGGCCAGGTCTACGGCGGGGTCGTTCAGGGGATCAGCGGCGCCCTGTTCGAGGAACTCGTGTGGGACGGCGGGCAACTCGTGAACCCGAACCTGGCCGATTACCGCATTGCCGGTTCACTCGATGCGCCGGCAAACATTCACGGGCTGTTGCTCGAAAACCCGGATCCGGATTCACCCTGGGGTGCGCGCGGCATGGCCGAACCGTGCATCATCGGCGTCGCACCCGCGATCGCGAATGCGATCGCGAACGCGACCGGCCTGCGGCTGCGCGCGCTGCCGCTCACCCCGGAGCGAGTACTCGAAGGATTAACGACGCATGCGAATTGAAAAATCGTTCACTGTCGCCGCGCCACAAAGCGTGGTGTGGTCATTCATTACCGACCCGGATCGGGTCGCCGCCTGTATTCCCGGGTGCGAGAACGTCGCCACGATCGACGACGGCAAATACCGCGCGACGGTCAAAATAGCCGCCGGCCCGATCAAGACCTCGTTTCAGCTCACCGTCACCGCCACCGAAGCGCGCGCGCCGGAATTCGCCGCGTACCAGACCAAGGGTGAGGAAGGCGGCAAGGCAAGTCGTCTCAGCGCGAACAGCACCCTGACCCTGACCGCGATCGACGAGAATAAGTGCGGTGTCGCTTACATTTCCGACATCACGATCGCCGGACGCCTCGGCAAATTCGGCGCCGGAGTCATGCGCAAGATCGCGGACAGCGAGGGTGAGAAATTTGCCGCCGCGCTCAGCGCGGCAATCGAGGCCGCGAACCCGTAAGCCTGTGCGCGAACGTTAGCGCGATTGGCCGCTAACGGAACACCTGTCCGCGGTGGAATGCCGGCCCGCAGCCGCTCCCGGCAGACCGGTCGGTCTGATGCTTGCCGCAGCCTTGTGTACGGCGACGCACCGCGCCGCCGCGCAACGACCAAGCGCCAGCCCGCTCAAACATCGGCCACGGCAACCTTGTTTCGTCCGCTGCGTTTCGCGGCATAGAGCGCACCGTCGGCGGCGCGCAACATCTCGTCGGTGTCTTCGTAGCCGTCGCAGAGCGATGCGATGCCGAGCGAGGCGGAAATATCGGGCAGCGGTTTGGACTGGTACAGGAACGATTGGTCGCCGATCGCGAGACGGATCGACTCCGCTTTTTTCAACACTTCGGCCGGGCTCGCGTCGGGCAGGATCAAAACGAATTCCTCGCCGCCGTAGCGACACGCAATATCGCTGCCGCGCAGCGCGTCGCGGAGCCGCTGGGCCGTTTCACGCAGGACGAAATCGCCGGCATCGTGGCCATATTCGTCGTTGAGGCGTTTGAAGTGGTCGAGATCGAGCATGATGACCCCGAGCGACGAATGCGTGCGATGCACGCGGGCGAACTCGCGGTCGAGACTCTCTTCCATGTGACGCCGGTTATACAGTCCCGTGAGCGGGTCGCGCACGGATTGCGATTCGAGCGCTTCCCGCAACTTCAGGCTGACGATCGACAGACCGAGGCTGTCCGCGGTGACACTGACAAGGCGCAGCAACGAGGCATGCTCGATCGGATGATCATCGAACGTTTGCGGACCGTCCGCACCTTCCACGTGCAGGTGCAGCAAGCCAACGATCTCGCCCTGCGCGGCCACCGGAACACACACATAGTTGCGTACCGCTCCCTCACCGGCATGCTGACACGACAGGGCGCGGTTCGAGGCATCAACCTCGTGAAGCTTGCCCTGCCGCAGCGCCCAGCAGTCATCGGGGCTCAGCACGAGGGCGTCCGCGCGTTCCGGCGCTCCCCACGTAACGACGTTTTCGAGCAGCGACTTCGTCTCGTTGAACAGGTACAAGGTGCCCGGTGATGTCGGGAATATCTGGCCGGCGAAATGCCGGATGACGGGATACGTTTCCTGCAGGGTGCGACAGGCCTGCAGGTAGGAATTGAGTTGATTGATCCAGCCCATATCGCGATTGTGCCGGGTCAGGTCCGCGTGCGAACGCTTCAGTTCCTCCTCGAAGCGCTTGTGTTCCGTGATGTCGGTCGATGAACCGATGAAGCCGGCGAAGGCCCCTTCCGGCGAGAGGTAGGGTTCGCCCGTATCCATCACGTGACGCCACTCCGAGTCCCATCGCTTAAGGCGATATTCCATCTGAAACGGCCGGTGCGCGCGGAACGCCGTCTCGAAGTCCGCGAACACGCGCGACCTGTCGTCGGGGTGCAGCGCCTCGATCCACACATTGTCTCCGTGGACCGCGAAGCTGTCGCTGCCGACGAAGTTTTTCCAGCGCGTGTTCGTAAACACGATCTTGCCCGTGGCGTCCGTGAGCCACAGCATGACGGGAGCATCTTCGATGACCGTGCGGAACTCGACCCGGTCGAGCGGTATCCGTTGTTCGACTGGCTGCTCGTCGGTGGCAGCCTGGAAGAATACCGAGTTCGCGGGCGTACCTGGACTGGTGTTCATGTTCGGGGTAGCGGCAAATTCGCTCCCGGACTTGAGTTACGCACCGGCAGGATCGTGGCGACAAACGGTTTGTTATTGGGCCGGCAGTCGAGAACCGGCCGCGCGCTTGCGGCCGCATTCAGGTGCCGACGGCAAGCGTGACCGTCCGCGACCCGCTCCCGTCGGGAACGCACGGCGAGCACAACTCAGGGCCGGACACGTTCACGCTCGCCGCCGCGCCGCGGACGTGCGCGACGACGAACGCAGTGCCGGACCGGCTGGCGGTCGGTGCGGCCCGGGGTGAATCCGGCCGCGCACGCGTGTCGGGTCACGGCGGATGCGTCAGGGTCACTCGTGCCGCAGCCACGGTCGTGGTGCTGAACAGCGCACGTCGACGAAAACGTCCGCCCGCGCCCGCTCGCTACAATACGAGTGACGGGCCGCCCTTCGTCGACCAGTCATTGTTGTCGTAGAACTCGCGCCACTCGCAGATCTTGCCGTCGAACGTAAGTTCGAACATGCCGCACACCTTCAGTTCGAGTTCCCAGGTGCCGCTGCCGGTCCAGTCCCAACGGTCGACCCGCTCGGTGATCACCTTGTTCTCGTGTCCGAACACGTTCACGAGTTCGAACTTGCAGCGCTTTGCGGGCGCGAAAATCGACGCGATCATCTTGCGCACGTCGTCCTTACCGCGGATCGCCTCGAGGGGCTGGTTCAGATAACACATATCCCCGGTCACCTGCGCCATACAGGCATCGACGTCGAGATCGTCCCATCCCTTGAGGAATGCACGAACAACGTTTTCGTTGCGTGCGATCCGGGCATCGTCAGTGGCAAATCGTTCGATCATTTTTCTGTTCTCCTGAATTCATCCGTTCACACCGTGCGGCGCTCGTGCGTGCAGCGCGGCTAGTCCAGATGCAGGGTCGGACCGCCGTTTTCGAACCACATGCGATTGTCGAAGTAATCGCGCCAGCCGCAGATCAGACCGGCATCGTTCAGATCGAACATCCCGATGCACGGCAGCTTGAGCCCCCAGCCCTTGCCGTCGAAATCCCAGTGGTCGAGGCGTTCCGTGACGACGACGTTGCCGCGACCGAAGCAGTTCTTCAGTTCCCAGTGCACCTCGCGCGACAGTTCCATGATGCCTTCGACGATCCTGCGCACGTCACGCTGACCGATCACGGGCTCGAGCGGCTGGTTGATGTAGACGATGTCGTCGGACAGGCAGGCCATCGTCGCATCGGGATCGATGGCGCCCCAGGCGTCGATGAATTTCGTCACCTGCTGAACGTTTCGTTCGGTAGTGCTTGAATCAGACATATGCCCTCCGCTGCGATTCCGTGTCGATCCGGTCTTGCAGCCGGGTCGAACGGGGTCGTGGCCGCCCGCGGCGGCCAGGCCGGGAGCCGTGCGTCGACGCGACCGCACGGTTCCCCGGGTGACGGCGAAGAATAGGCGGCACGGGGTCACGGCCACAGAGACGTTGGTGTCTGAACCTGTTATTTTGATGACAACTCGAACCCGGAATTCCAGGCACGATGGATCCAGCCGCGATCGAACAATTGCCGATGCCGGTGACGTACGGACGTCACCTCGCGCGCCAGTTCGATCCCGAAGCATTGCTCGCCGGCACCGGGATCAAGCCGGCGGATCTCGATGATCCGGGCTTGCGCATCACCGTGCGCCAGGCCCTGCGCTACGTCGAGAACGCGATCGCGCTGGCCGCACAGCCGGACTGGTATTTCGCCTGGGTGACGGGCCTGTCCGATCACTTCCACGGACCCATGAGCCTCGCGCTGTCGACCGCGCCGTCGCTCGGCGATGCGATCGATGCATTTACGCGCTACTTCCCGAGCCGCATTCCCTACCTGCACATGCAACGGCGAACCGACGCGACGAATGTGCTCGTCGAACTGATCCCGCTGATCGATCTCGGCACGGCGACCGCGTTGCTCGTGGAGACGCCGCTGCTCGTGCTGATCCGCCATTTCGAAACGGTCTACAACGTCGATTTCGCGGCCGCGGCGCTCGAACTCGCCTACCCGCCTACGCCTTACGCGGATCGTTATGCCGATCACTTTCGCTGCGAGGTACGCTTCGACGCGCCGCGCAATGCGCTGCGGATCCCCGGTTCGTGGTGCGCGCTGGCGAACCTCGGGTATATCGAATCCAGTTGGGCGCATGCGGTGAGCCAGTGCGAGGCGATGATGGGATCCTCGCGCGAACGCGAAACGCTCGGCGACATCCGTACACTGTTGTGCGTCGCGTTCGAACGTCCGGATCGCGAACGGCCACTGCCGAAGCTGAACGAGGTTGCCGACGCCCTGCATGTCACGCCGCGCACCCTGATCCGGCGGCTGCGCCGGCTCGGTACGACGTACCAGCAGATCACGGACGATTTTCTCCGCGCGCGCGCGCAGGAAATGCTCGAAAACGAGGAACTCGCGATCAAGCAGGTCGCGGCGAATCTCGGTTTCGATAATCCGGCGAATTTCGGCAAGGCGTTCAGACGCTGGTGCGGCGTGTCGCCGGGCAGCTACCGCCGGCGCCAGATTTGCCCGGGCCGCGACTGACGGGATGTCATCAGATTACCAGCGTTTGACAACGAACTAGCTCGGCAGCGGCCCCCCAATGTCTACAATGCCTGGCATCCGGAAACACTCAAGCTACCCGCGACCCCGCCCAGGAGAGCCCGCTTATGAACAAGCCCGAATCGATCCCGCAGCGCGAGCAATCAACATCACGCATCCCGAGCGCCGATGAACTCGGCTTCGACCCGAACGAACTGCGCGCGAAATACAATTTCGAGCGCGACCGACGCCTGCGCGCGGATGGGGAAGCGCAGTACCAGGACACGGATGGTGATCTGTATCACTACAACGACGATCCGCACATCACCGAGCGCATCGTCCGCGAACCGATAACCGGGGAGATCGAGGTCGCCATCCTCGGTGGCGGTTTCGGGGGCCTGTACATGGCGGCGCGCCTGCAGGAGGCCGGTATCGACAATTTTCGCATCATCGAACGGGCCGGCGATTTTGGCGGTACGTGGTACTGGAACCGTTATCCCGGCGCGCAGTGTGATGTCGAGTCATACATCTACCTGCCGCTGCTCGAGGAAACCGGGTACATGCCGAAGGAAAAATACTCGTTTGGGCCGGAAATTTTCGAACACGCGCAACGGGTCGGCCGCCACTACGATCTGTACCCGCGTTCGCTGTTTCAGACCCGGGTCAGCGAAATGCGCTGGGATGACGACGACAGCCGCTGGACGGTCACGACGGATCGCGGCGATGTCTTGCGCGCGCAGCATGTGATCGTATCGAGCGGTTCGCTGAACCGGCCGAAACTGCCCGGCCTGCCGGGCCTGCGTGATTTCAAGGGTCACACGTTTCACACGAGTCGCTGGGACTACGATTACACCGGCGGCTCGCCGGCCGGCGATCTCGATAAACTCGCCAACAAGCGGGTCGGCATCATCGGCACGGGCGCCACCGGCATCCAGTGCATCCCGCACCTCGGCAAAGCCGCGGGCGAACTCATCGTGTTCCAGCGCACGCCGTCGTCGATCGATCTGCGCCGTAACACGCCGACCGATCCCGAGTGGTATGCCGCGCAGCGACCGGGCTGGCAAATCGATCGCAATGACAACTTCACCAGGATGCTCATGGGCCTCGACGTCGAGGAAGATCTCGTCAACGACGGCTGGACGGAGATTTTCAAATCGCTCGGCGATTTGATGGACGGCACCGGCAATTCGGATCTGACCGACGAGGAACTGCAGTTGCTCGGTGAGATCGTCGACTTCAAGCGCGACAACCGCATTCGCGCACGGGTCGATTCCACGGTCACCGATCCGCAAACGGCCGAGGCGCTGAAACACTGGTATCGGCCGTGGTGCAAACGTCCGACGTTCAACGACGAATACCTGCCCACGTTCAACCGCCCGAACGTCAGGCTCGTGGATACCGCCGGCAAGGGCGTCGAGCGGGTTACCGGGAAAGGTGTCGTCGTGGACGGGGTCGAGTACGAACTCGATTGCCTGATCTTCGCCACCGGGTTCGAGGTCAGCCGGGCGACGTACACGCACCAGGCGGATCTTGAAATCATCGGCCGTGACGGGGTGCGCCTCGGCGACCACTGGGCGAACGGCATGCGCACGTACCAGGGCCTGATGAGCCACGGTTTCCCGAACTGCTACCACATGGGCTTTACGCAAACGGGCTATACCCCGAACTTCACCTACATGCTCGAAAACCAGTCGCGCCATCTCGCGGCGATGCTCGCCGATGTGAAGGCGCGCGGTTTGCAGGCGATCGAACCGACCGCGCAGGCGGAAGCAGACTGGCTCGCACTCGTGTCGGCGCCGAACGCGATGACGGACTACCTCGCGAACTGCACGCCCGGTTATTACAACGCCGAAGGTCAGGCGAAGTCGAACAGTGATGGCTTCCTGCAGGGTCATTACCCGGACGGCGGTCTGCGCTTCTACGAAATGCTCGCCGAGTGGCGCGCGAGCGGTGACTATGCCGGGATGACGACACGCTAGATCCCGCGACGGGATCCGCCGCCGGGTGTTGCATTGCACAACCGACGGCGGCGGTTTCGCGTCCGGGCACGACAAGGCACTGGCCTTAAAGTCGGTCTAGAATACCCGGACCGCTACTGAGGAGAACCACGATGTCCGCTGTCCCGTCCGCATCCACCGGAACGCAAGCCCAGGGCGCGCTGTACGACTACGAAGTGATCGTCGTCGGTGCCGGCGTCTCCGGTATCTACCAGATCAAACGCCTGCTCGAGTGTGGCATCAACGCGACTGTCCTCGACGGCAACTCCGACGTTGGTGGCACCTGGTATAACAATCGTTACCCCGGCGCACGCTTCGATTCCGAAAGTTATACCTACGGTTATTCGTTCTCGAAGGAACTGCTCGACGAGTGGCACTGGAGCGAACGCTTTTCACCCCAGCCGGAAACCCTGCGCTACCTGAACTACGTCGTCGACAAATTCGATCTGCGCGAACACATGCAGTTCAACTGCAAGGTCGAAGCGATGATTTTCGACGAGGAAACGGACACGTGGCGTTTGACCCTGAGCGACGGGCGCACACTGAGTTGCCGCTTCGTGATCACGGCACTCGGGCCGCTGTCCACCCCGACGCTGCCGAACTTCGAAGGGATGGACGACTTCCAGGGGATCTCGTTTCACCCCCATCACTGGCCGCACGACCTGACGGATCTGAGCGGCAAGCGGGTTGGCATTATCGGCACCGGTGCAACGGCGATCCAGATCATCCCGGTGGTCGCCGAACAGGCGAGCGAGTTGACCGTCTTCCAGCGGCGGGCGAACTGGGCGGCGCCACTGAACAACGGGCCGCTCGACGAGCAGGAGATGAATGCGATCCGCGCCCGCTACGACGAAATATTCGCCGCCTGCGCGCGTTCGCCGGCCGCGTTCGAGCACGTGCCGGATTCGCGCAGCTTCTACGACGTACCGCCCGAGGAGCGACGCAAGTTCTACGATTACCTCTACGATCAACCGGGCTTCGGGATCTGGCTTGCGAACTTCCCCGAGATCTTCATGGACGAGAAGGCAAACGCCGAGATCTCCGATTACATCGCCGATCGGATCCGCCAGCGTGTTGACGATCCCGCAATCGCGGAACAACTCATTCCGAAAGATCACGGTTTCGGTATCCAGCGACTGCCGCTCGAAACCGGTTATTTCGAAACCTATAACCGCGACAACGTCGAACTCGTCGACTCGAAAGCGACACCCATCGAACGCATCACGGCGACCGGTCTGCGGACATCGGAGCGGGAATTCGAATTCGACATCATCATCTATGCGACCGGCTTCGACGCGTTCACCGGTGCCTACGACCGCATCGATATCCGCGGACTCGGCGGCAAAAAACTGCGTGAGGTCTGGGCCCGGGGGCCAGTGACCTACCTCGGCATGCTGATCAGCGATTTCCCGAACATGGCGATGCTCGGCGGTCCCCAGATTGCGGCGGCGAACTTTCCGCGCGGTTCCGAGACCGCGGTCGACTGGGTCATGCCCCTGCTCGAAAAGCTGCGGGCGGAAGGCTGTACCCGGTTCAATGTCCGCCAGGACGCGCAACAGGCGTGGTTCGACACCGTGAAGCAGAGTTACGAAGGCCTGCTCATGAACAAGGCGCAGAGCTGGATCACGGGTTACAACTCGAACCTCGAAGGGCACGAATACGGCCATACGCGCTATAACATCTTCGGCACCGGTGGGGTCGAATACGCAAAACACCTCGAGCAGGCCGCGAAAACCGGCTACCGGGATATCGACATTTCATAATAAAAACGAGCGCCGACAGGCCGCGCGGCCCCGCTGGATTGCCATCCAACGGGGCGCAGCGGCGGGCGCCATCATGCGTGTGCGACGCCGTCGGCGAACGCGGCCCGCGCCACTAAAAAGCCAGCGAGACCAACCCATGACCCTGAACACTCTCCGCGCCGCGTGCCTCGTGCTGCCGCTGCTCAGCATTGCTGTAGCCGCGCAAAACACGCTCGTCGATGACGCCACCCTGACCGCCGTCGGCGACGGCAGCAACTGGCCCGGTTTCGGGCGCAATTATTCCGAACAGCGGTTCAGCCCGCTCGATCAAATCAATACGACGACGGTCGGGCGTCTCGGCATCGCGGCAATCACGGAGTTACCGAACGATCGCGCGCTGCTCGCCACGCCGCTCGTCGTCGACGGGGTGATCTACTTTACCGGCAGCTATTCCGTCGCACGCGCGGTTGACGCGGTCAGCGGCAAGATCCTGTGGGAATACGATCCGCAGTCGATCGCGCACGCCGGCGATCGCCTGCGCGTCATGTGGGATCAGAACAAAGGTCCGGCCGTGTGGAAGGACAAGCTGATCATCTCCACGATCGATGGCCGCCTCGTCGGGCTGAATCGTCATACCGGTGAAAAAGTGTGGGAGACGATGACGATCGACCCGCGTCGCGGTTACTACATCTCCGGCGCTCCGAAAGTCTTCAAGGGCAAGGTGCTCATCGGCAACGGCGGCACGGAGCACAACGCCGCGCGCGGTTACGTCACGGCCTACGACGCGGACACCGGCGAGCAGGCGTGGCGTTTCTGGATCGTGCCGGGCAATCCCGCCGACGGT
The DNA here is from genome assembly GCA_963976285.1 of uncultured Gammaproteobacteria bacterium. Classification (GTDB taxonomy): domain Bacteria; phylum Pseudomonadota; class Gammaproteobacteria; genus UBA11873. Next base: position 51,355 of record CAXBJY010000022.1, read on the forward strand.
TTCGAAAGCCCGGCGATGGAAATGGCGGCGAAGACGTGGACCGGCGAATGGTGGAAGCACGGCGGCGGCGGCAACGCGTGGCACGGCTTCACCTACGACCCGGAGTTCGACCAGGTCCTCATCGGCACCGGCAACGGTTCGCCGTGGAATCAGAAGATCCGTTCGCCCGACGGCGGCGACAACCTGTTCCTGTGTTCCATCGTCGCGCTCGACCCCGATACCGGGGAATACAAGTGGCACTACCAGACCGTACCGGGCGAAACCTGGGACTACAACTCGAACATGGACATCGTGCTCGCGGACCTTGAGCTTGGCGAGCACACCGTGAAAGCCCTGTTGCACGCGCCGAAGAACGGCTTCTTCTACGTCATCAACCGCGAGAACGGCGAACTGCTGTCGGCGGAAAAACTCGGCAAGGTGACGTGGGCGTCGCATGTCGACCTGAAAACGGGTCGCCCGGTCGAGATGGCCGGCGCGCGTTACGAGAGCGGCGAAGCGCTCGTATGGCCGAGTCCGATGGGCATGCACAGTTGGCATGCGATGTCGTACAACCCGCAAACCCGGCTCACCTATATCCCGGTCATCGAGATGCCCGGCGTCTGGAACGACAAGCACATTGATCTGAAAACCTGGAAATCACCCGAACTGTTCGTGGATACGGGCACGGAGTTTGGCGGCGGCAGTGTGCCGGTCGATTTCGGTACCGCGGCGCTGCTCGCCTGGGATCCGATCAAGCATGAGAAAGTGTGGCAACAGCCGCTGCCGTCGGTATGGAACGCCGGCACGATGACGACGGCCGGCAATCTCGTGTTCCAGGGTCGCGCGGACGGCGTGTTCGTGGCCTATGACGCCACTGACGGCAAGCCGTTGTGGGACATCGAACTCGGCCTCGGGATCTCGGCCCCGCCGGTGACGTATGCGGTGGACGGCAAGCAGTACGTGTCCTTGCTCGTCGGCTTTGGCGGCACCGGCTCGATGCTCGGTGATCAGGCCGCACAGCACGGCTGGAAATACGGCGTCCACCCGCGGCGCCTGTATACATTCGCGCTCGACGGCAACGTCGCGCTGCCGGCGATGCCGCCGCGGAGTTTTGCGCAGCCGATCGATCCGGCCGATTTCGTCGTCGATGAGGCGCTCGCGAAAACCGGACTCAGCATCTACGCGCAATCCTGTTTCATGTGTCACGGTGGTGGCGCGGTCGCCGGCGGCGGCGCGCCGGATCTGCGCGAATCACCAATCGCGTTGTCGCGTGCAGCGTTTCACGACGTCGTCGTGAACGGCGCGAAACTCGAACGCGGGATGCCGCGCTTCGCGCATTTTGACGATTCTCACCTCGAAGCGCTGACGCATTACATCCGCCAGATGGCGCGCCAGAGCAAAGCGGTTCAACACGCGGCAAAGTGAGCAGCGGGTTGAGTTACCAGCGGAGATAATTTCTATGCATACGTTTGTGGACCCCTTACGCCGTGCGCTGCAGCTTGCGCCGAACAAGATCGGTGTGATCGACGGCGAGCGGCAATTCAGCTTCAGCGAACTGCACGATCGTTGCGCGCGCCTCGCGGGCGGTTTGCACGCGCTCGGACTGCGCAACGGAGACCGCGTCGCCATCCTCGCCGCGAACTCGCACGTGTATCTGGAAACCTACCTCGCGGTACCGGCCAGTGGCCTCGTGGTCGTCCCGCTGAATACGCGTCACGCGCAGCCCGAGCTGCGGTACGCGCTCGAAGACTCCGCGACGAAGGTCCTGATCACCGATCGTGATGTCGGCGAGCTCGCGGACTGCGTCGAGCACGTACTGCGCGGCGACGACTACGAGGCACTCCTCGCCCGGGCATCCGCGCTCGCGCTCGGCAGCGGGGTCACGGAGACCGACCTCGCCGGGCTGTTCTACACCGGCGGCACGACCGGAAAATCAAAAGGCGTCATGCTCAGCCATCGCAACCTGATCGCGAACACATTCCACTGGCTCATGACCGTGCCGCGATGTGCGGACGATGTCGAACTCGTCATGGCGCCGATGTTCCATGCCGCGGGTTCGAACGGCATTCTCGGTGCAATCTGGAACACCGCGACGCAGATTACGCTCGGCACTTTCGCGCCGGATGCGGCGCTCGACATCGTTGCCGCCCACGGGGTCACACACACGCTCGCGGTGCCGACGATGCTGAGCGCAATGGCCGAAACCCAGCACACCGCGCCACGCAAAGTCGATTCCCTGAAAGTGATCAGCCACGGCGGCAGTCCCGCGGCAACGGAAGTCCTGCGCCGCAGCCACGGCGCGTTCCCCACCGCCGAACTCGTCGAATTGTACGGTGCGACGGAGTTGAGCCCGCTGATCACGGCATTGCGCAATGAACAAACCCTGCTCGAGACGCCACGCGCACGCAGCTGCGGCCAGAGTATCCCCGGCACCGATGTGCGGGTGCTGTCTGCCGACGGCGAACCGCTGCCGGCCGGCGAAGTCGGCGAAGTCGTGGCGCGCGGTCCGAACGTGATGCAGGGCTACTGGAACAAGGCCGAACAAACGGCCGCCGTGCTGAAAGACGGCGCGTACTGGACCGGCGATCTCGGCTACTTCGACGAGGAAGGTTATTTATATCTCGTTGACCGCAGCAAGGACATGATCGTCACCGGCGGCGAGAACGTGTACTCGACGGAAGTCGAGGAAGCGCTGTTCCGGCATCCGGCAGTACTTGAAGCCGCCGCATTCGGCGTGCCCGACGAAAAATGGGGCGAAGCGGTACATGCCGTCATCGTGCCGCGGCCCGGACATGAAGCGGTGGACCCGGCGGACATCATCCAGTTTTGCCACGCGCAGATCGCGGGTTACAAGGTGCCGAAAGCGATCGACATCCGGCAGGACCCGTTGCCGAAGTCGGGTCCTGGAAAAATTCTCAAGCGCGACCTGCGCGCGCCGTTCTGGGAAGGGACGGATCGCGGCGTAAACTGACCCCCGGCTTACGGACCGCGGCACCGCGTCTACGTCACGGGCGCCGGGGTCCGGATCGGGCGGGTGACTTATTCGCCCGAGAATTCCGGCTTGCGTTTGTGCAGAAACGCGTCGAGTCCCGCGCGTGCATCGCCGGTGCGCATCATCGACGCGATGCCCTGGCTTTCAAACTCGAGTTGGGTTTCCATCGACTCCGAGAACGCCGTATGCAACAGCTGTTTCGCCTGCCCGTACGCTTTCGTCGGTCCGGCGGCAAACTGTCTCGCCATGCCCATCGCCGTCTCCATTAGCTGATCCGGCGCGACCACCCTGTTGACGATCCCCCACTCGAGTGCTTCGCGGGCATCAAGCACCCGATTCGTCAACACGAGTTCCTTCGCCCGCATCAGGCCGACATGCTTCGCGATGAAATACGTTGAACTCGCATCGGGACTCAGTCCGGACGCGGTGTACGCGGAGACGAATTTCGCTTTTTCCGAAGCAATGGCGTAATCGCCGGACAACGCGAAACTGAAACCGCCGCCCGCCGCGGTGCCATTGATCGCCATGACCACCGGCGCATCCATGCGGTTCAACCGCGCGATGGCGGCGTGCAACACCGTTGCCATGCGGGTAACGAACGCCGGCACCTTGTCGCCCTGGGCCATGAACTCTTTCAGATCCCCACCGGCGGAAAACATCTTCCCGGCGCCGGTGACGAGCACCGCGCGTATGTCGGGATCCGTATCGCACCGCATCGCCACCTCGAACAGGTCCTGCGCCATCTGACCATTGAACGCGTTCATTTCGTCCGGTCGGTTCAGGGTCACAACGCCGACGGCGTCCGTTACTTCGAGGGTCAAGGTTGCATACGGCACAAGGGGGTCCTCCAGGGGTTGTTAGCAAGATTAAGGTGCGGGGAACGAAACCGCGGTGCAGGACGTGCGCCGCGCGTTCTCCGGCCACGCGGCGGCGTGGTCAGGTGTATCCGGGAACTGCACCGACGGTGTTCGTGCGTGCGCGGCTCGAGACCGATCACCGGCGGCGCTTTCGGTCAACTGCCGGCGGGCTTCATGCCCAGCGCGCGCTGTGTTGCTGCGGGCAAACCGGTCGGGTCCAGCAGCACGTCGTAGAGTTTGAGCCAGTGCGTATGTGCAAGTTGATGCAGGTGGAACGCATTCTCCATCGCGAGTTCGCGTCCCTGCGCGTCCTGGCAGCCGTTGATCGCTTTTTTCGTGAGCTTCAGCGCAAAGCGCGATTTCGCCGCGATCTTGCGTGCCATCTCGAGCGTCGCCACCTCGAGGTCCGCGCGCGGCACAACTTTGTTGACCATGCCCAGGGTCAACGCGTCCGCGGCGCTGAGCGCATCGGACGTGAACAGCATTTCTTTCGCCTTGCGCGCGCCGACTTCCCACAAATGCGCGAAAAACTCGACCCCGCCAACCCCGAAACTCACCGTCGGATCGACGAAACTCGCATCGTCCGTGGCGATAATCAGATCGCACGGCCACACGAGCATGAGGCCGCCGGCAATACACTTGCCCTGCACCGCCGCGATCGTCGGCTTCGGGATATTGCGCCAGCGTTCGCTGAAACCAACATAGATTTCTTCTTCCCGGCTCATCTGCGCCTCGGCCCCGGCGCAACCGAAACCGCACATCGAACCGACCGTGTCGTAGTGATGCATGTTGTCGTGCGGGGATTTCTCCGCGAGGTCGTGACCCGAGGAGAAATGCTTGCCGTTCGCGGCGAGGATGATGACCCGGATCGCGTCATCGTGCGCGGCCCGATCGAAGGCACTGTTCAGTTCGTAGAGGAACTGCGTATCCTGCGCATTCGCCGTCTCGGGGCGGTTCAGGACGATACGCGCAATCCCGTCTTCCGGGGTCTCGTAGAGGATGTAGCTGTAATCGGTTTTTGCATCCATGGGGCGGCCTCTGGCTTAAGTTCCGTGGGTCATGGTCGGGCACGCCGGCCGCGAATTCTTCACGTGTGGGCTCGTCGCGCGCGTCCGCCGAGTCTAACGCCCCGGGCGCAACCGATAAACCGTGGCGTTAGCCGAACCGGCGCGGCGCGAATCATTCACGTTCTTCACTACGCTTACTCGTCAAGGCTGAGTAGCGCCCGCTCAATAGCGGCAGCCGTGATCCGCCGTTTTTTCGTCCGCTGCGGATTACTGCTCTCACCCGGGTGCATGATTATCGGGTTCGTATTGATCTCGAAAACCTGTATGCGGCCGCCGCGCAACGAGTAGTCGATACGGCCGTAGTCAATGTTTGCGATCGAAAACAAGGTCATCAGTGCTGCTGCATGAGGATTGCTTTCGACATAATCCAGTTCCTCGGCGATGTAGCGCGCAGCGCGCTCGGAACTCGTCGATTTCACGACCCAGTCGCGGCCGGTGACGATGTGCGCGGGGACGATGTGATCGCCAAACCGAAACGCGGAATACTTTCGATAGATCCCGGAAGCATCCGCCGTATCGACAAATTCGACGACGATGGGGGCGCCCGAAAGCTTCCCCGCCCTGGCGCAATACTCGAGATATTGCACGAGTTCCGACTGGTTTCGGATCAGTTCCGTTACGGGCCCCTTGTGGTCGTTCGCTTCGCGAATAAACACGGGGAAACGAGCCGGCATCGGCGGCTTGTCCGGCTCGATGGGGTAGGCATCGAAATCGTTGACACCGGTAGCGTGAAGCGCCTGCAGTAACGGCAAACGCGTCATAACCCGCGCCGGCTCGTTCAGCAACTTCCTGGCATTACCCGTGCGACCGAGTTCGTCCCAGTGCTGCTGCAGCCGAGGCAGCCAGGCGGGTTTCACGCGGTCCAAATCCGAAAAAATATACGAACCCCGGGGTTGCTTGTCCCGGGCAACGAACTGCGCGTACGGCACAATCGTAATCCGTTCCGCGAGTGCCCGCCCCCAGTCGGCCAGGTACGTCCTCATCGTGTAAGCATGAGGTTTCGTTACGAGATAGAAAATCATGCGACCGGACCAGCGGCTGACCTCCGCGGCGAGTGCAACCGCGCCGCTGCGATCATTTAACCCGCTTCAACCGGTTTATCGCAAGACCGGCTCACCGGGTCGAGCCCGACCACAGCGGGTCGCACCCCGGCCGCCACCCGCACCGGATTCGCACGGCGGCCGTGGCCCGCGGCCCCCGACAAACCGGCTGAGTTAACGCCGCGTTTAATTCCGCGAATGGCCTGCAAGACGAAAAGCCCGTTCGTAATCGAACGGAATCGGTTCGCAAACACCGGTGATGATCCGCTGCACGCGGTGCGGGCTGAGCGGATGCGAAAACTGCGCGTTACGCATGTACACGCGTTGCCGGAGCTGTTCGGTGGTCAGGTCTGTCAGCAGCTGCCACTCGCTGTCACGAAGCTCGTTGTCCGATCGAATGCAGTCGGCAATCCCGCCGAGCATATGATCGAATTCATCGTCGAATATACGCGCGCAGATGGCGGCAATTTGATTGTCCAGCTCGCTGCTGCTTCCCGCGAGCTTCCGCCCTTCGGAGAACAGCGTGCAGTAACCGCCCTCGGTGAAGCGTCGCGCGCGCTCTCCAAGCTCGCCGTAGCGCGCGCAATGATCGGCACGCAACTTCATCAGCACGTCATTTTCCGGCCATGCCCCGTCGCGCAGGATCATCTGCATGCTCGCGTGGGGCTCGCCTTCGGCGCGCATCGATTCGAAAATTTGGGCAAAGCCGGCGTAGTGCTCGAACTCCTGGCGCATGTGCTCCGTATCCAGCCGGAACCGTTCGCGGCCGCTCACCGAATCAACGCGGCCTACGTCATCGTGCACCCTGCCCAGCGCGGGGACCACACCGTCGTGCAATTCCTTGTACATTTGCCGCAACACCCACACCCGATCCGTCGCGCGCGTTCGCCGCGGCCACGTCCAGTACGTCGCAAAAACCTCGGCTTCGGCGGCCCAGAGGCTTTCGCAACGGGAAATTAATTGTTCCAGACTGGATTCCACGGCTATGTCACAACTGCGCGATTGCCCAAGAGCTTCAGGGTCCTGACGACACGTCGAACGTCTCAGCTTCTCTCCGCCGTAATCATATGATAGCCGGCCGAATTGGGGACCGCCGGCCCGGTAATGGCGTCTGCGCGCTGCGCGTCACTGCGCTCGAAGCGCAGCAGGCGAAAACCGTTCGCTTCGATGGCGCGCCGCAGGCCCTGTGCGCTGCGGACCGGCCACGCATCCATGTTCGCGACATAACGCCGCGCCAGCGCGGGTACATCATCGGCCGCCAACTCCGCGGTATGAGGGGCGCTCAAACGTTTGACGCTCGCGATGAATGCAGCGGCTTCGGCCGTCGTAAAACGCACGCAATCGCCGGCGTAATGCTCGCGGATCCGCTGGACCATGACGAGTCGTCCGCCCGGCCGCAGCAAGGACCGCCACCGCAGTAACAACACGGGGAGTTCCGCCGCCGTGAAATAACCGAGAAAGCCGTGGGTGAGTATGGCGTCATACGCGGCCGCGGGCGCAGGGTCGAGAATATTCCTCTGGATTGTCGTTAACTTGAGTCGCCGCTGCTGCGCAAAACGTTCGCACAGTCGCAACGGAGTCGCGCATCGGTCGATAACCGTAAACTCCACCGCCGGTAACCACCCGGCGCTGGCGTCAGCGACCAAGCTCAGCATGCCGTCGTCGGCGCTACCCGAAATCAGCACGCGACGGCATTGTTCCTGCTGCTTCAGGCCTCGCAATTCGGACTCGAAGTGGACGGCGTGTTTCTTTGGTGTCGAGACGATTTCCACGAGCCGGAAAAACGGCCACGCGCCGTGATACCACGCACACGACCGCCCCGAGGCGTCCACGAGGCACGTCGAGTCGGCCAGGCTGCGTGCGTACCGCGCGGCAGCGAGCAATTCGGGGTCGAGCGCGTGTGACATTACGTTCCTCCGTCCCTGGCCAGGACCTGCGGACGACCGCGTTAATCGTCGCGGCACATCCACCCCGCAGGCGGTAGCGAAAGATTCGCCGCCGCCCTGACCGCGAACCCGGGCTTGCGCGTGCCTATTGCCCGGCGAATTCGTTCGTGATCTTCTGCGCATCGGCCTGCGTCGTCATTTCGAGCGACCAGCGGATCTCTTCTTCGCGAAAGAACAGGGCTTTTTGTTCCGCGTCGCTCAACGCGCTACGTGCATTTTCATAGCCCGCCATCGCGGCGTCGAACACGGGCTGCAGGATCTCGTGGCGCACCCCCAGCGGCATATCGACGTAATCGACACTGAGGATATACACGTGTTCGAGCGTCGCGGTCATATACTTTTCGCGGGCGGCGCCGCGCGCGGCCTCCGGCGAGCGTTGAACGGCGCCCTGCGCCGCGGCCGCCAGCGCGAGGTAGCGCCGGCTTGCGCGCCTTGCGGCACGCTCGTCGTGGCGCTTGATCATCGCGCTTGTCTCGGCGAGTTTCTCGCGTGCCGTTTCGAGCGTGAACGCAAGCGCGGTCCCGCGCCAGCGCGCCAGCAGCAGTAATACGTGCTCGGCCGCCGTATCAAGAAAATAACACGCGCTGTCCGGGGTACAACCGGGCTCCGGCAGCCATTCGACGTCGGCAAATGAATTCATGAAGCCGTGGCCGGCAAGAACCCGTAACGAAACGACAAGGCAGAGCACGGCCGCCGGGATCCGCGCGGTCATCACGACGCATCCACCACGGCCGCCGGCGCCGCGACGTCGATGACGAACGGGAACACGATCGGCTCGCCACCGGGTGCGACCTGCAGGAACACGTGGTAGCGCCCGGCTTGCGGGAACACGGTGCGCATCGGAATATCCGGACCATTGAACACGAGTTCCGCGTCGAGACACATCAACTGCACCATCATCTCGGCGATGCGTGGGCCGCGTGCGGCTGGCGCGAGCTTGCGATCGTGGGCGAGTTTCATGATCGCGGCGACCCGCGGCGTATAGCTGTGCAGGTGGCCAAAATTCCGCCCGTCCTCGCGCCACACCGCGCCGTGCAATTCCGTCCCGAGATACAGTTCGAGGTTTGTGACCGGCTCGCCGTGGCGTTCGAGATGCAGGCTCAGATCCGTCTCGAAGCCCGCGCGCGGCACCTCGGGTTGCAGGCGCAAGTGTGCGGTGAAATCGCCGACCTCGGATACGCGCGCCGGCTCGATGGCCGCGGCCGGTGCGCTCGCATCGGGCTCGCCGACAACAAGCTCGAACTGCTTCACCCAATTGCGGTCGCGATGCGCAAACTCGCTGACGATCCGGTAGCGCCCGGCGTGTGGAAAGCGATACGGGAAGCGCAGACGTCCGGCGCGTCGGTCGGCCTCGCTGACCGTGGCGAAATCTTCATGGTGGATGTGCGCGAAGCTGCGAAACCCGAGGTCGGTGATGAACGTATGCAGGTAGCGCTCGTGCGCGAGCTGCAGATCGGTGACGGGTTTGCCCGTCGCCGTATACGTGAGCGTGAATTCGAGCCAGGTTTCCGCGCCCGGCTGTGGCGCGACCGGCGTGGTGGTCAGGACGAGCTCGTAGGGACCGCCGGGCCGCCCGACGAGCGGTGTATCGGCGGACTCGGCGCAGCCGCACAAACCGAGCACTAAACCGCATGCCGCGAACAACGCCCGCTGACACGGCGTCGTTCGCGCGCGAATGTCCCGCAGTCCTGGTACGCGCATGCCGGGTGCGCGCCAGGCCTGCCGGCAGGAACTGTGCCGCGGCTCAGTGATCCGCGGCGCTGGCATCGCCGGTTTCGAAAACGAGATGCCCGGCTTCGTCCTGGGCGCGGATCCGCGCCGCCACATCGCCCGGAACCGCCGTATTACGCGTTTGCGGGAAACGCCCCTCGAGCAGCCGCGGGCGCAGGAAATACTGCTCCGGATCGTCGATCAGCACCTCGCTTTTCAGCGGCTTGTAGAGCCAGTCCCGGCGCATGAATTCGGCCGTGAACAGCATCGCCACCTCCTCGTCCGTCCAGCTGTGCGGCTCGTGCGGATCGTGAAAACTGTAGCTGATCAGATCGTTTTCGATGTTCCAGTAGACCGTCTGCATTGCGCTGTAGCCGAAATCACCGAGGTCGGGGCGCCGGTGATCGGCGAGTCGCACCTCGATGGTCATGAGCTTATCGTTCGCGTCGTACTTCTCGCGCCGCAACGGAAAGAACGTATTCTTCTCGAGCCACAGGATCAGATACTTCTCGCTGTAACCGGGCAACCAGTCCGGTTTCGCCGTGGCCTTGACCACCCAGCACGCAACGCCGCCATCCGGCAGGTAGTGCGGGAAATGATCGCCCATCATCTTGATCGAGGCGGTCGGACGTTCGGTGACCCCGGTGTCGGGAAAATCGAGCGTGATCGTTGGCCGCGTGTTCGGAAACCGCACCGTGTCGTGCAGTACGTCCGTGCCGAGCAGTTGCCATTCGAACTCCCACGGGTCACGACCGATCACGTCATCGAACGTTTGCGCGTTGTCGGGGAAGCGCTGGTCGCGGCGCGGTTCGGGTTGGCGCCGCACGCGGCGCAGCGACGGCGAATAGATAAAGTAATCCATCTTCGTGCGGAACTCGGCGTCCGTGCGCCGCGGCTGCCACAGTTGCTGCGTGCCGAGGGCTTCGGGCGGGAACGTGTCGTACGTCATCCATTGCGTATACACCTCGCCCGGTTTCGTGTCGTACAGATAGGCGGCGAAACCCTCGCCCGGGTTCTGCATCAGGTAGAACAGGCTTTCGCCCTGGTTGATGTAGCCACTGCTCGTGATCACGCCGAACACATCGAGGATCGAACCCGCCCAGCGCGACACATGCGGGAATTCCGCGGAGCGGTAGCCCATTTCCTCGGCCGTATACGGTGCTTCGAACGGGTAGATCTCGGCCGGCATGTAGGGAAACTCGGGATGCCGCGGGGTGGATGTCGCCGGATCGAAGCGCGCCTTGTCTTCGGCGCTCATCTGTTCGACCGTTTTCCACGTGTCGGCCGCGGCCAGCGGCGCGGCGGACAGCAAGGCGGCGAACGACGCGGCCGCGAGCGTGAACCTGCGAATCCTAGAACTCATAACTCAGCTCCCAGCTGACGTTGTCCCATTCTTCGTACTGGCCATACAGGCCCGTGTTCGTGCCGCTATCATAGCCGTTATACACGAGCTGACCCTGCACGAACTGGGAAAATTTGTACTTGAAGCGGAGTTTGCTTTTCAGGCCCTGCCAGTCGGCCTGCGGACCGCTGATCACCGGAAAGAACGTCAATTCCATGCTCAGGCGATCGCGCGTGAATGCGAACGGGCGGGAAAAATTCACGACCGGGATCACGGTCCATTCGTCGCCGATGCCGCCGGCGAAGCCGGGGCCGAGCGTGCTCTTCCAGTCGAACGTGTAAAACAGCGAACCCTGGAAGATCAGGGTCGAGCGCGCCGGTAAACCAAACTCCACCGCAACCGCCGCGCGCAAAGTATCGCGTTTCGATGTGCCGTCGAGATTGAGCCCGGTGCGTGCGGCTGCGCGCTTGTCGAAATCGACGAAGCGCACGCCGTTCGCGTACAAACCCTCCACCCGGAACACGGTCGGTAACTGGTTCACGAACGGTACGTCCGTGAACGTCGTCGCATAGTCCGCGGTGATGCCGAAATGATGCAGGCGTTCGTGACGGGATTTGAGCCGCAGTCGCGTTTGCCCGCCGACGACCTGCGTGCCGACGACGTGCTCTACCGGGTTCTTGTCCCAGCCGTAGAAATAGATAAACCCGTAGGTGAGCGAGCCCTGCGCGCGATCGAAACGCAACGCATACTCGTGGTCGCTGAAGTTGCCGGCTTCCGGGCGATCGATACCGAGCCGGATGTCGCCGTCGAACCCGGGCGGCGGCACGAGCGGGGAGGCCCACGGCGAACCCGGCACCGGCTGGCGATCGTGCTCGAAATCGAAGATGTACAGCAACTGGACGGAGTTCGAGCCCCAGTAGTACGTGCCGCTCGCCATCCACGTCGGCAGGCGACGCCATTCGAAGTCCTCGGTTTCGAGTTGTACGGATTCGCGCCGGTCCATCGCGTTGATCGTGTCGATGAACTGCCCGTCCATCTTGCCCCACGCGACCTGCTGCTTGCCGACTTTCAGATCGAAATCCGCGGTGCGGTAGCTCACGTACGCCTCGCGCAACACGCGCTCGGAGTCGTGATAAATCTCCGCGGTGCGATCGATCTGATCGGCAAACAGGCTGTTTGAATCCTGCCAGTCGTAGACTCCGTCGTAGAGAAAATGCGAGGTGACGTTCAGATCGAGCCCGGGCGCGAAGTTGTACGCGGTTTCGAGTTCGACGAGATGCTGCAATTGCAGAAAGCGGAAGTCCTGATCGCGAAAGCCGACCGTGCCGTCTTCGTCCGTGAGGAAATCGCCCCACTGCCGAATGAAGCCCTTGAAGCGCAGGTTGGGTATTGCGCGCTCGATCGGTTTCGCGATCTTCTGTCCGATCGGGTTGAACGTCGCCATCGTCCGATCGAATTTCGACCACGTGTCAGCCAGACCATTGGCGGTGGCCGCGCTCGGCCAGAGGCCGATAGCCACACTGGCCAGGACGACACACCGACGTGCAATTGCGTAACTCATCGGCCTTTTCTCCCCACAATGGTGCACCGACCGCGATGGGCGGCGTCATGGTGTTCTTTTTGTTATTTTGCAAGAAATCCGAAAGTTTTTAATTTACTTTCTAGGAAAGTATCATAACCGATTAATTATTAAGATGTAAAACATAGTCATTGAAATGATTTCTGATTGTCGATGAACTCATCGCCGGGGTCCGGCCGAACCCGGCCGCGCTGCGCTTGCACCATGATGGCGCCGTCACGCGGCGTCCTCGCGGTTGCACACGGCAATAATTCGCACCACACCGGCTTCGCCGCGCGGTTTTCGCGACGTGTGTTGCCGGCCCACGAGCGCCCGCCGCTGCAAGTCGCCCGGTCGGCGCGGTCCGTGCGCGGGGCGCGTACGCATTGCGGCGCAACAGCGTTTGCGGGAATAATTCCCGCTCGCGGCACGAATGCAATCGCATAATAAACGGGGATAGCGCCTTGGAGCTGGAAAAACCGCTGCTGTTTGCCGCCATCGGCATGATCGCCCTGTTCTCCCAATGGCTTGCGTGGCGCATGAAGGCGCCGTCCATCGTCTTTCTGCTCGCCGCCGGGATCCTGATCGGGCCGATATTCGGGGTCCTCGATGCGGATGCGTTTCTCGGCGACCTGTTGTTCCCGGTGGTCTCGATTTCCGTTGCGGTGATCCTGTTCGAAGGCAGTCTCACGCTCCGCTTCCACGAACTCCACGACACCGGTTCGGCCCTGTGGCGCATGCTCACGATCGGCGTGCTGAGCACCTGGGCCGTGATTGCTTGCGCAACGCATTTTCTCGTCGGCACTTCGTGGGAACTCGCGATTCTGTTCGGCGCGATCATGGTCGTGACCGGACCGACCGTGATCGGACCGATGCTGCGCGCCGTGCGTCCGACGGAGAAGATCGCGCGCCTGCTGCGCTGGGAAGGGATCGTGATCGACCCGCTCGGGGCGGTGCTCGCGATCCTCGTGTTCGATCTGATCCTCGCGCATCTGGATCCGGGGCACGCGACGAGTCCGCTGGCCACGTTTGGCGAACTGTTGTTAGTGGGCATCCTGAGCGGGTGTCTCGCGGGCCAGTTCGTCGGGCTCGCGCTACGCAATTTCTGGCTGCCGGAGTATCTGCACAACGTCGGCACCTTGCTTATCGTGATCACGGTGTTCGTGCTGTCCGATGCGGTCGCGCATGAGTCCGGACTGCTTGCCGTCACGATCATGGGCGTGTGGCTCGCAAACATGCCGGGGGTGCGCACGGAGGAAATTCTCGACTTCAAGGAAAGCCTCAGCGTACTGCTGATCTCGGGGCTGTTCATTCTGCTCGCCTCGCGCCTGCAACTCGACGCGCTGTCCGCGATCGGGCTGCCCGCGCTCGGCGTGTTTCTCGTCACGCAGTTCGTTGCCCGACCGCTTAAAGTGCTCGTGTCGACGTGGCCGGGCGAACTCACGTGGAACGAACGCGGCCTGCTCGCGTGGATCGCGCCGCGCGGGATCGTCGCCGCCGCCATCTCGTCGTTGTTCGCGCTGCGCCTCGAAGAGATCAATTATCCGGGCGCGGAAAATATCGTGCCGCTGGCGTTCGCGCTGATCATCGGCACGGTCGTGTGGCAGGGGCTCACCGCCCCGACGATCGCGCGCTGGCTCGGCGTGGCACAACCTGAACCCACCGGCATCCTGTTCGTCGGCGGTAACGCGCTCGCGCGCGCGATTGCGAAAAAAATGCATGACGCCGGTTTTCGCATCGTGCTCGCCGACAGTGGCTGGGACAACATCCGCGCGGCGCGCATGGCCGGGCTGCCGACGTATTTCGGCAACCCGGTATCGGAACACGCCGAGCGCCGCCTCGACCTGATCGGGATCGGTCACGTGTTTGCGATGTCGCGCCGGGACACGCTGAACGCACTCGCGTGCGCCCGCTTCAGCGCGGAGTTCGGCCGCAACGCGGTGCACGCGCTCGCGGCCCGCAGCGAGGAAGAACGCTCGGAGAAACATGTGCCGGCGCGCGACGATCACGGCGCGCTGTTCGGCCCGGAACAGGACTATGCGACGCTGGCCAGGCTCGTTGCCGAAGGCGCGGAAATCCGCCAGTCGAAACTGAAAGAAGGGTTCAACTATGCCGCGATGCGCAAGCAGAACCCGGGCATGATCCCCCTGCTCGCCTGGGATGCGGCGAAGCGGATCCAGGCCGACGCAACGTCGATCGACTTCACCCCGAAACCGGGCTGGACCGTGTTGATCCTGATGCCGCCCGGCGCCGAAAAACCCGCGGCCGATAAACCCGAGGCGAAGAAATCCGACGGTGAAAAGTCCGCGACGAACAAGTCAGCAGCGGAAAAGCCCGGCACCGGCAAGCGCGCCGCCGAAGAGCGTCGACGCAACGACCGCCGAGGCAACGACCGCCGCAAGGGCGACCGCCGCGAAAAGTGAATAAGCGGGACATCGCACATTGTTCCCATTATGCGGAATAATGCGGGATGTCCCATTTTTCCGATTGTTGCAGCGTGCTTTATGGCAGGGCACGCGCCGGTGACAGGACGGAAAGCGGAGCCTGGGAGGATTGTGCGTGGATCAGGTAGCAGACAAGACCGGGGTCGTCGTCATCGGTAGCGGATTCGCGGGCTCGGCGGCGGCGGATCAACTCGTCAGGGCCGGCGTACCGGTGGTTATGCTCGAACGCGGGCCGTGGCGCGACACCGTGCCGGTTCGTTCGATGGGTATCAGCGATCCGACCCCGTTTCCGCGCGACCGCGGGATGTGGAAAACCACCCTGCGCTCGGTCCATCATCGCTGGCTCGGCCGCAAGGGCCTGCTGCTGAATCCGCGCGGCCTGATCGAACTGTTCGTCGACAAGGGCCTCAGTACGGTGTGCTCGTCGAACGTGGGGGGCGGCAGCCACGTCTACTCCGGCGTCTTCCGCTACCCGCAGGTCGAGTCGTTCTGGGACGGCTTTTGCCCGGAAGTGACCGACCGATCGATGCAGCCGCACTATGAGAGTGTGCTGCGAAAATTCGACGCGATCGAACCCTCCGCCGACCTCAAAATCCCGCACACGGCGGCCGAGCGTTTCGGACCCGATGACCCCGTAGGCGGCCCCACGAGCAACCCGCCGACCTGGCTTGGCTTCCTGTTCCCGGAGAATGTGGGACAGCCGCAAAAAGTCGTGAATGAAGACGGTATCGAGCGCTGGCAAATGGATTACGGCGACCGCGATGGTCACGGCTTCTTCGGCGCGCCGAGCGGCGCGAAGACCACGGTGGATTTTCTGTACCTCGCCCCGCTGCTCGGCCGCGGTCTCGAGTTGCGCGATCTGTGCGAGGCCACCGCTATCGCGGCCATCGGCGATGGCGACACCCCGCGTTATCGCATCGATTACATCGACCACCGCACGGGCGAGACGCGTGCGCTGCAGGCGGACCACGTCATCTGCGCGGCCGGGACGATGAACACACTGCGCCTGCTGTTGCGCAGCCGCGATGTCGAGCACACCCTGAGCGGGATGCCGCAACTCGGACGCCGGCTGGGCGGCAACGGCGATTTTTTCGCGTTTTGGGATTACAACGAGCCGGGGCTCGATCTGTCGACGGGCCTGCCTTTCCACGGCGGCTTCGAATTGAAGAACGACCCGTCCCCGCGCATGCTCACCGGCGGTGGCTGGCCGGCGGCACACCGGTATCCGCTGCCGCGCTTCCTCAAGGAACGCATCAAGCGCGCGGCTTTCACGAGCAGCATGGGGGTCGATGCGATGGACGGCACCGTCAGCATCCGCAAGGGCCGACTGCGAATTGATTTCAACCCCGACAACAGCCCGATCTATGCGCAAATCAAGGCCGCGTTTCGCCGCATGAGTGAAGTAACGGGCCGGCGGATCTTCTTTCCACGCGATCCGATCACCGTGCATGCGCTCGGCGGCGCGTGTCTCGGCCGCGATCGCGACCACGGCGTGGTGGATGGAAACGGTGAAATCCACGACCTGCCGGGAGTGTTTGTCGCCGACGGTTCGGTATTCCCGCGCATGCCCGGCGGACCGCCAACGCTTGCGATTGCCGGATGGGCGGAACGGGTCGGGGTGCGACTCGCCGAGCGCCTGCGCGCCGACGCCAATATCGCGGACGGGGCGACGTCAGCGTAAGACGGTTTCCCGGGGGGCATTCGCCCACCCGCGACGAAGCCTTGCGCGCCCGCCCCCGCGTCGGTGCCAGCCCTGACATCCGGCATGCGAACATTTACGTGCGAGCCGAAAGCCGGGATATCGCGCACAACGCGCGCAATTCCGACCGGCGGTTGTGGTCAGCAGCGCTCGCGCCTGAACCACCACGACCGGGCTCGTGCAACGATTAGCCGTCCACCCGAACCTGGCGACCCCATCGACAGCAACCGGTCCGTGCGCGATCGCTGTCACAGTTCGTAAAAAGCCTTCGCGGCAATCTGGCCGATTTCCTCGTCCTGCAGGTACGTGCCGCCACTCTGGCCGAGCGCACCGAGCATCGTGCCATCGCCGTCACGCAACACGATCCCGCCCCAGACCGGGGTGTACAACGGATCGCAGAACCAGGTGATTTCGCGGCGTTCATCCCCGAGTGACATGTCGAACAAGCGCGTTTTCAATACCTTCGTATCCATCTGCCATTTCGTTGCCGTGTACGCCTTGTTGTAGCTCATGCGCGCATTCAGCGCGGAGGCGCCGTTCATCCGCGACAGATGAATCAGATCGCCACCCGCATCAACTACCGCCGCCGCGAATTTGATGTCGCGCTGCTGTGCTTCCGCGAGCATGACATCGACGATCATGCGCGCTTCGTCCAACCCGAGTCTCGTCGCCATTCTTGCGTTCTCCTGGTTTTTTTACCCTGAAAGATTTAACGAAAGGGACATCCCGTTAACATCTGTCGCGACACAATCCCGACGGGCCGGTCCTGGGTGCCTGACGTTAACGCAACGTCGTTGCTGTAACCCGATCGGCGGGACCCGCGCACAGGTGCCGAACGGCTGCACCGCGCGCTGTCGCCGCCGGGTTCAGGTCGCGATTCAATCGTTGATGCGGAATGCCCCGTTTTTCGTTACTGCCCGCCGGCGGCGGACAGTTGCTCCGTGTCACCACGGGCCGCGGCGAGGGCCTGTGCGCCCTTACGCGCCTGCTCACGGATGTAGTGCATCAGCCCCGTGATGTCGTCGTCGTTCAGTTCGGCGAAACGCGGCATGCCGTTATCAATCTTCGCGCCATTCCGGATCACGTCGACCATCGCGGCATGCGTCAGCGGTATCGCTGACGCGCGCAGATCCGGTGAGTTACCGCCGGACACCGCCCCGCCGCCGTGACAGAGAAAGCACTGCGAGGAATAGATCGCCTTGCCGTGTGCGACCTTCGCCTCGTCGATCGCGAAATCCGCGACATCGATCGGGGTCGGGAAAAACGGCGGTGGCGAGGCCGGCATTGCGAGTTTCGAATCGAGCGCGAACGTGAGCAGGCGACGGGGGTGCTTTTTGTACGCCCAGCCGTGCTGCGCGGCGAGCGTGCCGGATATCAGTCCCGCCCCACCCCAGCCGACGAGCAGCGAGATGTACTGCTTGCCGTCAATCGCGTAGGTGATCGGCGGCGCGGAGATCCCCAAACCCACGTCAACCTTCCACAACTCCTCGCCCGTCTCGGCCTGGTAGGCGACAAACTCGCCGTCCGCACGGCCCTGGAACACGAGATTGCCCGCCGTCGTGAGCGTGCCCGGATTCCAGTTGTTCGGCAATGGCACCTGCCACACGGCTTTCTGCCGGAGCGGATCCCACGCCTGCAGGCTCGCGGTGCCGTAATCGGCAGGCGCGTCCTCGGTGCCGAATTCAACCCCCACCCCGACTTTACCGCGCGGCGACTCCCACGCGGTGAGGTCGACCTTCGTATCGCGGAACGTCCCCGACATTTCGATCGTCGGGATGTAGACGAGCCCCGTGTTCGGGTTGTACGACATCGCATGCCAGCTGTGCGCGCCGAACGGGCTCGGCCACACGGTTTCCTCACCATCGTCTTCGTAACGTGCGCTCGGGATCTCCACCGGGCGACCGGTCTTCAGATCAACATGCGTCGCCCACGTGACTTTCGCGATCTTCTCCGCCGACAGCAACTCGCCGTTTTCGCGGTTGATGACATAGAAGAAGCCGTTCTTCGGCGCGTGCATGAGCGCCTTGATCGTCTGATCGCCGTACTTCAGATCCGCGAGCACGATATCCATGTTCGAGTTGTAGTCCCAGGTTTCACCCGGCACGGTCTGGTAGTGCCATTTATATTCGCCGGTGTCGGCGTCGAGCGCGAGGATCGAACACAAAAACAGATTATCCCCGCCACCCGGCGAACGGATCTTGCGATTCCACGGCGAGCCATTGCCGGTGCCGATGTAGACCGTGTTGAACTCGGGATCGTACGTAATGCCGTGCCACACATTGCCGCCGCCGCCGAACTTCCACCACTCGCCGGTCCACGTTTTCGCGGCCATTTCCATCGCCGCATTTTCGAATCCGTCCGCGGGATTGCCCGGCACGATGTAGAAGCGCCAGGCGAGTTCGCCGGTGTCCGCGTCATAGGCCGTGACGTAGCCGCGCGCCGCATTGTGCTCCGTGCCGCCGTTGCCGATGATCACCTTGCCGCGAAACACTTTCGGCGCGCCGGTGATGTAAAACGCCTTGCGCGGATCAATCGTCATTTGTTCCCAGATCGGGGTGCCGGTTTTCGCATCAAGCGCAATGAGACGGCCGTCGATCGTGGAAATGATCAGCTTGCCGTTCCAGAACGCCGGCCCCTTGTTCGAGTCCCACATATTGATGAGCCGATCGCCGGCGTGCTTGATCGATTCCGGATCGTATTCCCACAACAATTCACCGGTCTTCGCATCCACCGCGCGGGCCACGCTGTAGCTGCCGGTGAAGTACAGCACCCCGTCGACGACGAGCGGGGTAGCAAGGAGTGACCGATCGTTCGGCAGTTCCAGCGCCCAGTCGAGACCGAGGCGCTTGACGGAATCCGTATTGATTGCATCGAGCGGACTGTAGCGTTGTTCGCTGTATGTGCGCCCGAACGCGAGCCAGTTCTCCCGATCGTTCTCGTTCGCGAGCGATGCATCGTTGACGATCGTCTCGGCGGTAACCAATGACGCCGCGCAAAACAGTACGCCGGCGAGCGTCGATCTTAAAAGTCCCCTCACGGTTTACCCCTCCTCAGGAATAGACAGGTTCGACGCGCGATTATTTTTGTGCGGCACTGCAACACTTCAACGTCGTCGTGAAACTAGTGTAGGCGACGCATGCGAACGTGAAAACCAGTCGCGCTCGCAAGTGCCTCGCCGCGAATGTTTGCGCTAACATCGCGCGTACAACGCAGGAGACCGTCACGCATGACAACGAACGAAGTCGACCCGTATCGCTTCACCGGCCGGTACATCAAGAAAGTGATCTCGCAGGCGATCGAAGCTGCCACCCCGCCACCGGATCTGCCATGGACCACGCCCGCCAAACCCGTCAGCGAATCCCGGGTCGCGCTGTTATCAACCGCCGGCATCTCGATGCGCGACGACACCCCGTTCGACATGGATGGCGAACGCGCGAACCCCGTGTGGGGCGATCCGTCGTGGCGACAACTTGCCGGTGACGCAACGAGCGCCGATGTCGCGGTGAATCATCTGCACATCGACACGAGCTACATCGAACGCGACCTGAACGTCGCCCTGCCAACAACCCGCCTCGCGGAACTTGCCGCGGCCGGCATCGTTGGCGAGAGCGCGCCACATCATTACTCCATCATGGGTTTCCAGGGCGACGACAGCTCGGTGCTCGAAAACCGGAGCGCCCCGGAAATCGCCCGCGCCATGCACGACGATGAAGTGGACCTCGCGATCCTCGCGCCCGTCTGACCCGACTGCTGCCGAACCGTGGGTCTGGTCGCCAGGAGAATCGAAGCGGCCGGTATCCCGACCGTGACCCTGAACATGCTGTGGGTGTTTCAACGCGCGATCCGCATGCCGCGGGTTGCGGCGATAGAACACCCGTTCGGCCGGCCATTCGGCGACGTCGATGATGCAGTGACGCAATCAGCCGTGCTGCAGGCGGCGCTCGATGTGTTCGAGCGCGCAACCGTGCCCGGACACGTGGCGCATTTACCATTTGGCTGGCATGAAGAGCCGAAGCAGACGAAGTGGCATCCACCGGTGGCGGCGCCGATTATCGGGTATATGCGGAAGTTGGGGCGGTTGTAGGGGGATGCTGGTGCCGGCAGTGTGTGTTCGGGACAATATGTAGAATCTACCTAGTGCTCCTGACGGGGAATGTTGGTTGACGGGGATATGAGATATTCTTTCTAATCAATTGTTAGGGCGATTAGGAAAAGTATATGGCTACTCTTAGTTCAGCGAATGCAACCGGTAAGAGCTCCGGTCGCAGGCATCGATGTCCGAAGAATGGAATCGCTTATCCAAGCGTCAGCGAAAAAACAATGCTGCACCATTTAAAAACGCCGTGGCAAGTAAACGCCCAGGATCAGCTCTACTATTATTGCGATGATCCAGGATGCTCCGTCATATATTTTGGCGAGGATAACGAAATAATTTCGGTGGAGGAGTTGCGCACTTCTGTCGGAACGAAAAGTCGAGATCTAAATGCAACAATTTGCTATTGCTTTGGCGTTACCAAGCGGGAAGCTGCAGCTGACGTAGCATTAAAAGAATATGTAACGGAGCAAACAAAATCCGGTAAGTGCGCTTGTGAGGTAAGAAATCCTTACGGCCGATGCTGCTTAAAGGATTTTGCGCGGTGCTAGATCGCCCTAACAAAGCGTTGCAGCCGACCCATTACAGCGCGCTTTTCCGGTGTGCAGATATTTTCACACCTCCAAAGCGCGCTGTAATGGGCGGCTGAACGCAACGTTAGGTGTGCGAGTTACGTTGGAAAACGCACCTATTATCTGATCAGTATC
>CAXBJY010000023.1:0-72197 GCA_963976285.1 uncultured Gammaproteobacteria bacterium
GGATGGCTCAGCACTTCGAGCCATCAGAAATTTACAGAAGAAACGTTACACCACCCTAAGGTTTGTGATCGTGCGCTTAAATACGCGTGAGTTGCGCATATTTCGCTTCTAAGGGCGTTCAAAACAAAAATTCCAGGTGAATTGACTTTCCAATCAGCAAGATAGGTTGGTCCGACCCCGACCGACCCGACAATCAGCAAGATAGGTTGGTCCGACCCCGACCGACCCGAGCGGCCGGGTAACGGGAGCGCGTCTGACTCAGCCAGCATGTTTAATGATTCCCAACGATGAAGTCTGATTCCGACAAGCTACTAGCACGTCACCGATCGCTGGTACATTCGGAGAAACGGAAAGTCGTGTCCCATGTTCAGCGCGAATCAGGAGAGTGGTTCATCAACACGGTGATGATCGACGATCTCCAGGTTCCGTTCCGTTACAAGAGAAAGAAACAGTACAAAAGCTTGGTCGGTTCCCAGGTGAACTTGACGTATTATCCGACCACGGAAACGGTCGCCGGGGTCGAACTCGAAATCATGAAAGTTGTGCGCATACGGCGCGCATGACGCGCGGGGTCGGACCAGGTTAGCTCATTGAAATAGATGGGTTTTATCCCGAAATTGTAGCGTTTTCCTACGTTATGCTTGCATTCATGTGTCTTTATCGAATCCCAAGCTTCGCTCCTGCGCGCTTAACCGCGCGTTTGTCAGGCGCATTTCGCTTCTAAGGAAGCAAAAAAACAACAATTGCGGCTGGATTGACTGGTTAAACAGACAGATAGGTTGGTCCGACCCCAATTGTCCATTGATCGAACTGACGCCACGGGACGGGCCCGCACGGACGACCGGGTGTGCACGAACAAATCGGCCGCTTTTTTTCGCCCTGCTGCGTTTTGGCATACTACGGATTTAAGATCATCCGCCGGTGAGCGCCTGTACCGCACGCGCCGGCGCGGACAGGGCCTGCCGCTGCGCACGGCGGGGCTGTAAACAACGGGGGAACGTATGGCTGTCAGTACGGTGGAATTCAAAAGTGGCGGGGTTACCTGTGTTGCCGATCTGTATCGTCCGAAAGGGCTCAGGCGCGGCAAGCGTCGTCCGGCGATCGTCATGGGACACGGTTTCTCGCTCGTACGGTCGACCCTGACGGAGCAGGCCGGCGCGCTCGTCGAGGCGGGCTTCGTGGTGCTTGCGATCGACTATCGCACGTTCGGCGATTCCGGTGGACGGCCGCGCGGACAGTTGTTCCCGCTGAATCAGGCCGAAGACTTTCGCAATGCCATGAGCTATATGCAAACCCGCGACGATGTCGAGCCTGAGCGTATCGGGATCTGGGGTGCGAGCTTTGCCGGCGCGCTCGTCAGCTACGTCGCGGCAATCGACGAACGGGTCAAGGCGGCCTGTGCGGTGGTGCCGGTGACGGATGGATACAAATGGATGCGCCTGCTGCGTTCCGAAAGTGAATTCTATGACCTCGTGCGCGCGGCCGAAGCAGACCGGACGCGACGCTTTGCCGGTGAGAAGAGCGCGCGGATCCCGGTCGCCGGACCCACCGGGAGTTTTTGCGCCTTGCCCGCCGACCCCGAGGTCGAGTCGTTCTTCAGTGCGATGCCGGAATTGTTTCCGACCTGGCGCGACACGATCACACTCGAGTCCGTGGAAAAAATTCTCGAGTTCAGCCCGCTGTCATTCGTCCATCGTATTGCGCCGCGACCTTACCTGATCATCGCCGCCGGCGGACGCGACGTTGTGCATCCGGCCTGGACCATCACGGAATTATTCGACGCTGCGCGCGAACCAAAACGCCTCGAGTTTCTGCCCTACGACCAAATCGGGTTGTATGTCGAACCGGGGTTGAGTGCTTCGAATAACATCGCGTGCGAGTTTTTCAGGAAAGAACTCGGCGCGACGTGACGACGAAAATCCGGAAGGAACGGGGTCGGGCCAGCTTAGCTCATTGAAATCGCGCGGCTTTACGCAAAATCCAGGGCAATCCGTCGTGTTACGTGCGATCGACGGCGGTTTTATCGACTCCTGAGTCGGCTTGCTAGTCGCTCAGGCGCATGAACGCCACGCAAATTTCGATTCTGAGGGACTATAAAGCCGCAGTTCCTGATGGTTCGCCCGGCTAATCAGGGTGATAGCCTGGTCCGACCCCCGGACTTGCGTCAGGGAGAGACGTTGGCCCGAGCCGGAATCCGGTTCCCGGTATCGCGCCAAGCCACCTTATAATCGTGCAACCCAGGCAACGAACAAGGATCCTGCGTCATGACTTCCAGACTCGGTTTCGGCATCTTCCTCGCGCCTTTCCATCGCGCCGGCGAAAATCCCACGCTCGCTTTGCAGCGGGACCTGGGACTCATTCAGCACCTCGACATGCTCGGCTACGATGAAGCGTGGATCGGGGAACATCACTCCGCCGGGAGCGAAATCATCGCCTCCCCGGAAATCTTCATCGCCGCCGCCGCCGAGCGAACGCGGAACATCAAGCTCGGCACCGGCGTGATCAGCGTCGGCTATCACAATCCATTCTGGATCGCGGAACGCCTCGTATTGCTGGACCACCTGACGCATGGGCGCTTCATGTTCGGTGCCGGTCCCGGTTCCTTACCCACCGATGCCGCGATGATCGGTATCGATCAGAAAGATACGCGGGATTTGCTGGAACAGGGTTTCGACATCGTCATGCAACTGCTCACGAGCGAAGAGCCGGTGACGTTCAAAAATGATCGCTGGGATTTGCGCGAAGCAAAGCTCCATCTGCGGCCGTATTCGAACCCCTTGTTTGATTGCGCCGTCGCGGCGGTCGCTTCGCCGTCAGGGCCTCGCCTCGCAGGAAAACACGGCGTCGGTTTGTTGTCGCTCGGGGCAACGCAGGCGGCGGGTTTCGATGCGCTCGCAATGCATTGGGATGTGATGGAACAACGCGCGGCACAGTTTGGCACCGTGGCTGATCGCGCGAAATGGCGCCTCGTCGGCATGGTTCATTGCGCGGAAACCCGCGACCAGGCACGGCAGGACGTCGCCTACGGTATCGAGTCCTGGTTCAAGTATTTCCAGTCCGTGGCCGGCTTACCGCACATGGATCCGCAAGGTAACGTGGTCTCCGAAATGATCGACTATGTGATTGAAGGCGGCCTGGGCGCCATCGGTACACCTGACGATGTGATCGAGCAGATTAATCGCCTGGTCGATCAATCCAATGGCGGGTTTGGTACTTACCTGATGTTGGCGCATGAATGGGCCAACACCGAGGCGACGAAACGCAGTTACGAATTGATTGCGAAATACGTCATGCCGGAATTCCAGGGGCAGGCGCATGCCACGCGCGATGCCGTTGCGCGGGCGAAAAAACTGCGCAATCAACTGCGCGCCGAGCAGCAAGCCGCGCTGGATGCTATGACGGAAAAGCATGCCGCGGAAGTCGCGGCGCTCGGTTCGAAGGACTCCTCGGCGGGTTAAGGCACCGACCGGGACGCGTCCGGCGATAGCCGGCCCGTGGATACGCTAATATCCGGGCACGATCCTGCCGGCAGGGCCTCTCCGGCGAACACGGTCGGCGACGCGCCGATCGAGGCGCTGCGGGCGGACGACAATCCGGGCCGTCCCTGGATCGGCGTATACTGCCGTTGAATGCAGATTTTGCATGAACGCCCAAATGGGTTGGGACTGCGCTGTCCTGGCGCACGAATACGGTTTGACGTTATACGTGGGTTAGTTCCACGTAACGTGTGGTTAATCTTACTGGCGTGCAATGACTTATGCCGGAATGGGGCCTCGCGCCGCCATTTCCGAGCGCCTCAATCCGGGTCGAGGGATACGACTTCGGTTTGAAATCTCGCACCCGACATAAAGGAGGCCCAACATGTTTCGTACGTTCTGGATCTTTATTTTGCTGCTGGGGGCGCCCCTCACGAGCCATGCAGCAACGCTGTCGCTCGATGGCACGGGCCGACTAATCGGCGCCTTCGGCGTTGCTGTTGGTGATGACCTGTACGACGTCCGTTTTCGTGAAGGCACGTTCGCCGATGTCTTCGGGCAGCCGGCCGGGGATATCATGTCGTTCACACTTGCCAACCAGCTCTCACAGGCCTTGCTCGCCCAGGTACTGGTGAACTCCATCGAAGGGAATTTCGATTCCGACCCCGAGCGCACGCTTGGATGCGAGTCGGACTTCCTGTGCGGCATTCTGAGCCCGGTGCGACGTACCCCGAATCCGCCTGGCGACGACATTGTGGTAGGCACGCGGACACTTAATTTCGATCCGCTCAGTGGCAATCCTGACACGCAGCAATCATTCACGCTGGATGTAACGGAATCCACTGAGGATTTTACATTTACGAACGACCAGGTTTGGGCGGAGTGGTCGCCGAGCGCCGCGGTGACGGTGCCGATCCCCGCGGCATTGCCGTTGCTGGCGTCGGCACTGCTGGCGTGCGCCGGGTGTCGGCGTCGTCGGGCGCGCCGGTAGCGGAAATTTGTGTCCTTGTTGCCCAGCCTCT
This sequence comes from uncultured Gammaproteobacteria bacterium, assembly GCA_963976285.1. GTDB lineage: Bacteria > Pseudomonadota > Gammaproteobacteria > UBA11873. The sequence goes on from CAXBJY010000023.1 coordinate 4,499, forward strand.
GAGCACAACACGGGCGCGGGAGAACGCAGACGAAATTCCCGGGTTTGCTGACTGGCCGGGTACAGGAGACGGGTTTATCGGTATACGCCCTGTCGGCCTGTCGCCGTTTTCAACGATCGGCAGGCCCTGAGCGGACAGTCGACTGATCGCCGTAACCGGATCTCTGGCATCCCGGCCGACGACACCCGTTGATGCAGCGTGAACGTTCGAACCGGTGACGGAGGCGTGGGATCGTCGCTGCGGGAATCGGCGATTAGGAATGGCTCCCCATCGTGGACGCATATCGAACCATTTGCATCGCGCCGGCGCCAGAGGCCCGGGCAGTGTTCGAGGCAGTTCGGGGACTCAACATCAGGATCTGATGCCGAGCATTACCTCATGCGGTTGGGCTCGGTGGGCGGAATGCCTCGCATGGCGTCGTGCGTGAGGCCGGCATAGGCCCGCGGGCTTCGCGAGATACCTTCGGAGAATGCGCGGCCGGATGCAAAGATGTCTAAATCAATGTTGCCAGGCGTTCCTTCAAAGCGGTGCCAAGAGCGGTTCGTCCTTCACCATTGTTCAGATATTGCACGTACCGCAGGTGACGGAGGTCGAACGGAATGTCTTCGTGGTCCTGGGTGATCAATATAACTTCTCGTCCCAATGTATGTGCAATGCCAATCTCGTAAAAAACATTCGGATTGCGGCCTGAGCAATCACAAATGATCACCCGCGCGCGATCAATCAACGAGACAATATCTTGAATAATTGCTGGATTTTCCCAGATGTCATCAGCACGGCGACATCGAAAGCCAACACTTTCAGCCGTTCCTTTGAGCGTCTCGTAGACGGGGCTAAATTCCGAACGAAAGGGCATCATCACAGAGACCAACGTTCTCTCGATGAGTTCAGGGTCCGATAGTTGAAATACGGTTGGTTTGTTTCTGCGCGGTTGGAGATTCCGAAGTAAAGACCGAAACAAATCGCCATTCTTGACCGACCAATGTGTTCGCGAGAACTCAAACTCGTCAATTCCCAATTCAGGGGAAAAATCGTTGAGGTGTTTGTTCGCTATGGGCGGGATGCTGGGTTCTTGCGCATATTCCAGCACCATGTCTCTGCCGTGCTGATGCCCGCGCAGTAAGGATACGACCCGGGCAACCTGATCTCCTTGGCCGAACGTTTCCTCCACGAGCAATGTTGGCAACTTTGCCAAAGCCGCTATGTCCAGTTCTCCGTCCGGCTGGAATTGGTCCACCAATTGGCGGTCGGTGTACTCAAAAATGCGGCTGCTGGGGAAGGTATCCTGCCCATCAGCCCAAGGGCTTGCTTTCACAATAAGATTGAACATCTTGGCTTCCGAGAGTTGGGTTAGCGAAAGAGGGAAGAATTCAGTGCGCCGGTTCCAGCAGTTCCGTCACGGCACGAAGCGTTTTTTCCCATTCGCGGCCGATTAGCGCTATTAGTTCTTCCTCAAGCTTGCGGCGGGCTTCGTTGTCGAACCATTTGCGGTTGTGGCCCGTGACTCGACCCTTGTAGCCAGGTCCTCGACCCCACTCCGCCATACAGGCTTGCCAGAACTGCGAATCGGACTTGAGTGCCTCCCTGAAAACCGTCTGCGCCATTAGCTGCACTTTTCGCAGTAACTCTTCGTAGGATGTCGTCAAGACCCGTTCGGCTTGCGCGATGAGACCAGCGGCTTCGGCAAACCTGGGCGTCGCGGCCAGGATCTTGCAGTGTCCAGAGAAATCCTCCACGGCTTTTCCTAGAGCCAGCACCGCAAGACGTCGTGCGCCATAGCCGATATGGTGTGAGTAGCTCAATTGTGTCCATTCGCCCTCGCGTCTTACTGCGGCGCGCACGGTGCTCGCGTACGCATCTTGGATCTGGGTGAGAAGGCTTTCTTGTACGTGCTCTTGAACAGCCGGGACAGTGGCGTTCATGGTGGTCCAGGTGCGTAACGTTTCACCTGCATCGCGCAATACTGCGCGGATTCGCTCTTCGCCGTGATTCTTGAGAAGCGCATGCGCGTCGTCAATTACATTCCGGATACGCTGCCGGAAGCTATCCCGCGTTCGGTTCAGACATCCCACGAGAAACTCCTGCGCCTGGCCGGCCGGGTCTTCGTTGGCGTTATAGAATCCAACCGCTAAATTTCCAAGGCCTAAAGGTTCCAAGGCCAATCCGACCTGCTCTTCCTTCAGTTCGTAGCCTTCTTCTGCGCTTTCGACTGGTGTGCTCGTCGCGTCGTCCTTCATCGCCATAGCTTCGCCCGGACGTGGCAGTACCAACAGAGACGCGTTGACCTCCAGTCCCCGGACACCAGATTCTTTGGCTCGCTCAAGCAGCAGTCGTGATTCCGCGCTGGGTGCGTTATTGAAGCTTGAGCAAAGCACCGCGACAGTGTGTGGGTCGTCAAAATGCACCTCGATGTCTTCACGCGCGGCGGTGCGATCGATGCCTTTGGTGTCGATGATGCGCACAGTCAGATCGGACGTCTTGAACAACTGCTCGGGCACAATGACCTCAATTCGTTTAGGTAGCGAAACTTCAGGATGGCGACCGTTGTTTATGTCGGCGAAAGTCTCCCGCAGCCAGCTTTTCGGCGATTTTCCCGAAGCTATGTCGTACCAAAGGTCACGGAGGTCGCGGCGGTGCAGCTCCATTCTGGTCAGCACTTCCACGACAAATTCGCGATGTGTCGGATACTGCTTGGCTAGGTCCTTGGCAGGATCGATGATGATCCGTTTCCCGTCCGGACCTTTTTTTCGCTGCACGGCAAGTTTTGCCATGTTCCGGAGGGCGCGGGCGAGTTCTTTGGAAATCCCTTGGGATTCGGCGGCGCCACCTTCGTCACCAATTTGGGCGCTCCCTTTGAGAACGTGGTCCGCCAAGTCTGCAACATCTTGGCGGATTTCTTCTTCTGTTCGTGGCTCGATGATCAGGCCATAGCCGGGGCCCGTGCGGAGATGCACTTCGCAGACTGTCACACCACCGCCGCCAACCTCGAGAACCGGGACAGGTGTTCCGTCTTCCTTAGATGTTTCTAGCCCGGTCATCCGGCAAATTGCCGTCGACTTGCCAACGCCGATACTGCCGATGAATGCCACTTGGTGATGACGATTCCTTATCTGTTCACCGATGCGATTGAGTTCCTCGATGTATTCGGAGAGCCTTCGCTCAAATGCGTGGGGCGTATCCGGCTGATCCCTCAGCGCCACCAGCTCAGCCGCTGTCTGGTCGGCTTGCCACAGTAAGTCTTGGTCTGGATGGTCCAGAGGTGGCCGAGGCAGTACTCGCCAAACATGCTCCAAGGCCGCAGCGAGTTGGCTCGCTTCGCTGGTCCCAATCTGTTCCAGGATGTCCTTGACTTCTTCGGTCGTAACCCGGCGTTCACCGCTCTCGATGCGGGATAAAACGGCAGCGCTGAGGGAGGCCCGCTTTGCCAATTCCGATTGTTTCACGCCGGCTCGATCGCGGATCTGCATGAGGTGGCGTCCAATTTCAGCGGGATTAATGCTTTGTTTTTGCTCGTCCACGGCGGCCTCCAATAGAAAAATTGCGCAGTGAAAATAGCAAGATTTCTAAAAATAATCTACTTGAAAAGAAACATTGCGTATTTTCAGGGGCGGGCGCTCTGATCGCGTTATGCGGGATGTCAGCAAGCCAAGGCTGATTTTTCAGTCGTTCGCTTGGCAGTTCTTCGGTGATTTTGGGTTCTTCAAGAACCCGTCACTCGCCCGTCACTCGCGGAATTGTCCGGAAAGCCGCATCAGCGCTGGGCTAGCCGCCCGCGTCACTACCCGCTTTGCTCGGTAGTGACACGGGCTTCCCGGTGTCTTCCAAGCGAGCCAGGCGGCTCGCGTAGACCCTGAACGCTCGCATCCGGTAGCGCAGCTTGGCCCAATATCTAGCGGTTTAGCGCAGGGGTAACCACGACATCTTGCGAAGTCGATTGCATATTGAGTGTTTAGTGTCTACTATATGTACGACAATGCGAGGGAGAGGGGATGAGCAAAGACGACAGCAGGTTTGGTGCGACCGTTAGGCGGCTAAGAGAGGAAAAGAAGATCGGCCTACGCAAGTTTGCAGCGATGGTCCGTATGAGCCCGACCTATCTGTCGAAGGTTGAACGCGACGAGTTCAATCCGCCGAGCGAGGAGAAGATCAAGGCCATTGCCGAGGCTCTGGGCGAGAACACTAACGGATTGCTCGCGCTGGCTGGCCGCGTATCGACGGATTTGGCTGACATCGTCCAACGCCAAATCCAGCGCCATCCGAGCGAGGCGGCGGATTTCCTGCGGTCGGTGAACGGCCTGTCTGCCAAAGATATGCAACGTCTGGCCAAACAGGCCCGGCGGCTCAAGAAAGAGGAAGGTAACTGACCATCTTGCGGTAAGCGCTACATATGTAGATTGGGATGCGGATTCAATGACCATTAACGTGCCGTACTTGTCCAAGCAGCAGATCGAGCGTGACTCTCTGGGTCTGCTTGAGGACTATTTCGGAGCTCTGGGCCAAGAGATCTCTGCCCCGGTTCCAGTTGATGAAATACTCGAAACGCATCTCGGCGTTTCGCTCGACTTCGACGACCTCAACAATATGGTTGGCGATCCTGACGTTCTGGGTGCCACCTACGCAAAGAGCCGGTCGGTATTCATCGACATAAGTTTAGATCCAACCGAGCACCCAACGATGGAAGGGCGTTATCACTTCACGGTCGCGCACGAAATCGGTCACTGGAGACTCCATGTTCCTCAGTTGCGCGGGGCTGAGCTGCCGACCGTAATGCATCGGCAACTCGGTCTGATACAGATGTTGGTTTGCGCACTGGGTGGCAGGAAGGAGCCGATCGAGTGGCAAGCTGATCAATTCGCCTCAGCCTTGTTGATGCCAAAGCACCTGGTAGAGGAGGCGTGGGTGGAACGGTTCCCGTCAAGCGAAGGTCGGAGTTATGTGTTCGATCCGCGTCACTGGTCGGATCTGATCCATCGACTTGAACGACCGCGCATGCGGCCTTTAGACCAGGTGATGAGTGGCGCTTTTGAACCCCGCCCCGCGGCAGCGAACGTGGTATTCCGAGATGTCGCGAAGTACTTCGCGCCCCAGTTTCGAGTATCGGCGCAAGCAATGCAGATTCGGTTGGAAGACTTGGGGTTGTTGCAGTTGCCAGCGGGCTCCGACAAGCGACGGTCGGTCGCGTGAGCAACCCGCAAACCATTTTTTTGGGAGTAGTGTTCAGTGTTTAATTCACACCGGATGAACCGCGGGCCGCGGAAGGACGGTCCCGCGGCGGCCGATGTCTTCGAGACGACCGATTTCTACCTCGCCTGCTACCTGCGCTGTGACGGTTTACGGCTCGCAGGTATCCGGCGGGACGGAACGCGCTCGGTGTTCCAGTTCGAGGACCGCACCGATCGCGAAGCGATCACGTTGGCTTTCTTCAACAATGAAGGAAGCGTGCGTCCGCTTTCGTACTCCGCGGCCATCAAGGATCTCAAGGCATTAATCCACAACCTGTAGCGCGAGGCATGAAACGACGTGACATCGACGGACAGCAATAAATCTCAGCTTGATCAGGCGCGGGATTGCCTGATTCGAGAAGTCGACGATGGGTTGCGACATGGCTTCTTCGACTTGGCCGTTACCTGCGAAACCGTCAACGGCAAGAAACGTCGACTGACCATCAAGGCCGGCAAGAATCATCGATTTACGATCGCTGAGGAGGAGATCGAGTAAGGAGCAAAAGAACTTCAGCGACCCCTGCGACTGGGGCGCGATCGATTGAACGCTTTGTCACTTGCCATCGGTGCGATTCCGAGGTGTAGGGCGGGAGGAGGCGCGGCATCCGTCAGGATGCAGGCTTCTGCAACCACTTATGCAAATGACGAAACAAGAATTGATCGACCACACCCTCGCGGTATGGCAATCACGAACCTCGCGCCGCCTCAGCAAGGAGGACTCCCGCGAAATCACCGAAAACCTCACCGGCTTCTTCGCCATCCTGGCCGAATGGTCCCGACAGGAGGAATGCGGCCGCGTCGATGTAATCTCCGGCAGAGGGAGCGACGCATGAATGCCGAAGTCATTGCTTGCGCTCTTGGTGGTCGCCGAACGGGCAGCACCTGGATGGTCCGCTGTCCCGGCCACGAGGATAGAGAACCGAGCCTCTCAATCAGGGATGCCGACGACGGTAAGGTCTTGGTGCACTGCCACGCGGGATGCGACCAGTCCGCCGTGATTAACGAGCTACGGTTACGAGGCCTTTGGGAGGACGCCGGTCGGCATGGTCGACAATCCGCGACAAAGCAGCCACCAACAGCATCCAGCACGCCTGCGCAGGATAACAGCAACCGAATTACCGCGGCGCTGCGCCTATGGCGCGCAGCCGTACCGGCACCGGGCACACCCGTCGAGACCTATCTGCACTCGCGGGGAATCAATCTTGTCCCGCCGGACGCGGTGCGTTTCCATCCGCGTCTGAAGCATCCCAGCGGCGGCACGTGGCCCGGCATGGTCGCACTCGTTGCCCGCGGGGACGACGGCGAGTCTTTGGCGATCCATCGCACTTTTCTCGCCCGGGAAGAGGCCGGCAAGGCGAAAGTCACCCCGCAGAAGATGATGCTCGGGCCCTGCCGCGGCGGCGCGGTACGACTCGCCGTAGCCACTAGCAAGCTGATGGTCGGCGAGGGCATCGAGACCTGTCTTGCGGCCATGCAGGCCACGGGACTGCCTGCCTGGGCGGCGCTCTCGACCTCGGGACTGCGTACCTTGCTGTTACCCGCCGAGATCGGCGAGGTGATCGTACTGGCAGACGGTGACGACCCGGGCGAGGCGGCGGCACTGGACGCGGCGAGACGATGGAAGCGCGAAAACCGGATTGTGCGCATCGCGCGCCCGCCGACCGGTATGGACTTCAACGATTTCCTGCTCGGTAGCGTCGTCGACGCAAAGGAGGGTGCAGCATGACCAGTGCACTCGAAGATCCGATTCGTGCCGCCGTCGACAGTGCAGAAGACGTACGCGATCCGCTGGAAGATCTGCTTGAGCGTACCAAGGCCGACCCGGGGGCGCCGTTTGCGCCGGACGTACTCGAAGCGCTTGTCGCTCTGCGGTGGGAAGACCGCGCACGCTTTGAAAGCCTTCGCGTCCAGCTGAAGCGCGCTGGCTGCCGGGTCACCGCGCTAGATGAGGCTCTGGCCGAAGAGGCTGGCGACGACAGCGGCCGCCGCCCGAAACAGGCGGACTTGCTGATCGAACTGGTCCAGGAGGCCGAGCTGTTCCACAGTCCCGACGCCACTGCCTTCGCCGACCTAATGGTCAATGGCCATCGCGAAACCTGGCCGGTCCGCACCAAGGGTTTCCGCCGTTGGCTGGCGCGGCGCTTTTTCGAGATGACCGGAGGCGCGCCGAACTCCGAGGCCCTGCAGTCAGCCCTCAACGTCATCGAGGCCAAGGCCCACTTCGATGGTCCCGAGCGCGAGGTGCGCATCCGTATCGGCGGCTTAGAAGATAAACTCTACCTCGACCTCGGCGACGAGGCCTGGCGTGCCGTGGAGATAGACAGCAACGGCTGGCGCGTGGTCGACGAGCCTCCGGTCCGTTTCCGCCGCGCTGCCGGTATGCAGCCACTCCCCACGCCTGCCCGAGGCGGTTCGGTGGAAACGCTGCGCACCTTCCTCAACGTCCAGGGCGACGGCGACTTCATTCTGATCGTGGCATGGGTGCTCGCGGTGCTCCGCGATCGCGGGCCATACCCGGTGCTGGTGCTGTCCGGCGAACAGGGCTCAGCGAAGTCCACTTTCTCCGCCGTACTGCGTTCGCTGCTCGATCCCAACACCGCGCCGCTGCGTGCCTTGCCGCGTGAAGACCGTGATCTGTTCATCGCGGCGAGCAACGGTCACGTGCTGGCCTTCGACAACGTCTCGGGCCTGCCCGCGTGGATCTCCGACACCTTGTGCCGGCTCGCCACCGGCGGTGGCTTCGCGGTTCGCCAGCTATATACCGACCAGGACGAGGTGCTGTTCGATGCCGCGCGTCCGGTAATCCTGAACGGCATCGAGGACATCGTGACGCGACCAGATCTCGCCGACCGGGCCATCTTCCTCACACTGGAAGCGATCCCCGAGGGACGCCGCCGGCCGGAGAAGGAACTCTGGGCAGAGTTCAACGCCGCCCGGCCGCAGCTTCTTGGCACGCTGCTCGATGCCGTTTCCCACGGTATCAAGCGGCTACCGCAGACCCAGCTCGACAGCCTGCCCCGGATGGCGGATTTCGCACTCTGGGCCACGGCCTGCGAAACTGAGCTATGGAGGGCTGGCACCTTCGGCGCTGCCTATGCGGGCAACCGTAATGAGGCCGTCGACAGCGTCATCGAGGGCGACCCGGTGGGCTCTGCCATCCGTTCACTTGTCGGACCACGGACGGAGTGGACGGGCACCGCCTCGGATCTTCTGGGCGCCCTCGACGAGGAGGTCGGGGAGAAGGTGCGTAAGTCGAAGGCCTGGCCATCGTCAGCCCGTGCCATGTCGGGGCGGGTTCGACGGGCGGCGACCTTCCTGCGCAAGGTTGGCATCGACATCATGTTCGAGCGTGAGGGCCGAGCCGGAACACGTACCATCCGGATTGCTCGCAAGCCGGAACATGCGCCGGCAGTACCGTCCGCACCGTCCGCATCGCCTGCGCCGTCCTCAGAAGCCCGGTATACCAACGGTTTCGATCAGGACGACCGGCGGACGAACGGCCGGAGCGCGGACGCAAACACCGTTCATACCGAACCCGAAACCGTCCGCAACAACTCATCCCGAAACAACGAGATAGCCGCTGCGGACGGCGCGGACGCAAGTTCACGGACCCATTCCAGCGGCTGGAGGGCAAGGTTGTGAGTGCCGCCGAGACGCTTGCAGCAGCGCAGGCCGAGGGGGTGCGCTTCGGCCTCGACGGGGCAGACCTGTTGATCGAGTCCGAGCTGGAGCCGGCACGGGAACTGCTCGATGCGCTACGGCGGGACAAGCTGGAGATCCTGGCGCTGCTCCGAAACGGCAACACCGGTGAAGTATCGGCGCCGGTAACGGCCACCAAATCCCAGAACCTGCACGGCTTGACGCCGGCAGAACTGGAGGAGGCTGCCGACGAGAACTGGCCGGAGGTTCGCGTCGATCCCGCCATGCTCGAAGCCTTGGCGTATACCGTAGTCGCGCGTCGCCAGCGCGAGCGGGGCCAATGCCCGCCGCACTGGACCGAACATTGCGAGTGCGCCGGCTGCGGTCCTGTTTACCTCTGGTCTGGCAGTCCGGCGCGCGTGTTCGGTTGCCCCTGGTGCTCCAACCGTTCTGCCGGGTTCCCGATCCCGCGCCCCGGGCTTGTACGATGCGGCGATTGCGAGCACTGGGGAGCAGACGCGATCGGCGGCGGAGGGGGGATCGGGACGTGCGCTGTAGGAGGACCTAGGTCAGGGCAAGTTCCTGCATATCCATATGCCAAACGAGCGTGCGATCGATGGCTGCCCGTCAGCGTAACTCAGGAGGAGTGTTCAAGTGGAAGGTAACCAGAAACCGAAAAGCGACCCGAACCACATCACCGCAGTTAATAAGCCGGGCGAGGACGAGGCTACCTCAATTGCGCGCACTGCACTCCGGCCCACTGTGCAGGCTGCGGTCACACTCAAGGAATACGACAAGGTGTTCGGCGATCTTGTTTTGTCCAGTCTGATCGATTCTCTTACCGAGCAGACCCGCGCGACCGCAGGCGGCGATCTAAAGCGAGCGGAAGCCATGCTCACGACCCAGGCGCATACGCTCGATGCCATCTTCAACAACCTCGCGCGGCGGGCCATCAACGCCGAATATATGGACAACCTCGACCGCTATTTGAAGCTAGCGCTGCGTGCACAATCGCAGTGCCGCGCAACATGGGAGGCACTGGCGACCATCAAGAACCCACCGGTGATGGGCTACGTTCGTCAGGCCAACATCGCACACGGACCGCAGCAGGTGAACAACGCATCGGCTGCGCGAGGCGATGGCCTGCGCGCGGAAGAAAATCCGGATCTGCAAAACAAACTATTGGAGAAAAAAGATGGCGAACGGCTGGACACAGGAACGACGCGCACGCCAGGCCGAACGGATCCGGCAATGGCGACCCTGGGAGAAGTCAACCGGGCCAAGAACCGAAGCGGGTAAAGAAACGGTATCCCAGAACGCGTTCAAGGGCGGCACCTGGCGCCTGCTGCGGGAGCTGTCGAGTGCCCTGCGGGAGCAGAGCCGGCGCCTGGTCGAGTGAGCGGCCCGGGCAGAATCTGCTTGTCGATCGTCCCGTGCGGCAGTACATTGGCATTACCGATTGAATGGGTGGTAGCTCCATGGCGCGAACCAAGAACGAAGTCCTCACCATCCGCACCACTGCGGAGGTCAAGGCCTTGCTTAAGCTCGCCGCAGAGCGGGAACGACGCTCAGCAGCTTCGATGGTCGAGGTGCTGGTGCTGGATTACTGCGGCCGAAAGGGGATTCGGCTTCCTAAACAGTCTGAGTCGCGTAAGCCGGCCGAGGTGCCCCGTGATGGATCGCGTTAAATCAGCTTACGCGCTCGGTCAGCGGCGTGAACAACTCAGGTTTCGGACTATGGGTGCGGTGAAGCAGCGTTTAATTGCGACTACATCGAGAACAATGAAGAATCGATAACAGATAGTAATAACAATCGAGTAAAAAACTTGAATGCTGTTGAAATAGAAGAGGCTATTTCCGCACTCGCTGAGCAACCGTTCGACGCTCAGGAGTTCCCATTCGCATTTCTAGTAGCGTTTGGGAACAAGCCCGCGACCATAAAACGGTTGCGCAGTGGCTCATCAAACAAGTCTGACCTGGGCGGCGTACTTCAAACTAACAACATCCACATCGCGGTGTGTCCTGAAGGCGAAGTATCGCAAACCCTCGCTGCTCTAAAGGCCAGTCCCGCGACAGGAAAAGCCAAGGCCAAATTCGTCCTCGCAACGGATGGCGTTGACTTGGAGGCGGAGGACCTCAACACGGGCGAGACCGTCGCCTGCGTCTATGCAGAGTTCCCCGATCACTTCGGTTTCTTCCTGCCGCTCGCAGGCATCACCACCGTCAAACAAATCCGTGAGAGCTCATTCGACATCAAGGCCACCGGGCGACTGAACCGGCTTTATGTTGAACTGCTAAAGGACAACCCTGATTGGGGGAGCGCTGACCGTCGCCCTGATATGAACCACTTCATGGCACGGTTGATCTTCTGTTTTTTTGCCGAAGACACGGACATTTTTCCAAGCGACGATTTGTTCACTGGAACGATTGAACAAATGAGTAGTCGGGATTCTTCGAACACCCACGAAGTGATCAGCGAGCTCTTTAGAGTGATGGACACCGAGATCGGGGATCGTGCCGCCGCGAGCTTTCCGCGCTGGGCGAGCAAGTTTCCGTACGTTAATGGCGGGCTTTTCTCGGGCAGCACAGAGGTGCCTCGCTTCAGTCGCATTGCGCGCTCTTATCTGCTCCACATCGGTAATCTCGATTGGCAGAAGATCAACCCTGACATCTTTGGCTCGATGATTCAGGCGGTTGCGGAAGATGAGGAACGGGGAGCTTTGGGCATGCACTACACGAGTGTACCCAATATCTTAAAGGTGCTGAATCCGCTCTTCCTCGACGACCTGCGTGAAAAGCTGGAAGAAGCGGGAGACAACCATCGCAAACTGTTGAATCTTCGCAAACGCATCGCAAAGATCAGAGTATTCGATCCCGCCTGCGGCTCCGGCAACTTCCTTGTCATCGCCTACAAGGAAATGAGGGCGATCATGGCCGAGATAAACAAACGGCGCGGCGAACCTGGGCGCCGCAAAGAAATACCATTAACCAATTTTCGGGGGATTGAGTTGCGTGACTTCCCTGCGGAAATCGCGCGGCTTGCGCTCATTATCGCGGAGTATCAGTGTGACGTGGTCTACCGCGGGCAGACGGAAGCCCTCGCCGAGTTTCTACCGCTAGACGCGATGAATTGGATCACCTGTGGTAATGCCCTACGGCTAGATTGGCTGAGCATTTGCCCGCCTACGGGAACCGGCGTGAAGCAGAATGCCGATGACTTGTTTCATTTACCCCTCGACCAAGTGGGGGTCGACTTTGAGAATGAAGGAGGCGAGACGTACATCTGTGGCAACCCACCATATAAGGGAAGCAAGTGGCAATCGGAGGAACAGAAGGCCCATTTGGCTCAGGCATGGTCCAGACACCCTAGTCTTGCAAAGACCACCGACTTTGTGTCGGGCTGGATTGCACGTTATCTCGATTACTCGGATGTCGTGCCTGACGCAAATGCGGCTTTTGTGACTACCAATAGTATTTGCCAGGGGCAGCAAGCATCAGAAATTTGGCCCATCGCGTTTGAAAGAGGCATCGAAATCAGGTTCGCTCACGTCCCATTCAAGTGGAGCAACCTAGCTAGTCATAACGCGGGCGTTACTGTAATCATTCTCGGATTGAGTGGACGCTCAAGTGTCGACAAGAAGCTGTTTGATGGCGATCTAGTTCGCGAATGCTCAGTCATTGGCCCATACCTTGTTCCTAACATTACGCAGGTCGTTGCAAAACTGAATGACCCCATCAGCCAACAGTCGAAAATGCTTTTCGGAAACATGCCGCGAGATGGCGGCCATCTGTTTCTCACCGGTGAAGAGGTAATGGCGCTTCGGAGCGCTCCACTGGGTCAAGACTTCGTCAGACGATTTCTCGGTTCGGAGGAGCTTATAAAAGGTAAGCAACGATTCTGTATATGGATTGAAGATGATGAAATTGAAACAGCAAAGAAGAACCCGCTTATCGCTCAAAAATTGGAACTAGTCGCCAAGAATAGAAGTCGCTCCAAAGCGCAATCAACGCGAGAGTTTTCGGTCCGGCCGCATAGATTCGTTCAGATAGCTGGCCGAGCTGAGAAAACTACGATCGTCGTTCCCCGCGTTTCGTCCGAGAACAGAGAATTTCTACCTGTCGATTACGTCACGAGCGAATTCATTATTGGAGACAGAAACTTCGCTCTTTACGACGCACCATTGTGGAACATGGCGTTGATTGCGTCGCACCTACACTGGGTCTGGATCGGTACAGTCTGCGTAAGAATGCGAACTGACTTTTCATATTCCAACACCCTTGGCTGGAACACATTCCCGGTTCCAACGCTTACAGAGAAAAACAAAGCCGATCTGACTCGCTGCGCCGAAAGTATACTTTTGGCGCGTGAGGCGCATTTCCCCGCAACGATCGCGGACCTTTACGATCCCGAGAGCATGCCTGGCGACCTGCGTGAAGCGCATGAGCTTAACGACGAGGTACTTGAACGCATCTATATCGGTCGCCGCTTCCGCAACGACACTGAGCGGCTGGAAAAGCTATTCGAGCTCTACACCGAGATGACCGCAAAAAACGATTTGAAGAAAACCAAGTCGAAAATGGAAGCCTGATCCATGACTCATGAGACATCCGTTCCCTCCGTTTCCGTCACCTATGCCCAGACCGGCAGTTCGACCAAGTCGAACGAGCTTGGCATGCGGGCGATGCAGGAGCGGGCTTATGAGAAGCGGGGCGAGCAGTATCTTCTGATCAAGTCGCCACCGGCCTCGGGCAAGAGCCGGGCTCTCATGTTTATCGCGCTCGATAAGTTGCACAATCAGGGGATCAAGCAAGCCATCATTACAGTGCCTGAGAAATCAATCGGCTCCAGCTTCAATGACGAGCCGTTGTCAAAATTCGGGTTCTGGGCCGATTGGATCGTGCAACCGAAGTGGAACCTGTGCAATGTCCCTGGGGCAGATGGCAGCAAGGCGAGCACCGTTGGTGCTTTTCTTGAAGGCGACGATCAGGTGTTGGTGTGTCCCCATGCCACTTTTCGGAATGCAGTAGAGAAGTTTGGCATTGAAGCGTTCGATGACCGATTAATCGCAGTCGATGAGTTTCATCACGTCTCAGCCAACCCTGAAAACAAACTCGGGCAGCATCTTGGTGCATTGATTGCGCGTGACAAGGTGCATCTGGTCGCGATGACCGGTTCGTATTTCAGAGGTGATGCGGAGGCAGTGCTTGACCCGCATGATGAGGCGAAGTTCGATACCGTCACCTACACTTATTACGAACAGCTCAACGGTTACACATATCTCAAAACGCTTGATATCGGATATTTCTTCTATAGCGGTTCATATGCGGACAGCATTTTAGAGGTGCTTGATCCGACCGAGAAAACGATCGTCCACATCCCGAACGTTAATTCGCGCGAAAGCACGAAGGATAAACATAAAGAGGTTGAACACATCATTGACGCTCTTGGGGACTGGCAGAAGACCGACTCAGCAACCGGCTTCCAGCTAGTGGAGACTCCAGAGGGGCGCATTCTCAAGATAGCAGACCTGGTCGACGACGAACCGGCTAAGCGTGACAAGGTTTCAATGGCGCTGAAAGACCCGGCGCAAAAAAATAACCGAGATCACGTGGACATCATCATCGCGCTCGGCATGGCGAAAGAAGGCTTTGACTGGATTTGGTGCGAACATGCCCTTACAGTGGGCTACCGAGCAAGCTTGACCGAGATCGTACAGATTATAGGGCGCGCAACCCGCGACGCCGAAGGGAAAACGCGCGCCCGTTTTACGAACCTGATTGCAGAGCCCGATGCCTCGGAAGAGGCTGTCACTGATGCGGTAAACGATACCTTGAAAGCGATTGCCGCCAGTTTGCTCATGGAGCAGGTTCTCGCCCCGCGATTCGAATTCAAACCAAAGACACCAACAGGTGCGGCTGAAGAAGGTTTTGACTATGGTACCGGCTGGTATGACCCGGAAAAGTGCAATGTCGGGTTCAACGAAGAAAGCGGCAAGGTTCAAATCGAAATCAAAGGGCTGGTTGAGCCGAAGTCCAAGGAAGCGAAACGTATCTGCAAGGAAGACCTGAATGAAGTGATCAGCGCATTTGTTCAGGACAAGACATCTATTGAACGCGGGCTCTTCGATGAGGAGCTCGTACCCGAGGAGCTGACCCAGGTGCGCATGGGCAAGATCATCAAGGCCAAATTTCCTGAGCTGGACGACATGGACCAAGAGTCTGTGCGTCAGCATGCAATCGCCGCCCTTAACCTGACCCAAACGGCCAAAGAAATCGCCGTTGGGGGCGAGCGGCTGGAGAAAGGCAATACCGCGCTCATAGACGGCGTCCGAAAATACGTAATGGATGTCCGAGAGCTCGATATCGACCTGATCGATCGCATCAATCCGTTTGGAGAAGCTTACGCCATACTCGCCAAGACCATGAGCGAGGAGAGTCTAAAGCAGGTTGCCGCGATAATCTCCGGCAAGCGAAGCAGCCTGTCACCGGAAGATGCCCGCGAGCTCGCCGTTCGCGCCCTTAAGTTTAAGAAGGAGCGCGGGCGGGTGCCTTCGATAACCTCGCCCGATGCTTGGGAGAAGCGCATGGCCGAGGGCGCGCAAGCTTTTGTGCGATTTAAGGACGAAGGACGTTATGACTAATCTCGACGACCTTCGTGCTGAGCTGGATGAGTTTGCCCAGCCAAAGAAAAAAGCTCAGCGTTCTCCTCGCGAGGAGAGGGTTATTGCGGGGTTCGAGGAGATCCAAACGTTTGTGGAACAGCACGGTCGCCCTCCACGTCATGGTGAGGCCAATGACATATTCGAGAGGCTCTACGCCGTGCGACTGGATCGATTGCGAGGTCTGGAAGAGTGTGGCGAACTGCTCCGTGACCTTGATCATCAGGGACTGCTTGAGACTGGACCGCACTCCGAATCAGAATTTGCTGACGACGTTGACGATGACGAGCTGTTGGCCGAACTTCGCAGCGAAACGAAAGGCGACGATGACATCACCGAGTTGCGTCATGTCCGTACGAGTGCAGAAAAGCGCGCAGCGGAGGAAATCGCTAATCGCACAGTTTGCGAAGACTTTGATCAATTCAAACCGTTATTTGAGGATGTGAAGAACGACTTGAAGTTAGGTATTCGTCAGTCGCGTTCAATCCAGACCCGCACGTTGGACGAAATTCAGGTAGGCACATTCTTCATTGTTGGCGGGCAGATTGCGTATGTAGCTGAGATGAGCGAGGAGTTCAAGACGCCGTATGAGCGTCGTGATAGCCGGCTGCGGGTAGTCTACGACAATAGAACCGAAAGCGACGTCTTGCAGCGATCCCTTCAGCGAGCTCTTTACCGCGATGAGGCGGCCCGGCTGATCACCGACCCAAGTGCTGGTCCGTTGTTCAGCGGGGTTAAAGATGAGGACGATGTTGAGAGCGGCACAATTTATGTGCTGCGCAGCCTTTCTGATTTTCCGGCGGTGGCCGAGAATCGCGAGCTTATCCACAAGATCGGCGTGACCGGGGGCAAGGTTGAGACACGAATCGCCAACGCGTCGAAAGACGCTACGTATTTACTGGCGGATGTCGAGATCGTTGCGACTTACACATTGGTCGGCATCAATCGTACGAAGCTGGAGAATTTGCTTCATCGGATATTCGCCCCGGCCCAACTCAATCTCACGATCAAAGATCGTTTCGGAAATCCAGTGCGGCCGCGAGAATGGTTTCTTGTACCTTTAGCTGTGATCGATGAAGCAGTCGAGAAGATCAAAGACGGTTCTATTTCTGGTTATGCATATGACCCGCGAGGGGCGTGCCTTAACTGGGTTGGCTGAATGTGGGTTGCCTAGCCCTCGATATTACGTGTCAATGAGGGCAGCGAAGATGCGCTGCCAGCGCGTCTGGTGGCAGTCAGTGAATGGTGCGTTCGGGGTGGCGGTGTTTAAGTCGCATCGTGCCAGCACAGGAGGAGGGATGAAATCGTCAAGCAGGTCACGCCATGAGTGAAATCTTCAATGTCTACTGCGATGAGTCTTGCCACTTGGAGCATGATCACCAGAAGGCCATGGTGCTGGGTGCCATCTGGTGTCCGCTGGATAAAGGCCGGGAGATCGCGGTTCGCCTGCGGGAGATCAAGCAAAAGCACGGGCTTCCGTCAGGGTTTGAAGTGAAGTGGACCAAGGTGTCTCCGGCGAAGACCGGGCTGTATCTCGACCTGGTGGATTACTTTTTCGATGACGATGATCTACATTTCCGAGCGTTGATCGTGCCGGATAAGTCGAAGCTCCGGCATGACGCTATTCCGGGGCAGGATCACGACACTTGGTATTACAAGATGTACTTCGACATGTTGAAGGTGATCTTCCACCCGGATGCCCGCTACCGGGTGTACCTCGACATCAAGGACACCCGAGGGGCGGAGAAGGCGGCCAAGCTGCACGAAGTGCTTTGCAATAATATGTATGACTTTTCGCGAAGCGTTATCGAACGCTTGCAGCTCGTGCACTCCCATGAAATCGAGCAGCTGCAACTGGCGGATTTGCTGATTGGCGCGGTTTCCTACCTCAACCGGGATTTGCGCGGCAACCAGGCCAAGGAAGCCCTGGTTGCCAGGGTACAGGAACGGTCCGGTTACAGTCTGTTAAAGACCACGCTCTACCAGGAAGAGAAGGTCAATCTTTTCCGCTGGCAGGCAAATGAGGTGCAGGGATGACGGGTGAAACGGATTGGTTGCCGCCGCTGGTGTTGTTCTCTGACCATGGTGGCGATTGGGGATCTTATCTGGATGCCATCTATAACTACTTCAGGCAGGATTTTGTCGATAGCAAGCCAGTGTTCCAGGGGCGGCGGCTTGGTCTGAAACGGCACCCCTTGGCGCAGCAGAAAGAGGCCACCTTCTGGCACATGATTCAGGAAGGCGCTGTTGAAGAAGACCGAATACCTGATTTTCGCCGCTGTGAGCGGATTCGCTGGCCAAAGCCGATCATCGAGCATGATGCCGACGGGGTGATAAAGGTTTGGGCGAATCAGCGCCAGGGCGAGCAGCGGATCTGTTTGTGGTTCGAGCAGGAGAACTATCTGGTGATTCTGGCGGACCGTGGCGAGTATATCCTTCCGTGGACCGCCTACCTTGTAGAGCAACCGCACAGACAGCGAAAGTTGCAAAGGGAGTATGAGGAATATTGCAGGAACAAAGGCCAGAAAGGCTGAAGCCGCCCCGGAGGACGGCTTCGTTACTCCTTCTACACATGGCAGATGAGCTAAATACATTATCGGTATCTGGCCGGGAAAACTCAAGGTGTCTTCGTTTTTTTGAGTTCCCCCCGCCCGTTCCAGCGACGCGTTCGATGCCCTCTTCTCCGGGTTCATGCGCGCTCTTAAACGGTTGGTCTGACGAAATGTGTAGTATAAACTAAACATTATGAGGAGGCTGGATAGACAAGATCGAGGAACCGGGCCAGCGCGGCGGGATGCAGTCGTCTATGCCCGCGTCTCTTCCAAGGAGCAGGAGAAGGAAGGCTTTTCCATCCCGGCCCAGCTCAAGCTGCTGCGCGACTACGCATTGGCAGAAGGCATCCACGTCGTCGAAGAGTACGTCGACGTGGAGACAGCTAAACAGGCCGGCCGTTCCAGCTTCGGCCAGATGGTTGACTATCTTCGCCAGAACCCGGAGGCCCGCATCATCCTTGTCGAGAAGACCGACCGCCTGTACCGCAACCTGAAGGACTGGGTGACCCTGGACGAGTTGGAACTGGAGATCCACTTCGCCAAGGAGAACGTCGTCCTCTCCGCCGATTCCCGCTCCTCCGAGAAGTTCATGCACGGCATCAAGGTGCTGATGGCGAAGAACTACATCGACAATCTTTCGGAAGAGACCCGCAAGGGGATGACCGAGAAGGCTGAGCAGGGGATCTGGCCGTCCTATGCGCCGGTCGGCTACCGCAACGTGCTCGGCGAGAACGGCAAGAAGACCATTGAACCGGACCCTGAGCTGGCACCCGTGGTCGGCCAGATGTTCGAGTGGTATGTAACGGGGCAGTATTCGGTCCGGGACATCACCCGCAAGGCCCGTGAACACGGCTTCGCATTTCGCAACAGCGGCAACCCTATGCCCCAGAGCAGCGTTCATAAGATGCTGCGCAACCCGATCTACATGGGCGACTTCGATTGGAAAGGGCAGCGCTACAACGGCACGCACGAGCCAATCGTCAGCCGTGAGCTGTGGGACAAAGCACAATCCCTGCTCAGCGGACGCTATGTCAACCGCAACAAGAAGCCGAAGCGCGACTTCGCCTTCACCGGCCTGATTCGCTGCGGGCACTGTGGCTGTTCAATGGTCGCGGAGATCAAGAAGGGCCGCTACGTCTACTACCACTGTAGCCGCGCCAAGGGGAAATGCCCCGAGCCGTACACCCGGGAGGAGGTCCTGGAGGAACGGTTCGTCGAGCTGCTTGACCACCTGCGCTTCGACGACGAAGTGCTTGCTTGGGTGTCGCAGGCCCTGCGGGTCAGCCACGGCGACGAGAAGCAGCATCACGATGATGCCATCCGGCGTATTCAGGCCGAGTACGACCGTCTGCAGAAACGAATCGACGCCATGTACGTCGACAAGCTCGACGGGCGCATCGACACCGAGTTCTTCGATCTCAAGGCCGCGGAGTGGCGTGAGGAACAGCGCAAGTGCCTGGTGCGGATCAGCGAACATCAGGACGCCAACCAGACGTACTTCGATGAGGGCATACGCCTACTCGAACTCGCCCAGAAAGCCGGCCAGTTGTTCCGTCAGCAGTCGTCGGCTGAAAAGCGCCGGCTACTCGGGTTCGTACTATCGAACTGCACTTGGAAGGAAGGCCAATTGACAGCGGCATACCGCCAACCGTTTGACCTGCTTGCGAAAAACGTTATTGCGATCGAAGCGAAGAAGCGAACGAAGGGAGTTCAATCGAACGATTTTGATATATGGCTCCCCGGGACGGGCTCGAACCGCCGACCTAGTGATTAACAGTCATGAGATTTCTTCTCCGCCGGAATCCAGGCGCTTCCAGCTTAAGCGTTCTTAACCTTTTACAATCAGCATGTTAGCTGCCATACTCCGCCAAGGATATCCGCCGGCATCCGGCGGGAAACTGCCACCGTTACTGCAAAAAATCAGAGTGAGCCGGCATAGTGACTCAGACGCAGCCACCACGACGCATCACAGCGACGTACCTCGAATCATTGAAGCCAGGGCGCGATAACGGCGAGATCATCGTCGACACGGGCGTGCGGGGCCACGGAGTTCTCGTGTTGCGCGTGACCCAAACCGGAAAGCCGCTGTACTACCGGTATTTTCACAAAGGGAGCCGCTACTTCGAATTGATCGGGCATTTCGACCCGAAGGGCTCCCGGCACTGGCGTGATGGCGATCGCTGCTTCAAGGGGGCTGCGCTGACGCTCGCTGCAGCTCGAGACGGATTTCGGGAGCTCGCGCAACTGGCTAAATCGGTCAGAGACCTGAAATCCCACTACACGGCCGAGGAGGCACGCAAGCAGGGAGAGCAGCGCAAGGCGGAGATTGAAGCCCGGGCCGGGACTTTCGGAGACCTCCTGACGGCGTACGTGGCATCGTTACAGGAGGCAGGCAAGCCCAGCGCAAAGGATGTGGCCGGCCTATTCAAGCGACACGTCGAAAAGCCATTCCCTCAGATCACGAAGCGTCGAGCCAATACGATTACGCCGGAAGACATCCAGGCCATTCTCGCTCGACTCGTCGATAGGGGCGTGACCCGTGGGGTCAACATAACGCGGAGCTATCTGCGCGCTGCGTTCTCGTACGCGGGGAGGGGGCACGACCTTGACCCTCGTCGTTTGGCCCAGGACGGGAAGAAGTTCGCCCTAACGGGCAATCCCGTCGATCTGATCCCGCGGATTGCATCCTTCGAACGGGTTGGCGAGCGGGTTTTGGATGCGGACGAAATGCGAAAATACGTCGAATTTATTTGCGATCCGGCAAAGGTCCCGAATCCGATCACCCGGGCGGCCCTGCAGATGCATGTTTACACCGGAGGGCAGCGGGTCCGGCAGCTCCTCTCGGCACCGTGGTCGGCCTACGATCGTGATGGTGGAACCGTGACTCTTATAGACCTGAAAGGGCGCGCTGAGCCACGAGAGCACGTTGTCCCGCTGGTACCGGAGGCTCTCGCGATACTCGAGGTACTCCACGAGGAAACCGGCACGGCGGACTGGCCTTTCACCACGAACGGGAAGACCGGGCTCCGACATGAGACGCTCGTGAAAGCGGTAGCCGAAGTGCGAAGTTTGGAAGAAGACGGCACCCGGGCGTTTTCAACGCCGTTCACGCTCAAGGACATTCGACGCACGGTCGAGACGACACTCGCCAGTCTCGGCGTCAGCAAAGAGCACCGGGCCCAGTTGCTGAGTCACGGGCGCGGCGACAAGATCGCCCAGGCTTATGACAAGCACAATTATCTGGATGAGAAACGCCGGGCGCTCGAGACGTGGCTGGCGTTTCTGCGAGGGTCTGCGGACGCGGGTGCCAACGTAGTGCCAATGAGACAGGCGCAGACAGGCTGATGGGCCGCCTCATCCTGCTTATCATCGTGATTTTTGCCGTCTACAAGTGCACCGGTGGCGGTGTCGGGACGGACCGAATTTTCGGACCACCTGACACCCTGCCGCTTGACCGATATGAGGACATGGATGTTGACGTTGTCTTCTACCGTGACGACACCGACGAAAGTGAAAATCTCGGAACCGTCCGAGGAGCGTCGGCATGCGGCAGCGTCGCTGCGAATCGAGCGAGAGCACTGAGCTTGGACAACGATGCATGGGGATACGTTTGTTGCACTCATGAAGCAGGGAGCGATTGCTATCGGAAAATCCGATAAGCGATGCAGATTAGGATTGCACTGCGCCTAGGCTGATCACCGAACGCCGGCCCCCTCGCCGGCTGGCGCGGAGCATCTTTCGAGGGTTGCGCAAGAGGGCGCGTTAATGCCGGACCACGAAGGAGCCTTTAAGGACAAACTACAGCGGTCGTTGACGCTAGGCCAAGTCGTAGAAACGCTGATTCGCGACGGGGCTGATTCTCGGCACGACGTCTGTACCTGCCTTGCCGAGGCCTTGGAACTCGTGCCAGTGGGCGAGTCGAAACCGTTAGAGTTTTTCGTACCCAGCGCTGTCGCGCTGGAGGGGTTTAAATCCTCGAGTAGGTATGGGATCCGCGGCGGGGATGGTGCTGTTGCGGTTGGTCTTCGCCGGATTGCCCGGGGGGAGCGATGGTCTGCCGTTCAGGTGACGGCGGTTTTCCACGACGATACCGAGATTCCCGTAGGCCTTACCGACGTGCAGATTGAGCGTGACACACTCGAGCGCATTTTGTCCGCTAACGATCTTCGCGTCCCGCCCCAATGGCCCGATGCGCGTACTCCTCGCCCGAAAGCTTCAACCCACGCGCCGAGACTTCAATCAAGAGGCTCGGGACGGCAGCGAACGGAACTGGAAAACGAGCTGCGTCGGGTATGGTTGAGCCTCGACGGTGAGAACAAACGGATCCAGTTTAAAGACGTACTGAATCTCTGCAATCCTGACATAGTGCGCTCGAAAGGTGTCGGTCTCGAATATTTCACAGGTTCGCGCTGGCAGGAAGTGTCGATGGCGCACGCCACAAACACATTCACGAATGCAAAGCTCCCCACATAGGCAACGTATTTCGTAACAGCTCACGCCGAGTCACCCAAATTCACGTCAATTCACGTCAATTCATCTATTTCGTAGTAGCCCCTCGATTTCTCCGATAGCGTCCTCCCGAAGCCGCAAATGCAGTGGCGTACGTCGAGAAGGAGTTGGCTATGTACATTCGAATTGGAAAAGTCTGCGAAAAGCGAGGGCGCGGGTCGTCATCCCTGTATGAAGACATCGCGCATGGTCTCCTGCCGCCTCCAATCAAACGAGGCCGAGCTTCGCTCTGGATTGAGGACGAAATTGATGCGGTCCTTGCCGCTGAGGCCGCCGGGGCGACCGACGATGAAATCCGAGAACTCGTTCAAGAGTTTACTGCTGCTCGTCAAAACCGTGCGCGGGACGTTCGTGCTGCGGCGCTACGAGTCGCACCGCAGCACCACGCGGCCTGAGGGGGCGGTGTGATATGAGCATAGTCAAAGACGTCTTCGGCAGCAGCGAAGAAAAAGAGTCAACGAGTAAAAAAACACTCGACCCGCCGAGCGCGGAAGAACAAAAGCTACTCGATCAGCAACTCGAACTCGCAACACAGCAATTGACCGCACTGCGCGAGCTCGGTGATTTCACGTCCGCGCGCTTCGAAGAATTCCTGCCGGTACTGAGCAGCCAGGTCAACAAGTTCAGTAATCAGCAGGATTCTGTCGCCTCGAAGAACTTCGACTTCGCCTCGACCTCGGCTGGCGCGCAGAACCAATTGCTACAGGGGGAACTCCGGGCGATTGCGCAGGGCACGGGCGCGACCCCGGAGCAGACGGCCTTGATCAGCGCGGCGGCGGATTCCGCCATCGAAGCGGGCTTGAGTGACATCCGGGCGTTCCGGGATGATTCGCTTGAGCAGATCGGGAGCGAACTCGCACCGGGTCGGGGCTTGCGTACCGACGACACGCCGGTCCTCGACGTCGCCGGCCGGGTGGCCCGTGACTCCACGCGACAGGCAGAGAAGTTGATCACGAACGTTCGCGGGCAGCAGGCGCAGGCGCAGCTTGAATACCCGCTTCAGGCGGCGCAGGTGCAGTCTGGCCGCGTGCAGGCGCAGCAGGGTATTACACAGAGCACCGCGCAGTTCGCCGAGCAGTTGCGTCAGCAGGCGTTCAACAACCGGCTGAATCTGACGGCGCTTACGGGGAGTCAGGGCCTTAACCTGGCAGCGGCGACGGCGCCGAATCCGGGGACGCTCACGGGCTTGCAGCAGTTGCGGAGCGACACGGGGACGGTGACCGGTTCACAATCGGTGTCGAGCTTCGATCCGATAGCGCTCATCGGTGCGGCTGGCGGCGCGGCAAGTGGGGCGGGGGCGCTCGGGTTCTCCGATCGTCGCCTCAAGACGGAGATCGAGCCGGTTGGCGATGTCGACGGCCAGATCCTCTACCGTTTTCGGTACAAAGGTGACCCGAAAAACCGGCTCGGCTTCATGGCCGACGAGGTGCCGGTTGAGTACACCGTGGAACACCCGAGTGGTTACAAGATGATCGATTACGCTGCGCTCCTGCCGAGCGCGGCCGCATAGGAGAACGATATGCCTGGTGGACTTGGATTTGACAGAGACCCGGCGGAATTGCTCGCACAGGATTTGACGACGCGCCCCGATCAACTGAATTCAACGGTGACTCCGATTGCGCCAGAGATCGACGTGCTCGGCGAGACGGAAGCGCCGCCGGCCACGAAGGAACCGCCGCTCATCGATTTCGGCGACAACCCGCTCGGTGCGATCGGGGCCGTACTTACGAACGTGGCGCGAGGTGCGCGCGGACAACGGTTGTTCACGGAGGAATTGCAGGATCGCCGCATCCAGACTGAGCAGCGCGAAATGAAGCGGCTGACGGTCGGAGTCGACGCGATGTCGAAAGGGCTCGAACTGGTGAAGAATACCTCAGCCGCAGCGCGTGGCGACGTCATCAAGAAGTACGGACAGTTGTTCGAAGGCGCGCTGCCCGGCTTCACGGAAGCCCTGGAGCAAGCCGCGCAGCAGCCGGCTGCGACAGAAGCCGAAATCGAGGAGCTTGGCGAGTTTGGTTCTGAACTGATTACCATCGGTGGCTCCCTAGAGGACGCGCGGAAACTACGGACGAAACCCCAGTTCATGCAGGAGATGCGTGAACAAAGGGACGCCCGCAATCTGCCTGAAATAGTCCAAGCATTCTCGCGCGTGGACAAGATCATGAAGGCCTCGCCGGAAGGGCAGGAATTGTTAAGGCAGGCAGCGGAGGACGGATTCACCGTATCCGATCTGCAGGATCCGAAACTTCAGGAAGCTATTGGTATTACGAAAAGCCACGTGAACAGCATCGCGCGCAACCCCGAAATCCAATCGATATTGCGTCCGCTCGGATTCGTTCCGACAACGGATCTGGATGAACAAGCAACCGCCGCCCCGAAGTCAGTCTACAACACGCAGACTGGAAAACTTGAGTTCGCCACCGTGGCCGAGATTCGCGACAGCGACGGCGTCCTCGTTCCCGCGGAAGCAAAGCCGGATAAGGGGGCATTCCAGTCAGTCAACGCAGTCAACGTCCAGACGGGTGAATTCCTAGATCAGCCGGTGCGGTTCGACCCGCTTTCGGGCATTGCAACAACGGAGGATGGACGGCCGCTACCCGAAGGGTATGTGCCAATCAAAGGAAGTGTGACCGCGGCGAAGCCGGGTGATATCCCGTTATCGCGCGGAGCCCAAACCGCCACGGAAAACGAGCTGCGCACGATTGACGACTCACTCGCGAATCTTGAAAAGGTTCAGGCAGACTTCGATCCCAAATTCCTGCAGGTTTTCCCGAACCTGAAAATTGGCGCGATGGCGAACCTCGAAAAGCTCGGCAAGGAACTGAGCCCTGAGCAGATGGCCGAAGTTGAGCAGTTCGCGAACTTCAAACAGGACGCTATTCAGGTCGTCAACGAAGGCATCAAGGCGATCACGGGGGCGGCGATGACCGAATCAGAAGCGGTTCGTATCACCAAGCAGTTCGCCAACGTAGAGGATGACAGTCCGACGCAGTTCAAAGCTAAGATCGACAACGCTGCAGAGAAAACTCGCCTAGCCAAAACGCGACGTCAATGGCTTTTGAAAAACGGCGCCGCGATCGATTTTTCGAAGGATACGCCATCCGTATCTTTAGATTCATTTCAAACGAGATTTAACAATCGCATCGCTCAAATCGAGGACGACGTGCGAGAGGCGAATCCCGATTTATCTGAAGAGGAAGTTACGAAGCGCACCGAGGTTCGTCTGCTCGAAGAATTCGGACCTTAACCATGGCTAAGCATGATTATCTAAGCGTCGTAGCAGGCTCATCTTTGAATCAATCAGTACCCAGCAACGAAGATAGTGAAGCACCAACGCCAACATATGACTACCTTAGTGCTGTTGCATCAAATTCCCCGTCCGCCGATAAACAGTCGACGCCGGCACCGGGCTCTGCGATAGAACCGACATCGCTGGACTCGCCGACACCCAAGCCCAAGTTTGAGTTAGACGGCGGTGTTATGGCGCTGGCGCGTAACGCCGTTGGGATCAGGGACGCAAAGGAAGGCGGGACGATCAAGATCGGACAAGGGATGATGCAGCTTAAGAACGGCGTCATTCAAGCCAGCATGGATGCGCTTGAGTCCATGGGGATCGTGGACAAGGGCACGGCCGACGAATTCACGAAACTCTCGAACGAAGAGCGTGTATTGGTCGATCGTAATTTCAAAAATGACTACGGCGATTCCTTCGGTTTTGACATCGCGGAGGTTGCGGGCGAGGTCTTACCGACATTCCTTATCCCTGCCCTGGGGGCAAAAACCGCAAAGGCGCGGATTGCCGGCGGCGCGGGGGCCGGTGCGGCAACCGGAGCCACAGCATTTCAACCGGAAGAGGATTCGGTCGCTCGACAAGCGGCGCGAGGGGCCAGCGCGGCGGTCGGGTTGGCGACCGGGGCCGGCTTGTCGTCTGCACTGGAAACGGTGACTGCGCTTCGCAACTGGATCCCGAAAGCCATTGAGAAGGCCAAAAAACTCCACCAGCCCGCCATCAAGGAGGGCGTCGATTTGCAGGCGCGGACGGGGGTGATGTTCAAGCTGTCGCAACTCGCGCAAGACCCCGCGCTTGAGCGTGCGGAACGTTTCGCCCGGACGGGTGATGCAGCAGAGCGCGTGGGGCGTGCCATCGAGGACGCGCAGCCCAAACAGGTTCTCGAGCACTTCGAAAAAATCGTCGCGCCGAAGCAGGCAGGACCACAATTGCCGATGGGGGTTCGTGTCCAGCGCGGGCACGACCGGATCATCGGTGACGCTTCGAAGGGTACCGGCCTGCTCGGCGCTCGGAAAACCGCAGCGGCGAAGAACTTCCGAAAAGCAGAGGAAGCCGGCGGGCTGATCACGACCGGGAACTTCTTGCAGGAAGCGAAGAAGCTGATCCAGCAAAACAGCGGACCGGGCGCGGGCAAAACAGAACTCGCGCTGGCATCAGAACTTCAGCGCATCATGGATGATGTGATCGACCAAACCGGCGGGGCATTGACCCCGATGCAGTTGCAGCGCCGGCTAGAGGCGTGGGGGCGGGCGAGCAAGGGCACCGGGAAAATCCTGAGCGACCAAGTGGACCGTGCCGCCGAGAAAGGCCCGGCCAAGGCGCTGTTCTCCGCTCTCAATCGCGATCTGGATGCGGCCATATCTGCAGGCGGCCGGGGCTCTACAGAGCTTAAGGTGGCTCGCGATACCTACAGGGCCGATACGGCGAAGATCACCGCGGTCCGCGAATCCGCGCTCGGTAAGCTCTTCGACGTGAAGGGTACGCCGACCCGCGTCGACATCGAATCCAAGTTGCTCAAGATGGACCCGGACGAATTGCGCAGCACGATGCAGATCCTTTCGAAGACCGATCGGCACGTTCAGCAGCACCTACAGACATTCTGGCTATCCCGCGCGATCGAGAAGGCGAAGGTGCCGGGCGAGGCCGGGGCGGTTGAGTTCATCCCGGCAAAGCTGCTCGATCTGCACACGGGGGCGAAAGGCCCGGCCGGCGCCACCTCGAATCGTGAAGTCTTCGATGCAGTGTTCACGGATCCGACCGTGCGCAAGCAGGTTAAAGACGGCCTGAAAGCCGTCTCCGTGATGATGGCGAACAATTTCCGCACGAGCGGCCGGACCGTCTCCCGACTGAAGAACCTCGCGAATGTAACCGCCGAGGCGGGCCGGTCAGCGAAAGGGCTTCGCGGTGAACTGCTCGATGCGGGGCGTCTGTGGGCGATGGATGTCCTCGCACCGGAGCACGTTGCGAGATACGTGCTGGACCCTCAGGGCGTTCGAGCGCTTACGACCCTGGCCGAGCCGTTCAATGACAACGCGGCGTCCGCGGCGCTCACGACATTGCTCAATATTGCGTTACGGGACGCTCCGCCTGATGAGTCTTGATGTCGAAAACTACGCGCGAGGCGCAATGGTGAGGTAGGTATGTTCGAAGAAGAGTTGCCGGCGCCCGGGCTGCAATCCCGGTGCCGGCATGAAGACAGAACTGACAACCGGAGTTTAGCACGCGCCGCGGGATCGCGACCATGAAGCGTGGTCAACTTGCTGGTGTCCTGCGACGTTGGTGCCTGGATCTCAATCTAGGCGATGCGGACAAATTCGAAAAAGGCGTCTTGCACGTACTGCTTCAATACATCGACGATCACGGCGAATGCTTCCCTTCTGTCGAAAGGATCGCGCGCGAATCTAGCATGAGCGAGAGGAAGGTGCAGCACGTTCTGGGCTCCCTCGAGTCGCGAGGCCACATTGAGATTGCTCGAAGCCGCGGTCGAGTTTCGAACCACTATCGGATAGTTCCCGACCCCGCACGGCGTGCTGCGTTGATTAGTGCATACCGTGTCCGATCGGGGTCGAGCGAACCCCGCACTAGCTACGGGGTTGAGTGACATGCAACCCCGCACGCAATACGGCGTTGAACCGAGAGCCAACCCCGCACAGCAGGTAACCCAACCCCGCACGGCACGCATTCCAACCCCGCACACTGTGCCTGCTAATGGTAATAGAACGGTAATGAATGGTAACGCGCTGGCCACGGCAAAAATATTATCCGCCCGGCACGATGGAGAAACGACATGCTAACTGCGAGCATTTACGGCCGCCTTGGACGCGATCCCGAACAGCGCGAAACACGCAACGGAACTCCGATGGTGACGACATCCATCGCGGTCGATGTAACCCCCCACCATGGCGAGCCCATAACGGCGTGGGTTGACCTGGTAGCTTTCGGCAGTGTCGCAGAGATTCTGTCGCGTCATTCGAAGGCTGACATGCTCGGTGCAATCGGGAAGATGACGCTTCGCAAATGGACTGCGCGCGATGGATCGGAGCGCGAGAGTTGGGGAATGGCCATCGATGCACTGCACTCGTCGCGCACCGTGAGGCCTGGACGAAACACGGCGCGCTCAGAATCGCCGCCAGAGGGCGGAGCGCCCGAGCCGGCATCGCAGGCCGAGTTCAACGACGATATCCCATTCTGAGCCACTGGAGGCAGCATATGGACACTTATCGGCAAGCGATCCCGGTCTATCACTTTGTGCGTGACATCTTGGAACCAGGATTACGGATGAAATCGCTAAGACGCGGACCCCGGGTATCCACACAGCGCACCGATTCGTGCAACGCAAAGAACCTGGCTGAATTCTTCGGCAACATGCATATCTCGCATGCGGCGAAGGTCCGCGGCCGACAGTTGATCACCGCGAACGAAATCAACGCCTATCGGGAGGCCCGCTTACGGGAGGGCGTTTCCGAGTTGACGATTCAGCGGGCGCTTGCGGTAGGTTCCAGTGTTTGCAGCATCATGCACTCGACCGCCGGAATGGACGTTCCGAATCCGTTCCGCGGACGGACTCGAGTGGAGGCGTATCGGCCGCGCGAGCGACGAGGTGAAATACGTGAGCGATGGCAGGAGTCCGAGACGGAGAGATTCCTTGCGGTCGCCGAGCCTATCATCCGAGACATCACGATATTCGCCCTGAATACGGGTTGTAGAATCTCTGAAATTCTCAACCTTACGATGACGTCGCGATACATGGGGGCGTCCTATGAACGCGTGTACCAAAGCCCGAAGGGATGGCGGCTTTGCTTCTCCCCGAAGGACCAGGGCAGCAAGCACGACTCCGTGTGTGCACTGAATGCAACGGCTGTCGAGGTTCTGGAGCGCCAAGAGCGAGCAGAGGTTAACGAACGCGATGGCTCCGGCAAACCGATATTGCACACGTACTGTTTCTCGCTGGACGGAAACAAAATCAGCCGTGATCAGTTCGCGTACCGCTTCAATCGGGAGCGAGCGCGCGCGGGGCTGGCGCACTTGCAGTTTCGGCATACGCGCAACACATGCGCGCAGCGAATGTTGGATAAGGGCGCTTCACTCGAAGACGTTCGCGTGCAGCTGCGGCTTGCGAGCGTGGAATACGTCCGCCAGATGTTCTTTGTACCTCAAATCGGTTCTACGGCTTCGGTGATGGATAAGATCGGCTAATGGGCCGCATCGACGGGAGAACGATTCTGCTTGAGGCATGCCAGGGAACGCATACGGCCTTCTGGGGTGCGAGGACCCGTACTGAGGCCGCCGTGCATTCGGCATCGTCCGTTGCGTGGTGCGTCGCGCTCGTTATCCCACACTGCCGGCGCGCGGCACGAATGGCCATCGCGGCATTTTGCGCCACATCGCGGGCGGAGGCGCCTCGGCGTTGTCCAGTCGGGCCGCCACCATGTCAATTCGCCGTTGATGATCTTCATTCGTACTCCATGCTGCGCACGCTTTCGGGGCGGCCGGGGGATCGGGACCGGTCACCGTCCGCCGCCTGCTGCTTAAGCGACCTTAATCCAGTCCGGAATATTGAGCAGACGCTGAAAACTACTCTACCGGTGCGCCGATGCGCGGGCAACGAAATCGACCGGGTACACAGACGCGGGACCCTCCCGGCGCGAATTCGTGCTCGGTCGTGGCCGACGAGCACACGTCTCCGGACTTGGGTTCGCCATGCGCTGAAACCTCAGGGAGAAAGTCTAGTTTCGGTACATAAGCAAATCCGGGCAAAATGACGGTTCCCCGAGGAATCCGGCTGGACACCTATGGTCGCTGGGATATGGCATGTCGCGTTCGCGTTACCGAATGTCGACGTTCGCGCAACGAATATCGAGACGGACTTTCTCGCGATAGTATCGCCGGACGACAAGCGGGTCCGTGCCGAGGAGCGAACGCACCCGCAATTGAAATTCTACCTGCGCCGATTCCGCGAACCGTTCGGGAACCGCTTTCGGCCCTCCGTCCTCATCGTAAAAAGCGACGCGCCGGATACGGCACTTGGAATCGATGCAGCACACGCTTTTCGCGACGCGCTTTCTCTTTCGGTCATTTGTAAGACTGCTGCACGCATTATTCCGAGTAGTAACTCGACAGGAATGGGGATTCTCTATTCGGACTATTTCGATTTCCATCCGGCCATGCTCAGTAAGGATTTCGAACACCTGATCGTATCGACTTTTGCTCTCACGTCATTCAACGATTTGAACACAAAATTTGTGGGGCAGTCGTCAGCGAAACTGAGGCGGCATTCGTTGCGATCATCCGATTACGACGCTCGCCTCTTTTCGGCGTTGGTGGCCGCA
The DNA here is from genome assembly GCA_963976285.1 of uncultured Gammaproteobacteria bacterium. Taxonomy (GTDB): domain Bacteria; phylum Pseudomonadota; class Gammaproteobacteria; genus UBA11873. The sequence continues at coordinate 35,699 of CAXBJY010000023.1, forward strand.
TGGGAAAAAGTTTTCATCATTGGTGACACCTCAGTTGCGGGAAATCGAATGTTTCGATCGCTGGCCATGTCCTATCATGCTTGCTCAATGCCGCGTGTCGATATGCCGCTGTTGCATGATTTAGGGCCAATCCTTGGCGCCTGGGTTTCAGCGTTTGAGGCACTCGTGCATCCCGGCGGCGAAACGAACGTAAGTTTCAAGATCGTCGCTGACGCGATTGATGCAATCCCATGGAGCGAGCGAAAACTTCAATACCGCCGATGCCGCGTGAAATGGCGGTCAAATCGGCCACTGCAAATTACGATTGCGTCGAAAATCTACAAACGGATTTATGATGCTCGGAACAAGTTCCTTCACGGGAATCCGATCGGGCAACACGATTTGCAAGTTCGAGCGCAGGTCGGGCACGGGGCTCGGAAGATCACCGACACCAGATTCCTCTTGAACTATGCGCCCCTAATTCTCCGTGCCCTGTTGTTGGAAAACTTGCAAAACCGGTTGCCGCCCCCAGACGAAACTTCGAACGAAAATATCGACGTTGATAAGATGTCGGCGCTGATTATTGCTCATATGGATGAGCGAGAATTTGAGGAACCGCTGCGGCGCATTGTGGACGCGAATTGAGACAGTACGTCGCCTCGATTTATTCCGGGAGTCTTGGCGTTACGTTAGGGAACGTTAAACAGTCTTAAAACAAATGAATTGCACGGTATTTTCGCTCGCTAGCCTTTCCCAGCGATATAACAGTGTAAACCTGATCGCGGGGCGCAATCTGTAGCAAAATTATTGCGCCCGAGTCGATTGCGATTTCACGAAATATCGCGACGTTAAATCAATGTAACCGACGGCATGTGCTTCCGAACTGCGTCTTGGGGAACTCAAAGCATGTTGCCAGAGTTGTGTATCGAGGCCATTAAATCCCGTAGGAATGGCATGTCGTCGATTTCGCTAGTGAGAACCCTCATTGTCCCAGCGTCGCATAGGGCAAAATGTCGAACTGACCGAGGTAGGCGGTGGTTGCTTACAATGAAGATCCAAGCGAACCCTCCAAAAATGAATCTATACGCCTTGTGGTCTTCAAAGCGCGCCCACGTAGGCGGAAGAATCATGTTGGTTTGAGGCTCGCCTTCGCTTACGACGCGGGCCAGCAATACGGGGTACTGGTCCGGGTTGCCTGGATCTTCAGTTTGCAGCATCCTCTTCAACGGCTCCTCGTGCGGGCCGAGCTTGACTTGGTCGAACATTTCAATGGACGAAACACCAGCCCGCCACAGCACGGACAATGCGAAGAGTTTGAATTGCGTATAGTCTATTCCTGCAGCCTGGATAAAATCGCCCTCTCGCAACCAGGCTACAGGCTTCTGGTTGTTCCAGATTAAACTGGCATATCGTTCGTATTTCCCGATCTTCGTTTCGCAGGATTCGCAAAGAAGCCGTTCGCGAATTCCCTTCTGCTCCCTTCTCGGCGGGATGTTTGCTGAATCAGTTAGTACTTGGTATCGGTGCTTCCTATCGTAAAGGGGTTTATACATAAACTCGGGGATTATGTGTGACAGACGGATGTCGCGGTCATTTCCGCACAGTCGACATCTGTTGACCGAGATACCCATTGGGAACCTTTCATCTTGACTCTTCGGCACTTTCGACTATGGTATCAGTCAAGGGCCTGAGAACCCTCCTAAGAGCGGACAGCCGCACCCGACAGCGCGGTATTTTTGTGCCCGAGATTCGTCCACGTGGTGAATTTCGGCGCAAAACCTCCATGTCGGGTGTCGGCGAATACAACACCTCCGGGGAATAAACCGGACCGTCTCTTAGCGGTTCTCAGCGCCCGACACCCTAATTCGGTACCTGGAGGTTTTATCATGAACGACGTAACCCAACCCAATTCAAATGTGTCGGGATCGGTCGCCAGCATTGGTAATGCGAAGGACGCATTCCAACTCACAAACGAAATCGACATGATGCTATCCCGCATCAAGGCCGTCGCTGATCTGATCGGTGTTTCAGAACATACATCCGGTCAGCTGATGCGCGAGTCGCTCGACAGTGCTGCGTCGATCATCATCGCCGAAGCGAACAGCGTGGAGAAACTGATCAGTCAGTTGAACGGGTCGAATAATACGAGCAGACCCGTGGAGGCCACCCAATCGACTCCTTGCGCAAACATGAAAGAGAATTGCGCCGAGACGACTGAACTACCTGACGCGCGGCTCATCGAGTCGTCGTTAAGCGCTATGTACCGCTCCGCGGACGGCATTAGCGGTAGTGCAATCAGCCTGCTTAGGGATCTAACCGAAGCCAGCGGTAGTCGATATACACCGATGTCTGATCGGGACAAGGAAGCCGTACTTCGGGGTATCGACGTGATGGGGCAATCGATTGATACGGAAATTCTTCGGATCTGCGAATGGCTCGGCCTCGATGAGGATACCGTTAACGGATATTTCCGCCTCTATCCTGAGCACCGGACGGAAGCCGCGGAACGAACCCCGGGGGCAACATCATGAGCGCGACTTACATTTTGCAGGATGGCGATTCGAATCCGCTTACCCGCGAGGGACTGGAGGCAGCACTTGATGCGCTTGCGATAAACCATGAGAGCCCGTTTTTCACCGAAAAGGATCCAATAGAGATTATTGACCGCGTGCAAAGCGTGCTCGAGGGGGCAAGTGTTATGTTCTCCCATTGCCCCGATACGTTAGAGATGATTTCGCGTACGCCAGCGAGCTTACATGCCATGTGCATCACGCTCGATACGCTCACGCATGCCCTCGATGTCGCCAGACAGTTGATCGCGCTGCCGGAAATCGAAGACTCCAAAGACAACGGTGACAGCGCAAGAGATGGACGCTCTGGCTAAGGCTATCCACGATGCACTGGCCCCACATCTCCAACGCATCGAAACGAAGCTCGAGGCAGTGGAGGCGCGAATAGCATCTCACGTCCCTCGACGGCCAGTCACCGACGTTACGAAGCGGCGCCACAAGGAAGTGGTAGCCGCGCTTGGTAGTCGGTGCCCGTGTTGTGGGGTAAGTGAAGTGCTGGATGCGACGGGCGTTGTACAGCGCGCGGAATACGATCACTTCTACAGCCGGGAGCGGCGGGACTTTGCGGAGACGTGGCTCATCTGTGTGCCATGTCATCGTGACATGTCGGATCGCGTCCGATACACCGCTGCATTCCAGGCGTACCAGCAACGGGCGGTCCAGATCGAGGCAGGGCAAATCAGTCTGTTTGATTCATGAGGAGCGGGCAACGCTTACCACAATGCAAGATTAACCCGCGCGGCGCGGAATATTTCGCGCCGCGATTCGGCGACTAGAACCTTATCTTTGATTGGTTGAGCAGTGCCTCCACGCATTCCTCCGCCTTCTTTATAGACTCCTGCCTCGTCACGGAAATTCTCACAGGAATCGCCTTTGAGAAATTTGCTGATAAATTTTCTGCGTGAACCGTTAGTGAGAGCGCGCCAGCGACATCGCCAGTTACATCAGACGGAAGTAGTATTTCACCGGTAATTATTTCGGGCTTGATCCCGTGGCGCCACTGTTTGCATTCGATTTCGAATGCATCAACGGGACCGTCCGGGCACCCCTCCTTCCAATAGAAGGCGTCCTGCGCTCTAGCGTAACGCGATGCCTGGAGGGCTTCGAGTCGACCCGGGTCGAAGGTCGGCGTAAGGTCAGCCATGCTAAGCAGTGTTGGCGAAACGCTACCGAAGTCCGCCATTTTTGCTAATGGCGATTCCCATCGACCTTTGGGCGGGCTCGGTGGAGCCGGTAAGGTGACGAGATAATTTTGATTCAGACTTTCCGCGCTTTCTACTTCAGACTTATTCCGGTGTCGAATTCGAAAATCCCCGGAGACTCTCAGTGCGATGAGTACGTCTTTACCTGGCCGTGAGCCATGGTTCGATAGCTCAATCGAAAACACTGTCCGTTTTGCGTTTGCGCTGAGGCAATCGTGGAAACTTCCCAATACCGCTTCACATTCGATTAGCCATGATGGGTAACTGGTGTTTTGATATTCCAATATTTCATCATTTGACGGAGGGGTAAACCTGGTTCCCAAAAGGCGGCGTTTAATATCCGCGTTTACGAGCGCCTCCTTAGAAGATTCTGGCGACTCAAACTGTGTCGCTAAAGGAAAGTGCATCCTAATTCGGCTCAATAGCCGTTCTATTTCCTCTTCAGGTAACGGCTCGTATATTACAAATTCGCCGCTGATCGTTTTCGCTCCGCGCTGATCGCTAGTAACCAATACGACGTCGACGACTGGTTCCGCGTTTCTTAATTTGGTCAGGTCATCCTTGAGTTTCTGAATCTGCTTCTCTTGCTGGATTGATTCCGGGTCGAGTAGCCAATCCTCGTCGATGGGCAGGAACGCTATCCCGAATGTCTTTGCCGAGACCATAGGGCCTGTGTCGTGAGTCAGGAGCCTCACGTCATCGTCTGGGAATTCCCGACAATAAGTGGCTGTTATCCCGACCAGTTGATTATCGGGTTCGGTATAGTCGAGCTGCTCAGCTAGGTCCGGTGCGGGGCGGTGAGACGTGTCGAGGAGCAGCTTAACGACAACCGGTTGCGACGCCATCACTTTGTGATCATTTTTACTTAATACGATCTCTCGGAACGTTTTTGCTGCGGACCGAGAGCGCTTCCCGCGGCGATCGTTGCCTTTATTTTTGTGTCGATCGATTTCCTTTTGTATCGGACTCGTGACGATAATGTGAAATTCATCAAACGGTCCAACGGACGCCCAATCGATTTCCGCCAGCGACTTGCACTGAAGAAACAGGTTTGTATCCGCGATGAGCCTAAGAACTTTCACAGCCGCGCGACGATTCGTAAGGTTTGATTTTCGGCATAGGGGCTACGACGGAGAGAGGCAGAAGAACGGCTCCAATCTGACCGGCGCGAGATATGCCGGATTAGGAGCGGGCCAGGGTCGATCTAAAAGCACTGGACGAGTGTACCCATGTGCGAGCAATGAACCACGGTACCGTTGACGATGTACGTCTGCATTCTGGAATTCGTTTGTGGGTGCGAAACGGAGTTACTTACGATCGGCGACTCGAGCCGGGCCCCGTCATGTTGCCGGGGCGCTTCGCGTTGCGCACTTCGCGCGCCGGCAGCGGTCGACTGCAGCACGTATCCAATTTTTCCGAGTAGGTTCATCTCTGGCGGGCGCGCGTTTCGGTCGTCGATGCGTTTTTGTTCGATGGCGTCCAGTCGCAGTGCGGACTCGCCCCAGAGGACGGCGGCTTCGTTTTCCGTGAGCGAACCGGACTCGACTCGCTCGGCAAAGACTCGACCATAATCGAGATACAGGAGAAGTAAGTCGCGGTCCTCGATATTCGCAAATTCTGGGGACTCACTGGTTCTCGACGCTACACAGTCGACCACAAGTCGTAGCGTCTCGTGCGCGTTCTCGCAGGCCTGCCGAATTGACTCGGTGGTCGCTCGTGGCGCTGGTGTGTCCTTCGTTGTCGCACAGCCGAGAACGAAAAGAACGATCGTCGCGGCCGCGACGCCGGCGAGTAAGTCTGCAGTCCCCACGGGTGTCGCCTCTCCGAAAACCGGGATGTCTCACTATCATAATAATGGAAGTCAGCAGTTGCGCGACCCCGGCGCAAATACGCATCTACGGATTCGGAGGGGCCTAGCGGGTTGTGCGGTGTGAGCGGTATGGGACCCATCCCACATCGGGGCGGGGGGGGTGCGCCGAACCAGGGGGGGGGAGGGTCGGAAATTGTTGGGGTATAGCCGGCGATCGGGACTTTGTATCGCGCGTGAACTGCCACCGGTACTGCCACCAATCACGACTGACGAGCAGGCTGCAAAGCGACGGGGATGTGTAACGGATTGATAGATATGGCTCCCCGGGACGGGCTCGAACCGCCGACCTAGTGATTAACAGTCACCCGCTCTACCAACTGAGCTACCGGGGAGTAGCAGCGAGCGCGTATGGTACTGACCACCTCCGGTGTGGTCAATCGACGCGGGCGGTGATCTGTCGTTTACCGGTGCCGGCCGGGTCACGGAAATCCTCCCGCTGCCGCGCGTACGCTGCGACGTTCGCCCGAACTGCGCGCAATTCGGCCTTCGCGCAGATTCCGGTGTTCCGCCGCAATCGTGCGGGACTTTCCGCGATCCGTACCCGGGCAGTTGTGCCGATGGGTCTGTGTTATCCGGTCGCTGGTGTAACATAGCGACTCCGCATTCCGCCCAGGTCATCGTGTCGAATCCATTCAAGCTTTCCGCCGAATTCTCGCCCGCGGGCGGACAACCCGAAGCAATCGCGCAACTCATCGAAGGCGTCAATGCCGGTCTCGCGCACCAGACGCTGCTCGGAGTCACCGGTTCCGGCAAGACGTATACGATCGCGAACGTCATCGAGCACGTCCAGCGACCCGCGATCGTGCTCGCGCCGAACAAAACGCTCGCGGCGCAGTTGTACGGCGAAATGCGCGATTTCTTCCCGGATAATGCAGTCGAGTACTTCGTTTCCTACTACGACTATTACCAGCCCGAAGCGTACGTGCCGTCGTCGGATACGTACATCGAGAAAGACGCTTCGATTAACGATCACATCGAGCAGATGCGCCTGTCCGCGACGAAAGCGCTGATGGAGCGACCGGATACGATCATCGTCGCCACGGTGTCGGCAATTTATGGCCTCGGCGATCCGAACGAGTACCACGGCATGGTGCTGCACCTGAAACGCGGCGACACGATCGACCAACGCGATATCCTGCGCCGCCTCACGGAGCTGCAGTACACGCGTAACGAGCTCGATCTCGTGCGCGGCACGTATCGCGTACGCGGCGAGATCATTGATATTTTTCCGGCGGAATCCGAGCGTTATGCCGTTCGCGTGGAGCTGTTCGACACGGAAATCGAGGCGCTCGCGTATTTCGATCCGCTGACCGGGGAAGTGATGCGCCGGGTACCGCGGCTGACGGTTTATCCGAAATCGCATTACGTGACGTCGCGGCAGACGATCCTCGATTCCGTCGAGAACATCAAAATCGAGCTCGCCGAGCGACTCGAGCAGCTGCGCTCGGCGAACAAGCTCGTCGAGGCGCAACGACTCGAGCAGCGGACGCGTTTCGACCTCGAGATGATGATCGAGATCGGCTACTGCTCCGGGATCGAAAACTATTCGCGCTATCTTTCCGGCCGCGCGGCGGGCGAGCCGCCGCCAACCCTGTTCGAGTATCTGCCGAAGAATGCCTTGCTCATCATCGACGAGAGCCACGTGACGATCCCGCAACTCGGCGGTATGTACCGCGGTGATCGCTCGCGCAAGGAGAACCTCGTCGAATTCGGCTTTCGGCTGCCGTCCGCGCTCGACAACCGGCCGCTGCGTTTCGACGAGTTCGAGCGCCTGGCACCGCAGACGATCTTCGTCTCGGCGACGCCGGGCTCCTATGAAGACGAACACGCCGGGCAGGTTGTCGAACTCGTCGTGCGCCCGACCGGCCTGATCGACCCCGATGTCGAAATCCGGCCGGCCGTGACCCAGGTCGACGACCTGCTGTCGGAAATTAATCTGCGGGTTGAACGGCGCGAACGCGTGCTCGTGACCACGTTGACGAAGCGCATGGCCGAAGATCTGACGGACTACCTCGCCGAACACGGCATCCGCGTGCGCTACCTTCACTCGGATGTCGATACGGTGGAGCGGGTGGAGATACTGCGCGATCTGCGGCTCGGCGAGTTCGATGTGCTCGTCGGTATCAACCTGCTGCGCGAGGGCCTCGACTTGCCGGAAGTCTCGCTCGTCGCGATCCTCGATGCGGACAAGGAGGGCTTCCTGCGTTCCGACCGCTCGCTGATCCAGACCGTCGGCCGCGCCGCGCGTAACCTGTCCGGTCGCGCGATCCTGTATGCCGATTCCACTACCGGCTCGATGCAGCGCGCGCTCGACGAAATGGAGCGCCGCCGCACGGTGCAACTCGCGTTCAACCAGGAACATGGCATCACCCCGGCCGGCATCCACAAATCCGTACCCGATGTCATGGAAGGCGCTTACGCGACCGGGCCCGGCAAGGTCCGTATCCTGCGCAAGGTGGCGGAAGAGTTTCGCGAGTATCGCGACCTGACGAGTGACCAGGTCATGGCCGAAGTGAAGAAACTCGAAGACCAGATGTACGCGCACGCGCGCGATCTCGAATTCGAACAGGCGGCGAAAATCCGCGACCACGTCGAGGACATCAAGGCGCGCTTCCTCGACATGCCGAAGCACAAAACGGCCTGAACACGGCCGTTTTGCCGGTTGATCCGCGGGCGCGCGTGGCGTGTCTACAAGCTTTACAGCGGGATTTGCCGGGAAGTCTACCTAACCCCATGAAAAGTAAAAGTAATTGAAAAAGTTCGGCAATTAGAGCCGCGCCGGGCGGACTTGCATCACAAGACCGCTGTCAACGAACTTTACGCCGATGCGGCGGCGCACCACCGGGCTGACACTTCATCATCTGTAACATCGCTAAGCGATTGATTTAAATAGCATCGAAACGACTCTGGCCCGGCGATTGCAGTGATCCGGGTAATTCTTAATGTCCTGGAGACACTTGATGTCCCGCAAGCGCACCTGCAAATCAGTCATACACACCACGCTGCTCCTGTTATCGCTCACAGGCGCGACGGATGCGATGGCCCTGCTCATCACGTCGTCGACCCTGAATGGCAATGAAGTGGTCGCGGCGCCAGCGGGTCCGAACGAGCTCGTGTTCACGGCCCGGTTTCACAACCTGCAGTCGGTGCAATTCGATGTGCTGATCGAAAGCGGCGATGACCCGTTCAGCCCCATCGCGCTGACCGGTTTGCTCGAGAATCTCACCGTCGAGCCGTGGAGCGGGCTCGAGCTGAGCCTCGGTGGCGGCGCGACCCTGACGGCCATCGGTGACGTAACCCCGAGTTCGCTCGTGACGGCATTCCCGCGCGGCACTGTTGCCGATTTTGCTTTCGATCCGCTGTTCGCGGTGACTACGTCCGGCGCCATCGGCGGGGCGATCCCGTGGCTCGTGAATACCCATGGTGCACGCCTGTTCAGCATCACCCTGAGCCCGAGCGCACCGCCGGTGGCGGCCGGTGTGCCGGAACCGGCGACCGTCGCACTCGTACTTATAGCGTTCGCGGGATTGTTTACGGCGCGGCGTTATCGCAAGCCCGCCCGGGCGCGCGATGCGCGATAACACAACGCTGCGCGCGGCTATGACGCGCCGCGCGCACGCACGTTGATCGAGCCGGCGTCGTTGCGAGCGAACTGTGCACGGACAACTGTGGTTACCGGTAAGAAATTCATGTATTCTTCGCCCGGCTGTGACAAGGGCAACGTTGAAAATCCCGCGCCGCGTGACTTTCAACGTTCGCCTTCATGCACAACAGGCGCGTAGCTCAGCTGGTTAGAGCACCACCTTGACATGGTGGGGGTCGTTGGTTCGAGTCCAATCGCGCCTACCAACTTTCGTCGACTACCCAGGTTGCCGCAACTCCCCCGCAGCGAAGCGCGGGGGGCCTGGACTATGTCGCGAAGCGACAGTAACGATGGCCCCTCGTATCGGCCACGGAGGAACACCACATGCCTGCGATTACCCTTCCTGACGGAAGCTCCCGAGTATTTGAACAACCGGTCAGCGTTGCCGAGGTTGCCGCGGACATCGGTCCCGGCCTCGCGAAAGCCGCGCTCGCCGGGCGGGTCGATGGCGAACTCGTCGATACTTCGTTTGTCATCGATCACGACACCGAACTCGCCATCGTCACCGCGAAGGACGACGACGGCCTCGAAGTGATTCGCCACAGTACGGCGCACCTGCTGGCGCAGGCCGTCAAGGATTTGTTTCCCGGTGCGCAGGTGACGATCGGGCCGGTGATCGAAGACGGTTTTTATTACGACTTCGCCTACGAACGCTCGTTTACGCCCGAAGATCTCGCGGCGATCGAAAAGCGGATGCAAGAACTCGCGGCCGAGGATTTCAAGGTCGAACGCAGCGTTATGCTGCGCGATGAAGCGGTCGAATTTTTTCGCGATATGGGCGAGGCCTACAAAGCCGAGATCATCGGGTCGATCCCGGCCGACCAGGAAATTTCGCTGTACCGCCAGGGCGAGTTCATCGATCTGTGCCGCGGCCCGCATGTGCCGAACACCGCGCACCTGAAGGCGTTCAAGCTGACGAAAATGGCCGGCGCATACTGGCGTGGCGATTCGAACAACGAAATGCTGCAGCGGATCTATGGCACCGCATGGCCGGACAAAAAAGCGCTGAAGGCCTATCTGCACCGGATTGCCGAGGCCGAAAAGCGCGATCACCGGCGTATCGGCAAGCAACTCGACCTGTTCCATTTTCAGGAAGAGGCGCCCGGTATGGTGTTCTGGCACGAGAAGGGCTGGACGCTGTATCAACTCGTCGAAGCCTATATTCGCGAGAAGTGTGACGCCGCGGGCTATCGGGAAGTGCATACCCCGCAGGTGCTCGACCGCACCCTGTGGGAACGCTCGGGACACTGGGACAAGTTTCACGACATGATTTTCGCGACTCACTCGGAGCATCGCGAGTATGCGATCAAACCGATGAATTGCCCGGGTCATATACAGCTGTTCAATCACGCGCTGCGCAGTTATCGCGATCTGCCGTACAAAATTGCGGAATTTGGCGTCGTCCACCGCAATGAACCGTCCGGCACGCTGCACGGCCTGCTGCGCGCGCGTCGCTTCACCCAGGACGATGCGCACATTTTTTGCAGCGAGGAGCAACTGCAAAGCGAAGTCGGCGAACTGATCGATCTGACGTTTGCCGTGTATCGCGATTTCGGTTTTGACGATATCGCCGTCGCGCTGTCGCTGCGCCCCGAACAACGGGTCGGTTCGGACGAATTGTGGGACAAGGCCGAAACCGCGCTCGCCGATGCGCTGCGGGCGAAAGGTCTCGACTTCGTGACCCAGCCGGGCGAAGGTGCGTTCTACGGGCCGAAAATCGAATTTACGTTGCGCGACTGCATCGGCCGGGTGTGGCAATGTGGCACCGTGCAGGTCGACTTTTCGATGCCCGACCGCCTCGGGGCGAAATACGTTGCCGACGATGGCGAGCGGCGCGTGCCGGTGATGATTCACCGCGCGATCCTCGGTTCGCTCGAGCGGTTTATCGGCATTTTGATCGAACACCACGCCGGTTTGCTGCCGGCGTGGCTCGCGCCGATCCAGTGCTCGGTGCTCAGTATCACCGAGCAGTACGCCGATTACGCGGCCGAAGTGGCACAATCCTTGAAAAATCAAGGGGTCCGCGCCGATTCAGACTTGAGAAACGAGAAAATCGGGCTTAAAATCCGCGAGCACACATTACAACGGATCCCGTTCATGCTGATCGTGGGCGAACGGGAAGTCGAAAACCGAACGGTAGCCGTGCGGACACGTAGCGGAGAAGACCTGGGTGCGATGTCGCTGGACGACTTCACCACCCATCTCCGGGGAGCTGCGTAGCACGGCTATTGTTGTTTTGGAGGATTGCGAATATCGCCGCAGACAAGAAGAATCGCGTCAATGCTGACATCACGTCGCCGCAAGTAAGACTGATAACAGCGGACGGGGAGAACGTCGGAGTCGTGTCAATTGACGACGCCCGGCAAAAAGCTCAGGAAAGCGCGCTCGATCTGGTTGAAATAGTACCGAACGCAGAACCACCGGTATGCCGGGTCATGGACTTCGGCAAATACCTGTTTGATCTGAACAAGAAAAAATCTGCAGCGAAAAAGAAACAGAAGCAGATCCAGGTCAAGGAGATCAAGTTTCGCCCGGGCACCGATGACGGCGACTACGCGATCAAACTGCGCAATCTGAAGCGATTTTTGGAAGGCGGTGACAAGGTAAAAGTAACGTTGCGCTTCCGCGGACGTGAAATGGCGCACCAGGAACTGGGTGCGCAAATGTTAAAGCGGGTCGAAGCGGACCTGGCGGAACTGGGATCGGTCGAGCAATTCCCGAAAATGGAAGGCCGGCAGATGGTGATGGTAATTGCGCCGAAGAAGGCGTGAACTAATTGTGATGATTGTTAGGAGCAGATGATGCCCAAAATTCGGACCAACAGAGGCGCGGCGAAGCGCTTCTCCAAGACGGGCACGGGGCGCATCAAACGCCGCCACTCGCACAAGCGTCACATCCTGACGAAGAAGAGCCCGAAGCGGAAACGCCAATTACGCCACGGCGCACTGATCGCGCACGCTGATGAAGCGGCCGTGCGACAAATGATACCCACCCTGTAGGGCGAGGAGTTTAAGAAATGCCACGAGTTAAACGCGGTGTTCAGGCACACGCCCGACACAAGAAAGTTATCGATCAGGCCAAGGGTTACCGCGGCCGCCGCAAGAACGTTTACCGCGTCGCGAAGCAGGCGGTTACGAAAGCCGGTCAGTACGCGTACCGCGACCGCCGTCAGCGCAAGCGCCAGTTTCGTGCGCTGTGGATCATGCGCATCAATGCCGCCGCGCGTCTGTTCGATCTGAGCTATTCACGCTTCATCGACGGTCTGAACAAAGCAAAAATCGAGATCGACCGCAAGATTCTGGCCGACCTCGCCGTCAACGACCGCGATGCATTCGGTCAGCTGGCGGAACAGGCGAAGGCCGCGCTCGGACGCTAGTCAGCGCGTGACGGTGCCGGCACCGTCGTTGTGAAGTCCATCCGGGGAAAGGCTCAAACCTTTCCCCGTTTTTTTCCTGGTCCCGTAATTGATTGAACATGTCCCAGACGCGTGAAATTGTCGTCGCCGCAACGGCCGAAGTTGCCGCGGCCAATTCGCTGGCCGAACTCGATGCGGTTCGCGTCAAATACCTGGGCAAGAAAGGCGCCCTGACCGAGCAGCTGAAGAATCTCGGGAAATTACCGCCCGAACAGCGCCCCGAGGCCGGCAGCCTGATCAACGTCGCGAAACAGGACGTCATGGCGGCCCTCGACGAACGCAAGGCCGACCTCGAAGCGGCGAAGCTCGAAGCCGAACTCGCGAGCGCGCGCATCGACGTCACCCTGCCGGGACGCGGCGGGGCGCTCGGCGCGATGCATCCCATCACCCTGACGATGAACCGGATCGAGAATCTGTTCGTTCGCGCGGGTTTCGAAGTCTGCGACGGGCCCGAAGTCGAAGACGATTATCACAACTTCGAAGCACTCAATATCCCGGCGCATCATCCGGCCCGGGCCATGCACGATACGTTTTACTTCGGCGACGGTACGCTGCTGCGTACGCACACTTCGCCGGTCCAGGTGCGGGTCATGGAATCCGCCGAGCCGCCGTTTCGGATCATCGCGCCGGGTCGCGTTTATCGTTGCGACTACGACCAGACCCATTCGCCCATGTTCCACCAGGTCGAGGGCCTGCTCATCGACGAGCACGTCACGATGGGTGATCTGAAAGGTGTGCTCGAAGGCTTTCTGCGCGCGTTTTTCGCGCAGGACGATCTGGAAATGCGTTTCCGTCCCTCGTATTTCCCGTTCACGGAACCGTCGGCCGAAGTCGATATCCGGCTTGCATCGGCGCACGGGATCAGCGACTGGCTCGAAGTACTCGGCTGCGGCATGGTCCATCCAAAAGTGCTCGCGAACGTCGGTATCGATGCGGAGCGCTATTGCGGTTTTGCGTTTGGTCTCGGGGTCGAACGCCTCGCGATGTTGCGCTATGGCGTCAACGATCTGCGCCTGTTCTTCGAAAACGATCTGCAGTTCCTGAGGCAATTCTGATGGCCGCTCCGGCGCAAATCCGCGAATCATGAAAATCAGTACGCAGTGGCTCGCCGACTGGGTTACGTCTCCGCTTGGACATGACGAACTCGCGCACAGACTGACCATGGCCGGGCTCGAGGTCGACGCGATCGAACCGGTTGCGCCGCAACTCGACGGCGTCATCGTCGCACGCGTCCTCGCGGCCGACACGCATCCGAATGCCGATCGCCTGTCGCTGTGTCGCATCGACACGGGCAATGGCGAGGCGACGGTCGTCTGCGGGGCGAAGAACGTGCGCGCGGATCTGACCGTAGCTTACGCGGCGCCGGGAGCGGTGCTGCCGGACGGACGCCGGATCGAGAACGCGGTGATTCGCGACGTTGCCTCGGCCGGGATGCTGTGTTCGGCCGTGGAACTCGGGCTTGGCGAGGACGCCGGCGGCCTGATCGAATTACCCGCGGAGGCGCCGATCGGCGTTTCCTTGCGCGAGTTCCTGCAGCTCGACGACCACGTGATCGATATCGAACTGACCCCGAACCGCGGCGACTGCCTGTCGCTGATCGGGGTGGCACGCGAAGTCGCCGCACTCACCGGCGCCCCGATGCGGCCGGTTGCCGTGGACGCCGTGCCCGCGCAGCGTGACGACGTCTTTCCGGTAACGCTCGACGTCCCGCGGGGTTGCCCGCGTTATGCCGGGCGGATCATCCGCGGAGTCGATGCCGCGCGACCGACCCCGATCTGGATGGTCGAACGGCTGCGCCGTGCGGGGATCCGCAGCATCAGTGCCGTTGTCGATGTCACGAACTACGTCATGCTCGAACTCGGGCAGCCGATGCACGGCTTCGATCTCGATCGGCTCGATGGCGGTATTGTCGTGCGTAACGGACGCGATGGTGAACGGCTCGAACTGCTCGACGGGCAGACGATCGACCTCGATGCCGAGACACTCGTCATCGCCGATGCGAAGCAGGCCGTCGCCCTTGCCGGCGTGATGGGCGGTGCCGGAACCGGGGTGGAATCCCACACCCGGAACGTATTTCTCGAAAGCGCCTACTTCGACCCGATCACGCTTGCCGGGGTCGCGCGACGTTACCGCCTGCATACCGATGCGTCGCATCGTTTCGAACGGGGCGTGGATTTCACCGGGCAAGAGCGCGCGGTTGAACGTGCGACCGATCTGATCGTGCAGATCTGCGGCGGCGAGCCCGGCCCGACGACGGTTGCCGAAACGCCGGCGGCGTTGCCTGCAAGATCCGGAATTCCGTTCCGCCATGCCGCGATCGAACGCCTGCTCGGGATCACGCTGCCGCCCGACCGCGTGCGCGGCTCGCTCGAGGCCCTGAATTGCGTCGTCACGAGCGCCGGTGACGACCTTAGGGTCACGCCGCCGCCGTTTCGCTTCGACCTCGAACTCGAAGCGGATCTGCTCGAAGAACTCGCCCGGATCGTCGGTTACGACAATATTCCTGCAACATTGCCGACCACAACCATGCGGCTGCCGGCAGCGTCGGTGCGGCGCGATCGCGACGCGGCAATCCGGGCCCAGCTTATAGCTCAGGGTTATTACGAAGCTATTACTTACAGCTTTATCAACGAACAGGACTGCCTGGCCGTCGCGCCCGACAAGCGGCCGCACCGGCTCGAGAATCCGATCACGAGCGACATGTCGGTGATGCGTACGTCGATCTGGCCCGGACTGCTCAAGGCGGCTGCGTACAACCTGAATCGACAGGCCGAGGACATCCGCTTCTTCGAGCTCGGCCTCGTGTTCGAACACACCGAAAATGGGCTCGAGCAGCGCCACGTGCTCGGCGGTATCGCGCTCGGCAAGGTCCGTCCCGAACAATGGGGGACGGCTGCGGACAAAGTCGATTATTACGATATAAAACAAGATGTTGAGAATATAATCGCGCGGTTGGGCCAGGCTGTTCCGCAGTGGCGGATCGGCGACGATCCGGCGTTGCACCCGGGGCAGTCCGCGCTCCTCACACTGGACGGCTCGGTGGCCGGCCGGGTGGGGGTGCTGCACCCCTCATTGGCGCGGCATTTCGATCTCGCACCGCGCGCGGTCCTGTTCGAACTTGAGCTCGAGCGCCTGCCCGCCGATAAAGTCCCCGCGTTCGAGCCGATATCGAAATTTCCGTCCGTGCGGCGCGATCTGAGCGTCGTCGTCGACCGCGACGTCATGGCGGGCGCGATCCTCGACGCCGCGCGTGAGGCAGCGGGTGATTCGCTAAAGCACCTGCAGTTGTTTGACGAATATCGAGGCCAAGGTATTGATTCAGACAAAAAAAGTCTGACGATAGGCTTGATTTTTCAAGCCCGTTCGAGCACTCTTAGGGACGAGGAAATCGAAGCGACGATGGAGCGCGTGATGGCAACGTTACGGGCCGATTTCGGCGGCACTTTGAGGGATTAGCTATGGCGCTGACAAAAGCTGATATGGCAGAACGTTTGTTTGAGGATTTGGGCCTCAACAAGCGCGAGGCCAAAGAGCTCGTCGAAGCCTTCTTCGAAGAGGTTCGCGGCTCGCTGGAAGTGGGCCGTCAGGTGAAACTTTCGGGTTTCGGCAACTTCGATCTCCGCGATAAGAATCAACGACCGGGAAGGAATCCGAAAACTGGCGAAGAGATTCCGATTAGCGCGCGGCGCGTCGTGACGTTCAGGCCCGGTCAAAAACTTAAAGCCCGAGTAGAAGCCTATGCTGGAAGCGTCGAACAATAACGAACTGCCCGCTATTCCCGGTAAGCGCTACTTCACCATTGGCGAAGTCAGCGACCTCTGCGCGGTGAAACCGCATGTTCTGAGGTATTGGGAGCAGGAGTTTCCGCAGCTCAAACCGATCAAGCGACGAGGGAATCGACGCTATTACCAGCGACAGGACGTCATTCTGATACGGCAGATCCGCAGCCTGTTGTATGAGCACGGTTTTACGATTGGTGGCGCGCGTCAGCGCTTGTCCGGTGACGAGGTCAAGGCCGACAGCAGCATGAGCCAGCAGATCGTCCGCCAGCTGCGCGTAGAACTCGAAGAAGTACTCGACATCCTGCGGCGCTGATCCCGCCGCTATTCTGAACATCCGGCGCAAGGTCCGAGCGGCTGCGGCTGATACCGCAGCCTGCCGGCACGTCAGCGCCGTTCGTTCATCCGGCATTGGCCCGCGCGCGTTGCGCGCCTGCTATAATCGCTCGCGTTTTCGGGGTATAGCTCAGTCTGGTAGAGCACTCGGCTGGGGGCCGAGCGGTCGGCGGTTCGAATCCGTCTACCCCGACCATCAATTCTCTTTCCCGTTCCGTCCAAACACCCGCAACGGTTTCATTGCGGGTGTTTTGCTGTTGCTGGCGCTGACGGCGTGCAAGGAAACCGGCGAGGAAGCGTTTCGTCGCGGCGCCTACGGCGATTCGTTCGCGGCGTTCGCGCTGCGCGGTGAGAGCGGCGATGCCGCCGCGTTGAATTACCTCGGCGTCCACTACTATCTCGGGCTCGGGGTCGAGCGCGATCTGAGACGCGCCGCCGAGTTGTTCGATCGTGCCGCGCTCGCGGGCCATCGGGGTGCCTGTCGCAATCTCGGCATCCTGTACCTGCGCGGTCTCGGGGTAAAACAGGATCGGGTGAAAGCCTACGCCTGGTTCTTCGCCGCTTACGAAGCCGGCGACGCGCTTGCTTTCAAGTATCTCGAGTACGCCGCCGATTACATAACACCGAATCAATCGATGGGTGCGCGTCGCTGGATCACCGAATATTTGCGTGACACGCGGCCCTGATTCACAAATTGTTGCGAACGGTTCATCACATCGCCATGCAACTGATACATACTCAGAAAACGTTACAGAACAAACGGGGAACAGGTTGAAATGTGTGGAATTGTCGGGGCCGTCGCTCAACGATACGTGGCGCCAATCTTGCTCGAAGGCCTGAAACGCCTCGAATACCGCGGCTACGACTCGGCTGGCATGGCAACGATAAACCCCGGCGGTGCAATCGAACGGATCCGGGCACTCGGAAAAGTGAAATTCCTCGAGGAAGAACTCGACAAGGACCCCCTGAACGCCGGACTCGGCATCGCCCACACTCGCTGGGCGACGCATGGTGAACCCAGTACGCGCAACGCGCACCCGCATGTTTGTCGCGAGACGGTCGCGCTCGTGCACAACGGGATCATCGAAAACCATACCCAGCTGCGGGAGCAACAACTCGCGGACGGTCACGAATTCACGTCCGAGACGGACACCGAGGTCGTCGTCAATCTCGTCTACGACAAGCTCGCCGCGGGCCTGTCGCTCGTGGATGCGGTTACCGCGGCAACGAAGGAACTCGACGGCGCGTACGCGCTTGGCGTCGTTACGATCAGTGAACCCGACCGTATCGTTGCCGCCCGGCGCGGCAGCCCGCTCGTGATAGGCCTCGGGATTGGCGAGAATTTTATCGCTTCCGACGTCTTCGCGCTGTTGCCCGTGACGCAGCGCTTCATCTTTCTCGAAGATGGCGACATCGCCGACATCACGCGCGAGTCGATCACGATTTACGATGAGCACGGCCGCATCGTCGAGCGGCCTGAAAGCGTCTCGGAACTGTCGCCCGATGCCGCGGAGAAATCGGGCTACCGGCACTTCATGCTGAAGGAAATCTTCGATCAGCCGCGTGCGATTGCCGAGACCCTCGAAGGCCGGATCCAGGGGGGTGAAGTGCCGGATTCGATTTTTGGCCCGAACGGCACGGAAATCCTCGATTCCGTCGAAGCGGTCACGATCGTTGCCTGCGGCACGAGCTATCACGCGGGAATGGTCGCGCGCTACTGGCTGGAAGGACTTGCCGGCGTGCCCTGTACGGTCGAAGTCGCGAGTGAATTCCGTTACCGCAAACCTGTTGTACGGCGCGGTACGCTGTTTGTAACGATATCCCAATCCGGTGAAACGGCCGATACGCTGGCCGCGTTGCGGGAAGCGAAACGATCGGGCTTTGCGCATTCACTCGCCGTGTGCAACGTCCCGGAAAGTTCGTTGACCCGGGAGTCCGAACTCGTGTTGATGACGCGCGCGGGCCCGGAAATCGGGGTCGCCTCGACGAAGGCATTCACGACACAACTCGTCGCCCTGATGCTGCTCACCGTGGCGCTCGGTCGTCGCCATGGCATGACCCCGGACACCGTGAGCACGCTCGTGGCGCAACTCGAGAGCCTGCCCGGTAAAGTCAACACGGCACTCGATCTGAACGATGCCATCGCGAAGCTCGCGGAACGCTTCGTAAACAAGCATCACATGCTCTACCTCGGGCGCGGCTCGATGTATCCGGTGGCGATGGAAGGGGCGTTGAAACTGAAAGAGATCTCCTACATCCACGCCGAAGCGTATCCGGCCGGTGAACTGAAACACGGACCTCTCGCGCTCGTCGACGAGGACATGCCGGTGTTGTCGGTGGCACCGAACAACGAACTGCTGGAAAAGCTGAAATCGAATCTCGAGGAGGTGCGCGCGCGCGGCGGTGAACTGTACGTGTTTGCGGATTCCGCCGTCGACGTCGCCGCGAATCCGGACATTCACGTACTCGATGTGGCGCCGGTGGAAGATCCGATCGCGCCGATCATCTACACCGTACCGTTGCAGCTGTTCGCATACCATGTTGCCGTACTGAAAGGCGCGGACGTCGACCAGCCACGCAATCTCGCGAAATCGGTCACCGTGGAATAGGACAGTTTGCGGCACCGGATCCGGTTGTCGGGTGACGTTACAAGCTGCTGAATAATCTATAATTTCGGGAAACATCTGAAAGGCACTATCGAGTCGTGACGAAGCAGGAAGCGATAGCACAAGGCCGGGTGCTGGTGGTTGATGACGACCCGGACATGCTCAAACTATTGTCGGCCTGGCTGGGCGGCGCCGACTATGACGTCGCCACCGCCAGTGGTGGCGAAGCGGCGCTCGCCCGAATCGATGTTGCAAAACCGGATCTCGTGATCACGGATTTGTTTATGGACGGTATGGACGGCATGGCCCTGCTCGCGGAGATCCACCGCCGCAACCCGTTGATTCCGGTGATTATGCTCAGTGGTCAGGCGCAAATCCCCGATGCCGTTCGGGCGACGCATCTCGGCACCTCGGAATTTCTCACGAAACCGATTGAGAAGGACGAACTCATCCGTGCCGTTGGCCGGCATGTACGGCGCGATCGCGCCGGCGATGGACAAGGGCGCTTCGGACACGGCGTCATTTACCGCAGCGCCGTGATGGGCGACCTGCTCGAGCAGGCCGAAATGCTCGCGGCCGGCGACATCACCGTGTTTATCAACGGCGAAACGGGCACCGGCAAGGAGGTTCTGGCCAAGGCGATCCACGCCGCGAGCCCGCGGGCGAGCGCACCGTTCATCGGGGTCAACTGCGGCGCAATACCCGAACAACTGCTCGAGTCGGAGTTATTTGGTCACGAGAAAGGCGCGTTCACCGGCGCCAACGTGAAGCACGACGGTTTGTTCAAAGCCGCCGACGGCGGTACCTTGTTTCTCGACGAGATCGGCGATATGCCGCTCGACCTGCAGGTAAAACTGTTGCGCGTATTGCAGGATTTTGAAGTCCGCCCGGTGGGCTCGACGAGCAGCATCCCGGTAAACGTGAGAATTATTTCCGCCACGCACAACGATCTCGACCAGCTCGTGCAGCGCGGAGAATTCCGCGAGGATCTGTACTATCGTCTCAACGTCGTACCGTTGAACATGCCGAGCCTGCGCGACCGACGGGAAGACATTGGCGTGCTGCTGGATCATTTCCTCGCCCGCCACGCGGAGAAGGCGCGGGCGAAACCCAAACGGTTCGACGCCGATGCGCTGGAATACCTGACGGCCGCAAACTGGCCCGGGAACGTGCGCCAGCTCGCGAACGCGGTGGAGCTGTGCGCGACGTTGACGAAAGGCGACGTGATTCCGCTGGCCATGGCCCAGCGGGCCCTGCGCGAAGAACCCGGACGCTTGCAGACGCTGAAGGAAGCGAAGCAGGAATTCGAGCGCAAGTACATCATCAGTGTGCTGCGCGTGACGAACGGTAATGTCGCGAATGCGGCGCGGATTGCCGGGCGCAATCGAACGGAGTTCTATAAATTGCTCGGACAGCACGGAATCGACGCCGGCGATTTTCGCATCACGGCGGGCTGAACGGACAGCCGGTGCACGCAAACTAGCAGGGATATCAGCGTGAACGAGAAAATCATTATCAAAATCGATCCCGATCTCGAGGATCTGATTCCCGGATTTCTGGCCAACCGGGCCCGGGATGTCACGACGATCCGCACGCTGCTCGCGAGCGGTGACTTCGACGGGATTCGGATCCTGGGGCACAGCATGAAAGGCGCCGGGGGAGGCTACGGGTTTGATCGGATCACCGAACTCGGTGGCACGATGGAAACCGCCGCCGCCGCCGGGGACGCCGCAACGATAGCGCAGGCCAACGACGCGCTCGACGACTACCTCTCGCGGGTAGAACCGGTGAGTGACGTCTGAGCGGCGGATCCGGCCCATGACACGGTAATGAGCGGCGAGCAGGAAAACCCGGCATCAAACCGGTTTTTCTATTTCGTGGCCGCCGCGCTCGGCGTGTCGTTCCTCGTGGCCTTGCTCGTCCTCGCCTGGGACAACGTCGCCGAGCGCGAAGTCCAGAAGTTTGCTTACGAATCACTGTCCATCGATGACACGGTGCGCACGAATGTGCGCGCCGCGGATGACGCGATCGAAAATATCTCTTCGCTGCTCGAATCCGTCCCGGATATTTCCGCCGGACAACTACAGCATTACGCGACGGATGTGCTCGAACGGTTCAGTTTCATCGCCGGTATCGGGATCTATCGTGCCGGCGCGGATGCCGAGTTCGCGCGCTTTTTCCTGGCACCGGGCGCGCAATCGGTGGCCCTGCCGCCAGCGGTCGGGCTGGACGCGGGTGGCGTCATCGGCCGCGGGTTTACCGCCGCGATGCAGTCTTCGGCGCCAATCCCCACCGGCATTATCGGTGACGAGCCGACGAACAAGCGTTATCTGCTGATCAAGGCGCTCGCTACGACGCCGGGCGCGGGCACGACCATCGTGGCGCTGGCGATAGATCCGCAGGCCATATTCGGCGAGGTGGGCAACCGCGCGTACATGACCGTGCGCCTGTATTCAGAATCCGAAGGCGTGGGCGGACGCCAACTGCTGTTCGAACGCAATGCCGAACCCGCCGGCGATATCGCCATCGACACGCTCGAGGAGAGTGCCCAGGTGCGCTTCGAACGCTACTCGATGCGCTTGATCGCGGCGCGCGAAACGTACTGGAACGACCTCGACAAGGGCCTGTTGTTGACCGCGCTCGTGCTTGGCGCAGGGATCACCCTGCTACTGGTTGCCCTGGCACGGGCAAAGGATTTGCAGGCGCGTGAGTTGCGCGAACGAAACCGGGTGATCGAAGATCAGGTTGCGCGGCAAACCCGCGAACTTGCCGAGGCACGTGACCAGGCGCTCGAGGCTTCGCGGGTGAAATCGGATTTTCTGGCCAGTATGAGCCACGAAATTCGCACGCCGCTGAATGCGATTATCGGTATGGCGGAGCTTCTGTCCGAGACCCCGCTATCCGCGGACCAGAACAAATACGTCGGCGTCTTCAAAAATGCCGGTGAGGCCTTGCTCAGTCTCGTCAATGACATTCTCGATCTGTCGAAGATTGAAGCCGAGCAACTCATTCTCGAGGCGATCGAATTCGACGTGCGCGAACTCGTCGAGCAATCAGCGGATCTATACGCGCTGAAAACCGCCTCGAAGGGCGTGGAACTCGCCGCCCACGTTGCGCGCGAGGTGCCGCCGTCCCTCGTCGGTGATCCGGCGCGCCTGCGCCAGGTGATCCTCAATCTCATCGGGAATGCCATCAAGTTCACCGAGCGCGGCGAGATCGTCGTGGACGTCCGCGCCGCGGAGTCCGGCACGGAGCCGGTGATGCTGTCGTTCGCGGTGTCGGACACCGGGATCGGGATCCCGCCGGAGAAGCTCGAATCGATTTTCGGCAGTTTTACCCAGGTGGATTCCTCGACGACGCGCAAGTACGGCGGCACCGGGCTCGGCCTGACGATCTCGAAGAAGCTCGTCGAGATGATGGGCGGACGGATCTGGGTCGAAAGTATTGAAGGGCAGGGCAGCACGTTCCGGTTCGATATACCGTTCGCGCGCGGCAGGGCGCAACCGTCGACCACGCGTGCGCAGACCGCCGATCTGCACGACACCCGTGTGCTCGTCGTCGATGACAGCGACATAAACCGGCTGATCCTGCGCGAAACCCTGCAGGCCGAAGGGGCGCGCATAACGGAGTGCGCGAATGGCAGCGATGCAGTTGCCGCGTTTCAGCGCGCACAGTCCGCAAACGAACCGTTTCAACTCGTCTTGTGCGATGCCCGCATGCCGGGTATGGACGGCTTCGAAGCGATCGAGGCGATGGTCCGGCAGGGCGCTTCGATCCGAACGGTGATGATGCTGACGTCATCCAATCTGGGTGAGGATCTCGACCGCGCGCGCACGATGGGCCTTGGCGCCTACCTCGTGAAACCGGTCAAGCGCGGGGAACTGCTGCGCGCCATCGGCAACGTGATCGGTGACGCGGTGCTCGCACCGGCAGCGGCGGAAACGTCGCCTGCCGCCGCGACCGGCAGCCGAAAATCGCTCTTGCTCGTCGAGGATAACCCCGACAATCGCCTGCTGATCAAGGCCTATCTGAAGCGGGAGCCCTACGACATCGACGAAGCGGAGAACGGTGCCGAGGCCCTGACCCTGTTCAGGGAGCATGCCTACGATCTCGTGCTGATGGACGTACAGATGCCGGTGATGGACGGCCATACGGCGACGCGTGAAATTCGTGCGTGGGAAGCGGCGCAGGGCCGTACGGCGGTGCCGATCGTGGCGCTGACCGCGCACGCGATCAAGGAAGATACGGAGAAGAGTCTCGCCGCCGGTTGCACGGCGCACCTGACGAAACCGATCAAGAAGCAGACCCTGCTGAACGCGATAGGCGAACTCCTCGTCGCTTGAGCCGCGCCCGCCGTCAGTGTCGCCGTTCGACGACAAAAAGTGACGCTGAGGGTTCGAATTCGGCGCACGGGCCGCCGCCCAATCCGGCCCGTGATTATTGAAACATTCGTTAATGATCCGATAACTGTATAAAATCAAAGGAAAAATAGTCGAATCCCGCGTTCCGACCCGAACCCTTCCCGGGCCGTCGCACAATTGGCACGCTGGTTGCTCAAGTCTAACCGCAGCGCAATAAAAACAAGAACTTCGTACGGCACGACGAACGGTCGCAAACGACCACCTATGGACTGGGCACAAAAACAATGTTGCGAATTTTCAGGCATTACATTCCAAAATCTCTGATTCTTCTGGCTCTGGCTGAAAGCCTGATCCTGCTCGTTTCGATCTACATCGGTGCGACGTTCGATCTGGCGACGGCATCGCTGGCACGCTCCGTATCATTCGACAGCAGCCCGTCGGCGCTGTGGTGGCAGGCCTTCGTGTTTTGTTTCGCGATGCTCGCCGGCATGGTGGCGATGGGTTTCTACCAGCGTGATCAGCGCGACGGTCCGCTCGCGACGATTATCCGGCTGACCCTGAGCTTTTTCGTCGGGCTCCTCGTCATGGTGATGATTCACCTCGCCTACCCGGGGCTCGTCGTCGGCGGACTCGCGTTCGTCGTTGCGCTGCTGAGTTCCTTCGTCGGCATCGCCACGTGTCGCCTGCTGTGCTTCTCGCGCACGGACAGCGACATGGCGCTGCGCATTCTCGTGCTCGGCGTGGGTGAACGTGCGCAACAGATCGACAATCTCCGTCGTGCCTCCGATCGCGTTGGCATCAATATCCTCGGTTACATCGACATCGGCACCGACACGCGACAGATTGCCGACAGCAAGGTTATCCGCCCGAAAGGCTCGATCCGCGAACTTACGCAGCAGTTCGGCGCCGATGAAATCGTCGTCGCGATCGACGATCGTCGCAACGGGCTGCCGCTAGAACAGATCCTCGACTGCAAGATGCACGGGGTGCAGATCATCGAAGCGCAGACGTTCTACGAACGCCAGCTCGGCAAGATCAGACTCGACGATCTGCGCCCGAGCAACATGATTTTTACCGATGGATTTACCCAGGCGGTGCTGAAGCAGACCGAGAAACGCATCGTTGATGTCGTGGCATCCGCGGGGCTGCTCGCGGTGTCGTTGCCGGTACTTTTACTGACGGCGATCGCCATCAAGCTCGAAGGTCCGGGGTCGGTTTTTTACCGGCAGGAACGGGTCGGCCTGCGCGGGAAACCGTTCATGGTGTACAAGTTCCGCAGCATGCGCGAAGACGCGGAAGGCGACGGGGTCGCGGTGTGGGCGAAAGCAGATGACGACCGGGTGACGAAAGTTGGCGCGTTCATCCGCAAGTCGCGTATCGATGAGCTGCCGCAGCTGTTCAACGTACTCAAGGGCGACATGAGCTTCGTCGGCCCGCGACCCGAACGGCCGGAGTTCGTTGAACAATTGAGCCAGGCCATCCCGTATTACGACTTGCGTCATCACGTAAAGCCGGGCATCACGGGCTGGGCCCAGGTTTCCTACCCGTACGGCGCGTCGATCAAGGACTCGCGTGAAAAGCTGCAGTACGATTTGTACTATCTGAAGAACTACAGCGTCTTCCTCGATATCAACATCGTACTGCTGACGATCCAGGTTATCCTCTGGGGCAAGGGCGCACGCTAGCTTGTCCGGGTTGCGGTCCGTACAGGCCAACCGGCTGATCGCCGGTCGCGAGCGGTTCCTTATTCGAATCCAGGCGGCATAGAATAAACTCCATGTTTGAAGCTGCCGCATTGTCGGGGTACGCCGGCGCACTGGCGTTCGCGGTTTTGTCCGCGTTATTGCTCGCGGCTGATCAGGGACACCGGGTCGGGCGCTTGTTAATCGCCGCCGCGGCGATCTCCGCGCTGTGGTTTGCGCTCGGGGCCGCCTACTACGGCGGACAGATGCCCGGGGTGCAGATCCTCGGACTGACGTACCTCGAATTACTCCGCGATCTGGCGTGGGTAGTGTTCCTTGCGGCAGTCCTGCTGAGCAGCGACGACCCGGGATTCCGGCGCCGCATCAGCGTTATCGTCGCGGTCGCGGTGACGACCATCGGGCTCGCGGCACTGTTCAGTCAGTCCGCGATTCGGCTGCCGGGGGTGTTGTCGGAGTCGGCAATGCAGCGCAAGGCCGCGGCATTGTCGTTTCTGCTGATTGCGATTATCGGGCTCGTCATCATCGAACAGCTCGTCCGCGCGACCCGCGCCGACGCGCGCTGGTCGATCAAGCACCTGAGTCTCGGGGTCGGGGCGATTTTCGCGTTCGATTTCTATCTTTACGCCGATGCCTTGCTGTTCAACCGGATCGACCCGGACGTGTGGGCGGCACGCGGTATCGTCAATGCGTTCACGGTGCCGTTGATTACGCTCGCCGCGGCGCGCAACCGTGACTGGAACCTCGAGATCTTCGTATCACGACGCGTCGTGTTTCACAGTGTCGCGGCGCTGGGCGCCGGGCTGTACCTGCTGCTCGTATCGTTGGCGGGTTACTACCTGAACTCATACGGCGGTACCTGGGGTGGCGCGCTGCGCGCGGCGTTCATCTCCGGCGCGCTGCTGTTTCTCGTGACCCTGATTTTTTCATCCCAGGTTCGTTCGCGGCTGCGGATGTTCCTGGCGAAGCATTTCTACAAGAATCGCTACGAATATGGCGAAGTCTGGTTGTCATTTACGCGCAAACTGTCGACGAGTGACGCCGATCCGGAACATCTGCGCGCCACGATCCTGCGTGCGATTGCCGACATCGTCGACAGCACGGGCGGCATCATGTGGTCGAAGACCGAAACCGGTCAGTTCATGATCACGAGCAGCTGGTCCATGGACGGCGAGCCGGACTGGCAACTCGGAGACGATCATCCGTTCGTGCGCGCGCTCGAAGCGTCCCAGGAACTGTTCGAACTGCGCCACGCCGACCTGTCTGACAGCGGCGTCGACTACGCGTTTCCGTGGCTCGATGAGCTGCGCCGCGCCTGGATTGCGGTCCCCATCGTGCACGGGGACGAACTGCTCGCGTTTCTGATCCTCGCCGAACCGCGGACAAACGAAGCCGTGACGTTCGAAGATCGCGACCTGTTACGCACCGTCGGCCGCCAGGCCGCGAGCTATCTCGCGTTTCTGCGCGCCACCGAAGCGCTGGCCGAGGCGCGGCAGTTTGAAGCATTCAACCAGCTGTCCGCGTTTCTCGTGCACGATTTGAAAAACGTCGTGGCGCAACTTTCACTCGTCGTGCGCAACGCCGAGCGCCACCGTGATAACCCTGAATTCATTGCCGACGCGTTCAACACGATTGGTGACGCGGTGGCGAAAATCAATCGCATGCTCGCAAGCCTGCGGCAGGATTCCGCGGCCGCGAACGAAAAAGTCGAGAACGTCGAACTCAATGGATTGATCGCGCATGCCGTTAAACAATGTAGCCAGCGCGAACCACAACCCGAATTTCAGCGAGACGCGGTGGCAGTGGAAATTTCAGCTTCTTACGACCGCTTGCTGTCGGTTGTCGAGCATTTGGTCCAGAATGCGCAGGATGCAACGACCGACGACGGGAGTGTCGTCGTGACGCTCGAACATGAGGCGGACAACGCCGTCATTCGGATCAGCGATAGTGGATGTGGAATGGATAAGGAATTTATCAGAACGCGGCTGTTTCGCCCGTTTGATACAACGAAGGGCAAAGCCGGTATGGGAATCGGAGTGTATGAAAGTCGGCATATTGTTTCGAACCTGGGCGGCCGGCTCGACGTGACGAGCGAGCCGGGGGTCGGGACCACGATCGTGATCAGTCTGCCGCTGAGCGAACCGTCCACCGCCACGGCGGACCTTGTCCCTGTTTCGGAGGCGGGTGTGTGACGAAGCCGAAATTATTGATCGTCGATGACGATCCGGGTCTCCAGAAACAACTGAAATGGGCACTGGAAGATTACGACAGCATTGTGGTCGGCGATCGGGAGTCCGCGCTGGCGGAACTCGGAAAGCACTCGCCTTCCGTGGTGACACTCGATCTCGGCTTGCCGCCGGATCCCGCAAATGCGTCCGAGGGATTACGCGCGCTGAATGAGATCCTGAGCGCCGCGCCGAGTACGAAAGTGATCGTCGTGACCGGCAACGACGATCGCGAAGTTGCCGTACGCGCCGTGGGGCAGGGCGCGTACGACTTCTACGAGAAACCGATCGATCCCGACGTGTTGCGACTCATCGTGGACCGCGCGCACCGCCTCCACGAGCTCGAAAACGAGAATCGCCAGCTCATCGCGAAACAGCGCGAACCGCTCGAGGGAATCATTGCCGGCAGTCGCCAGATGCTCGACGTCTGTCGCCATATTGAAAAAATTGCGCCGACCGACACGTCCGTGCTGTTGCTCGGTGAAAGCGGCACCGGCAAGGAAATCCTCGCGCGCGCGGTCCACGAACTGAGTTCCCGCAACGGCAAAACGTTTGTCGCGATCAACTGCGCGGCGATCCCGGAGAACCTGCTCGAGAGCGAGTTGTTCGGCTACGAAAAGGGCGCGTTCACGGGCGCATCGAAACAAACCCGCGGTAAGCTCGAGTACGCGGACGGCGGCACGCTGTTCCTCGACGAAATGGGCGATTTGCCGCCCGCGCTGCAGGCCAAGCTGTTGCGCTTCCTGCAGGAAAGGGTGATCGAGCGGGTCGGTGGCCGGCAGGAAATCGCGGTCGATACGCGGGTGATCTGTGCGACGCACAAGAACCTGCATGAACTGATCGAGCAAAAGCTGTTTCGCGAGGATTTGTACTACCGGATCAGCGAAGTGTCGGTATCGATTCCGCCGCTGCGCGACCGGGCCGGCGATACGATACTCATCGGCCGCGTACTCATGCGCCGTTATGCCGACGAGCACAATAACAACGTGAAGGACTTCAGCCAGCGCGCGCTTGCCGCGCTCGAACACTATGCCTGGCCGGGCAACGTGCGAGAACTCGAAAACCGGATCAAGCGCGCGGTCATCATGACCGACGGCACCTTGATCGAACCGGAAGACCTGGAACTCGACGCCAATGCGGAACACAGCTTCAAGACGCTGAAGGAAATTCGCGAAACGGCGGAAGCGAACGCGATCCAGGAAGCGCTCGCGATGTCCGGCGGCCAGATCGGAAAAGCGTCGGAAATGCTTGGCGTCAGCCGGCCGACGGTCTACCATTTACTGAAGAAATACAACATCGAAGCGTAGTTGCGCGGCCTGGCAGCCCAGGCGGATCGTACAGCTAGCCCCGCGCGCTCCGGAGCGCCGGCCGTCGACGCCTCCGAGCGCGTGCCCGTACACCCACCGAAAATTCGGAAGCTGGTGAAAAGAACACAAAATTCAGAGTGTTGGGCGTAAGAAATGCGAAATCACTTTATCAAGCTCACAGTTTGGGCTATGCTCCCGGAAAGAGCCGTCTAGCCATTCTGCCCGGGACCCTCGGATCCGTCGCAGGAGTGGTCTGGGCGATTATGTTGGGGGAAGCAATAAAGTGACATTGATGGCAGATCCAAGTTCGGCGTCCCTGACGCGAAGTCTGCGCGACAGCCCCGGCCTTTGGCGGCATACGGTTTGTCTGCGCACCCTGATGTTGGGACTCGCGACCGCGCTCGTCGCCGGTATGCTGGGCGCAATGCCCGCGTCGGCACTCACGATAGAAGAGGCGGTCAGCCAGGCGATTAACTCGAACCCCGCCGTATTGAGCGCAGGCGCCTCGGCGCGGGCATCGGTTTTCGATTTGCGACGGGCGCGCGGGGGATACTACCCAACGCTCGATTTCGACGCGGGGTACGGCCCCGAAGACACGAATTCAAAGCAGCTGAAACTGGCCGGTAACGATCGCGGCACGATGGATCGTCGCGAAACCGGCCTCACGGCCCGCCAGTTACTGTGGGACGGTTTCGCCACGCGCAGCGAAGTCGAGCGCCGCGTGGCCCTGCTCAACGCGGCGGATTACAGCCTGTCGGACACGCGCGAAGCGATCGCATTCCGGGCGGCGGAATCGTTCCTCGATGTGATTCGTAGCCGCGAGCTCGTCGCACTCGCGCGCGATAACGTTGCGTCACACGAAAAAATGCTCGGCAACGTGGAAGCGAAGAGCGAACGCGGTGTCGGCAATCGGGCCGACGTTGAACAGGCCGTCGCCCGCCTCGCGCTTGCCCGCAGCGTACTCACCGCGCGCGAAGGCGCACTGCGGGAATCCGTCGCGCGCTATGAGCGGGTCGTGGGCAGCGCGCCGGACGAACTCACCACCCCGGCGCGGCAGGCGTCGGGTCTGACGGCACCCGACGGGGTCGACCAGACGCAACTGGATTCCGCGATTGCGAACGGCATGGGACAGGCGCTCGACGGGCACCCCGCGGTGCTCCAGTCGCAAGCCGAGGCCGAGGCCGCCGATGCGGAAATCCGTGCCGCGAAATCGGCTTATCACCCGACCGTCAACCTCGAGGGCCGCTTGCGCCGCGACGACAACATTTCCGGCGTGGACGGTACGCGCAATTCGACCGCAATCATGGTCGTCGCCCAGTGGAACCTGTTCCGCGGCGGTTCGGACAAGGCGGCCGAAATGGCTGCGTTCGAGCGCAAATCGGCGGCGACGGAACTCATCGATGACACGAAGCGCGCGGTTGCCGAAAACGTTGCCATTGCCTACCAGGCCCGGGCGATCAGCGAAGCGCGGATCAAGTATCTCGAGCAGCACGTCAATGCCTCGCAAGCGACGCTCGAATCCTACCGTGCGCAATTCGAGCTGAGTCGGCGTTCCCTGCTCGACTTGCTCAACGCGGAGAACGAATTGTTTAACGCGCGCTCGAATCTCGTCAGCGGGACGTTCGAAGACCTCGTCAACCAGTACTTCGTCGAGGCGAGCAAGGGTCAACTGACCTCGAGTCTCGGTGTCAGCGCATCGGGGCCCTGAATTCGGCACGCGAGATCGTGCCGATGGTGACACCGTGCTGCTGACGTGCAGCTCTTCGTCGGTTCGCGCCGGAATACGCCACGACCAACACCGACGAGGCTGCGCTCGGGTTAATCCCTGAGTGACGCCGCCCCCGGCGATGGCCCTCGCAACTCCAACCACGAATCCTGAACCTGCGCCGGCCGCGGGCCGTCCCGATGATCCGCTCGCTGAGTGCCTGCACATAATCACCCGGCTTCACGGGCGGGCGATATCGACGTCCGCGCTCGTGGCCGGATTACCGCGCGGCAGCGACGGTATTTCGCCGCAGACGTTCGTCCGCGCCGCGGAAAAGAACGGGTACGCGGCGCGGATCGTAAAACGCCCGGTGAAAAAGATATCGCAGCTGCTGCTGCCCGCGGTCATCCTGCTCGACGACGGCGGCGCCTGCGTACTGACCGGGTTCCCCGATCGCAAGTCCGCCACCGTGATGTTTCCGGAAGCCGGCTTCGGCAAAACGAAGCTCGAACTCGCCGCGCTCGAGAAGCAAAGCACGGGCTACGTGATCTTTGTGCAGGCGGAATTTTCGCTCGACGATACGCGTCTTGGCGAGGCCGGGCGCGGCGCGGGACGGTCCTGGTTCTGGGGCACGCTGTGGCGTTATCGCCGCTACTATTTCGAAGCCATTCTCGCCGCCGGCATCGTGAACGTGCTCGCTGTTGCGACGTCACTGTTCATCATGAACGTCTACGATCGGGTGGTCCCGAACAACGCGGTCGAAACGCTCACGGTGCTCGCGATAGGCACTGCGATCGCCGTTGGTTTCGAGTTTCTCGCACGTAACCTGCGCGCCTACTTTCTAGATACTGCCGGGAAAAAGGCCGATCTCGTGCTCGCAAGTACGTTGTTCGCCCAGGCTCTGAACATTCGCACGGAAGCGCGGCCACCGTCGTCCGGTGCGTTCGCGGCGCAATTGCGTGAATTCGAATCGCTGCGCGACTTCATGAGTTCCGCCACGCTCGCGGCGGTTATCGACATCCCGTTCGTCGGGTTTTTCATCTGGGTCATCTTTCTGATCGGCGCGCCCCTGCATCTCGTGCCGCTGGCCGCGGTGCCCGCGGTGCTCATCGTCGGCTTGATCGCGCAAGCGCCATTGTCGTACCTGATGCGACAGCATCTGCGCGAAGGCGCACTGAAGCACGGGCTCCTCGTCGAGGCCGTGGACGGCGTCGAGATCCTGAAAACGTTGTGCGGCGAAGGCGGCATGCAGGGACGTTACGAAGATTACACGGCGCTGACGAGCCGCTCGGCGACGCGGTCGCGTTTGATCTCGTCGCTCGTAATGAACTTCACCGCGCTGGCCCAGCAACTGACGACGATCCTCATCGTCGTGTGGGGCGTTTTCCTGATTGGCGATGGCGAACTCACGGTCGGCGCATTGATCGCGTGTGTCATATTGAGTGGCCGCGGACTTGCGCCGCTGCAGCAGGTTGCGGCATTGATGACCCGCTACCAGTCCGCACGGGCGTCGTACGCGACCCTGAACGGCCTGATGCGGCAACCGGTCGAGCGGCCGGCGAACCGGAAGTTCCTCGAACGTCCGACGATCGACGGCGCGATCGCGCTCGACCAGGTGAATTTCGCCTACCCGGGACAGAAGATCAAAGTGATCGACAGTGTGTCGCTGTCGATCACGGCCGGCGAGCATGTCGGTGTCCTCGGCCGGATCGGTTCCGGCAAGAGCACGTTACTGAAGCTGATTCTCGGCCTCTATGCGCCTGCATCGGGCGCTGTCAGGGTCGACGGGGTCGACATCGAGCAGATCGACCCGATTGATCTGCGTCACCAGATTGGCTACGTCGCGCAGGATACGCGCCTGTTCCAGGGTACGCTGCGCGACAACATCACGCTGGGCTACCCCCATGCCGACGACAATGACGTGCTGCAGGCCGCGCGTCTCGCCGGTCTCGATCGTATCGTCGCGCAACAGGCGAATGGCTACGACACGATCGTTGGTGAACGGGGGGATGGCTTGTCCGGCGGGCAACGCCAGGCCGTCGCCATCGCCCGCGCCGTGATCAAGCGGCCGACCGTGTTACTGCTCGATGAACCGACGAGTGCGATGGACAATTCCGCCGAGCAGGCATTCATCGCGAACCTGGGCAAGTTCGCCGAACACCGGACGCTCGTGCTCGTCACGCACAAACCAACGTTGCTGAGTCTCGTGTCCCGATTGATCGTCGTCGACGGCGGGCGCATCGTCATGGACGGGCCGCGCGACGAGGTCATGAAACGCCTGATGCAGCCGCCGGGCGGGACGCCGTCATGAAATCGCTGCAGATTGATCGGCGCGAACTGATACGCGCGCGCAAGGACGTCAGCTATATCGCCGATGCGCGCGCAGCCGTCATTGCCGACTCGAACCCGCTCGCCGGGATCAGCCTGCTCCTCATCATCACGTTTCTCGTCGTCGCCTTCATCTGGGCGGACACGGCCGTCGTCGACGAGGTCACCCGCGGCGAGGGCCGGGTGACGCCGTCGAGTCGCGAGCAGGTGATCCAGAGTCTCGAGGGCGGCATTCTGGCGGAGTTGCTCGTGCGCGAGGGCGACATCATCGAGGAAGGACAGATCCTGTTGCGCATCGACGATACGCGCTCGGGGGCCGCACTGCGTGAGGGGCAGTCGACCGTCATGGCGGAGAAGGCCGCCGTGGCACGCCTGACCGCCGAAGCGAATGGGGTCGAGCCCGTGTTTCCCGCGGACGTCAATCCGTCGATCATCAGTCTCGAACGCAAGCTCTATCACTCCCGCCAACGCACGCTGCTCGAATCCACCGGCTCGCTCGGGCGCAACCTCGCGCTCGCCGAGCAGGAACTCGCGATGACCGAGCCGCTCGTCGAGCGCGGCGCCGTATCGGCCGTGGAAGTATTGAGACTGAAACGGCAAATTATTGAAATAAAAGGAAATATTCAGGAAATCAGGAACAAGTTCCGGGCCGACGCCCGAGCCGAGCTTGCGCGCCGTGAAGCGGAGCTCGCGCGGGGACTCGAAATCAACACGGCGCGCGCCGACGAGGTCTACCGCAGCGTGATCCGTTCACCGATGCGCGGCACGGTAAAAAACGTCGAAGTGACGACCGTCGGAGGCGTGATCCGGCCGGGCGCGACGATCATGGAAATCGTCCCGCTCGAAGATAAATTACTCGTGGAGGCGCGGATCCGGCCGGCGGATGTCGCGTTTCTGCACCCCGGGCAGGAAGCGACGGTCAAAATCACCGCGTATGACTACTCAATCTACGGGAGCCTGCAAGGCCGCCTCGAACACATCAGCGCCGACACGATCGTCGACGAAAAGAACCCGAACGAGAGCTATTACCGGATCCTCGTACGCACCGAGTCCGCTCATTTGCCGGGTGACGACGGCCCGTTGCCGATCATTCCCGGTATGGTGGCCACGGTTGAAATCCTGACCGGTGAAAAAACCGTTTTAGATTATATACTTAAACCAATACTTAAAGTTCGGGACAAGGCGTTGAGCGAGCGTTGAGGCGGCATCCGGTCGCGCCGCGCGGGCGTTTCGAAAGCGCAAGCGAATCGTGAAGTGCTTCCGATAAAGATCGTTAAATTAGGCGTTAAATACGACTTCGGGGCGGCACCGCTGCCACCTCGATAATCTTGATCCGCCCCACCACGACACAGGGTAGGTCGGCGGACGGATCAGCAGGAGAGCAACATGGCAGTGGCAATCAGAATCATATCGGCGAGCGGCGAAATCCGCACGGTCGCAATCGAACCCGGTACGGTAATTACGCTCGAGCCCGGTGACACGGTCGTCCTGCTCCCGGATGCGGAAACCACGATCACGACGAGCCAGGACGGCGATAACCTCGTCGTCGAAACCGCTGACGGGAACATTGTTGTCGGAGGATTTTTCGCCGCGGCAGATAGCCCGGAAGCACCGCGGGCGCGATCGTTCGGTGATCCGTCGGGTGCGGAGGCGGGTGATCTGGAAAGTGCGCTCGTGTTCGAGGACGAGAACGGGTTAAACATCATCACTGCGGCGGGCACATTCGTGTCGGGGGCGTACACGCTACCAAGCTATGAAGGCACCGAGGTGCCGGAGGCCGGGCAGCTCTCGCCGGCGTTCAATTCTTCCAGCACGGCGCGCGCGGATTCGCTCGAGCAATTGTTTTCGCCGCTGCGCTCCGACGGCACGCCGAGGAGCGGGAACACCGGATCTAACAATGACGACCTGACCGATCAGATTCAGCAAGCCGCAGGTCTCGCAGGCAACGACACGCCGACGGCGACGAACCTTACGAGTACGGTTGTTTATTTCGAGGGTGATGCGGCGGTTGCGCTTCCCGATATTGTCGTCGCGGACGCGGACACGAACGAAACAATAACCGCGTTACTGACGCTGGCAGACCCGGGCTCCGGTGCTCTCTCAACATCGGGGACTGCCAGCTACAACGCCGCGACTGGCATTTGGACTGTCAGCGGGAGCGTCGATGCAGTGAATGCCGCGCTCGCCAATGTCCGTTTTATTCCAGCCGCTGACAATGCAACCGATACGACGATAACGACGCGCGTTACTGATGCAGCCGGCACCGGGCCAGAGCAAGGGGTGATCACCCTCGACTTCACACCGGTCAACGACCCGCCGACGGCCGCGAACTTGTCCAGCACGGCGATGTACACAGAAGGTGATGCGAACGTGCCGCTGGCGGATATCGTCGTGACCGATATCGACACCGGTGACGTGATCACC
Organism: uncultured Gammaproteobacteria bacterium; assembly: GCA_963976285.1. Lineage (GTDB taxonomy): Bacteria > Pseudomonadota > Gammaproteobacteria > UBA11873. Next base: position 71,149 of record CAXBJY010000023.1, read on the forward strand.
GCGACATTGACTCTGGCGATTCCTGCGGCCGGTGCCCTAAGCGCTGCGAGTGGCAATGGCGAGTCGTATTCGGCGGCGACGGGCGTCTGGACCGTGACCGGAAGTGTTGCTGCGGTCAATGCTGCGCTCGCTGCAGTGGAATTCGTACCGACACCGGATAATGACGTAAACACGGCTGTCACGACGCATATAGAAGACGCCGCGGGCGCCGGACCCGGCGACGGAACTATTACGCTGAATGTGACGCCGGTGAATGATGCACCGGTAAACACTTTCCCGGCGGCTTCGCAGATCGTTGAGCGCGGCGTCGACCTCGCGTTCAACGCGGGTAATGGAAATCTCCTCAGCGTGACGGACCTTGATGCGGCTGCGGCCGATATCACGGTAACGTTGACGGCAAGCGATGCCGGCGCCGCGCTGACTCTGAATCCCGGTGCACTGGGGGGCCTGACGTCGGTGATCGGCGACGGGTCGGCGGTGGTAACGCTGGTTGGCTCGCAAGCCGCACTGAACGCGGCACTGAACGGTCTCACGTACAACACGCCGTCGGTCGGACCACAAACCGTGACCGTGCAGACAAACGACGGCGGCAATACCGGCGCCGGAGGTGCATTAACCGACACCGATGTCATTAACATCGATGCGACCGATCGCCCGGTCAACACGGTGCCGGCGGCGCAGGTTGTCGCCGAAGACGGGACGCTCACGTTCACCGGCGGGACGCTGATCGCGGTCAGTGACGGCGACGACCTGAACCTGACGGTTTCGCTGTCGGTAAATAACGGCCTACTCACGTTGAGCCAGATCACCGGCCTGTCGTTCACGAGTGGCGGTAATGCATCGTCGGCGATGACATTCAACGGTTCGATCGCGAATATCAATGCCGCGTTGGACGGAATGAATTACGACCCAGCGGGTAATTTCAACGGCCCCGACGTACTGACGATCGATACGACGGACGGTGCTCTGGACGACGTCGACACTGTTGATATCTCGGTGACGGCGGTGAACGACGCGCCGGTGAACACGGTACCGGCGACGACGATGGG